>CBDAFS010000054.1:0-19725 GCA_965195285.1 uncultured Aminicenantes bacterium | reverse complement strand
AATGATATTGAAAAGTATGGCCATAGAAAGCAAAAATTACACAAATTATAGGTTTCGAGGAAAACCCCAACCGGAATCCTGATTAAAGTAATCTGAGTGAATGAGAATTGCCAGGCACACACTCATATGGGCAGGAGGATGCGTTCGAAATCGAGGACGGTCGTTGCTTTTTTGAAAAAATTTATTTATCATTGATTCATCAGAAATGCAGGCTAAACCTGCTTGCAAGACATTTAAAAGGGATGTTTTCCGGAGCTTAAACGTTATGCCAATATGAGAAAGAACAACAAAAATCTTGATTTAATCCGGAGGCAACAGTGAAAGTATTTTTGATTTTCCTATTTTTAGTGTTTTTTTCTTTTTCCCTGGACGGAAAAATACAGGCGGTTTTTTCCGAGCCTGTCAACCCCACCCAGCTCTTGATGGATGATCGACAGATCTATGTGGTTGATTTTCCCTTTATTTATATCTATTCAAAAATCGACTTCAGTTTGCGAGCAAAACTGGGGGGAGAGGGAGAAGGGCCGCAGCGGTTTCAATTTCACCGGGGGAGTCTGGTCAATAAAACCGCTGCCTTTAACGTTAATGTCCGCTCCGGACAACTGATGGTTAGCAGTCAGGGGAAATTGTCGTTTTACTCTCTGGACGGAACCTATGAGAAAGAGATCAGAACCAATTACCGTCATGATCACCGGTTCTGTCGAATAGGTAGTAAATTCACTGGGTTAACCTCCCGGCGGGGTGCAGACAACCTATTTTATGTAAAATTAAGTCTTTATAAGGCCACCCTGGAACCGGAAAAAGATATTTTTGAATTCAAGCGTTTTTCCCAGCCTCCCAATGGCGATGTGAATGTCGTATATGATCAGGGTGTTGTTTATGATATGGATGGCATGCATATATATGTGACGGCTGTTGGGCGGGAAGACTCGGTGATCGATGTGTTTGATCTTACCGGTAAGAAATTATTTTCAATTGCCTACCCGTATGAAACACCGGTTGTTACCGAGCAGGATCAGGCCCGTTACCTGGATTTCTATCGGGCCGGTCCCCTGAAATATGTCTGGGATCGCTTTAAGAAACAGATCCGTTTCCCGGTCCATTTCCCCGGGTTGAGGAACTTCAGCATCAGTGATGGCCACATTTATGTGCTGACCTTTAAGAAAATGAAAGGAGACAGTGAACTGGTTGTTCTGGATCTGAAGGGAAATTTTTTAAAAAAAGCGATGATTCCATTGAGAGAGAAAGATATATACTATTATCCTTATTGTATTTATCAGGAACATTTCTACCAGCTTGTAGAAAATGTCGACCAGGAACAGTGGGAACTGGAGGCCTGGCCGATTCGGTAATACAATTGATTGGCTTCGGGGTATGAAGGTAGATAACAATTTTTTGAAAGTCAGTCCAGGAAGGGAAAGTTCCTCCTTTGCCTTGTAGAAGAAAAAGAACCAGTAGAATAGAATATAAATTGCTATTCCGATTTCAGCGTACCGGGAAACGGGGACAGTCACTTTTTTGGCTGAAATGCTCCCGGATTGCAAGATATGGCGTTACAAAACTGTAATTTCACAGAAAAGGCTGGATTCATCCACCTCGACCATTTTAATATTTACATCAAATTCAGAAGTTAATTCCATAAACTGCTCTTTTCTCATTGTGGTTGCCCTGAAACCATCCTTGCATACGATTACACCATTTCCTGTTTTTTCATAATCAATTTCTCCGACAAGACCGGCATCGGCTTGAATTTGAAACCATTCCAGACGGTGATCCCAGAATTTTTCCGAATAACTTGAAAAAAGGATTGTTCCCCCTGGTTTTGTAACCCGGATGCTTTCCTTGATTAACGTTTTTGGGTTCACATGGAAGGCCGAAATACCGTTCTGAATGCAAAAAACAATCTCAAATACCTTATCCTTGAAAGCCATTCGAATGGCATTCATCCGGAAAAGGGCATGATTGGATACGGTTTTTAACCTTTGTCTGGCCAGAAAAAGACTTGGTCCTGAAATATCAATACCGATGACTTTTTTTGCCTTTTGGGCAATTGCGGGAATCAATCGTCCGTATCCGCATCCCATATCCAAAACCAGATCTTTTAAATGAATTTTCTTCAGAACATATTCGATTTCGGCATTCAAATACTGTTTTATCCGATTTGGGGCAATATCGTAACATTTTTTCAGTCTGCCGGCGGATAATGTCTGGGTGTAATATGAAGATTGTTGTTGGATTTTTTTATTGGACATCATCCCAGGTCTATTTTATCAAACTTTTTTTTTAAAGGCGATTCATCCCAGACGGTCAAACCAACGTTTTGGTCTTATCCCTCGTATATATATATGAGGATAGGTAAAAAAATTTAGAAAAAGAGATAATCAAATGAAATTTATCAGAAGCATATCAATTTTACTGGTCCTGTTCATGCCGAGTATTTTTTACGGCGTTACTGAGAAAGGTCTTGAAACCGGAAAAATAGTCAGCCGGGTGATTACCCTGGCTGATTCCACCCAGAGTTATGCCCTGTACCTGCCGTCAAATTACAGCCGGGAAAAAAACTGGCCCCTGCTCTTTACCTTTGATCCCGGTGCCCGATCGGAAATACCCCTGACCCTTTTTAAAAATGTTGCTGAAAAATATGGCTATATTGTGGTCTGTTCCAATAATTTGAAAAATGGACCCTGGCAGTCCATTCTCAAGGCCATGAAGGCCGTATGGTCCGATGTGCTGAATCGATTTTCCATCGATTTTGACCGCATTTATACCACCGGATTTTCGGGTGGAGCCCGGGCTGCTGCGGTATTTCCCCATATAACCGGAGCCAGGGTGGCGGGTATTATTGCCTGTGGGGCGGGGTTGCCGCCGGCTGTTAAGGCAAACCAGGTTAACCCCGCCTTTTATCACGGGGTTGTCGGGGTTGAGGATTACAATTACAAGGAAATGATTCGCCTGAACCGGGAACTTGAAGCAGCAGGGGTGGATCATTTTATCGAAGTTTTCAATGGTGACCATGGCTGGCCTCCTGAAAATATCTGCCATGAAGCCATTGAGGGCATGGAATTAAGGGCCATGAAAAAAGGACAGAGACCGAAAGACCGGGATTTGATTGAAACGGTATTCCGGCGTAGTCTGGAAAAGGTCCGAAATCTGGAAGCGACCCTTAATCCCTATTATGCCCGCGATTATTGCCTGGCCCTGGAAGCACTCTTCCGGGATTTGATCGAGACCGGGCCGATCAGAGATAAGATTACCCAGCTTGAAGCGTTCAGGGAATTGAATAAGTTTCAGAAAGAAGAGGATAAGCGGAACCGGACCGAGCTGGAGTTTATCAGGCGTTTTCTTGCTGTGTTTACCCGTCTGAAAAATAATGAGCAGAAACGGACTGACTTAAAAAAAGTTTCCAATGAACTTGATCTGAATAACCTGGTCAGAAAGGCTTCCAAAACCAAAAACCCTTACCAGGGTGCCATGGCCAGGCGCTTGCTTGACGAGCTGGTTTCAAAGGGGAATCAAGAGGGGAATCACTATTTGAAGAAGCGGGATTTCACCAGGGCCCGGATTTTCTTTGGTATTGCGGCCCGGGCGAATGCAACCGGCATTCGGGCATACTATAACCTGGCTTGTGTCTATGCCCTTCAGAATGATAAAAAAAGCGCCATCAGGTATTTGAACATAACGATTGAAAATGCCCGAAAAAAAGGATACCGGGATTTTTCGTTTTTAATGAAGGAAAAAAACCTGGATTCTCTCAGAAAAGAAAAGGAATTTATTAAAATGATCGGGAAGCTTGGCCTGAAGGTAAAAGAATAAAATCATTCCCGCTTGATTGAAATTCGTTTCTCTTTTTTTTAGAATATTTACAGATCTATTTTAATATCATAAAATCAGATATTAAAGGAACTCAAGATTGGTTTAAAGGAGGAGAAGCCAATGATTGAAGAAATCAGTGCTGAGAAATTGAGCCCCCAGAATTTTATCAAGGAAAAGGTAGAGCAAATAAGAGAGGTTGCGGGATCGGGAATGGTCATCAATGCCCTGTCAGGAGGAGTGGATTCTTCTGTGGTAACCCTGTTGGGACACCGGGCGCTGGGTGATCGTCTCCAGACCATATTTGTTCAGAACGGGCTGATGAGAGAGGGGGAGGCTGAATATGTGGTGGCTGTTTTCCGCCCGCTGGGAGTGAAGGTCGAAGTCGTGGAAGCCCGGGACGATTTTTTTAGCGCCTTAAAAGGGATTGTTGACCCTGAAAAGAAGCGGGAAGCCATTACCCAGTCTTTTTATAAAAAAGTATTCGGCCGTATTGTAAAAGAGAGGAATATCCGTTTTCTTCTCCAGGGAACCATACTGACCGATGTGGATGAAACGGTAGCCGGAATCAAGCGACAGCATAATGTGTTTGAACAGCTGGGAATCGATCCGGAGGAAACATTTGGATACCGTATCCTGGAGCCCCTGATTCAACTTCGAAAGGATGGGGTTCGAAAGCTGGGAGAAGCCCTGGGGCTTCCTTCAGAGATATTTAACCGTATTCCCTTTCCCGGTCCGGCATTATCAGCCCGGGTGATAGGAGAGGCCACACCAGAGCGAATCGAAATTGTCCGTCGGGCAACAGCAGTGGTGGAAAAAATTCTTGCAGATACCGATGCCTTTCAATATATGGCCATTCTTCATCAGGATCGGGTAACCGGAATCAAAAACAATCAACGGCAATTTGGACAACAAATAGAAGTACGTTGCTGGCAGAGTATTGATGCCCGTACTGCTACGCCCACCCCTTTGTCTTTTGATATTCTTGAAAATCTGGCGGACCGGATTATCAGGGAGGTTCCCGATGTTGTCAGTGTCACCTACAACATAACCTCAAAGCCACCTTCAACCATCGAAGCTGTATAATAGAAGTTTAATAATTCACTATTTTGAAATTTGTAAAAAGGATGAAAAAAAAGAAAAAAAATTAACCGTGACTTTAAAGTTTTGACCGATTATTGAGTTACGCTTCCTGTCGTGTTAATATTAATTTTCTTTGTTTATTCAGGATGAGGAGGTCATCGGATGAAAAAAAATATTTTGATTTTATTGCTGGGATTACTGTTGTTGATATCGGGGTTGGTTTCGGCGGAAAAACCACACAAATCCGATCAATCATTGATGAATTCCCGGACTTTTTCCAGCTTAAAATTTAGGGCTATTGGGCCAGCCCTGATGTCGGGGAGAATCTCGGATATTGCCATTGATCGGCATAATCGCAAGGTATGGTATGTGGCGGTAGGGTCCGGTGGGGTCTGGAAAACGGTAAATGCCGGAATTACTTTTACTCCGATATTTGATGGCCAAACCTCCTATTCGATTGGCTGTGTAACCATTGATCCCAATGATTCGCTGATTATCTGGGTGGGCAGCGGAGAGAACGTCAGCGGACGCCATGTTGGTTACGGTGACGGTGTGTATAAATCTCTGGATGGGGGTAAATCCTGGAAGAATATGGGACTGAAAAAATCCGAACACATAGATCGGATATTGATTGATCCCCGCCATTCCGATACAATCTATGTGGCCGCCGAGGGTCCCCTCTGGTCCGCAGGTGGACAGCGGGGGGTATTTAAAAGTGTTAATGGGGGTAAAACCTGGGAACATTCCTTGAAAATCAGCCCGCATACCGGAGCCACTGACCTGGTGATGGACCCTGAAAATCCCGATACGCTTTATACGGCTACTCATCAGCGCCGCCGGCATGTGGCTGCCCTGGTCAATGGAGGTCCGGAATCAGCCATATATAAAACGGTTGATGGTGGTAAAACCTGGAAAAAGGTGATCAAGGGATTGCCGAATGAAAACCTGGGTCAGATTGCTCTGGCTGTATCGCCTCAGAAACCCGATGTGATTTATGCTTCGGTTGAGACTGCTATTCGAAAGGTTAATTTTTATCGTTCCGATAACGGTGGTGGGAGCTGGAGTAAAATGAGCGAATACACCATGTTCAGTACCGGACCCCATTACTACCAGGAAATTTTCTGCTGTCCCCATCGGTTTAACCGCCTCTATGCCATGGATAACCGTCTGTTGGTTAGCGAGGATGGCGGAAAGACCTGGGGCCGTATTCCTGAACTCTATAAGCATGGTGATAACCATGCCCTGGCTTTTGATCCCGATGAGCCAGATTTTCTGCTCTGCGGAAGCGACGGTGGCATTTATGAAACCTTTGACCGGGGAAAGACCTGGCGCTACATATCCAATCTTTCTGTTACCCAGTTTTACCGGATCGGTTTGGATAATGATATGCCTTTTTACAACGTGGTGGGCGGCACCCAGGATAACTGTACCCAATTAGGGCCTTCCAGGACCCTCTCGGTTCACGGAATACGAAACAGCGATTGGGTGATTACACTGGGCGGGGACGGGTATGCCTGTCAGATCGATCCCCTGGATCCCAATATCGTTTACTGTGAATGGCAGGTTGGTAACCTGGCCAGGTATGATAAACGCAGTGGAGAAACCATTGATATCAAGCCCAGAACCGAGCCCGGCGAACCGGCTCCCCGATGGAATTGGGATTCACCGGTACTGATCAGTCCCCATTACCATACCCGGTTGTATTTTGGATCCCAGCGGTTGTACCGCAGTGATAACCGGGGTGACTCCTGGACTCCCATCAGCCCGGATCTCAGCCGGGGTCAGGAACGTTTGCAGATGAAATACATGGACCGGACTTGGAGTGTGGATGCGGTTTGGGACCTGGATGCCATGTCTTATTATGGTAATATATCCACCATATCCGAGTCACTCCTGGAAGAAGGCTTGATTTATTGTGGAACCGATGATGGGCTCATTCAGGTCAGCGAAAACAGTGGAAAAAACTGGAGAAAGATCAGTCAATTCCCCGGAGTCCCGGATATGTCGTTTGTCAATGATATCCAGGCATCTATGATTGATAAGAATGTGGTTTTCGCGGTATTTGATAATCACAAGCACGGCGATTTCAAGCCCTATATTTTAAAGAGCACCAACCGTGGAAAAACCTGGTATTCTATCCGGGGAAATTTGCCGGACCGTCATATTGTCTGGTCCATTGAGCAGGATCATGTCAACAGGGACCTGTTGTTTGCCGGGACTGAATTCGGCATTTTTTTTACGGTTGATGGTGGAGAAAAATGGATCAAACTGATTGGAGGGCTTCCTACCATCTCCTTCCGGGACCTGGAAATCCAGCAGCGGGAAAATGACCTGGTCGCCGCTTCTTTTGGTCGCGGGATATTTATATTTGATGATTATTCCCTGCTTCGTCAGGTATCAGAGGATTTACTGAAAAAAGATGCCCACCTGTTTTCGGTCAAGAAGACTCCCATGTATTTTCCGATTCAGACCCTGGGGTCCAGGGAAAAAGCATCCCAGGGAGATAATTTTTTCACGGCCTCAAATCCTCCACATGGGGCTGTTTTTACCTATTATCTGAAAAAATCTATTCTCTCCAGTAAGAAACAACGGTTTAAAGTCGAGGCGGAACAACTGAAATCCGGAAAGAATACCGTTTTTCCTGGCTGGAAAACCATCAAACAGGAAGACCGGGAAGACCTGCCAATGGTTTTTCTGGAGATCAAGGATGAACGGGGAAATGTGGTCCGCAGATTGAATGCACCCGCATCCAATGGTTTTCATCGGGTGGCCTGGGATCTTTGCTACCCCTCCATGAGGCCTCCCCGCCTCCGCTCCCGTCAGCCGCTTCCCTGGGAATACTCGTATGGTGCCCGGTCCGGGTTTCCGGCAATGCCCGGTTCCTATACGGTCACCCTGTTTCAACGGGCACAGGGCCGGGTTATCCCTCTGAGCCAGGTCCAATCCTTTGAATGTTACTCTCTGAACCTGGCTTCAGTCCCGGCTCAGGATCAGAACCAGATGTTTGATTTCAAGAAAAAATCCGCCGAGTTTCAGCGAATCCTGATTGGCTGCGATCGAAGCCTGGATGAATCGGTAAACCAGCTGAAGCTTTTAAAAAAGGGCCTCGATCAAACCGCCAATGAAACCGGGGCCCTGTACCGAAAAGCCCTGGAGCTGGAATCGTCGTTGCTGGATTTACAAGAAGTTTTGTACGGAGATATGACCAGAAGGGATCGCTCCGAACCTTACAATACCGGAATCATGGGTCGTCTGGGAAATATTATTTACGGTTACTGGAAGAGCAGCTCGCCCCCCACCCGGACCATGTACCGTCAATTGGAAATCGTAGAGGAATCCCTGGAACAGTTGAGAGTTAAGTTGAACCGGCTGATTAAAACCGATCTTCAGAAATTACTCAGGGAAGCCGAGAAGGCCCGCGTTCCCTGGACTCCGGGACGGATTACTTCAAGCACACATTGAATACCGCTGTCAGCGGATTTTAACGGATGAGCTGATGGTTTTTTAAGTTTTGTTCGATTGTTTCCAGGTAAGTCCGCACTTTCTGGATGTCATTGCTGAAAAATCCCCAGATGAATCTGGAATTTTTTTTCAGATTCATGGTTCCGCTGGACCGGTAGTATGGATCGCTAAACCGATAGGCACCACTGTTATCTTGCTGGTATTCGATTCCCTTCCTTTTCAGAAATGCCAAGTAGCGTTCAAGGAGGGTATCTGCTTTCTGGGGCGTGGCGGTTTCAATAATAAATATCTGAAATTTTTCATCTTTTATCAGGTAGTCGGTCACAAATGCCGAATGGAGAAAACTGTGTCCGAGAAAATTTTGCAGAATAAATCTTTCTGAATTTTCAATTTTGCCCCTGCTCGGGAAACAGGAAATAGTTTTGGGAAGGATTGGTTGGCCGGGCAGTTGTTTGTCAATCAAACGGGCTATTTTTTCCAGTAAGAGCCGGTCAATCTCCTTCAGGTCAAAGGCACTTAATTTGACGTAAAACCGGTCTTTAAAAAAGTTGAGAACCCCCTGTTCATAATATCCCTGGGTTCCGATTTTCAGAAAATCCCCCTCTTGCGGTTTTTCCTGACTGTAAATCCCGAATCCGTTATTGGAGTTGGAGTGCTGGTAAATATCGATGGTGAAGGACTGTTGTTTGGGATTGGAATAGGACAGGGTGATGAGTTTCTGAAAATCATAACTTAGATATACTTCTGCAGCTCCATTTATATATTCGAACAAATTGTCGGGGCTGTACATTTCCGGTTCACCTTTTTTCTGCCAGTCGCGCATTTCCGGAAATATTTCAAAACTGATTTCTCTGTTTTGGGTGAATAATCCTGAAAAGCCCAGCAGCCAAAAAATTAAAACCATTATGCCTGTTTTTTTCATTTGAATCTCCTTAAGGAATCTATATCTTCAAAGGCGAGAATTTTGTTCCACAATCAGGATTCCGGTTTTAAAATTCTGATCGGATTAAACCAGAAATTCCTCCGGAATGTCTTTAATACGGGAAATATTCAGCATTCTTTTTTGAATATCGAAACCCATGGTGCAATTTACAACGCAGGTACTGCAGTCATGACAGGGCAGGCGATGAATCCCCGAAGACAACAATGTTTCCCTGGCCTGGCTCAGATTTTTATAACCGTAGGCATACATGAAACTCCTCATCGCAGTGGGGATTTCCAGATGGTGGGGACACTGAGAGGTGCATTTTCCGCACTGAGCACAATATAATCCAGCCTGTGAAATTTGTTGTCCCAGCTTCAGATCTATCTTTTCCTGTTCGGTAAGGGCAAGGTCTTGCATGACTGAAAGATCAAGATTCATCTGATCAAAGGTGGTAAATCCCGGGATGGTGGTATGAACATTTTTATCATTTAGCACCCACTTCAGGGCGGCCCTCATATTGATGGGATGCTGTCTCTCCTGGTCCCAGTATACCCCGGCCTGGGTTTTCATGGCCACCACCCCCAATCCGGCCCGGGCAGCCCGGGCAATGGCTTTCTTAATTTTCTGAAGATGGGGTTGCTTGAAGTTGTAAGCGGTAAGGATCACATCATACTGTTTGCTATCGGTTGCTGCTTCAATGACTTCCGGTTCGTTGACATGGGTGGAGACCCCGATAAAACGGATCTTGCCCTGGTCTTTAAGTTTCTGCATGGCAGAAAGATAGGGTTCAAACAGTAATGATTCCTTTCGGCTGATATTGTGGAGGTAAAGGATTTCAACATGTTCGATTCCCAGGCGCTTTAAACTGGTCTCGAATTTCTTAATAAAAGAATTGCTTTTGGCATCTTTGGGAAACAGACCGGTTTTTCGGTCCCTGGGTTCGTATATTTTGGTTCCGATCACATAGGAATCCCGGGGCCGGTTTTTGATTACATTCCCGATCATCTCCTCATTGCGTCCTCTCTGGTAAACATAGGCTGTATCCAGATGAATAATACCGGAATCAAGGGCGGCTTCCACCAGCCTGGGATTGTCCGCATTCATGACTCCCATGCTCACAATTGGCAGTTTCAGTCCGGTTTTTCCCAGGGTGCGATAGACTGCGGGAGATTTTTTCTTTTTTGGCTGGGGTACCGTGTCGTCTTTTCCACTGGTGATGACCGGGAGCATGGTGAGGCCCGCCATTCCGGTTAATCCGGTTTTCAAAAAATTCCTGCGGCTTTTAATTTTGTCTTTTTTATTCATGCCACCTCCGCTTTTTTCTTTTTTATTTTATCTTACTTCCGGATGGATATCAATGAGCTGTGTCCGGTTTTTTATCGGTTTCGCAGATCCTGGATGCTGAGATGTTCTTTTTTTTGGAATTCTTGGGGAACGGAATATATACCGGAAGGGGATTGCTTTTGAGAAATGTCCAACACCCGGGTTTGTGAGCCGAATGATGTGCCCTGCAGGAAAATCTTAATATCCGAAAGGACCACAAAACCCTTGATCCTTTTGAGCTGGTCAATATAAGCGTTGCTGTAATTACCCAATTTTCTTATATCGGAAAACATTTCGTTCAGTTTTTTCCAGTCAAAAGATACATCACTCGTGGCCCAGTGTTTTATTTCCAGGGCATAGGGCTGATCGACCTGAATTTCATATCCCGCACAATTCCAGTTGTCGATTTTTTTATTCTCAGCTGTTTCCTTCACTTCTCCCGATACCTGCCGGGACTGGAGCCTGGCCAGAATTTCCTCAGATACAATGTTTTTCATTTCCAGGGGAATGGAGGTCTGAACATAGGTTTTGTCCCGGCGGTTGAAAATTGAAATGAGTTTGGTATTTTGATCGACAAGCACAATCCGGCCGGGAGTTATATAGGCCAGCCGGTTGTCCTTGAACCAGATCTCGATGGTTGAGTCATTGGCCGGGCGAACCGTGCCCCCGTAATAGTATGAATCGGTATGGGTTTTTTCTTTAATGTAAACGTCAGCGGCAATAAAAACTGAAAAAACAAATAAACACAAAACATACACAGCTATTTTTTTCATGACACCTCCAGAGAAATACCATTTATTTATTATTACGCTAAAAAAAAGCAATTGGTTTGATTTCAGATAGATAAATAAAAATGATAATTATAAAAAAAATGGTATTACCCATTCAAATTCATCAATTATGGTTTAGGCTAATTAATAGATTATATTTTTTGTATATGATAAAATTTCACGAGATGATTGTATTCAAACAGGTTCTATTTAGATTTAATTGAATATGGCTAAAAAAAAAACTTACTCTTTTATAGGCCGGATCAGTTTATCTCTTTTTTTTATAATCGGAATTTCTTTGATTGTTTATAGTTCAAAAATTCGGTTTTCTTCATATCTGAATCAACTTCCGGTTGAAGTGGTATTAAAAAATGGGAAAAAGGTTTTTACCTACACAGAGGGTATTGCTAGTAATACGATAAGAAACATAAAAAGGAGTTTCAAAGGAAAATCTGTAAAACCGATGGCATTAAAAATTTATGGAAAGTTATTTGTAGAGAATTCCGACATTTTTTTTTGGAAAATAAATTATACTGAACCAGTATCGTTTTGTATCAATGAAAATATTGTAACGAAACCTTCTTCTTTTTTCAAAAATGGAAAAATTTTTCTCCACAAAGGACTCCATGATTTTAAATTGGAACTTTCACTACCTTATAAGCCGGATCTTAAGATAGAGCTTTTATGGAAAAATTCCCTTAAGGACAAGTGGAAGGTAATCAGAGCAGGGAATTTGTTCTCTGCTTCGGCCCAGCGCTATTCTTTTAAACAGTTAATCGCTATTCAGAAAAAGATAAAAATCGAAAAGAAAATAAAAATTCTCTTGAATTATTTTTTTCTCATCCTCTTTCTCTTTACCTTTTTTACCTATACCCGGAGAAAATTTTTGGATATTCAGATTGAACAGAAGCAAATCAAAATTGAAAGCGGAAATAAGAAATACAAAGAAAATGTTTCCTCAAGAATTGTAGGTATAGATATCACCAAAGGTTTTGCTGCTTTTTTAATGATTGCTGCCCATTGTGCCGGGGCCAATACTTTACTTCCCTTTGGAAATTTTGGGGCGGCCCTGTTTTTTTTCTGTTCCGGTATGAATACCATACTCTTTTTGGAGAAAACAAAAAAATTAAAAGGTATGATTTTATATCAACTTTTTTTTGTATTGCTTCTTTTCTTTGGAGGATATACTCAGATTGTTATTGCTCATCCCGATGTAAAGGGTTTTATCCCGGCTTTTCTCCAGTTTAATGCCCTAGGAATGCTATTACTCTTTATTTTGGTCAAATTTTTAAAAAATTCCAGACTGGCCGGATATCTTTTTTTCCTCCCTTTCCTGCTTCATTTTTGCTATAAATTCAACTGGCTGCCTTTTCTCCATTCGGATGCCAGCTGGAGACCTTTTTTATTTGGAAAAATCGGATTTCCTCTTTTTCCCTGGGCCGGATATCTTCTTTATGGTGTTTTGGTTCTATATCTGCATAAAAAATCAAAAGGCCTCCCGGTTTTGCTGACGATTACCGGCATAGCTTCAATTTTTTCCATTCTGGTGCTGAAAATTCCTGTACATCGATATAACATGTCATTATCCTATATCTTGCTGGGACTTTTTGTATTGGCATTTTTATTCTATATTTTTAACCGTGTATATTTGAAAGTTCAATCAGGTTTTATTATGTCAATTCAAGATAATATTGCCATGGTAGGTCGAAATTCACTGATGTTTGTTTACATACATTATTGCATCCTGCGTTATTTATTGACCAGAGTTCCGGATTTTTCTTCGATTTTGGAATTGCTCTTTCAGGCACTGATTGCATTTGTTTTTTGTATCTTTTTTATTTTTGTTTATGAAAAAATAAAACATGATAATTCGTTGTTTTTACCTGCCATAGTTATAACATTTTTCCTGTTTGTTTCAAGATATGCACTGCTTTTTGCCGAAGATATTGAACTGATTATAATTGATATGATTATCGGAATTTTATTTGCATTTCTGTATGTTCAACTTCGAGGAAAATTCAGGGTTATTTTAAAAAAAACCTGAGATACCAGGAAAATGGCGATTCCGCCAGGGTTATTTTTTCAATAAAATAAGGCAGGCCCGAAAGTGGGCCGGCAAGGTAAGCCGCTTCCGGGGTAAGGCAATTCCGATCCCGATTTCAGGTTTTATTTGGGTGTGTATTTGCAGGAGTTTTTTCACATTTTTGGGGATCTGGTAGGGGTTGGGCAGGGAGATCACCAGGGTGATATCCTTTCCTGACCTGCGCCTGAATTCTCCTTTTGAAGAAACGGAGTTTAATATGGTCAGGGCATGCCGGGATTGGCGGCTATCTAATTTCAATACAGGAAGGTTCGCTTTGACCCGGATGTGATTCATCTGTTTCAACAGTATTCTGGACAGTTCTCCGGGGGAAGAATGAATATGGAAATCTCCGAACAACAGCACGGTGACCGCATAGGTACCCCCCGGATAGTTTTGGTTCCTGCCGGAAGCTACCCCGATTGAGATAGCATTGAGGTTGATGTTTATGATTTCTTCTTTCAGTTTGTTTTTGATAAAGGTCAGATCAGGATAGACCATGCTGAAGGTATACACCGTTCCCCACCTTTTGGGTGGTTTTGATGTTTTTTGTCCCAGAAGGTTCAGACTGGAAAACTTTCGGACATAATCTCTGGATTGGTGATGGAACACGAATCGGTAGTTGAAATTTTTCACAAACCACAATTCCAGATCCTCCAGCAGATGAAATTCAACCTTGCTGTCTGCGGCGGGATCAAATAATTGAGCGAAAGTCTGGGTGATATAGAATTTCTTCTGTTTCGATGAAATCCGGATTCCGCAATGTGTGAAGTGGGAATTTAAAATATTGGATCGGTGATCCGGGCTCCGCATCAGTTCGCCATGAATCAGGGAGGCCAGGGGGACATCGCTGAGGACCAGATTTTCGCCACAGCGAATAAAGAACAGTCGGGTTGCTTTCAATCGTTGGGCCAGGCCTCCGCTTTCGGGAAGAAAATGGCTGAACTGCCCGGTCTCTGCCATTTTTTCACTTTGCTGAAGCGCGATCCTGTTCAGGGTATAAAAAAAATAGACCGGATTCAATCCTTGCTTTTCCCTTTCCCGGTTGATAAGCTGAAACAGTTTTTTTTCAATTCGCTGGAACCGGGATGGAGGGTTTTCCCGGGCCAGTAAAAGGGGATTGAAGGCAAAGAGCAATACCAGGAGCAATGGCAGGATTGGATAAACGGTTGCTCTGAAATACATTGTCCTTCCCGGGGCAGGTTATTATAACATTTTCACTCCGGTTTGTCCGTGCCGATGGTGTTCAGGCAGAGACTGTTATTTTCTCGAGTCAAGGCTAAACTATTGGTGTTCACATCATTTATACCATTTGCCGGAATAAAAAGATAGTGGTGAAATAAGTGTTGTATGGAATTAAAAACGATTGATAAAAAATATTTTTTATTTATAATAGGTATATATAATAAAGGAGGAATGCCATGTCTGATAGCGTTTATAAGGTGATTGAATTAGTGGGAACCAGTGAACAATCCTGGGAAGATGCAGCTAAAAGGGCAGTTGAAACAGCTGGAAAGAGTTTGAAGAATCTCAGGATTGCTGAGATTAAAAACCTGGATATGCGGGTAGAGAATGGAAAAGTGATGGCTTATCGTGCCCGGGTCAATCTGTCTTTTAAATATGAAGATTAGAGAATGAGTCGATTTGATTCCGGGGTTGTTGACCTTTGAACATCAATAGTGGATAATGAAATAAACCGGCAATGATTGCTATTTATGAAGGGTGTTTTTAAATATGGATAGTAAGGAAAAACAAGGCTCCACGATTCTGGTTGTCGACGATGAAGAGGGGATACGTTCCAGTCTGAAAGATTTTCTAGAGGAAAATCAGTTTGATGTTCTTGCTGCCGAAAACGGGCAGGAAGCCCTGGAGATTATTGAAAAAAACAGTATCGACCTGATTATGACCGATCTTCTCATGCCCCGGATGGATGGAATTGCTCTTACCCGGACCGTCATTGAGATGGGATTTAATATTCCGATTATTGTCATGACCGCCTATGCGTCTATTGAAAATGCCGTCGAATCCATAAAAGCCGGAGCTGCTGAGTTTGTTTCTAAGCCCTTCAAATTCAACCATACACTCTTCATTATCAAAAAAGTACTGGAAACCAAAAACCTCCAGGAAATGGCTGAAAAGAGCGAGTATTACAAGAAGCTGTCCACAATGGATGATCTGACCGATCTGAACAACCAGCGTTTTTTCAAACACATGTTAAATACTGAAACCCAAAGACATGCCCGCTATAAGCGCCCCCTGAATCTGCTGATGATCGATATTGACAGTTTTAAAAAAGTCAATGATACCCATGGGCATCTGGTGGGTGATCAGGTACTGAAGCAGGTGGCAGCCTTATTAAAAAAAAATGTGCGCGCCTGCGATTATTTGGCCCGTTATGGAGGCGAAGAATTTGCTGTTTTGCTGCCGGAGACCACTGAAAGTGAAGCCTTCATGGTAGGTGAACGGATTGTGTTGACCATCGACCGGCATCACTTCAAAACTATTGAGGGAGAGCCACTGGGTCGACTCAGTGTAACCATTGGCCTGGCATCCTTTCCAAGGGATGCCAAAGAGCCGGATCAACTCCTGAAAAAGGCGGATGAGGCCCTCTACCAGGGAAAACAGCTGGGGAAAAACCGGATTTGTATCTATCGGAAAGAAGACTCTTGTAAATAAACCTTCTAATAAAACCCACGGAGATGTATAGATGAACTGTCCGGCCTGTAAAGAATTGATGATTGTGCTGGAATTGGATGAAGTGGAGATTGATTACTGCATCCATTGTCAGGGTATCTGGCTGGATGCAGGGGAGTTGGAACTCTTACTGGAAAATTCCCATAGGCGGGATGTGTTTTTAAGTTCCTTTCAGGTTGAAATCAATGTCGGGGAAAAGAAAAAAAAATGCCCCATGTGCCGTAAAAAAATGAATAAACTCTCTCTGCCGGGTTCTGAACAGGATTCCGCTCAGAGGCAAAAGAAAATCCTAATTGACGGTTGTCCCGGTCAACATGGGATCTGGTTTGATCGCGGCGAACTCTATGAGACTCTGAAAAGGGGCGGTTTGACGCCGAAAGACCCGGTCATTACCTGGTTGAAGGAAGTTTTCAGGGACGGTTTAAGTGAGTAAATGAAAATGTGAAATAAATTCAACAGGATATAAGGAGGATAAAATGGGTTTGGTATTACTTGTTTTTTTAGGAATCATCGTGGTAGTGATCATGTGGATTGTCGGAATTTTCAATTCACTGGTGCGGCTCAGAAATCAGGTTAAAAATGCCTGGTCCCAGATTGATGTGCAGTTGAAAAGGCGTCACGATCTCATCCCCAATCTAATTGAAACGGCCAAAGGTTATATGAAGCATGAACGCGAAACCCTGCAAAGCCTGACCGAGGCCAGAAGCCGGGCCATGGGTGCTGATGGTATTGGGGAGAAAATAAAAGCCGAAGGTCAATTGAGTGAGGCCATGGGAAAATTTTTTGTGGTGGTTGAAAATTATCCGGACCTGAAAGCCAGTCAGAACTTTCTGGCCCTTCAGGAGGAACTTTCAACCACTGAAAATCGAATTGCCTATTCTCGCCAGGGTTATAATGATCAGGTCTTGTTTTTAAACAACAAGATTCAGATGTTTCCATCCAGCATCATTGCCGGGATGTTTCATTTCAAAGAAGAAGAATTCTTTGAAATTGAAGATATCAAGGAAAAGGAAGTTCCTAAGGTTGATTTTTCTTAAATGAGTTGTTTCCATGTGGGAATTGATCCGGTCCAATAAGCGAAAAACCTGGTTTCTCTTTATTGGCATGGGGATGCTGCTCTTGGCCACCGGGTATATACTGGGAGAGGCTTACCTCCCCCAAGGTGGCGGTACCGGGCTTTTTCTGGCGCTCATGATTTGGGCGTTTTGGTCGCTGATCGGGTATTTTAAGGGTGATTCCATGTTGCTGGCCCTTAGCCGGGCCAAAGAAGTGAGCCACAATATTCATCCCCAACTGTTTAATGTGGTGGAAGAGATGAAAATTGCGGCCAATTTACCGGTTTTGCCCAAAATCTATATTATTGCCGAGGATGCACCCAATGCTTTTGCCACCGGAAGAAAGCCGGAGAAAAGTGCCATTGCCGTTACCGCCGGTTTGCTGAACCGGCTGAATCGTACCGAACTTCAGGGGGTGATTGCCCATGAAATGTCCCATATTCTGAACCGGGACATCCTCTATATGACCTATGCCGGAATCATGCTGGGTTCGATCGTACTCATTTCAGAGGTGTTTTTAAGGAGCCTTTGGTTTTCAGGGAGTTCTTCCCGGCGGTTCAGTTCCCGGAGATCGGATAAGGGAGGGGGCGGAGCCATTGCCATGGTGGCCATTGTCCTGGCCATCCTGGCACCGATATTGAGCCGGATTTTCTATTTTACTATTTCACGGAAACGAGAATACCTGGCTGATGCATCGGCTGCCCGGTTATCCCGTTACCCGGAAGGGCTGGCATCGGCTCTGAAAAAAATTTCCTCGACCCGGCTGTCGTTTTCCCGGGCCAATAGTATTACCGCTCCCATGTTTATCATCAATCCCTTGAAAAAGCAAAGAAGTTCCCTGACCGGATTGTTCAGCACCCATCCCCCGGTCCAGGAAAGGATTAAGATTTTGCAAAATATGTCCCGAGGGGTAAACTTTGTCAACTATCAATCCGCCTATCAGCTGGTTACCGGTAAAGGCATCATGCCCGCCTCAGGCCTGAAGGATTCCCAAGCCCGGCCCATCCGAAAACCGGCTACCGAGGTTTCTGAGCCGGCATCTTCCCCAACAAAAAAAAGGGAGCTGGGGGATTTGATGAGGGTGGTGAACGGATTTGTTTTTTTGACCTGCCTGTGTGGATTAAAACTGAAACTGCCCTCCGGGTTTAAGCAGTCAAGTATTACCTGCCCGAGATGTAAACGGTCCATTAGAACCCCGCTTGCCGAAATGGCAGCGCTTTCGGGTGTGGCTGCTGCCGGTTCGCTGTCAGCCCGGAAAAAAAGTAAAAAGATTCCGGATGTTCAGGTTACTGAAAGTCAAAAAAAACCGGAAACCATTTCCTACCAACGCCGGAGCAGTGGCTGGGAAACCATGAATTGCGACTGCGGGAATCCCATCCAGTTGTCTCCGGCTCTGCTGGAAACCACCATTCACTGCAATCAATGCGGCCGGGGAATTAAAATTCAGGGTTCATAAATAACTCCAACCCATGGCAACATCCAGCTGATGGTTGACTTTTCGATTCCGAATTATTAATATATGTTGGAGGAGAGACCCATGAAGAGTAAATTGTTTTATCTGTTTGTTGTCTTTTGTTTGTTGGGTTTGCTGGTTCATCCCGGCTGTAAGACTGCCGAGGATGCCGCCCAGTTTGTGCTGACCGTGACCGTGGGGGAGGGAATTACCGGAACCCCGGCTACCGGATCATATTCTTATACAGACGCTGACCTGGTCAATTTCAGTTATTCGCTTCAGTCCGGTTATGAAAACCTGGTGGTTCAGCTGGATGGAGTAACCGTTGGTAATAATGGAATCATTTCTATGAACATGAATCACACCCTGAATGTGACGGCTGAGATGATTTTTGATGTCAGTGGTGAGTGGAATGGAACTTTGACTTATGGTGGGACGCAATATAGCCTTCAGTTTACTTTTTCCGGTGGATTTTATTCCGGAACCGTATCCGGAGATCTGGAAACTATCGGATATGGAGTAGGTACCTATTCCATAACCAATGGCACCATAGAGTTTAGAATGAATTATCCTTCCAGTTATTGGCATGAATATTCCGGTACTATCAATAATGACACCAACATGTCTGGAACTTGGATTTCCAGTTTAAGTGAAGAGGGACCCTGGGAATTATCCAGATATTAAAGCAGACAATAAAAAATGTGAGGGTCAGTTCTTTCATTAAAGCGTGAGAAAATGTTAATAATGTTATAAAGAAAGAACTGACCCCTTCTTGCTGGTGATTGACTTTTCGATTCCGGATCATTAATATATGTTGGAGGAGAGACCCATGAAGAGTAAATTGTTTTACCTGTTGGTTGTTTTTTGTTTGCTGGGTTTGCTGGTTCATCCCGGCTGTAAGACTGCCGAGGATGCGGCCCAGTACGTGTTGACCGTGACCGTAGGAGAGGGGATTACCGGAACCCCGGCTACCGGATCATATTCTTATACAGACGCTGATCTGGTCAACTACAGTTATTCGCTTCAGTCCGGTTATGAAAACCTGGAGGTCAAGCTGGATGGGGTTGCCG
>CBDAFS010000053.1:0-43698 GCA_965195285.1 uncultured Aminicenantes bacterium | reverse complement strand
CTCCTCTCCTGATCGGTTGATTTAACCGGTAAAATATGGTATAAACTGTTTTCGAATGGGGCTGTGGCGCAGATGGGAGCGCGTCTGAATGGCATTCAGAAGGTCGAGGGTTCGATCCCCTTCAGCTCCATTTTTCCTTCCCTCTTTCCATATGTTCCGGATTTTTAATTTTTGTGCATTATATTATTGACTTTTTCTTTAAAAAAAGCATATATTTTATGGTGAGGAGGGATCATGAGTAAAAAAACAATTATCTTGGCAGGTTTTTTCCTGGTGCTGGGACTGGTATTTTTTACCGGATGTCCGACTAACGGGGATGACAATGGCAATGGACAGTATACATTGACAGTTACTGTCGGCAGCGGGGTTGGTGGTACCCCGACTACCGGAGCTTACAGTTATGTGGAAAACAGTGTGGTCAACTACAGCTATTCGCTGCAGGCCGGCTATACCAACCTGGTGGTGACCCTGGACGGAGCCCCCATGGGCGCAACCGGAGTGGTCACCGTTACCGGCAACCATGTGTTGAGTGTTAGCGCTGACCAGATCGATATCAGAGATACCTGGACGGGAAGATTTAATTACATGGGATCGGATACGTTTTTCCGGGTTGACTTCAGTGGTAATTCGGGTTCGGGAACCTGTGGTGGAGAATTTGACTTTGTGCCCATCGGCGGAGCCGGAACCTGGACCCTGGTCTGGCCTCAGATTGATTTTGTATTAGAGTATCCGGCCCCCTATAACACCAACCTCACCTGCAGCGGCACACTCACTGATGAAAACCATATGAATGGTACCTGGACCTGGGCACTTACTGGATCAACAGGTACTTGGAATTTAGAAAGGTTGTAGGTTGTTTTTGGCATTTTTGGTTTGAAAAGCTGACAAAATGATCGGGGTCAGGTCTAAAGAATAAAGATATCAATTGTTCCCAACATTTTTGAGGATTCCCATTTAATTGGGATGTTTTATTTGATAGGGGTGAAAGGAATGAGTTGTAAAAATAAAGAATAGTAGAAAGAGTGAATATGGAAATTCGACATCGAGTATTGGAATGAAAAACATTATCGACAAATCTTTATTCTTTAGACCTGACCCCACTTATAGTGTCCCTGGAATTTTTGGATAAAAAATTCAAACCTGTGGCTACGTACAAAATTGTTATCTACTTTTATTAAAATACTAATTCTCCAATTTTCTTTTCTAAAACTTCTTCAGGTTCTTGGCCGTTTACTTTGAAACTTATCATTTCTTTGATATCAATTGTATTAATTGTTATGATCAATTTAGAATGATCGAAATATAAATGTTTTTGTCTCTTTAATCCATTTGAATCAACACCTTTTTTAGTGATAATAATAGCAAAGTTTCCTCTTTTTTTGTTCAAATATTTAGCAATATCATCTATTGTTGATCCATCAATTTTATCGGAATAATTTTTGAAATCTACAATTACTCTAATTGCTTTTTGATCAGATTTTCTTTGTTTCCAAAAGTCAACTAAAGGATTAAGATTATGAATAACCAAATCAGGTTTTCTTATACCATTATACTCTTCAGCTTGAGGCTTAGCAAAATAGTGCTTGAATGACTCAGAAAATAAAAACTTGAAAATTGACTCCATAAAATCTTGAAAATGTTTCCAAGTAATTACTTCCATATTTAGATTATCAAGGCTATTTAATATCTCCGAGCCTTTAATTTTTTTTGCTATTATCGATAAAAGTTTTTGATTGTCTTTCTTTTTGATTCCATTAATAAGAATGGGAACAATCAGATTAATCCGATGGCTGTTTAATAGAAGTGATATGAGTTCTTCATTTCGAAATACTTTAATCATATATTTATTAAGGAAGTTATTAGGTCTTTTGTTCGGAGTTCCTATTGTCCAAAGGTCAGCTTTCCTAATACCAGCTTTTCTGAAAGTGGCTTTAATCTCTTTGATTACTTTTTCGTTTATGGAATACTTGTCATGTACTAATAGATAAATATTTTTATCATACGCTATCTTAGCGTTGTCGAAAGTCCCAATATTAGTTGTTTTTTTCTCGATTTCAAGCTTCATAGCCGATAACTTGAGTATATTATCGTCCTTAACGAAATCTTGGACATCATATCCCAAAATCTGGAAAATTGCCTTGGTCAACAATTTCCTCTCTGCAAGCTTGCTAGTATGCCAGTACATATCAAGAGCTTCTTCGAAAGGATTTATATCTTTGATTATTGATAATCCAGTATCATTGGTCAATTCATTCAATCTTGTACCGATGTATGATGTGTACAGTTTTTCCTCTGCGATTTCTTCATTGCTGTATTCAATGGTATAAACTCGCAATTTGTATGGGTAGATTATAATTTTGAAAGAATTTGATGAATAAATATTGATCAATAGATTGAGTGTATCTTTAAACGTGGAATCGATTAAATACAGTCGAATTTCCTTGTTATACCAAAGAAAATTATGTTTGATTTCAAAGAAATTAGATTCGACTACTGATTTGTAGTTTTCAAGTGGGTTAGATATTGCTTTTTCTAACAAATCCTTTTCTTTTTTCAGAACTCGATTCTGTGCACTAGGTTTAAAAGATTTTAATTCTGATAGTCTTTTCTTTAACTCCTTTAATTTACTATCAAATTCATTTTTGCTTGCTATTTTAGTTTTATGTATAATACTCCTCTTTTCCAGTGCACGTTCATATTTAGTAGTCAATCTCCCACTCTTTTTTTCGTGCTTGATATTCGCAATGTCAAACCGAGTCATAAAATATTCTATTGTGTGGAATGGATAAGATATCACTGGTGGCATTATTTCAAAAGTGAAGTGCTTCTTTATTAATAAGTGTAGAGAATTTAATTCCTCCTGAAAATTTTTAATTTTCCTGTTCTTTAAAAAAGAAATTTCATCTTTATTAAGCTCATTTGAAAAAAGATGATATTTTCTCACTCTCTCAGAATAATCAAAATATGATTTCTTAAGCTCTAGTAATTTGCCAAAATCATTTTGTTCACATAAACATACTTCCTCGAACAAATGAATTATCTCTATAATATATGAAAGGGTATTTTTCATTTTTATTAAGGTTAACAATTAATATTAATAAATATTTTATTAAATTAAAAAAGAAATATCAATAAAATAGATTTTTAATAATTGATTTTCAAAAAAATGACATTTTTAAATTATGATAATTCAACAGGAATTTTAATTTTAAATAGTGTAAAGAGAGAACTAAGAATCCTCAAACTTGGTAGGCACTCACACTTGCTGAATCAATCTTTTTGAAACATAAATTCCTGTAATTTAGGGTGGTCCATATTTGGGCCATAAATTCTTTACCATTTTTGCTCAATTTTTCTCCGGGTATTCCCGGGGACCCTCTCTCAATAAGGGTTTTGTGGCTTTGTAATTAAAATTAAGTCTGAATGGCATTCAGAAGGTCGAGGGTTCGATCCCCTTCAGCTCCATTTTTTTTCATCAAATATTATCCGATCATTATTCATTTCAAATCCACCCCTTAACATTATTTCCATATTTGATTTAACCAACTGAATCTACCAAAATCTTGATAAATTCAAAAAATTAAACATTGTCACTCTTTATTTTTTTATTTATATAACAGAACAGCTACTATTGACTTTGAAGCATGTAATATAATATAACAATTTCTTATTAATTTATTTGCCAAAAGTGGTGTAGGGATCTGAGTTTGAAAGAGAATAGTGAATTAACTATTCATTGCAGACATGGAAGGATTAAGAGATCTGATAATCATGCGGAAAGACCTTATCCACAGAATGGTATGGATAATAGTGACTTTAAAATTATTGTTGAGATTTAAAAATATTAAATTGCATGAATAATAGACAATATTTTAGCACAGGAATATGTAATCTTATTGCATCTTCAAAAAAAGCAATCAAAAATTGGAAAATAATATCAGATTGGTTTGTACCGAGGTTTCCTTCTTTTAAACTTCTTCAACATCAATTAGAAAGGATAAATTATGTAAAAGTTTATTTAATAGGATTTTTCTTTATCTTATTCTTACAAATTTTATTCACTTCTATTGATAATGTGTTTTTGCAGGATAATGTTGTGAAAACAAAAATGTTTTCAGAAGATTGGGTAAATATTTTGAACTATTCAATAATATGTGAGTTTTATCTTATTATCGGCCTAAAGTTTATCTCAAAAATATTAAAGTTAAATGTAAATTCAAGGTTTTTAGATAACTCAAATTCGAGAGAAAAATTTTCTATAATTGAACTTACTAAATCCATTTTTCCATATATTATTATCATAACTTCCAGCTCTTTAGTAACAATTGGATATTTTTCAGAGACCACTAATTACAAGTTTTTGTTTTGGTTTAATTTGGTTCCAAAATTAAGTTTTACTGGATTATATTATGTTGTTGTTACATTTACATTAATGGGGTTTTTAACTTGGATTGGTCTTTTTCATTTTGGACTTTTTTCATATTCTATTAAGATTGCAAATAATTTAAAGGAAATGATAGAGAATAAAGACAAAGATAAATTGAAATTTTGGTCAGATGAAGATAGGGTGAAAGATTTTTTTGAACTGTTTTGTAATATTATTGTTATATCTAAAATATTGGTCCTGTTTTTATCTCTTAATATTTTTACCTGGATGATCAACATAAAAGAAAAGAGCCTTATGATTGAAATTGCCTATCCGGTTTTGGTTATTATTGGAATTTGGGTATTTAGTCTTCCGCGGTATTATATTCAGCTTCATTTACTTAAACTAAATGAGAGTCAAAATAAATATAACTATTTTGATATAAGAAAGCCATGGAATAAAGGAAGAAGTGGAATAATAGATACTGCTTTAGCAATTCTATTAGTAAGTGATAAATTTGAATATTTACGTGGTATAATTATTGATAATATTGTATAGAATGGAAACAGTAAAATTTATTTAATTCTAAAATTTATTTACTCAAATTCTTTATTTTGATATAAAAAACTATGAGAAAGAATATAAAAATTATTCCTATTGTTATAGTTATTTTTGTAATATTTTTTAATCAAAATTGTTTTAGAATTCAGAAAAAGAACTGCTTTTTAGAACAGGAGACCTTTGGATCAAATAGCATTAAAGCACAAAAGATACTACTTGTTGTTGCTCATCAAGATGATGAGGTATTTATTCTTTCAAGATTGATAAAACATTTAGAAAATGGGGCAGATGTAAAAATTGTTTGGACTTCTCACTCAATATCGGATGGTGAAGATTATAGAAAACAAAGGATAAGTGAATCAAAAAATGCAATGGGATTAATCGGTATTTCTTTGAATAACCTGTGCTTTTTGAATTTGCCTGATGGAGAGACTTATAAATATCCAAATGAGATTAAGGAGAAATTAGAGGATATTTTACTAAAATATAAACCTTCGATTGTTTATATTCCAGCATATGAAGGAGGTCATATTGATCATGATATTTGTCATTTCATAACTGTTAGATCTATAAAAATATTGGGATTAAAAAATGAAATCATTGAATTTCCTCTATATAATGCATATGAATCATCAATATTTCCATTTCGAATCAGAAGTATTTACCCTGGTCTTGATACTGTTTGTAATAAACTATCGGAATCAGAATTTAAATATGTAAAAGAAATATGGGATATATATAAGAGTCAGCATTCAAGATTTGGATTATTCATGGATTTGACAATTGGAATTAAGAAAACCTTTGGGTATGAATTTTATAGAGATTTACCATTATATGATTACACAAAACCACCTGTAAATGGTAAGATTGCATATGAAAAATATTTAAATGCGTCGTTTAATGATTTTTTAAAGGTAGTAAAAAAATTTTGAAATTAAATGATTCTATCCTTAAATGTTGCTAGAGAAATGCTAAAAAAGCAGGGTGGTGGAGAACTTATCACAAAAGGAATTAAACAAATCAGGGACGGTGCTTTGAAACTTGGAAATTTCATTTTATGAATTTATCTCCTTGATTTAACTGTATTTTTATAGATACTCCCAAGTGAATTCAATTGAGAGTGATCGGGGTCAGGTCTAATGATCGGGGTCAGGTCTAAAGAATAAAGATATCAATTGTTCCCAACATTTTTGAGGATTCCCATTTAATTGGAATGTTTTATTTGATAGGGGTGAAAGGAATGAGTTGTAAGAATAAAGAATAGTAGAAAGAGTGAATATGGAAATTCGACATCGAGTATTGGAATGAAAAACATTATCGACAAATCTTTATTCTTTAGACCTGACCCCACTTATTTTTAATCCCCTTCAGCTCCATTTTTCCTTCCTCTTTCCATATGTTTTAGATTTTTAATTCTTGATCAACAAAACCTTGACATGTTTTTTTTAATGACCTACCATAGATTTATATTAAGGAGGAGTCATGAGTAAAAAAACAATCATCTTTGCAGGTTTTTTCCTGTTGATGGGACTGATGTTTTTTCCAGGATGTCCGACTAATGGAGACGGAGATGGATATACCCTTACCGTAAGCGTTGGTGCCGGTGCAAGCGGTACGCCTACGTCCGGTTCCTACAGTTATGCGGAAAACAGCGTAGTTAACTACAGCTATTCGCTGCAAACCGGCTATAGCAACCTGGTCGTGACCCTGGACGGAGCCCCCATGGCCGCAACCGGGGTTATCACCGTTACCGGCAACCATACCTTGAATGTGACTGCCGAACAGATCGATATCCGGGATGCCTGGAGTGGGTTCTGGGATTATACAGGCTACCATAGCTTTATGCGGGTGGAATTCAGCGGGGCTCTGGATTCGGGAAGTTGTGGCGGATATTTTGATTTATTGCCTATCGGAGGTGCCGGGACCTGGACACTGGTGGGAACTCAGATTGATTTTTCATTGTTTTTCCCTCCTCCTTATGGCTATACACTTGTCTGCACAGGAACGCTAACTGATGAAAATCACATGAGCGGAACCTGGATATTGGCCGGTGTTCTTGATGGGATTTGGAGCTTGGAACGATTATAATTTAAGCCGATATTTTTGATTATTGACATTATATTTTTTAAGTCTTACCATATATTTATATATTGAGGAGGAGTCATGAGTAAAAAAACAATTATCTTGGCAGGATTGTTCCTGTTGATGGGACTGATGTTTTTCCCCGGATGTCCGACCAACGGGGATGACAATGACAATGGACAGTATACCCTGACCGTTACCGTGAGCAGCGGGGTTGGTGGTACCCCGACTACCGGAGCTTACAGTTATGTGGAAAACAGCGTGGTCAACTACAGCTATTCGCTGCAAACCGGCTATAGCAACCTGGTCGTGACCCTGGACGGAGCCCCCATGGCCGCAACCGGAGTGATCACCGTTACCGGCAACCATGTATTGAGTGCTACTGCTGAACAGATTGATATCCGAGGTACCTGGGCGGGAAAATTTGACTACATGGGAACGGATACGTATTTCCAGGTTGACTTCAGCGGTAATACGGGTTCGGGAACCTGCGGCGGACATTTTGATTTTGTACCGATTGGGGGTGCCGGTACCTGGACCCTGGTGGGAACCCAGATTGATTTTGTGCTGGAGTTTTCGGCCCCTTTAAACGAAACCCTCACCTGCACCGGCACACTCACTGATGAAAACCATATGAACGGTACCTGGGTATATACACCCCCGGGGGTAACCGGAGAATGGTCTTTGGAGAGACAATAGACTACATTCAGATATTAAAGAAGAAATATATAAAATATTTCCATAACCAGGCCTTTATTTTTAGGCCAATTTTTGTTATTGTTAATGTTAATTATACCTGTAGAGTAAAAAAATGAGAAAGACTATCATTCTGCTGATTTTCATATGCATGTGTCAGGTCGTACTGTTGTCTCGAACCGATTCGATCCATGAATTGAAAAAAGCAGTGGTACAGATCGGCAGACTGGGCTTCAAAACCGAATTACCGGTCCACTATATCAATAAAAAACAATTGGAAAAGTACATCCTCCGCGTTTTTGATCAGGATTATCCCGATGAGATGGCGGAAAAGGATGCTTTTTTCCTATATACCATGGGGTTTGTGGATAAAAAAATCAACATTAAAAAAATCAGGAAGCGAATACTTATCAACAACATCAGCGGCCTGTACAATGAGAGGACCAAGGAACTCTATGCCCTGAGTGAATACCGGAATGTCAATCGCATCAACTCGCTGGTCATCATTCATGAACTGAGGCATGCGATTCAGGATCAGCATTACAATCTCTCTCAGGTTCTTGGCCGGCTTTCTGATTTTGATGACCGGAAGCTGGCGGTTTTGGCCGCTGTGGAAGGGGATGCCACTCTGGTCATGGTTGAGTACGGCGGATTTAACACGGAGGTAATGACCTCCTACAATGCCGATGCCCTGATGTCCTTTTCCCCGTTCAGCAATACGGCAGTTCTGTACCAATATCCGGATATTCTAAAACATCAGCTGACCATGCCCTATATCACCGGTCTGAAATTCAGTCATTTTATTTTGAAAAAGAAAAAGTGGAAGGCGGTCAACTCCGTATTGGAATCCCCACCGGTTTCCAGTGAGCAGGTTTTGCATCCGGAGAAATACCTGAAAAATGAGAAACCCCGGGAAATTGAGATCGGTTTTAAACCCCAGGGTTATACCCTTTATCACAGCGGTGTAATCGGTGAATTTTATCTGGGCGTGTTGATAAAAAGTGAGGGGGACTTTGTTGATGTGGCTGCGGGCTGGGGCGGTGACCGGTTTGAAATTTACCGGAAACCTTCATACTATATGCTGATCTGGGAATCTTCCTGGGATCGTGATAAATTTGCCGGCACATTCATGCCAATTTTCAAACAATTTATAGAAAAAGAATTTATTGTCAATTTCAAGGCTGGAAATGTCAAGGGTACGCCCTTCATGGCCGGCCATTCCCAGTACGGTTATTTTTTTCTCAGATACTTCAAGGACAAACTGTTTTTTGTCAGAACCAATGACCGGGAAGCAATGAACAATTTTATCGAAAGGGGTTACTATGATTAATGCAATCCAGGTTCGAAAAGGAATGATCATCCGTTTGAATGACAGGCTCTTCAGGGTGGAGGATATGGATCACATTACCCCGGGGAAGGGACAGGCAGTTGTACAGACCAAGATCAGGGATTTGACCGATATGACCACCCGGAACCATCGTTTTAGATCCTCGGAAAAAGTGGAAAGGGTGATCTTGGAATCCCGTGAGGTTTTATTCTCCTATCAGGATGGAGAGCAATATGTTTTCATGGATAGTGAAAGTTATGATCAGATTATCCTGGGCCGGGATTTTCTTGGGGACGTGGTATACTACCTGAAAGACAATCTGAACTATGTCCTGGAATCATATGACAGCAAACCCATGAATATTTCCCCTCCCCTGACATTGGAATTCGAGGTGGTGGAAACCGAGAAGTCCATTAAGGGAGCAACGGTTCAGGCCTCTTATAAACCGGCCAAATTGAACAACGGACTGGAGGTTATGGTTCCTCAATTTATTGATAGTGGAAATATAATCAAGATTGATACCCGCGATGGTTCCTATATTGAAAGGGTCAAGAAATAAATGTTTATTCCTGGAATTGATATTTTTCCAGAACATCCCTGATCTGCCCTGGATAAAGTCCTGCTTTGCGGGCACGGTATTTGGCCTGTTCCAGATCTTTTTTCATTTGTGATCGCAGGGTATTGATTGTGGACATCAATTTTCGGCATTGCGGAGTCGAGGCATTGGTAATGGGATTTCCAAAGGCATCGAAAGATGTGCCCAGGCAATTGGCATCATATTCAGCCTGGAGTCGATTGAGCCGTTCCCGGTTATTCCAACATTGTTGAATGGATTCTTCAAAAGCCTGCAGACCCTGTTCCCGTTTCATATCCACATCGCTTACCCATTCATCATCGGTAATATTGGATCTGGAATCATTGCTTTCTGTTTTTGAGCGGTCGATAAGCTGGGTCTTTTTTTCAGGACCCGATTCAGTTGGAAACGGATCGGTTTCGGTTTCCAGTTTATGGTTATTGGTGATGTTTCCCTCAACCCGTTCCTGTTTGGTCCCTGTTTGGGTTTGATTTTCTCCGGTGGTTGACTGCAGGGCAGATGGAGTATCTTCTCTTTGATTTTGGGATTCAACTTCAACCGGTTCCGGTTCTTTATTGAAACTGTTTAGTAACAGTATGAATACGGCCAGGGCAGTGATGGATAGAATCGCCACCAGCATAGTGGTCTTTTTCTTTTTTGAATGATAATTGTCCTTGTATGGTTGGGTAGCAGTCATGTTGCAAACCTTTTATTATATTATGGTAGTTTTTTTAAATACTGTCAAATAGTAAATGATTTATTTGATGGCTATCATTTCGAGGGGATAGATTTGTCAAGTGCTTATTTAAGTGGTGAGTCAGGAGGGTCGGGAATTACTGGGAACATAAGCGAATTTATTTTTAAAGCCTTCAATCTCTTCTTTCCTTAACTCTCTCCAGTGACCCGGGGGTAGCGTTTTTAATTTGATATTGCCGATAGCGATTCTTTTCAGTTTTTCAACCGGATGGCCGGTATATTGAAACAGTTTTCGGAGTACATGTTTTTTCCCTTCTATGATGGTAACCTGAACCCAGGAATTATTGCCGGGGGTTTTTTTCACCCATTTTATCTCAAGCGGCCTGATTTTTCTTCCCTCCATAAAAATCCCCTTGGTTTTAAGTTTCAATATACTTTCTTCATTCAGAATACCCTTGATTTTGACCAGGTAACTTTTTGGGATTTTGTTTTTAACCGAAATGATAAATTGGGTAAGATCTCCGTCATTGGTGAGGAGTATTAATCCTTCTGAATTAAAATCCAGTCTTCCGACCGGATATACCCGCTCCTTGATTTTTTTGATATAGTCTTTGAGGGTGAATCTCTTTTGGGGATCGCTGAGTGTTGACATCACCCCAGGGGGTTTATTAAAAATGAAGTACACTTTATTTTCTACTTTCAACTGCAAAGGCTTATTTCGATAATTGATTTTATCCCGGGTTTTATCAATTAAATAATTCGGATCTCTAATGACCTTTCCATTTACCTTTAATTTCCCCTCATTGATCAATTTTCTGATATTTCGCCTGCTGTCAAATCCGGCGGACTGCAGGTATTTTTGTATGGTTAGGGTATTCATGAGAGCAGATGTGAATTGTGATTCATTTTTTTAGTTCTGGATATTCATCCGTTTCATTAATTCCGATAAAGTGGTGGGTTTCAACCCCAGGCTTTTGGCTGCATTTTTCTGCAGCCAGTCGTGTTTGTCCAGGGCCTCAATAATCAATTGTTTTTTAAATCCATCCACCTGTTCATTGAAATCACTCTTCTTCACTTTTTTGGGCTGGGTATTTTTAATTTCATCGGGGAGATTTTTAGAAGTCAACGTATCTGAATTTGAAAGGATAATGGTTCTTTGAATGGCATTCTCCAATTCCCTGATGTTACCCGGCCAATTATAATCCATCAAATATTTCAGGAATTTGGAATCCGGTTTTTTTGGAGTCATTTGGTTTTCCTGAGAATACTTCTCAATAAAATGATCGACCAGCAGGGGAATGTCTTCTTTTCTTTCCCTGAGCGGTGGCAAAACAATATTGATGATATTGAGCCGGTAATAAAGGTCTTTCCGGAATTTATTCTGATCGACCGTTTTTTTCAGATCAACATTGGTGGCAGCAATAATTCTGACATCCACTTTTAAAATCTTATTGTGTCCCAGCGGCTGAATTTCCTTCTCCTGGATCACCCTTATTATCTTAGCCTGGGTTTCCGGGGTCAAATTGGCGATTTCATCAAAAAATATTGTTCCGGTATCCGCTTCCTCGAATATTCCCTTTTTATCCGAGTAAGCACCGGTAAAGGCACCTTTCTTGTACCCAAAGAGCATACTTTCAAATAGGGTTCCCGGAATATTACTGGAATTAAAGGAAAAAAAAGGTTTGTTGCTGCGGTCTGAATTTTTGTATATGGCTTTGGCAATCAATTCTTTTCCGGTTCCGCTTTCTCCGGAGATCAATACCGTTGAGTTGGCTTTGGCCACATTTTCAACAATGGAAAGGGTCTTCATCAAAGGCTTGCTTTTTCCGATTATATTTTCAAAGGAGAAGCGCTCGTTCAATACCTTTTTCAGTTGAATGTTTTCTTTGTGGATGTGTTTTTCCTTGATGGCCCTCTCGATTTTCAGTTTTAGTTCCGTATTGTTGAAAGGCTTCTGGAGATAATCAACCGCGCCCAGTTTCATGGCTTCTATGGCTGATTCAATGGTTCCGTAAGCAGTGAGAAATATCACTTTAATATCCGGGTCTTTTTTTTTCAGTTCTTTGAATATTTCAATTCCCGAGGTTCCGGGAATCATCAAATCCAGGATAACCACGTCAATATTGGGGGAATGATTGGTTTTGGCCTGACTTTTACTCTCCGAAATGGTGAGATCATAGGGATCATTTTTAAAAATTCTCTGAAAAATATCATGAATGATTTTTTCGTCATCGATTAGATGAATGCGTTTGTTTTTCATAATTTTATGCTCCTGAGCGGGCTGCTTTTCGGAAGTGTAACATAAAACCAGGTGCCTTGATTGAATTTGCTCTCCACCGTGATATTGCCGTAATGGTCCTTCACGATATTATAGGCAATTGAAAGTCCCAGTCCGGTTCCCTCGCCCGGTTCCTTGGTGGTAAAGAACGGATCAAATATTTTTTTGGTATTTCTGGAATCTATGCCCTTGCCATTGTCGTGAATGCTTATTTCCATATTATCTCTGGTTTCATTACCCTTTATGGTTATTTCCCCCCGGGAATGATCAATGGCATCAATGGCATTGATAAAAAGGTTGATGAACAGTTGCTGCAATCGGTTGGAAAAACCATACAGTTTGATTTTGAAATGATAGTTTTTCTCCAGGATGATGTTTTTCTTCTTAAGTTTATGTTCGATTAAAGTGATGCTTTCGCTGATGACTTCATTCATATCAATTTCAACCGGGAGCTCTCCTTTTTGCCTGGAAAAATCCAATAGGGTTCCGACAATCTTATTGGCTCTTTGAACCTGCTCTTGAATTTTTTGAATCAATTCCGGAGTTTCATGATCTCTTGGATTATCCAAAATGAATTGACAGTATGAGGAAATTCCGGTTAAGGGTGTATTGATTTCATGGGCAATTCCGGCTGATAGAAAACCCAGCGAGGCCATTTTTTCGGTTGCGATCAATTGATTCTGGATATGGATTTTTTCAGTGACATCTTCAAATACCAATATGGTGCCGATAACCTTTCCCATATTGTCCTTCAAGGGTGAGATGTAAATATAAAAAATGAGTTCTTCATCCAGTGTTTTTATTTTGATATTGGTAATGGAGGAAAATCCCTTTTTCTTGGCATAAATTTGTTTCCACAGCTCGCTGCCGAATAAGGTATAGGCTTTTTTGTTAATAGCCTTATCCCTGGAAATATTATATTTCAACTCCATGAATACATTCCAGGTTCGGATGATATTCAGTTTTGAGAGGACCACAATCCCCAGATTTAAATTTTCGATGATGTTCTCATTGAACTCTTTCAATAAATTTAATTCGGTTAACTGATTTTCAAGTTCACCATACAGAAAAGCGTTTTCTACTGAAAGGGTTAATGTGGAGGAAATGCTGAACAGCAGTTCCCAATCTTCAATCGATAAATAAGTTTTGTCTTTTTTCAAGCTGAAAGCAATTAGGCCGGTTAATTTATCCTGTGTTTTCAAAGGAAGAAACTGGGAATAGTTGTAGGGTGACAATAGAGCATGTTCCTTGGGGAATTTTTTCGAAAATTCCCGGGAAGAATAAAACACGATATTATCACTTTCCATCAGTGCTTTTCTGAAACTTTTCGACAGAAGGATCTTGTTTTTCTGGGGAAGCGAATAAAATATGTTCTTTCGGAAATAAATCAGCAGGGTGCTATCCTTCAAGTTAAATCCGTGATTAACGGTATCCAAAAAGTTTTTGGCCAGGAGAGATAGATTCCTTTCTGTGGGCATGGATTTGATCAGGGAACGCAGTTTTTGTTTGAAGCTGTATGATCCTTTGAAAAAAATTCTCTCAAAATAATTTTGTACTGTTCCCTCAATGGGTTTGAACAGCAGACCTGCGGTCAGAATCGCGGTGATTGACCAGAAGAGCCCCAGTAGTTTGTTTTTCTCGATATTGATTCCCAGGAAAAAGAAGATACCGAAAATGAATAAAAAAATGGACGAAATCGAGACCGTTCTTTTAATGATATTTTCAATATCAGCAAAACGTCTGTTGCTCAGGTAGTATGATGTACTCAGCGGCAGTAGTGCCAGCAGGCCCAGTAAAAAATTGAGTGGGATAGAGGAGTACAGTTTGTTCACCGGGATGAAAATAATGAAGATCAACATGATGATGATGCTGATGGAAATGGCGCCGAGTGCAAAGATATACCGTTTTTGTTTTCTTTTCAGGATGATGGTTGTGTTGGAGAGAATAAAGAGAATAAGGGACAGGATCAGGTAAATGGAAAAATAGGTTGATGAAAAATTCTTGAAATGATCAACAGTGAGGGTGATGAGCTCCGGAATTGGATGTATCAAATTGGTGATCATAAAAAAAAGATAAAAAACAAGAATGGTAATTGGAGCAATATAGATGAGCAGCTTAAGGAATTTGGGTCTTATTTTTTTCTGGAGCCGGGTTCTCAGTGGGAAGAGCGTAGAAAAATGAAGTAAGAGGGCCGGAAAAAAGAGAAAAGCGATACGGTCAAGAAACAAAAAAATGAAATCAGTAGTACTATAATCCCCGGTGGGAGAAAAGATTAAAAAACCGGCAAATGATAAGTTCAAGAGAAGGAATAGTATCGGAGAATGAAAATCCAGTATCTGTATGAGATTGGCATTCAGAATGTTGAGGGTCAATAGTATGGATAAAATTCCGGCAAACACCAGTATATAATAGGATAGAGGGGTATATTTATTTACAATCTCAATGCCTATGTTTTTGAGTAACCCAGCTCTCTCAATTTCGTAGCGGCAATATTTTTGTTTCTGAATGATTATGAATAAATCGGTTTTGCTGGAAACCACATATTTATTGATGGTAAGAAGTATATCCCCGGGTTTGATCAGGCTTTCCCGCGGGGAATCCACACATTCAAGACCGGTGCTGGATTCTCTCCAGAGGATATCGTCTGTGTGGGCATTCCATTTTAATTTTTGAAATATATTGGTCAGACAGATGATGACAAATATGAAGTAGATGAAATGCCAGGGATATTTTTTGATCATAAAAATAAATCAGGTTCTGTCATTCGAAAGGCCCATATAATTTTGTTCTTATTGGATAAGGGAGGTAATGTCTTCTGAAACAATTTTCTGTAAATGATCTCCTGTTCATATAACAGAGCATCTTCATCATCACCGAACTCATCGGGGTTCTGTTTTTGATTGTCCAGATTTATTTGACTGATAATATCCGGAATATTATCCGGATTTGTTTTGAATGGCGGGTTTGAAACCGGGGCAAAAAGCGAGGTCCAAAAGCTCAGTATGATTAAAATGACAAAATATTTCATGATTTAATTATACCAATTGGACAAATAAATGTCGAATGATACCGTACCCCGGAGCGGACGAAATTCATATCCTTAACCTTCTTATTGTGGGATAAATTGAAATGCGGTTAATATTTATATATAATTATGTATTGAGGGCGTCGAGGCATGTCTGAAACATATAAATTGAATCGAAAACATATGGTAGAAAATCAGATTAGAAACCGAGGTGTGAAGGATAAAAGGGTGATTGATGCCCTGCTGAAAATTCCCCGGGATTTGTTTGTTCCTGAAGCTGATAAGATTCATAGTCATCATGACGGGCCTCTGTCAATCGGATATGGGCAGACTATCTCCCAACCCTATATAGTGGCTTATATGACAGAACTCTTGGAACTGGAAGGGGATGAACGGGTATTGGAAATTGGCACCGGTTCTGGTTATCAAACTGCCATTCTGGCCGAAATAGTGAAACAGGTCTATACCATAGAGGTCATCAAGCATCTGGCCAACAGTGCCGAGAAACTGTTAATCAACCAGCTGGGTTATTCAAACATTCATTTTAAAATCGATAATGGCAGAGAAGGCTGGACCCAACATGCCCCTTTTGATAGGATTATCATAACCGCAGCTTCTCATGCTTTTCCAGAAGCCTTGTTTTTTCAACTGACAGAAAACGGGATAGCGGTTGCTCCGGTCGGAAATTTTTTTCAACAATTGGTCCAATACAAAAAAAAGGATGGGCAAATAAGGGAAAAGACCTTAATCGGGGTTTCTTTTGTTCCATTGATATGAAAAGTAAGTTTTGGGTTTTAATTCTACTGGCCGGCTTATTGTATTCGCAGGCCAGGTTCATTCCTCTCTATATCGGATCAGCAAAATTTTTGGTTGAAGTGGCCGATACCCGTGAGTTGAGAATCAAGGGCTTGATGTTCAGAAAGGCCATTGCAAATGATTACGGGATGTTGCTGGTTTTTGATAAGCAAGAGATTCAGGGAATTTGGATGAAAAATATGCTGGTTCGTCTCGATATCATTTTTTTAAATGAAGAGAAACAAATAATTGAAATATTTAACAATGTTCCCCCCTGCCAAGGTGATCCGTGTGACAGTTATATTTCTAAACTGCCGGCCAGGTATGTTCTCGAAATAAGGGCCAATCGCTGCAAAGAACTGGATGTAAAGATAGGGGACACTATTTTTTTTATTGAATAGCAAAGCAGGCAATAACTTTCTTTAGAAAACGTAACTGACCCCGATTCCGGCTCCATCCTTATGAAGAGAAGGAAGTATATTCCAGTGGCGGCTCCTTCTTTTCACCACAAACCGCCCGATGGCATATCCCACTACAGCCCCGAGGAATACATCTGAGATCCAGTGCAAATCCTCGGTTATGGTGGCCATACCACCGAGTGTTGCCAGTGAATAACAGATAATTGGGATGAAAGGGGTTTTATTGTATTGATGGGCAATTACTGTGGCCAGGGACCAGATGGTTACCGTATGTCCTGAAAAAAAAGCATCGTATTTTGCCCACTGTCCGGCTTCATATCGCTTAAGGAAACCGGATAGTCCATACCACTCATCCTTACCTTCATCCCAGGATGGTCGTTGCCTGCCGGTCAGGTGTTTTACGGCTTGAACAACAACAAATGAATGTAGCATTGCTTGAATGGCCAGTGAACCGGTTTCAACCATTTTTTTATCCTTGAATAACAAACCCCCGGCAAGAAATAATCCTGCAATTGGAAAAGGATATCCCTCACACAAATCGCAAAAGATGGGGCTTGCCTTGTCTACCCATTCATGTTCATTTTGATAATCTTTTATGTTATTATAGATGGCCTCATCATTAGCAATTAATATGCCGGTGACCAGGGCCACGCTTCCCCATACCAGCCACTGGGTGCCTTTTATCCGGAAGGGAGATACCCATATCCTGCCGTGATCTTTTGCAAAACCTTTGAGCAATGGATCATTCTTTTTTTCAGATTTTTCATCATCTTTCTTGTCGGAATCACTTGATTCGGGAGCGGTTTCATCAACATGAGAATTTGCTGGAAAAAGCAGAGGGGAATAGAATACCATGAGAATCAATACTATAAAACCAATTATTTTTTTCATTTGATGATTTTTAATCGGGTTAGTGAAAATATTTTTTAATCAGCAGAAATTATCGATGATTCTACATGAATTGTCAATGCCTGACAATATATAATCGAGTCACTAAAAAAATCAAACTGACTTTTTTTAACATTTGAAATTTGATCATATCCGGTATTTCAGGCCTGTCCATTTTTGACTCAATCGTTCATTTCTATCTCAATCCTGATAGCGCTCAACTCCCGGCAGAACAAGGGGTAAACGGTAAACCGGGTAGGGCCGGGGCTGGTTAAGCCACTGTGAAACGATTTCCCGGTTGAAAAACCCCCAGCTAACCAGACTGTCTTGTGATTCCGGTTCCAGCAGGATGGGGATCAATCTGGCCAGGGGTTGTTTCATGGATATGAAATATGATTGGGCTGGGATCGATCTGGTTTGTTTTTGGTAGTGGACCTGACACTTCAGGCGGATATGGCCCTGGTAGATTTGGCTGGACGGTTTTATTTTATCAATGACAATTTCTTCAATGGTGGTCTGAAAACCGGTTCTGATTTTTTCGATGATGATTCCGTGTGATTTGATTTTTTCAACAATGTGTGGATGGTGGGGCAGCAGGATGTAAGCTTCCGGCAATGGGGCCGATTTGATAGCAACCGGTCTGATAAAATAGGGAAGGTCATAGTCAACTGGTTCATCGATTTTTTTCACCCGGTAATCTCCTGTCCAGGGCGGGTATTTTTTTTTGTCTTCGGGTTTAATTTTTTCTTTTTCAAAGCGATAACTCTTCAGTTTGATATTAAACAATTTTTCGGTTTTTGACTCGGAAACGAATGAATTGTTCCGGTAACTGGATTTTGTATTCAGGTCAGACTGTAACACTTTCTGCTGCATATTCTGGATATGGGTGTTGGAATATTCCAGGGTGGCTTTTAAAAAACAATAGCAGGACATGACCCTGGTCTTGAAATCCGCATGGGAATAATTTTCATTTAAAATGGAAAACCGATTTCGCAATCCGAAATAATTGAAACTAAAACGGGCATCCAGAGCCCAATTTCTCCAGCCTTTTTCAGGGTGGAAACGGTCAACAAAATTTCCATAAGGCACGCTGTCATACCCGTATTTTACCTTCAAGGTTCTGGATACTTCAGGGAATAATTCATTCCACATGTAGTCACTCAGAGAGTTGTCAATATTGGGATTGATCTGGGTGGAATAAGTAACTGGCTCCCGGTGATAACTACCGTTGGTGGTATGCAGATCGATGAACAGAACCGGATCCCACTGGTTGAATAACTTCACAAGTGCTTTTACCTCGGGAGATTCCAATTTGAGAAAATCCCGGTTCAAATCCAGATACTGGCCATTGTAGCGAACCCCTACTTTTTCAGGACCATTGTCCCTTCTGTTCAATCCCATTTTTTCATTCCCATCGGGATTAAAAATGGGAAGCATTAGAATGATTTGGTTCTTTAAAAAATTATCCAGACGGTTAAAGGCCACATCTCGCAACAACATCAAGGTGGCTTCCTTACCTTCTACTTCCCCGGCGTGGATATTGGCATTAATGAGGACGACCGGCTTGTAATGAATAGATCGCTCCAATAAATTCCGGATTCCTTCCAGGCTGACAATCACAAGGGGAATCATTCGGCTTTCAAATGAACTGGTCAATTGGGTAACGACAATCTTATCCGATTTCTTTTGCAATTCGAAAATAAAATCCATTACGTCTTGATATGAAGAAGTTTGTTGAAAATTGGAACGCTCGGCTACTGTCAACGGTTGATCGCCAAATAACTGAATAAATATGGCCATCAGGACAAAAAAAGAAAATATTTTTTTCATTCTGACTCCTTTTTTATTTGGTTTGATTTGTCCAAATTTAATTATACGCAATGTCTTAATATATGGTTTTACCGATAAATCATCCTTTTACCATAAAAGATGATATATACGCCTTTATTGAATATGAAAAGTGTGCAATCCAAGAAGATTTAGCTATGACATGGATTCGCTGATTTTTTACTTGCAGTTTTCCACATTTTTTTGGAAATTTCGTTGAAAATTATGCTATCCATTCTTTTTAAAATACGGCTTGCTTGATAAACAGATCCGGGTATTTCCTCAGCAGGGTTTCGATAAAATATTCCTCGGCTTCGGTTTTTGAACTGAAGTTTGATAATTGATTGACAATCTTTTTTATATGGCCAAAATGTATTTTGGTAAATACTCGCTTGATTTCGGGGATTGACATGGGGTTCATGGAAAAATCAGTATAACCCATTCCCAGCAGCATGAGTGCGGTAAAGGTCTTACCGGCAATCTCTCCGCATACGGTTACTTTCTTGCCCATTTTATCTATTTCCTTTTTCAACCTTATCAGGGTTTGAATGATGGCCGGATGAAAGGGATTCAATAGATAGGTGACGGCTGCATTGTTTCGATCTGCAGCCAGGAGATATTGCATCAGATCATTGGTGCCGATGGAAAAAAAGTCAACTTCTTCCTTCAAATATTTGATGATCTCAATGACACCCGGGACTTCAATCATGATCCCAATTTCAATTTTCTTTTTGGGGGTGTTGTTTTCATTTTTAAGTTCCTGCTTGGCTTCTTCTATGAGGTTTCTCACGGAATGAATCTCTTCGATTTCGGTGATCATGGGGAATAGGATTTTTATATTTCCGCTTTCATTGGCCATCAAAATGGCTTTTATCTGGGTTTTAAATAGTTCCTTTTCTTTTAAAAGTAGCCTCACAGCCATGTTGCCCAAAGCCGGATTGGGTTCGGAAACCGATTTAAAATAAGAGTAATTTTTATCTCTCCCCACATCAAAGGTCCTGATTACCAGAGGATCCGGAAAAACATTCTGAGCAATATTTTTGTAAATTAGATACTGTTGTTTGGCTGATAATACGATCGAGGAATCAGAAAACAGAAATTCAGTTCGGTATAATCCTATCCCCTTGGCCCCGTATGATTGTACGATCTCACTTTCAAAGGGAAGCTCAATATTGGCCAGAAGGTTAAATCGATGCTTGTCTTTGGTGATATCAGGCAATTTTATGACATCTTTCAGTCGTTCTCTGTATACCTGATATTTTTCCTTTTTGGTGGAAAACTTGGATATAAGATTTTTGCCGGGATTGATATAGATTTCACCGGTGAGTCCGTCCACAATCAGAAAATCATCATTGGCGATGATATCTGTGGCATTTTGCGTATCCAAGATAGTCGGGATTTCCAATGTGCGGGCCAGAATGACACTGTGGGAGGTTTCACCGCCCTGATTCAGAATGAGTCCAAGTAATTTTCCCTTTGAAATGATATTGGCAGCAATAGAAGGGGGTATTTCGTCTGCCACCAGAATGACATTCTCTATATTGGCAATGATGTCGCCCCTGCTCTTTTTCAGATTGTCCATTAATCGGTTCAAAAGATCGGAGATATCATTTCCTTTCTCCCGAAAGGCCAGGTCAGGGATATTATTAAAAAAATCAATATATTTCTTTTCAACATTTTTAATGGCCCATTCCACTTTGACCAGGTCTGTGGTAATTAAATCATTTATATTATTGAGCAGGTTGCCCTCTTTTAATAATTGGTATTGGGTTTCAATAATCAGGGCAGAATCCTTCCCCATGACCTTCTGTAAATTATGATATATTTTCTTGAGTTGAGCTCTCGTTTTTTTTACTGCGTTGTTCAGTCTTTTGATTTCATTTTCGATTTCATCTTTACTAATTTTTTCTCTAAATATAATTTCTTTCTGTGAATTGAGTACCAGTGCTTTCCCGGTGACAATCCCGGCTGAAACCGGTTTACCCTTAATTTTCTTCATTAAATTTATTGTGAAAAAGTTCGGTAATTTTTTTTATTGCTTTCTCTTCATCCTTTCCCTGGGCCACAATGGTAATGTTGTTTCCAATTGATGCGGCCATGGTCAGGATCCCCAGAAGACTTTTGGCATTGACTTTATCTTGATCATATATCAAAAAGATATCAGAGTTGAAGGTGTTTGCCAAATGCGACAGTTTGGCTGCTGCCCGGGCATGAAGACCCAATTTATTGGTGATTTCAATTTCACGTTTAATCATTTTTCTTTTCTCCTAAGTATTCCCCTATGATATTTATTCCTTCAATCATACCGTTTTTTATGGTTTTGACCAGTTCCTTGAAGCTTAAATCCTTATTTTTATAGGTTAAGTATTTTAGCATTCCGGGAAGGTTGATCCCGGTTATAACCTCAACATTGGGGTTTATATATCGGAGGCAGATGTTTGAGGGCGAACCACCAAACATATCCGTAAATATAATGATCTGATGTTTTTTATTTTTGTTCAAATATGCCTCTAGCTTATTGATGATGCCACTTCCGTCTTCCTGCCAATCAAAACCCATGCAATCGATGTCCAGCTTTTTTTCCAGTATCTTTTCAGATACCCTTATCAATTCTTCTCCCAGCTTCCCGTGGGTGATGACCAAACTCTTAATCATTTATGATGACTCCATTCCTTATTTACTTGCCCTTGTCCTGGTTGTAAATATGTTCGAGAAAAGACGGGCTTCCAATTTTCCTGGAAATAAAATATTTTACCGCTACCTGAATCAATGTGGACAGGTTTCGACCCGAGGCTACCGGAAGTGTAAACATGGGAACATCCTTGCCCAGGATTTTATAATACAGGTTTCCTTCACCCAATCGATCGTATTTCTTTTTGGGACTCCATTTTTCCAAGTTAATGACCAGATCAAGTTTTTTCTCATCCATCAAGGCTCCGATTCCATAAATATCGGCAATATTGATGATCCCAAGTCCCCTGACTTCAATCCATTTTTTTATTCGGTCTATGGACCGCCCCACCGGTTCGTCATTTGAATTCAGATAAAATTCAATCAGGTCATCGGATATGAGCTGGTTTCCTTTATTAACCAATTCCAGTGCCGTTTCACTCTTTCCGATCCCGGAGTCACCTTTTATCAAGGTTCCGATTCCATTGATGTCCATCAAAACTCCGTTCACTCTGATTTTCTTCGAAAATTGCCGGTACAGAAAGGTGGATATTCTCGATACTAACAGAGAGGTTCTCAATTTGGAGATTAAAACAGGGGTTTTATAGCGTTGAACACTGGGAATGATAAACTGACTGACATCCTGGTTTTCAGAGATGATAACTCCGGCTATCTTGAGTGTGAAGAAGTTTGTTAACTGCCTCTGTCTTTCTTCCGGATTCAATTGGTTCAGATAACCAATTTCGGTTTTTCCGAAAATTTGGATGCGATCCCTTTCCAGATATTTGAAATAACCGGCCAGGGCCAGTCCTGGTCTTTGCGATCTGGGATGCCTGATCATATTGGATAAATATTTTTTGTTGTACACATTGGTTATGTCGATATTTCCCTGGGTGATCAGTTCCCGGATTTCTAGTTCCTGGTTGTTTTTAGTCATTGGTGGTTTCGTGTTTTTTAACGATGCTTATCAATTCTTCCGCTGTGTTTATTGAAATCACATCTTTGATTAAATGCGTTGATTTTTTTATCAGGGAAGCGGCGGCAGCCAAAATTTGAAGGTGAATGATCGGAGATTCGTTGGGAGAAAGAATTAAAATGATTAAATGGACCGGTTCTTTATCATTTTCATGATATTGAATGCCCCCCTTTGATATGGCGATAAAAAGGAGGGGTTCTTTCAATCCTTTAATTTTGGTATGGGGGACAGCGGAATGATTGCCTATTGAGGTAGAACCCAGTTTCTCACGCTCTATCAGTTTATTGAGAATGAGCTTGTCATTTGAAATGAATTTTTTCTCCTTCAAATCATGAATGATCTCCTGAAGCAAATCCTGGGTAGTGGTTTTCTGGCAATCAATTTTGATTAACTCTGGTTTCAGAATATTATAGATTTTCACTTTTAGTTGGCTTCAATGATGGAGATTTCGTTGTGACTGTTGAAAAACACGACCGATGTTTTATCGGTTTCGGAATTAATAAACATGAAGGCATTTTCCCCGCTTTCGGTCAGAAAAAATATAGCCTCTTCGATGGAGTAGGGTTTTTTGGAAAAATTTTTCGATAGGGTGAGTCGGGGAGAATCGAGATTTTTGACAACCGGACTCTTTTTCCTCAGCAAAAAGTCTCTTTTGGGGGCGGTTCTTTTTTTCTCTTTTTTTAATTTTTCCTTGTTTTTTTTGGCTTGAGCTTTCAGGATATTCAATGTTTTTCTGAGTGTCTGTTTGAGAATCCGGTCTTTATGCTGAGCATGATAATTGTGGGTTTTTGTTTTCAGGATTATTTCTACTTTAAAAATGAATTTTTCTTCACTGACGATAATTTTAGAACTGATTATATCTCCGCTTATTTTTTCAATACCCTTTAATTGCTTTTCAGTATAGGCTTTGAGCCCGCCGGAAAATTTGACATTCTTGGTGGTAAAGTTAGGTCTCATTTTATACTCCTCTTAACTTGTGTTCTTCCCTTCTCTTTGATGAATTGGAAATATTCATCTCGTCACGGTAGTTTCGAATGGTACGCCTTGAGATACGGATGCCCAGATCCTTCATTTTTTGAGAGATTTCCTGATCAGAAAGTGGATGGTTTTGGTTTTCCTGCCTGATGATCTTTTTCAATTTATCCTTAATGGTTTCGACTGAATGCTTGAATCCGAATTCTCCTATGATTCCATATGAAAAAAAACTTTTCAATTTGATGAGACCGCTATCGGAGGCAATAAATTTATTACTGACAGACCTGGATATGGTAGATTCGTTATAATTCAATGCCATGGCCACATCCTTCATGGTCAGGGGTTTTTTCCATTTTTTGCCGAATTCCAAAAAATCCTTCTGATAATCCACCAGATACTCGGCGATCTTCACAATCATGGATTTCCGCAATTCGATTCCTTCGATGAACAATTGGGCGTTTCGATATTTTTCCCTGAGATATGATTTTGTTTTTTTATCACACGACCTGTCCAGCATCTTATCATAATAATTTGATAGCAACAAACGGGGCATGCCTTCTTCGATGTACTTTATTTTAAACTGATTGTTTTCCTTGTACAGAATCAAATCCACTTCTGCGTAATCGATGTTTTGGTCTTCAAAATCCCGGCCCGGTCTGGGGTTTAACCGCTTCAGGTCATTTAATAATTCTGATAGTGCTTCCTTATCAATGTTGAGCTGTTTCATGATATCCGTATATTTGGATTTGGAGAGATCTTCCAGGTGATGTTCAATCAGGGTTCTCAGTTTTTCATTTTCCGGGGAATCATTGACCTGGGTCAGTAAACATTCCTTAAGGGTTCTGGAGGCGGAGCCCAGCGGATCAAAATTCTTGATGATGTTGCGCAGTCTTTCAATTTCCTCCGGAGTGGTGTTAATCGCAGAAGCAATGGATTCGATGGCAACATCCAGATATCCACCCTTGTTCAAGTTGTAGATAACATGTTTGGCAATTTGCAGTTCTTCCGGAGTGAAAACGGACATGGCCTGGTGCAGCAGATGATCTGCCATAGTGACTTCTGAAGCGGTAAACAGTTCGATGACCCGGTTTTTATCCAGTGCGTTCGGATCCGGTTTGAAAAATCCATTATCCACGTATTTAGTGAGAAAGGATGTGTCAGCTCTCTCCATTTTTTTTTCAAAATCATTGATTTCGGTGTCATCTTTTTCAATGTTTTCACCGGTCGAATCGATTTCCAGCATAGGGTTGGCTTCGATTTCATTATTTATCTTTTCGGCGAATTCGACTCTGTTCAGGGGTAGAAATTCAAGAAAAGTATGAACCACCGGATTCAATACCAGATTGGGGGCGATTTTTAAAGTGAGTTTGATCGACATCTAATTCCACCTGAATTGTTTTCCCAGATATTCCGCCTTAACCTTTTTGTCATTAATCAGGGTTTTGGAATCACCATGAAAAATCAATTTTCCTTTATTAATAATGTATGACCTTTCGGTAATTTTCAAGATTTCCCTGACATTATGATCCGTGATAATGATTCCCAGGCCTTTTTCTTTAAAGGATTGAATCAGGGTTTGAATTTCTTTGATCTGAATGGGGTCGATTCCGGCAAATGGTTCATCCAATAGTAGGAAATCCGGCGACAGTATAAGAGACCTGGCAATTTCAAGTCTTCTTCTTTCCCCACCGGACAACATATATGCTTTTTGGTTCTTCAGTTGACCCAGTCCCATTTCATTAAGTGTCTTATTGATATCAATCTTATACTGGTTCTTATTAATATCAAGAATGGCCTGAATGTTTTCCCGTACGGTGAGACCTTTGAAAATTGAAGGTTCCTGGGGTAAAAAACTGATTCCCTTTCGGGCTCTGAGGTAAACCGGATAATTTGTCATGTCCTGGTTGTTGAGTAGGATTTTACCGCTGTCCGGTTTATGAATTCCCAGGATCATGAAAAAGGTGGTGGTTTTTCCGGCTCCGTTTGGACCCAATAATCCGATAATTTCACCCTGTTTCAAAAGAATGGAAATATTTTTTACAACGGTTCTCTTTTTAAATGATTTACTAATATTCCGACATTCAATTGTTTTCATTATATTTCTTCAATCTTGATGAATTAAAGCTCATTTTATCATTTCATACTGTTGCTGTCAATGAGTTCAATCGATCGTATGACCGTAGATTGTCGCACATATTCATGTTCTCCTACTTGAATAGTATAGGGTAAATCAGGTAAATTTTCAGCAATTCGTTACAGATTAAAATGAGTAATCAGTCCGACAGCTGACTATGAAATCAACATCATACTACCGGTTTGTTAAGAAATGAAGGCGTTCCCGAAGTTCATCCACCTGCACCTGGGAGGTTCCGACTTTTTCGATGACGATTGAGGCAGCTGCATTGGACAGAAATGCAGCCTCTTTCAGACTGGCACCGGAAACCAGTGATAGAGTCAGCATCGAAACAACAGTGTCACCGGCACCGGTGACATCAAATACCTCGTGGGTGATGGCCGGAACATGGAAAGTCTTTGCTCCTACTTCTGATACGGTCATTCCTTGATCTCCCCGGGTGATCATTGAAAAAGAGGTCTTGAATTTTTTGCGGATGATTTTGGCTGCCTTGACCGCATCTTGGTCTGATTGAATTTTTTTATTGATAATTTGTTCGGCTTCTTTTATGTTGGGGGTAATTCCATGGATGGAATCATAAAGATCAAAATTGGGTGGCTTGGGATCCACAATAATCGGGATCTGATTTGATTTTGCTTTTTTTTTTAAAAATTCCATTACTTTTTTGTTCACCGTACCCTTGGCATAATCAGATACGATGATTCCATCCAAATGGAGCTGATTGATGGAATTGATGATCTCAGCTTCCAGTTCAGGGGTCAAGTGGATCCCTTCCTCCCGGTCAATTCTGACGATTTGCTGACGCTGGGAAATGACCCTGGTTTTGACCAAGGTCTTGTTGGCGGGATTGGTTTGTATCAGGTTGTTTTTATATTTGAGTTTTGAAATCTCTTTCGAGTATAAATCGTTTCCCGTAACACCCAGAAGAATCGCGGTTGCACCCAGGGCATGAAGATTGGCACATACATTGCCGGCACCTCCCAGTCTGCATTCTTCATGGTGAATTTTCAAGACCGGGACCGGTGCTTCAGGGGATATTCGACTGACACTTCCGAAAATATACCGATCCAGAATGATATCTCCGTATATTAAAATCTTTTTGTTTTTAAAACGGGATGAAATCTCTTCAAATCGCTTTTGATTGATCATGGTTATCTCGATTTAGATTGATATGGGGAATGAAGGGGATACTGATAAAATAGAATAGCAGGAATTTGATTTCAGAGTCACCGAAATTGTATTCAAACAAACCGGCCGCCAAAAAGCCGATAAAAACAAAGAGGGCGCCGGTAGCAATTGCTTTATCAAGATTCTTAGAACGTTTTACCTTGACAATCAAACCGATCAAAACGGCAATAAATGCCGCCAGCAGACTGATCAGGGTAAAAATACCTCTCTCAGCCAGAATCTGCAGGAAATTATTGTGAAGATGGGGATTGGTTTGGGCAGCCGAAGGGTGCTGGTAATCGGGATAGACTTTCTCAATATTGTTACTGCCAACTCCGGTAAGCGGGTAAGCTTTAAAAATATTGAAACCGGTGTAAATCATGTGTATCCGGTCCTGGTTGGAATGATTTTTCAGGTCAATAATCGAATACATTCTCTGCTTTACCGATTCGGGGGTGAAATAAATTAAAATAAACACAGCCGGGATCAGATAGAAAAGTGTTTTGGGTTTGAAAAAGACCAGGAATAAAAATAGGGAAAAACCAATACCCACCCATACTGAACGAGTTTGAGAGAACAGTATGGTTGCCAGCAAAATAATCAGTGAAACAAAAAAAAGCAGCCTGTGGTTTTTTTTCTTTTCATAAAAAATATAGACAAAAAAGAAAATAAATATGAACATCAGCAGTCCGGAATATGTCATCCAATGAGAGGTGAACCCTTTCAGCCGATGGTCAAGTGAGATTCCCTGTTTAATGATGTCAAAGATACCAACCAGAGAGGATAGAAGGGCAGAGATTAAAAGTGTGATCAGGCTAAAGATCAATTTTTTCCTGGAATTGATGACCAACATGAATATGGGAATCAGTAGAAAGATAAAAATAGCTTTGTTGTCCTTCAAACTGTTGATTTTGTCAATTGAAAATATAGTGGAGATTAAGGTGAAAAGGATGAAAAATATGAAATAGACAAAATATGACGGCATGGGAGGTCGTTTCCTGTTTTTTATGGAATAAAAAACCAAGCCCAGAATCAAGTAGCAAAAAATGAGGTAACAGACAAAAATTGATAATTGAATGAAAAAGAGAAAGGCGGTCAGCATATAGAATGACGCCGATTTTTCAAGATCGAACAGGTTATCCAATATGGCTTTTAACTGCTTCATAAACATGATTTACCTCAATATCGTTAATACACCTTATTGTATCATAAATACACTTTCTTTGAGAACATGGCCTGCAATCCAAGTCGACTTGAATAATGGTCAGGTCATGTTTTCTCCAGGGCCCACTGATTTCTGGGATGTTGGGACCGTACATGGCCACGATAGGTGTTCGCGTCAGCGAGGCCAGGTGAAGCGGTCCGGAATCAAATCCCACGTAGATATCGGATTCATCAATCAAATACAAGGTGTCTTTGATTGATAGTTTTCCGGTAAAATTGATGACCTGAAATCTGTTTTTCAGTATTTCCCCCCTTTTTTTTTCAATATCTGTATTTCCGATCAGGTAAATACAACAATTCTCTTGAACCAGTTTTTCGATCAAGGACGAAAAATTTTTCATTCCCCAATCTCTGAAACGATTCCCGGCCCCCAGGTGAATAACCACTTTTTTTTGTTTTGATAAGCTGTCCCGGACATGATCTGAAACGGATTCAGCCGGGATTGTAATGGGCGGATAAGCGGGAATATTCTGAATATTTTGATCGATTACGATATTCAAATGTTCAAGAAGCATGGCCTGGTTGAAGGTAGAATGGGTGGGGGAATCATAAATTTTTCGTGAGGTCAACCGGTTGTAGGCATAATTTCGGTTGGGTGTACGGTATCCGATCCGGATTTTAATACCGGACAGGTAAGTGAGCAGTGCACTTTTGGGTCCGGAATGAAAATCGACCACCTGATTGAATCCAATGCTTTTCACCTGCTTTCTGAAGTCCATGAGCTTCCTCAACCCCATCCGATGGGGTACAACCAGAACTTCATGGATACCGGGAATCAGTTCGGCAATCTCTCTGAATTTTTCTTCGACAACATAATAAAGGTCATGGTCCGGATAGTGATTTTTATACAATTGAACAGCCGGAATGGTGAAAATGATATCTCCCAGCAATCGAAGTCGGATAAATAGAGTTTTTTCCACCAATCAGGTTTTGATTTGAATGGCTTCATCTACCAGCATGACCGGTATTCCATCTTCGATGGGGTAGATGCGCTGGCATTTCCGACATTTCAATCCGTATTTGCCCGGCTGATACTGAATGGGTTCCACATCAACTTGGCACTCGGGGCAGGCCAATATTTCCAACAAGTCCTTAGCGATAATTTCTTCTTTCATTGTTTTGCCCAAACGGTTTACGATGTCTTAAAAGCAAATTCTCTCATGTTGTTAAAACCCTGTCAATAGCTGAACGGTTACTTTTTAGAATCAGTTTGAATTTAATAAATATGGGTGGGGAGGGTTATTTCTCTGAATAAAGTGATGGCGTAGCGGTCGGTCATGCCGGCAATAAAATCGATAATCCGTCGTTCAACCGGATCATTTTCCGGAAAAGGATATATGTATTGTTCAGGTTGATTTTGTATCCAGTCAAAAATGGTAAGCAATATTTTCCGAATTTTTTCCCGGTTTTGCTCCCTCTCCTTCCGCCAGTAGACTCTCTGATAGAGAAATTCACGTAATAAAACCAGTTCATCCAGAATTTCTTCGGACATCAAAATGGTTTTCAGGTTGTTCTGGATACTCTTTTTAATGACATCAACAACAATGGTATCGATTCTCTTGGCAAAGGTTTTTCCCAACAATTTTTGGCTGGATAACGGAATGTTTTTTTCACTAATCACTCCGGCCCTGAGGGCATCATCGATATCGTGATTGACGTAGGCAATCAAATCGGAAATTCGTACAATTTGACCCTCCAGGGTTTTTGGTAATGTTGAGATATCTTCCCCAAAGATCGGTCCCATACCCTTAGAATGGGTAATGATGCCATTACGGACTTCATTGGTCAGATTGAGGCCTTTACCATTGTATTCAATTTTGTCGACTACCCTTAAGCTCTGTTCATTGTGCCTGAATCCGGATTCGGTTAGTTCATCCAGCACTTTCTCTCCGATATGACCGAAAGGTGTATGCCCGATATCATGCCCCAGGGCAATTGCCTCGGTAAGATCTTCATTCATATTCAGCGCCTTGGCAATGGTCCTGGCTATTTGGCTAACCTCCAGGGTATGGGTCAGGCGGGTTCTGAAATGATCTCCTTCCGGGGCTATGAAAACCTGGGTTTTATGCTTTAACCTTCGAAAAGACTTGGAATGCAGTATCCGATCCCGATCGCGTTGAAATTCGGTTCGAACCGGTGATTTTTTTTCCAATCGTTGTTTATGGCTATTTTTGCTTTTGGCTGCTCTGGGATCCAACCGCTCTTCATTCCTCTCCAGCTGTTCTCTTATCTCCATGCTCACATTCTATTATTTATTCCGGAATATGTAAAGTGTGGCCTGTCCGGTAATGTCACATTTGAATTGCTTGCCGGGCTCTAAGCGGGATAAATTTGATTTTCCGCGAAAAATGGTTTATGATAAATGTTATTGAGTTGTGTTTTCAACTGGAGAATCATTCATGTATGATAGTACCAAGATTTATCACAAAAGATGGAAAAAATGCTGGCATGTTGCCCCGGATATTTATCAACTCTTGAAAGAAAGCAAGAGCCTGGATTCGGCCCGCCACAAGATGATGAATTACCTGAATTCATCTGAAATGGCTTTTAGAAATGATTATTTCGAACTCTCCAATGCCGATTTCATTTTATTCAAACATTCTTTATCGGTCTTAAAGAATCTTCTCTCCAGGAGGTATGAAAGAATTGCCGAGACATCCCCTCTGGAATTTCTATGGAAGGCCTCCAGGGATGGTGACAGCCAGGTGGCCGATGATTTCATCGATGAGTTTGAACATTTATTCAGGGCCATAAAGGGAAATGCCAAGGTTTATCCCTCTTATCTGATAGAAGGAATTGTAAGCCCTGATTTTGAGAAATACAGCGGTCGGGAAGCGGCCAAAAGAAGATCTGATTTTCTCGACCTGATAGGTGAGAAGATCGATGAATCTTTGGTTCGATATCCAGATGGACTTCAACCCGATATTGAGAAGAGGAGAAAGGAAAACAGGAAACGAATTCTGGATGTGTTTCAAGCCACAGAAGATGACTGGAATGACTATATGTGGCAATTCAGAAATGTCATAAAGAGCAAGAAAGGGCTTGAGAAATTACGAAAAATTGTGAATATCACCGCTACTCAGGAACAAGCCATTCTCCTGGCTATTGAAAATAATATTCCCTTTGGAGTTACTCCCCATTATCTTCACCTGATGGATGAAAATCCCAGCCCCTATGATTATGCGGTTCGACGCCAGGTTTTCCCCCCTCAGGAATATGTAAAAGCCATGATCTCTCACCAGAACGACCGATCCTTTGCTTTTGATTTCATGCGGGAGCATGATACATCTCCGGTTGATCATGTAACCCGACGGTACGTAAAAGTAGCGATTGTTAAGCCCTATGATACCTGCCCCCAGATTTGTGTGTATTGTCAGAGAAACTGGGAGATCAAATCCCCCTTTGAGAAAGGTGCCCAGGTGTTAAAAAAGGATATTGAAAAGGCGGTGAAATGGATTTCCCGGCACGATCAAATAATGGATCTGCTGGTAACCGGAGGTGATCCGCTGATCATGTCCAATTCGGTATTGAGGCAATTTCTATCCAGTTTGTCCTCGATCCCGCATCTGAGAAGCATAAGAATAGCCAGCCGAATTCCCATAACGGTTCCCCAGCGGATCAATGATGAGTTAATTGACATTTTGGCCGAATGTAATCAGGTTTATCAACGTTTTATTTGCCTGGTCACCCATTTTTCCCACCCCTATGAAATAAATCGTGAATCCGCGGTGGCCATTGATAAATTGAGGAAAAAAGGAATCAATACCTACAATCAGCAGGTTTATACTTTTGCCAACAGCAGGCGTTTTGAAACCGTAGCCCTGCGAATCGGGCTTAAAATGATCGGGGTTGATCCTTATTATACTTTCAATTTAAAGGGAAAATCTGAAATGATTGATTATGCGGTACCCATTGCCAGAATTCTCCAGGAAAGAAAAGAAGAAGCCAGGCTCATTCCCGGAATCTACCGCTCGGATGAACCGGTTTTCAATGTCCCTTTTTTAGGCAAGAATCATATGCGGTCCTGGCAGGATCATGAGCTTATCTCAATACGCCCGGATGGAAGGAGGGTGTATGCCTTTCATCCCTGGGAAAAAAATATCCGAAAGGTGGATTCATATATTTATACCGATGTTTCCATTAAAAGCTATCTGGAGAAGTTATCCCAGAGGGGAGAAGATATTGAGGAATACCAGAGTATATGGTATTATTATTGATTACCGGGTTCAACTTGAGTTTTGATAATAATCTTTTCATTGTAATAATATGAAACTTTATGATAAAAAGATCCATCTATCCTATATGAAACCAGAAACCAAGAAAAAGAGTCTCTTTTTTAATGAGAGGGCTTTGATGAAAAAAACAATCATATTATTCTTATTTATTCCGGTATTGGTCAGTTCGATTTTTTCCGAGCGAAAAATCGAGCAATTTGAAAAGGAAATAAAATGGATAAAGAATAGTGTGTCCCCTTCCCTGGTCAAGGTGATTTCTGAAAATCACAGAAAATATGTTGCCACTGGTATTGCCATTGCCTCTGATTTGATTTTGACCAGCACACTGATTACCCGGCATGCTTTTGATAAGATATATATAGAAACAATTGAGGGTCGTCGTTTTAATGCCAAAATCCTGGGGGAAGATCGGCGGTATTCTCTTATTCTGTTGAAATTGGATCAAGACATCATGAAGCCCATTAAGAAATCGTCCAAGCTGGATGTGGGGGATTGGATTGCCTTGGTCGGGGTTTTTTATAACAAGTTCCCCTCCATAATTCAGGGAATTGTCAGCACTATTTCTGATCAGGGAATGATCTTGAACGCCCCGGTTTTTCCCGGAGCCTCCGGCGGTGCAGTGGTTAATAAAAAGGGTGAACTGGTTGCTGTCATTCGGGGCCGGTTTGGAATTGCTATGGAACCAGATATCTCCATTATTGATCATGAAGGTGAATTGATACTGCGCAGCCCGAAGTTGAGAAACAAAAATATGTGTTATGCCGTTCCCATTCAAAAAGTCATGGAAATTGCCGGTAAATTGGAAAAGCACGGTAAGATAAAGAGAGGCTGGCTGGGAGTTTCCATACAGTCTAAAAAAGCCGGGCGGATGGTCAGGATCAATGCCGTATTCGATAATTCACCTGCCCGGAAAGCAGGCTTGAAAAAAAATGATGTGGTTCTCTCGATAGATGGAAACAGGGTAAAGGACAATTCAGATGTGAGCCGTATCATCCGGTCCATTCCCCCCGGTAAAGTTGTGAAGATCAACGTATTGCGCAATGAAGAGCGCAAAACAATGCAGGTAAAAATCGGAGAGGCGAAACCAATGAAGTATTACCAGGTGGGGGATTTTCGCATCCGGATTTCAGAGTCGCCCCTGGGTATTTCAGAGATGTACGGCAAATTACCCCAGCCAAAGGATTTCGTTTTTTATCGAAGGGGATCAAAAAAACTGGGTGTTGATGTGATGGAGATTACCGCGGAACTGGCCAGGAGATTCAAAGTGAAAGAGGGGTACGGACTGATGATTTCAAAGGTGTATCAGAAAAGTGCTGCTCAAAAAACAGGCCTCTTTGAAGGTGACATTATTGCCCGGGCCAACGACAAACCGGTCAGAACCCTTTCTGATATTCGAAATGCACTGAATGAGATAGGGGATAGAGAATCCATTCAAATCGGTTTTTACCGGGATGGAAAATTTAAAAAAGTGAGCATTATTCCCGATGTGGTAAAAGATGAATATGTGAGCTGGAGGGAATTTCTGTCAAAATCGGATTTCTTTTCCAGGTACCTGGGGGATTCCTATTCGAGCAGGTTCAATAATATTTTAAGGCAACAACTGGAAAAACTGAGAACTGAAATAAACCGCCTGAATCAGGGTGCCAAAAACATATCGGAAAGGGAATTAAAGAAAATTGAAATCGATATCAACCTGCTGAATAAAAAGCTTGAAGAAACTTTTCAAAAAGAATTGAAGAGAATTCAGGAAGACCAAAAACGTATCAGTGAAGAAAGAAAAAAATTCAAAAACGAAGAAGCTAATATGTTAAAAGAACTCGAAAAGATCAAAAAGAAATTGATGAAGAAGAAAAAAACGGATAAAGAAACCATATAAATATTATTGAATCGTCCCCATCATTCTTGCGCTTAAGCTTGAAATTGGTTAAAATTTCCCCTGATGTTAAAAATCTGTTCAATCTTTCTGTGGCTTCTGCCTGTTTTATTTTTTGCAGAAGAAGTCCAGGTTGAAAAATATCGTTGGCCTCTGAATATCAATAATGGTTATAGCAGTTCATTCCAGGAATTCCGCAACAGTCATTTTCATGCCGGAATAGATCTCCGTACCTACCAAAAAACCGGATATCCGGTTTATGCCCTGGCCGATGGTAAAGTGGTGAAGATACGGATGGTTAAACGGGGAAGCGGTCGTGGTCTTTATTTAAAACATCATGATGGACATACGTCGATCTTCTTTCACCTGGATCGATTCATCCCCGCATTGGAAAAAATTGTAAAAAGGGTTCAGAGTGCGGCCGGAAAGAAATATTTCGGAAATTATGATCTGAAAAATCCTTTTCCGGTAAAAAAAGATGATTTGATTGCCTATTCCGGTGAAACCGGCTATGGTTTTCCTCATCTGCATCTGGAGATTAGGGATCCTCAATATCAAGCGGTCAATCCCTTTAAATTGATAAAACTTCCAGCGAATGATTCGAATTTTCCGGTTCTGAGATCTTTGCTTTTGAGGAATAAGTCTGAATCATTGATCAATGGCCGGGTGGGAGAAAGCTGGTTTAAGTTTAACCGGGCCAGTGATTCGCTTTATTATTTAAAAGAGCCGCTGGTGGTCACCGGGAGATTTGACTTGCTGTTGAATACCAGGGATATTTCTGATACTGGCAAATACGTGGCTCCTTATGAGATCTCTCTTTATATCAATGACCGCAACACGTTTTGTTTGCGATTTGATCGGTTTGCCTGGGAAGATAACAATCAGCTTGGTTTTGTTTATGATATGTTTTATTCAAGTTCGGGGAATTTTTTTTACAATTTGTTTTTTCAGAATGGCTTCGAAATGGAGATGAATAAACTTGATTTGGATAGTGTTTTCGATCAATTGGATACTGGTCGCCATGAGTGTAAGGTTTTGGTCAAAGATAATTATGAAAATATGTCGACTGGAATTTTCACCCTGTATAAAATTGAAATGCCCCTCATCGAAATTGAAAATCTCGCCTTAAAAAACAACCGGATTGAACTTGATATCATTCGACTGAAAGCCAGATCTTCAGATGAAGTAGTTCTGGATTTGCTGGATTTTCAGGGGCAAAAATTGTACTCCGGGAAACTGGACTACTCTGAAATTGATGAACCCAGGAATCTGGTTTTGGATGGGATCAGGGAAAAAGTGTTTTTTTTGGATTTCATATTTAAAAAGCAAGGTGTGGTATATGGGAGCCGGAGGTTTTGTCTGGATAAGGATTATGGAATCGATCTGGAAAATATTGAGTTTGAGACCTTCATCAACCGGGATGTCATATTTTTAATGATCGATCACCCCCGGTTTCTGGCTGAAAATACAGAATTGAATGTGATTCAAGGGGAAAAATCAATATCGGTGAAATCCTTTATGGGGCCTGAAAATATATATTTTTGTTTTAAACCCTTGAGCCTGGCCAATGATATCCAGCTTGAATTTTTACTAAAAAGGGAAAATGAAATAGTGAAATCGTTTTCACACCGTTTGCGGGTAATTCATCTGATTCAGGAGACAAAACAAACTTTCCGGGACAATGATTTCAGGGCGGACTTTTTTCCAAAGGCCATCAAGGAACCAAAGGTATTGAAATTCGATATTGTTGACCATGATTCACAGTTTCCAGTGCTTTCGCGCCAGGTCTCACTTTATCCCTATCATTTTCCCTTTCTGGATTATGTTTATTATCAATTCTCAAAGCTGGTGGAAAACCCGCTTCAGGTGGGGATATTCAAGTTTGATAGCAAGAGAAGGAAATGGAGATACATATTCACCTCTTATGATGAGAAAAATTTCACATATAAGATAAAAGTGATAGCATCGGGAATATTTGCCCTCATGCGGGATATTTATCCTCCGGAAATAAAACTGGCCAAAACCGGATCAAAATTCAAATCAAAGATCAAAAGAATCATTCTCAAAATTACCGATAAAGGCAAGGGGGTCAATGACGGAAGTCTGAGGGTTCTGGTCAATGGTCAACCGGTTGAATGTGAATATGATCCGGATTGGCGCCACGTAATAATTCAGGATGTTCGGAACCTGGCCAGGGGTCGAAATGTTATAAAGGCCAGTGTGAGTGATTATGCGGGTAATGTCAGTTCAAGAAATTTCAATATATTTTTAAATTGATGCGTCCTGTAATTTTGACAGGGAAAAAGCCCATAACAAATGATTTGACAGCAAATGATTATTTTTATAACATAGAAAACAAGCATGAAACCCAAAAAGACCATTGTAATGTTCTCCTTGTTTGCTTTTTTTTCTTACTCTGTGAGTGGTTTTGGAGAGGATAAAAAAAAGGATTCCTTTCTCAACTGTGTGTTGGAAGATCAAGCAGCCATATTGACTTCTCCATTCCGTATGAAAGGGACCGATTGGCTTTTATGGGGAAGTGTGGGGCTGGTCACCGGGGTTATAATTGCCAATGATGAAGAGATATATAGGGATATAAAGGAATTTCAGGCCCGGAATGGGTGGGTTGATAAGATCAGTCCGGTGGTTACCCGCCTGGGTGACGGTTTGGTAAATCTGGGAATTGCCGGAAGTTTTTACCTGGGAGGGTTATTGTTCAAGAATGGCCAGGCAAAAGACACGGCCAGGTTACTCCTTATGACCTTCATCCATACCGGGATCATTTCCCAGCTGTTAAAACATCTTACCGGACGGCAGAGACCCTCGGTAAATAATGGTCAGGATTATTGGCACGGCCCCTCGGGATTTTTTAAGCGTTATACCGATGATAGCTCGACATACGATGCCTTCCCCTCAGGGCATACCACTGTGGCCTGGGGAACGGCTACGGTCATATCAGAGTTATATAAGGAAAAAGTTCTGGTACCTGTTTTATGCTATTTTCTGGCTACACTGGTGGCCTTATCGAGAGTAACCGAAGACACCCACTGGTTATCTGATGTATTCTTGGGTGCAGTGCTGGGGTATGCCATCGGGAGAGGAGTGGTGAAAAAGAGAAGCCATAAATGGAATTTGATCCCGGCTGTCCGTTCTGATGGAGTCGGGATTGGAGTATGCTATATCTTTTAATAAAGGTGAAAACATGAAGGGATTAATTAAAAGGTTTATTTTTTCATTTGTAGTTATCTTTTTTGTCTTTCCGGTTATCATTCATCCCTATAATAATACTCATGTATTTAATGACTTTTTTATGAATAATTTGCCGGGTGGTTTTTTTTACACCAGTTTTTTGGAAAATTATGCACCCGATACCATTTTGATGATTGAGGAAAGCAATGGTTTTGCCTTCATCGATTCTCCAAAAGTATATTTTGAAGGCGATCCGTTTTCCCAGTTCAACTGGTTTTACAATGATTTCAATATAAATTCGATTCTGGATGGGGGGGCGCCGGCCCTGCAATTCCCCTTCTCATCAGTGAATCAATTCAGACTTCAGGGTGATTCTCCTGTTTCAAGGGGCTATGGTTTTCACTTTTTTTCTCAGATTCCGGAACAGAGTTTTTCCAGATTGATGCTATCGTCCATATATTCAGACCTGGGTGGTTATAGGTCCTGGGCCTCTTTCTTAAACAATACCCCGGCAACCGAAAGGGATGACCGTCTGTATTCTGAATATCGTAAAAACATCAGTAATTTTTTTATTGATTATACATTCAATAAGAAATTCAAAGGTTCGAATTTAATGATTTCATTTAATTATTATGATATCCTCCGACAATTCAATGATTTTAATGAATTTGATACTACTTTCACCGAGTCAGGGAAGCTGTTTCTTTTCAATTCAAGTTATGGCCGGTTACTCAAAGATGGGAAATTGGAAATTTCGGCTGCATTTAATTATCTGAACCGATCCAATCTGGATGCCGAATTGGGACGTTACCCCCAGGAAACCTTTATGAAAGAGAAATTTTCATTTTTCAGCGGTATCCGATTGAAAAAAAGTTCTTTTGATTTCAGGATGTCCTTTATCCGGGAAAATGAAAATCTGGACCCATATGAAATCGATTTTTCTAAGGATTTGATGGATAATGATGGTGAAGGTTTCCTGGATTTTGGACGAATGGGTGTCTTTACCGGAAATGCGTTCAATATTGATTTGGATGTTCCTTTCCTGAAAAATCTCTTAAAAAAGGGGATTAAAATCAATACTTTTTTAAATTGCCGGTATACCACCATAACCGGAGATGAAACGGTTCATGACCATAATTCTCTATACTTTAATGGAGATCCCTATCTGGTATACCAGTGGGAGGTCGGGGAAAGTTACTTTAATTCAAGTTTGCTGGCTGATTTGGGGCTTGAATTAAGTATTGATATAACCCCTGCGGTTACCCTGTTTTCCAAATTGTGGTTGAGCCATAACACCTTGAGTTTTAATTTTGATGAAAACGATCTCGGATTTTGGAGTCCCGGATTTGACCTGGGTCTGCTTTTCTTCAAAAACAGAAATCCGGAGATTCTCATCGCTTATGGACAGATTCCTTATGATTTGAGGGAAAATGTAAATATGTTTCTGGAAACCAACAGGCCATCGGCCACCATTTATCACTGGCAAGATATGAACAATGACCTGGTTTTTCAAGCCGGGGAGGCAGGGGATATTTACGGTTACAGCGGTGGGAATTTTCATTTTCTGGATCCGGATATTTCCCGTCCCTATAAAAACCGCTTCTTGTTGACTGTCAATACACGGATTTCAAAAAACTGGACGCTTCTGGTAAAGGGCATTTACAAACGAATAAAGAACAATTTATGGGTGCAATTTGACCGGGAGTATGGATTTTATGAGACTCATGATGGGTATGACCTCCATTTTTTCGATCAGCCATTCCGAAATTATAAACTTACCAATGAGAATTTTGAGGAGGATCCGTTTTATGCCCAGCTTCTCTTGCATTTGCAGGGAGGACAGCCCAATCGCTGGTTTTTCTCTTTTTCCTTCATGGCCCATATCGGAATGGGTCACACTGCTTTCGGAAATGGTCCTGGCACCAGTGATATCGGTGTTCTTGGCGAATCTCAGGCCAACCCCAATTCCTGGATCAATGGTTACGGCCGGCTGGACGGAGACCGGGCTTTTGTCGGAAGGATCTATTTCGGATTTCATGTATTGAAGGATCTCTTCCTGGGCATGTCCCTGAAATACAGGGATGGAACTCCATTTGCTTTTATCAGTTCCACTTATGACCATAACCAATTGGCACTCTATTATAGCACCATAAAGGCCGAGGATGATCGGGGAGTTAAAGGAGGACCGCGTGAAGATTACCTCTCCGATATGAGCATTCAACTTAATTACCGATTCAAGATTTTTAAGAAGGATGCATGCCTGAGTCTGGCCTATTTTAATATCCTGAATGCAGGCTATGAATTGTCAGAGTATGTCTTTTCCGGGGGCAGCCGTGACGCTATGGAATTGAATATCCCCCAGAGTTTGCGTTTGACCTTTACCATGAATTTTTAATTCAGCCTGATTCAGTTTTCTCATTTGTGAATCATATATGCACTTTTAAAGGATTAATATAGTAGTATTAGCTATTAACAGAAATGTATATCCCTCATAACAGATGGGTCCACATCTTTGTATCTTTTTATTTTGATTGATTTTGTTATCTGAAGAAAAATCTTATTGTTTCGTTCAATATCTTGATTTAAATCATCTACTTTTGATTCAAGCAAAAGCATTACATCATTTAGTCCCAATTCTTCTTCAGCATCGATCTCCCCTTTTTTTACCAATTCCTTGATCGCTTCATGTTTGATTTTCATGGTGTCTATATCAATTATTGCTTCGTTGAGTTTTATCTCAAGGTCAAGCACTTCGTCCTGCATTTCCTGAATAACTTTCAATGCCATGTAATCTCTATCTTCCTGTTCATTTTGAGGCGATAGATATACAAACTGTCCTTCTTCAATAGCAAGATCCAGCCATTTAACCTTATGGGCATTGGCGGATTCTTTAAATGAAGCCAATAAGTCCTGAGCTCTTTTTGATGGAAGATGGGCAAGGGTCATACAGATTCTTCCCACTTCATCAAGTGGTGTGGAATCTGAAAAAAGTTTCTTCTTAAAAATATGGTAATTTTCTTCAGTGAAATCATCATTACTTAAAAGTTCTTTTATTTTTTTCATATTAACTCCTCAGCAAACTATGAGCACTTTTAATGCCAACAATTCGGAATAAAATTGCTTTATTATCAAGGTTTATTGAAAAAATTATTGGAATTAAGTTAATAATTATTTACTTTCTAAAAAATGGACGATAACAATCCTTAACGTTAGTACGCTAATGGGCGTCTCTTTTCGCTCCGAATTTATAAAAATAGGTGGGTTGAAAAAAAAAGGGACGCCCGTAGGCGTCCCTATTCATTTATGATGACCTTTTAACCGGTGGGTTTATTCTTCCAGGGCGGCTTTTCCGGATGCGGTCCTAATGACGATTTTCGGGGATTTGGATTTTCGGGTAAACGATTTTTTCATATACTTCTGACCGTACTTGACGATTATTTCTTCATTATCAAATTTGAAGGGAGATTCGATTTCCCCGTCATCTTTTTTGGCACTGAATTCGAAGTATCCGTAAATGGCATTGCCATTGTAGTTTAAAACAGTATCACCGGAAGCCGAGGCCAGGGTAAGGTTATGGTCACTGCTCTTGGCCAGCTCTACAAATACATCGCCGGACGCGGTTTTAAATTCACTGGAACCGGTGATATGGATTTCTCTGGCTTCGACGTCTCCGCTGGCAGTCTTGATTTCCATGGCCCCTCTGATATCTTCCACTTCAATGTCACTGGAAGCACCCTTGATACTGATGTCTTTACCAGTAATTTTTTGAGCTTCGATGTCACCGCTGGCGGTTCTGATGTCAATAGAGCCGGATACATCTTCGATATCCAGATCACCGCTGGCGGTTTTAACTTCCAATGATCCCTTAATATGTCGGGCTTCAAGGTCTCCACTGGCACTTTTGATTTCAATTTCACCCTCAATGTTTTCCAGCTCGAAGTCTCCGGATGCCGTGCTGGCATAGACATTACCTCTTAATCCGGTTGCAGAGAAATCACCTGAAGCGGATTTGAACTTGATTCCGGTTTTTTCCGGAACGAATAACTTCCAGACAGATCGACCCCTGCAGGAACCGGAAAAATCCTCCTCCAGTACCAGGGTGGAACCACTCTCTGAGAATTCAGCTTGAAAACAGTCTTCGGGGTAATCATATAATAACTGGACTTTGATCTGGTTACCCTTTACAACCGTGACCAGGCAGTCTCCGCTGACCGTGTGTAGGGTGACAGCGGTTTTGTTTTTGAATGTCTTGACGATTTCTTTTTTTTCGGCTTGAACCGAATTCACAAAAAATACTAAAAATAAAATGATCAATAACAGACGAATCAAAGTGTTGGCTTTCATTATATCCTCCAAATTTTTTATTTATTTTTTTTAAGATAAATATTACCGTTAACGGTTTTTATTTTTATGATGTTTTTGGCATCCTTTATTTTTGCTTTGCCGTAGATATACTTCCGGTAGGATCCATTCTTTTTTTCCCAGTTGGGGGTTTCTTCTATTTCGAGTTTAAAATCACTGCTTATCCGGTATTTTTTCCAGCTGCTTTTGGTGTAGCCCAATTCAATATAAATGTTCATGGAAAGGTCTTCCGGAACCGTGAGAGTGATATCCCCTCCCATGGAGGTCAGGTCGGCATCTCTTTTGCCTGATTTTTTATCCGCTATCAATGTGACTTCAATATCCCCTCCCATGGTGGTTGCTTTTACCCAGCCGTCAATATTATCGATGGTGATGTCGCCGCCCAGGGTTTTGGCCCTAGCGGATTTTTTTGCATACTTGATCCGGATATCTCCGCCCATGGTGACCACATCGGCACCTTCCATGGCCTTATCGACTTTGATATCTCCGCCCATGGTGGATATTTTTACCATTTTTCCGGTTGATTTTCCATTTCTTGATCTGACGTTGCGGTAAATCACATTGCCGCCCATGGACGATCCTTTGATATCTCCGACCACATTTTCCAACAGGACGCGCCCGCCCATGGTTTTGACATAACCGTCAATATCAGAATCGGTCAGACTGATTTTACCTCCCATGGTGGTCATGCGAATTTTGCCTTTCAAATGGCTGAGTTTGAGTGAGCCTCCCATGGTTTTGCCGCCTATTTCACCCTCTACTTTATTGATGGTGATGTTACCGCCCATGGTTTTCAGTTTAAGGTCAAATTGATGGGGCACCTGAATTTCCAGTTTAGGGCTCCTGCAGTTTTCATGTTTGAAGGGGTCAAACTCTGATTCCACTTCAATCACTTGGCCCAATTTTTCAATTCTGATTTCACATCCTTCTGACTGGCCGTTTTTCAGATATACTTTAATATTTACAACATTTTTTGCCCATCCCGAAATAGATATGGAACCACCGGTTTTTAGATTGACATCCAGTTTCTCACCCGGTTTTACCTCGAATTTTTTTTCCACCAGGTCGGAACTCAGTAGCGGGATGGAGATTAAAAGTAAAATTCCTACCAATACGGTTAATGGTTTCATCGTAACCTCCTCGTTCTTGCTTCTCATCATTTTTACCATCCGCCACTATAATAATCTCATCGGAGATATATATCGCCTGATATTGCAATTTAGTACCTCTTAAACGTTCGAAATTACAATTTCGTACCAATCGAACATCATCTTCGCTTTGGGATTTGATGGAATCAATCCAGATGGCAGTGATTCAGGACCAAAGTATTTATTGTTTTGACTTTTGCTTGAACTGGGA
>CBDAFS010000052.1:0-20335 GCA_965195285.1 uncultured Aminicenantes bacterium | reverse complement strand
ATCATTTTTCCATTTTTAAAAATATAGCCGCGTTTTTTTGAAAAGGCCAGTCCTATATCCGCATCCATGGCCTCTCCCGGGCCGTTCACCTCACATCCCATGATGGCTACTTTTATTGTTTTGTTTGGTTTTAAGTCTGTTATCTTTTTTTCCACTTCTTCGACTATTGAAATCAGATCCACGGTGGTCCTGGAACAGGTGGGGCAGGAAATGATATCAATGTTGTTTTCTCTTAATCCCAGTGCATTTAAAATTTCTTTGGCTACTTTGATTTCCTGAATCGGATTATCGGTCAGTGAAACCCTGATGGTGTTGCCAATTCCGTCTGCCAGTAAACTGCCGATCCCGATTGCTGATTTAACGGTTCCCCTGAAAAAAGGTCCGGCTTCGGTAATACCGAGATGAAGCGGGTAATCACATTTTTTATCCAAAAGTCGGTAAGCTTGGATTGTCATTTTTACATCCGATGATTTTAAAGAGATTTTCATATTTACAAAATCATTGTCTTCAAAAAATTTAATAAAGTCCAATGCTGAATTGACCATGGCTTCAGAAACCGGAATGTGGTCATGCCGGTATTTTTTTTCGATTGAACCGGAATTGACACCAATTCGGATTGGAATTGATCTTTGATTGGCCAGCTTGATAATTTCCCTTATTTTTTCCTTGCCGCCGATATTTCCGGGATTGATTCGAATTCCATGCGCACCGGAATCAATTGATTTTAAAGCCAGGTTTGCATCAAAATGAATATCAGCAATAATGGGCAAGGGAGATCTTTGGATGATCTTCCTGAAGGAATTCAATGATGATCGATCGGGTATAGCCATGCGGACGATTTGGCATCCGGTGTTTTTCAGAGCTTGTATTTGATTTAAACTGGCTTGAATATCTGTGGTAAGAGTGGAGGTCATTGATTGAATGGAAACCGGGTGATTCCCTCCAATTCCGACATCTCCCACAAATATCTCTCGCTTCATCTATTCATTATAACAAAAAAGGAGGTGGCTTCAAATTTGCTTCAAAGACAGCTCAACGTTTTTTGGATTTCCTGATGTCGAAATTGACGATCTTTTCACCCTGTGATAAATAATATGATGAAGAAGAACTACTATTTATCTTTGGGCTCTAATATTGGTGATAAAATTTTCAATTTGCAGCAGGCCCTGAATGTTTTAAAAGAAACAGGAAATATTGTCTCTGTGTCATCCGTATACAGGACCAGTCCTGTTGATATGGATGAAGATGCCGATTATTTTCTCAATCTTGCTTTGGTGGTTGAATCGGCGCTGAGTCCCGATGAAATGTTGCATCGGATCAAAGGGTTTGAGCGTCGAATGGGACGTTCTGATTCTGGATCTGGTCTTTTTTCACGAATCATCGATATTGATATACTGCAGGTTGATCAAATGGTTATACGTCAGACAGATCTTTCTGTTCCCCACCCTAAAATGACCGAGAGGGCCTTTGTCTTGGTACCCTTGAATGAAATAGCGCCACAGCTGCTTCACCCAGTTTTAGAAAAAAAAGTGGCTGATATTTTAAGTGAGTTACAGAGCAAAGAATCAGTTGAAAAGTACTCCGGAAAATTAATGGTTTAATTTCGTTTTCCGGTATTCATTCCGGCTTTTCGACTTTTGCACGAAAAGTCAGGTTTATGATGCCTTTTTTACCCAGAAATATAACATCATTGGACTTGACTTCTGTTTCCGTGATCCGTTTATTATTGACAAATGTACCGTTGGTTGATTCGTTGTCCTTTATGTATATTTTGTTTTCTTTGGAATAGAGCATGCAATGAATTTTTGAAACTGTGGGCTCGGATATGATTAAGTTTGATTGGCCGGGATCTCTACCGATTATTATTTCCTGATCGGTTATTTTTGTCGTACTGATCTCTTTACCTCTGATTATGAGATCCAATTCACCCACAATAACGTCTTCTTTTTGGAGTGGGCTTGGTTTTTCAATGGACAGATTAAAATCCTCAATTTCCGTTGTGAGATCGTTTGAAGAAATGTCCTTTCTTTTAATCATCCATTTATAGAAGAAAGACAGAATGACCAGGACAATAAAGATACCCAAAAAAATAACCAAAGTGTCAATTTTCATAATTCTCCTCTTTTTGATTTGATTTAAAAAATTGATCCAGCACTTCCAACATTTCGATGGCGCTCTGAAATCTCAATTCGGGCTTTTTTTGAATGGATTTTAATATGAATTCTTCGATTTCTTTTGTGATTTTCGGATTGTGAATAGAAGGTTTTGGGGGGTATGTATTCAGGTGAGCTTTTTCGATTTCAATGCTGGAATTTGATTCAGAATGAAAGGGGAGCTTGCCGGTTACCATTTCGTAAAATGTGATTCCCAGTGAGTATAGATCGGATCTGGAATCAAGTCCTTTCCCCAAAATATGTTCCGGGGATGCGTAAGATGGTGTGCCCATTGGCAGAGCATCTTCTTTGTTTTCTATGTCTCCCAAAATTTTGGCATTGCCAAAATCATTAATTTTTATTTTGTTCTCATCAGTGATCATGATGTTTCCCGGTTTGATATCACCATGGATAATATGACGATTATGGGCATAGTTTAAGCCTCTTAAAATTTGTTTCAAAAGATGTACAGCTGTTTCCAGAGGGAGTCTTTTCTTCTTTTCCAATAATTCCAGCATGCTGGTTCCCTTGATATATTCCATGGCGATCAGGTTATAGTTTTCTATTTTGCTGAAACAATAAAGCGTGATAATGTTGGGGTGATTCATCTGGGCCTGAGTCATGGCTTCGTTTCTGAATTTTTTTACAAAATTTTTGTCTCTTGCCAATCGGGAGTGTATTACTTTAAGAGCGACTTCACGATTGAGCATGGTATCTATGGCATAATAAAGAGTTCCCATTCCCCCTTTGCTGATTTCTGTTTTCACCAGAAAATCTCCGAGCTTTCTTCCGATTTGGATCATTTTACAATATTAATATAAATAGTCTATTGTATTTATCAACCAGTATTTTTTTGTTGGAAGTAAAATCAAGAAGAATCCTCTGAATAGAGATATTTTCATTTTGATATACATAATAATTGTGAACAAAGGAGTTGTTTTTATTGATATCAATATAACCATTTGAAAAATAAATGATAATTGAATTATCGTTTACATATTCAATATTCAATGGTTTTTCGGTAAGTTTGAAGAGAATTTTTCGGGTGTCGTTCTGATCGGAGATTGGAATCCCGAATTCATTTATGATTTTTTTACGAACATCGAAAAAAAGAATTTTTATGGTCTTATTTATTACTTTGATAGAAATGAAGCAATTTTGGGTGTATTCCATTTCATTTGTTTTATAAAATTTGATTTCATTGTTCTTTTGCTTTATGGGATACTCAATAACGTAAAAACTTTTTTGATCATGAAAAATGAATGCCCTCTGATTGATAAAAATTGGAATAAGGGGGGGGGCCAGTTTTAAAAATTTCACAGTTCTGGTTTCATGATTAACAGAATTTAATTCCGGATCGGATTGAATAGTGATCAGGGTTTTACCGGAATTTCTCCGCACTATCTGATAGGTAAGGAACTTGGTTTTCGCCCTTTTAAAAATGTAAAAATTTTTAGCAATTGTCTTGGTTTGCAAAGAGTTATTTCTATACGCCGGGGATAACTTACCTGATGATGAAACGGAAGCGAAAATGGAGGGAATTAATTTTTCAGTGGATTTCAATAAAAAGTTGGTGATAATTTCTTGTGTTAATATTGAGTATATGAAAATATCCTTTCTTTGTCTGAATATTATGTAATCTCCGGTTACAAACAGGAAATCATCCCGGGAGACGTGAGCGGGGAATGCCGGTGTGTCTATTTTAAAAAGATTTTGTTTATTTGGTGTCTCTATTCCCTTCATTCCCTGAAGCTTTGGGTTTATAAATGAAGAATACTGAAGATCATTCTGCTGATTTGGATGCGATTCAATTGTTTTCCAATTGAGGAGTAATAACAAAAGAGAAAAGAATAGTGTCAAAATCAATGATAGAACCGCTTTCTGGAAGAGGGTTCTTTTTTTTGGGAATTGTGGTTTTTTTCTTTTCAGGAGTGCACCGGCATGAATGATCTGAATGGTTATATTATCTATTCCACCGTTCTCATTTGCCAGATTGATCAATTCTTTGACTGATTTTTCAGGGTCATCTCCCAAGGAATACTTTTTTATCATTTCATCTTCTACCATGTTGTTTAAACCATCGGAGCACATGGCAATGACATCACCCTTTTTTATATCAATATCACTCAATATTTCCGGTAAATAGGTTTCTCGGGCGCCCAGTGACATGTATAATATGTTCTTTTGCGGATGGTCGCGGGCTTCTTCTTCATTGATTTTCCCATCTTTCAGCATTTTTTCAACAAACGTATGATCGGTGGTTATTTTTTTTATTTTATTGTTTCGTATTAAATAAATGCGCGAATCTCCGATGTGAACAATAGTGGCTTTTCGATTGTAGATAACCAGTACCGTGAAGGTTGTACCCATGCCTCTTTTGTATGGATCGGTTAATGCTCTTTTCAATATTGAGGAATTGGCCTGTTTAAGAGAATGAAGCATTGATTTCTCAATACCTTTACCCTCTTTTCTTGATTTTCTATACTTTCTGATAAAGCTATTGGTCCCTAATTTTGAGGCGACCTCTCCGGCTTGATGCCCCCCCATACCGTCTGCCACAATAAATAAATGTTCGTTTTCTCCAATCTTCTGACTGGAAAAGCAATCTTCATTGATCTTTCTTACTCTCCCAATATCACTTTTCCCGTAAAAAGTTATTTTCATTATATAATTACCGTTTTAATAGGTATTCTGGTATCCAAATGGTATTATATTCTCTTTTAGCATATGTGTTTTTATTTGTCAAATTGAGAATTCTGATGAATATCGCAGCCTGTAAGCCTTTGGCAATCATAAAAAATTGCAATCACCTTGAATAATAAATTTATAAAAACTATCAATTACTTGAGCAGAGGGCTTTGATTTTATTGATTGTCGAAGTGGTTGAAATTGGAGATTTAAACTTGAAAATGATGAGCTCGCCTCCTGCTGTTTCAACTTCATTTTTCCCCACCACTTCGGACGGTTGATAATCTCCTCCCTTTATCAGAATATCGAGCTTATATAATTGTTGAATTAATTCAAGCGGAGTATCTTGGGAAAAAGGAATGATAAAGTCAACATATTCAATAGCCTTCAAAACCTCTATTCTCTCCTTGAGTGAAAAGATGGGCCGATTATTACCCTTTATTCTTTTTACCGATTGATCATCATTGATGCCCACTATGAGAAGGTCCCCCTTTGATTTGGCAAATTCCAGTAATTCGATGTGACCGGGATGAAGGATATCAAAAACACCATTGGTAAAGGCAATTTTTCTATGTTTATGTTTTTTTAATTGCCGGTTTAATTGGGAATAATCTCTGAAAATTTTCATTGTTTTTTTGGTTTGAACGATCTCACCTTGATATTATCCGTAAACTTCCATTGGTGAGGAATCCGGGTTATTCCAAGATCTTTTAATTTTGATGATACCTTAAATTTATACTGAAAATGGTGGTAATCAAAGGGGTAACCGTCCTTTTTGTGGACGGCAAGGTCCAGGAAGTACATTCCATTGATGAGAGGAAGTTCAGGGATTTGAATTTTCACCTTCCCTTTTCCTTCAATGTGATAAGATCTGTAGTTTTCCAGGATTGTATTCGAGCCATAACAAAGTATTCCTTCTGGATTATAAATGGCCAGTCCAAATACAAAATCATCCTCTTTTTGTTTTGTAATTACATCAAATTCTATAATCATTGGTTCTTTAGGTTTAAATATATATTTTTCTTTTCCGTCGCGGTTCAGAATTTTAACATTATTTATCTCTATTTCTTTGGATCCCCATCTGTTTTCAGTGCTTACTTCTGCCGGTTTTCCCTCTCGTTTTTCTTCTTTCTCCCCAATATATTGCATATAGGCATCAACCACTTTGGCCGGATACCCTCTCATTTCAATTTGGCCTTTTTTAAGCCAAATCACCTCGTCGCTGATTTTTTCAACTGTGGCCAGATCATGTGAAACAAAAATAATTGTTTTACCTTTCCTCTTGAATTCATAAATTTTATCAATGCATTTGGGCACAAAAAATGCATCGCCAACAGCCAACACTTCATCAATCAGAAGGATATCCGGATCCACATTGATGGCTATGGAGAATCCCAACCTCATGTACATTCCAGAGGAGTATGTCTTTACCGGACTGTTGATGAATTCTTCCAACTCGGAAAATTCAACAATTTTTGAGAGTTTTTCCTGTATCATCTTTTTGGATAATCCCAGGATTATGCCGTTAATAAAAATATTTTCTCTTCCAGAAATTTCAGGATGGAACCCGGCTCCCAATTCAATCAATGCGGAAATTCTTCCCCTGGTAGTGATCTCTCCAGAAGTGGGTCTGGTGATTCCAGCCAGAATCTTTAAAAGTGTACTTTTTCCAGAACCGTTTTCTCCAATAATACTTAATGTTTTTCCATTTTCAACATTAAAACTGATTCCTTTCAGTACTTCAAACTTTTCATCTCTTTCCAAATCTGAGAATAAGGTTTTGTTGACCAAAGCGCTTTTTATAGTTAAGAATTTATGTTTATGTGAATATTTCTTATAGTATTTGCCAATATTGTTGATGACAATTGGATACATTTTATACCTCTTCAACAATTGTATCTCTGAGTTTATCAAATATTTTGTATCCAAAATAAAAGAGCAAGAAACCCACCAGAACGGTGACTGATAATTTTTTCCAGTGCGGTAATGATCCATAATAAAAAGCATATTGATAGGCTTCGATTATATGGGTCATGGGGTTTAACCAGAGTAATAGTTTTATCCATCCTCTTCCCGTAACATGCGGTGAATCGAAAGGATATATTATCGGGGTTGAAAAAAACCACAGTGTCATCAGATTTGAAAGAATATCCTTGATGTCCCGAAAATGAACGGTAAGAGCTGATATAAAGAAACCGAATCCCATGGTGAAAATAAATTGAATAACCATGGCTGCCGGGAGAAACAGAACCCATCCGGTCAGGGGTTTGGCAAAAACAATAAAAAATAGAATTAAGATTGGCAGACCGAGAATAAAATGAATCATATTGGTGAGGACCACCATAATGGGTAAAACTTCGATGGGAAATTTGATTTTTTTTATCAAATTTCCGTAAATTATCAGAACATTTGCTGATTCCAACATGGAGGAAGAAAACCATGTCCAGGGCAGTATTCCGGTAAAAAGGAATATAGAATAGTATATCGTTTTGCCCTCAAATTGTGGCCATCTGGCCGGCATGATAATACCAAATACGATCGAGTACACCAGCATCAGAAGAAAAGGATTTAGAAAACTCCATAAAAATCCGAAGATAGTTCCTCGGTATCTGGCTTTTAACTCACGGGATACCAGTATAAAAATAAGCTGTCTGTATTTATACAACTCTTTGAACTTTTCAATCATTTTATTATCCTGTCAGTATCATTTCCATTTCTTTGGTATAAATACCTTTTTCCTTGAAAATAATCAATGGATTAATCTTGTCCGCTGAAACCTTATATTTTGATAATTGTATCAAAAAACGTTCGGGTTTTCCATTTTTAAATGAAAAAACCATTTGAATTCTTTTTAAAAAAAAACCGATTTCGATTGCCATATTTAGCAATTCTTTTAACCTGGAATAGGGCAAAATCAAACACATTTGCCCTTCCGGATCCAGAATTGAATATGATTTTTCCAATAGACTTTGAATGGTAAGGCTTACTTCAAATTTGGCGATTCTGATAGCATTATTAGCACTTAATCGTCCCTGGTTTAATTTCATAAAAGGAGGGTTTGAAAAGATCCATTTGATTCCTCTGAAATCCTGGTACAAATGATTAAAATCTCCATTTAAAGCAGTATAGAATTTTGAGAATTGATTTTTCCGGGCGTTGGTTTCAGATAGGCGACACAAATCCTCCTGGATTTCCAGTCCGGTGATATGAGAAAACTTTTTTTTATACAATGCCAATATTGAGATTATTCCGCAACCGGGTCCGATTTCCAGCGCTTCAGCCTTTCGTGATGAGGGAAGGAAATGAGCCAGTATAGGAGAATCAATCGAGAAACGATATCCTTTCCTTTGCTGCAGCACAATGACTTTTTTTTTAAAAAAATAATTGACAGTTACATCCACGGGATTTCGATTCAATTCTGATGATGATGAAGATATTGTCTGATCAGGTTTAAACAATAATTTTCACTTCGAATTTTTACAATCTGACGGTCACCTGAAAAGATTTTTTGAACTCCCTGCTCGGTTTCTTCACTGCTTAAATGCAGGCAAACCAGCCCCACCGGCTTACCCTGAGTGGCGCCTCCGGGACCTGCAATTCCGGTAATGGCTATCCCGATATCAGATTGACACAAACGTCGTATTCCGGTGGCCATTTCCAGGGCTGTTTGTTTGGACACGGTTCCTTTTTTTTCCAGGGTTCCCTTTTTGACCCCCAGAATTTTTATTTTCAACTCATTGGAGTAAGCGATTACGCCACCTAAAAAAACTTCAGAACTGCCCGGCACATTGGTAATCCGGTTTCCCAGACCACCACCTGTGCAACTTTCTGCGATGCTTAACGTTAGGTTTCTTGTGTATAATAATTGAATTATGTGTTCTTCAAAGGTGATATCTTTTTCAGTGATAAAATAATCAGCCAGCCTTGCTTTTATTTTTTCAGCCAGTTGATCGGTGATTGCTTTGTTTTCTTCCGAAGATTTTTTAGATCTTCCCAGTAAATGAATTTCAATGAATCCTGGAGAAGCCAGAATGGTTGTATGGGGATTTTTATATTTCGTATACAGGTCCGCAATCATGGAGTCGGTTTCAGATTCGGTAATTCCGGCAAATTTCAAACTTCTACTGGCAATGAGAAAATTGGACAAGGGTGCGATTTTCCTGGCGAAGATATCCTCAAACATGGGCTGCATTTCTCTGGGTGGACCCGGAAGTAATAAAATTTTACAATCCTTTTCATCAAGGTATTGCCCCGGTGCGGTTCCCACTGAATTGGGAAGTACCTCAGCCCCTTCAATAACAAATGCCTGACGGGTATTGATGTCGGGCATTTTAATTCCTCTTTTTTGGAAAACAGCTCTGATTTTACTGACAATTTCTTCCTTAAAGGTTAATTGCTTTTTTAAAGCACTGGCAACTCCTTCCCGGGTGATATCATCTTCAGTAGGTCCGAGACCACCGGTAATGATTACCAGTTGCGCACGTTTGCAGGCATTCTTGATTGTCCAGGATAAATTTTCAAGGTTGTCTCCGACCGTTATCTTCATGTCCATTAAAATACCCTTTTCTCTCAATTTTCTTGATACATAGAGAGAATTGGTATCCATGCGGTCCAGTTCCAGTAATTCACTTCCCACTGCAATAAATATGGCTCTCATGTTTTTTTCCTGAACACGGATCGTTAATCTGAGATCATTCTATTTTAAAACATCGATTTGGTCAAGTTTTATAAGAAGTATCATAAAATAAGATAAGAAGTTGACAAATATAATATTTAATTTTTGAATTGTCCAACTATATTTCTGTTCCCCCTGGTGATGTTTTTAATCTTTTTAAATTGGAAAAGGTTTCTTTAATTTAATCTGTCAGTAAATAGGTGGCGAATGAGGCCAGCCAGTGCACAAAAAATCTTGACATTGCTTATTTATTGAATTATATTTTACGAAAAGAGGAATGGAGAAAATTAAAGTCTTTTAAATAATTTGGATATTAGAAATGAATAAAATTGGTTTATCTGTAAGAATAATATTTTTTAGATCAAAATAAAAATAGGTAGATATATACTTCCAATTTTAAGTGTATATATCTACCTTTTCAGAAGGATATAGGAAAAATATGTCTACTTGTAGACATACACATACGTTAGGCGGCATTCTGAAAAATGGAGAATTATAAAAATGAAAAGAACTATATCAATATTATTTTTACTGCTTCTTTGGCAAACAAGCATCCAATTATACGGGTGTACAGTTTTTATGAGCACAAATGGCAAAAGGACTTTAGTTGGAAGCAATGAAGATTATAAAAAAAGAAATTCACAGGTTTGGTTTATTCCTGCCCAAAATGACCGATATGGATATGCTATGTTTGGTTATAATGGCTCGGTTCAAGCAGGTATTAATGAAAAAGGATTATTCTGGGATGGTTTAAGAGCATATCCATATACTGAAATTAATAACGATAATAATAGATTCGATATTGGAGGTAATGTTCTTTATAAAATTTCAGAAGAATGTGCCACCGTTGATGATGTTATAGGTCTTTTTAAAAAATATTATTGGGAAGGATTTCGACTAGCACAACTTATGGTTGTCGATAAAACTGGAGAAAGTGCAATAATTACCTATCACAACAATAAATTAACAGTTACTAGAAATACAAACAAATATCAAGTTTGTACAAACTTCAGAATTTCATGTAAAGAAGATATGGAAAACTTTCATTGGTACAACATTGGTAGCGGAAGATATAAGAAAACAACAAAGCAATTAAAAAAACAGGACTTAACTGTTGAAAATTTCTTTTCAATTCTCAATGCTACTCATCAAAACAATATTTTTGCAAGAACAATATACTCAACAGTTTCCGATTTAAATTCAGGGGATATTTTTATAAGTATTAATGGTGATTTTTCTCAAATTACTCAAATCAACCTACAAAAAGAATTAGAAAAAGGGAAACATTCATACTTCTTATCTGATCTTGTTCAATCAACAATAAAAAATAGAAAGAACATTGAGATACATGATGATAAATATCTATCAGAAAATGCTGAAAAAATATTACTTGATAAACATTGGAAGCTTACAACAAGGGAAAATAAAGCAAAATATTATAGAAGAATAGAAAAAGACACGACCTCTAAGCATTATATAATGAAAGATTATTTCGTGAATGATACTTTACAGGGGATAGCATATTATTCAAGCTTAAATCCTGAAATTATTGATGGTAGATATTTAGAATATTATGAAAGTGGTAACATAAAGGTAGAAGGACATTTTAAAAATAGATTAAAAAATGATGTCTGGTCTTATTGGACAAAAGATGGGAAAATTGAGAAAACAATTAAGTATGTAGATGGAATTAAACAATGAACGACCGCACAACAATGTATAAAAATAATAGCCGAGACAGTAGTAAATTCAAGGGTTTTAGCCCGTATCAACTTTGTCGTAAATTGAAAGTGAATTGCACCGCAGTCGGCTACTATTCTTATACTTAACGTTGTACACCATACGAATGAACGATAGATAGAAATTTAACTTAAAAACGATAAAAAATTAGAATAAAATGGAAACAAATAATTGGAATATATTATATAAATCATCGGGGATTATTGCGTGGATTACATTGGGATTAATTCCTGTTCAGATTGTAATTTTTATGTTATGGTCACCACCAACTGAGGTTTTGGATTTCTATTTGGTCTTTCAAGACAATGCAATAATTGGATTGTTAAATCTTGACATTCTTTATTTGTTGACCGTTTTGTTTATGGGATATTTATATCTTGCATTTTTTGCAGTATTATCAAATACACATAAGTCAATTGCAACGATTGCGTTAACTCTTGGCTTGATTGGAGTAGCTGTTTATTTCATTTCTAATGTGTCTTTTGAAATGATGTCTATAAGTAATCAATTCCTGTTGGCAGAGTCGAATGAACAGAAAACAATTTTATTGACTACGGGAAAAGTTATGCTTACCCTATACAAAGGGACTGCATTTGGTGTCTATTATATCTTGAATGGACTTTCATTAATATTATTTTCAGTAGCGATGATTACAAATAAAGTATTTAGTAAAAAGATTGCATACATTGGACTTATATCTGGTATATTAATGTTGGTTCCATCAACAGTTGGAATGATAGGGATGATATTTGCTTTGACATCATTAATACCAACTTCAATATGGTTATTTATGATTGCCCGAAGATTTCATCAAATTAGCAATGGAAGATAAAGTACGGTGTACAACACGCAATATAAAAAATTGGGCAGAAAGTGGTAAATATGAACAAATTAGCAATAAATAAACGGTGTAGTAAATTGAAGGACTTGTGTTTTAAAACGCCCAACATTTCATATTGCAATCGTTGGCATTCATTGTCAAAAGAATAATAAAATTACTAAATAATTTTATAAATCAAATGAGGAGATTTAAGCAATGAATTATTTTATGAATAGAATCCGGAAAGTTGCCATTATTTTATTTTTATTAAGCTTTTCTTTTTTATGTTTGGCACAATCAACTTCTGTTTTATGGGAACAAAACTTCCAAGAAACACTAAAAACGTCCGATATTGAATTAATAAAAGAATTTTTTCAAGAAGATTTTGCTAAAGAAGAAATAGAAAGCTGGAAATATCAATTAAAAAGAAATCATTTAAACTTTTCAAAAGCAAAAGTTTTTAGATTAGACGCGGTTAGTGTTTTAATGTATATCCCAACTAATAATAATGCTTACGATGGTGATAATCATGATGAATATTTCGATTTTATTTATCGTATTTATAAAATTGAAAATATTTCAGGTAAATTTCTGATTACTAAACGATATATGAACGAAATAAACCCCGATTTTTTAACTTATGATTTAGATGTAAATGTTGACCCAATAACCAAAACTTATACTTTTGAGAGTGAAGTTTCTATAAACTTAAAGACACCACACCTAATTTTTAAACTTGCAAAAAACTTTAATATTAAGAGTTTTCAATTGAATGGAAAAGATATCACCTACGACAGGTTTGGATATATAGTTTATTACAAAACAAATTCTACCGGCATATATCACCTGAAAATAGTGGGAAACTTAAAAGCACCTAATACCAATAATCAATTTATCAGTATGGGTAATAATAATTTCTTTATTCGGTTTGGTGGCTTTGCGGCAATCCCATCTCCACCGCCAAATAATGAAGGGCGTAATTTTTTCTCTAAAGACAGCACAAAATTTACAATCGATTATGAATATCCTGAAACATACACACTTTTGCAATATGGGAATATAATTAATGATACGACAAACAACGGAATAAAGAAACTTAAGGCTTCCATTAGCGGCACTTGGATGGATAATATTGCATTTTATGCACAAAACGATTGGGAGAAGAAAGAAATCATTAAAGGTGATACGTATATAGGGTTTTACTTTAATAAAAAGGATAAAAAAGAGCAAGATTATATAATATCAGAAGTAAACCAACTGTTAAATTGGATAAATACGAAATTTAATAATTTTGGCAAATTTAGTATCAACTTTGTTGTATTAGATAATTTTGTAAAAGGTGGATTGTTAAATGACAGTCATTCTATTATAGCTCAAAATGCAGAAATAATCGGAACCGGTGGTATGGGTTATTTACACGAAGTAAGTCATGGTGCACCACAACCCACAGTAGAAGGAAACTCTCTTTGGATAAAAGAAGGATTTACAAACTTTTTATCTTTTGAATATCTGCACACTCATAAAAATGATACTGACCTTTGGAAAAATCAAAAAAGAAAGTACTTACATTGTTTTGATTTGTACGAAGAGCCTTTAGAAAAAATAACTTCAACCGGTATTCCGACATATTGGTCTGCATACTCAAAAGGTGCATGGGTTTATAGAGTACTCGAAACAATAATCGGAACAAAAAATTTCAAGAAAGCATTATTCAAATTAGGAGAAATGAATGGTACAAACTTGTCAAACGTTGATGATTATATGAAAATTTTTGAAAATGTTTCAGGGCAGGATTTAAAATTCTTTAAAGAACAATGGCTTCAAAGAAAAGAAAATCCTGTTTTAGATGTACAAACGCAATTAGAAACTGTAGGAAATAATAGTTTGCTGAAAATTATAGTAAGGCAGGAAGATCCCATTTTTATATTTCCTTTGGAAATAGATATTAAAACTGAAAACGAAAATTTCAGAAAAACCTTAGATATTGAAGATAAAGTATCGGAATTTACAATACCAATAGAAGCAAAAACAATTAGCATTGAATATGACCCTGATTCACGACTTTTTGCCATTATTAAAGACCACAAGAAAACATTTACTCATGAACGTTGCAATTATCAAATCCCTACAGATACATTAAATTATATATCAAAAGATAATGAAAAAACAATGCAAGTTTGGTTTTCTAAAAGGAATAAAGGGGTGAGTGTAAATATAAAAAGCGGTAATTCTATATCTATCTTAGAATTATCAGATAAATTATCACCCGTTCGTTATATTGTTAAAAATGATACAATTTTTAGTCAAAATATAGAAAACAAAACGATACAATTCAAAAATAATCAATATCATATCGCTGAACCGGTTTACCCAAAAGAGTTTATCCCTTTTTTATTTTCAATGTTAGATTGGAGTGATATTGATGAATTATCAATGGTTTATTTAAAACATGAAAGTAAAAGCAGTAATGTAATTACTTGCAGAAGAATAGAAACTACTGATAATGGGTTTAAACTTGATATGAAGTATCCTTTATATGATAATATAATAAAAATTGAAACATTCAATAATGTGCCCAAAGCATTTCAAACTATAGACGGAGTAGATATGTTTTTAAATAAATAAAATTTAGTAACATTGCATTTTTAAATCTAAACATAAAAAAATGGTTATATGTAAAATTTGAATTTGATTTTTAGTTTACATTAAAACAACGAAATGCCAACAATGTATAAAAATAATAGCCGGTTCAGTAGTAAATTCAAGGGTTGTAGCCCGCTTCAACTTTCATGTAACTTGACAGGAGTGAAGTCCGCAATCGGCTACTATTCTTATACTTACCGTTGTGCATCATGCCAGAGAATCACCTGAATAATTTGAGTTTATTATGGAAAAAAAATAATTAATATCAGTATAATAATAGGAGCACTTATGATGACAAGCTGTAGTTCACTGAAAAATGTTTATTTATCAGAAATTAAAACTGATATTGAAAAGTATTCTAACTTTCCAACAAAAACCATAAAAGAAAAAGATATTGCGACTTTGCCAAAACCTGTTCAAAGATATTTTAGATATTGCGGTTATATTGGCAAAGTAAAAATGATTAATGCAAAAATCGAATTTGAAAACGTTTTTTTTAAAAGAGCACCAGATAACAAATGGATGCGACTGAACTGTTATCAATATAATTCGGTTTCTGAACCAACGAGAATTGTTTATATGAAAAATAACATTTTAGGAATTTTCCCTTTTGAAGCTCGTGATAAATGCCAAAACGGAAAAGGCAATATGCTTATTAAACTCTTAAAATTATTTACCGTAGCCGATGCAAAAGGTGTGGAAATGGACAAGTCTGCATTAGTAACGGTTTTATCAGAGACATTTATTATTTCAACCTACGCATTACAAGATTATATAAAATGGGAAGCTGTTGATGATAATAATGCTAAAGCAACATTAACATATAATGACATAAAGGTAAGTGGGACTTTTAATTTTAACGATATAGGAGAGATGATTAGCTTTTATACAGAAGACAGATATTATGCAGAAAAAGATGGAACATATAAAAAAATACCATGGTCGATTGTGGTGGATGATTATATTGAAAAAAATGGTGTAAAGTTCCCAAGTGAGATAAAAGCTATATGGCATAGTGAGGGTGGTGATTTTGAATACATTAAAGGAAAAATATCAAATATAGAATATAATACAATGAATTAAAGCACGAACGCACAACAATGCACATCATGCAGAAAGAAATGAAAACAGGAATCATTTACATATCTAAACATGGAACTACTGAGAAAGTAGCAAGGATAATTGCTGATAAGCTCAATCCAAATGAAACTGAATTGATAAATCTAAGCAAAGACAAGATTAAGGATATTGAGACTTTTGACAGGATAATAATTGGGGGCTCAATTCATATGGCTTCTGTACATAAAAAAACAAAAAAACTCTGTGAGTTTAACAAAAGCATTCTTTTGACAAAAACATTGGGATTGTTTCTTTGTTGCATGGAGCAAGGTGAAAAGTCTATTGAGCAATTTGAGAATGCTTTTTCTGAAGATCTTCGCAAACATGCATCTAGTACTGCACTATTAGGTTATGAATATAATTTAGATAAAATGAACTTTTTTGAAAGAGCTCTTGTGAAGAAAATTTCAGGTTCTATGGAAAGTATATCCGAGATTGACTTTGAGGCAATTGTAAGATTTGTAAATGAGTTAGAAATGAAATAATAATGCACGAATGCACAACAATGTATATAAAAAATAGGCGATATAGTAGTGATATTAAGGCTTGTAGCCCGTTTCAACTTCATCTCGGTTTGATAGCGAATCACTCTCAATCCGCTTCATGCCATATTGCCATCCGTTAGATGAAATTGCTGACACAAAGGAGGTGAAAAGATGAACATATATATTAAATCCTTGCTTTATTTGGTGGTTTTTTCCATATTGCATTTTGGGTATGATTTAACTCATTGGGCTTTTCTTACACCACTCTGCGGGATTAACGAATCGGTGTTTCAACATTTAAAAATGGCATTTTGGGCCTATCTTTTGGCCAGCTTGATTGAATACTTTGTAATGAGAAGAAAATTCAGTAAGAGAGAAACCTTTTGGTATCCCAGGTTACTATCTACAATAATAGTACCTTGGTTTGTTGTGCTTATTTGGTATTTAGTGCCTGCTTTCTTTGGAAGAATCGAATCTTTGGTATTAGAATTACTATGGGGTATCTTTAGTACCTATTTTTCCGGAGTTATGGGCGGAATAATGGAAAAGAATATTGAGGAGAGTGCAGTTACTCCAAGTTTTAAAATCGTCATTCTTATTTTATTTATCGTCTCAACTTTTCTATATGTCTGGTTTACCTACAAACCGCCTTGGATAGATTTATTTATAAACCCGGAGCTTCTATGAGTGTAATGACAGCAACTTCATCTAACAGCGTGTTTGCGGTTCGCTTCGCTCAACGAAATGCCTGCAGCACTTCGCAAACACGCAGAACGTTGTAGCCAATTAGAAAAACGCAGATGAAGATAATTTTAATATCAATTGGAACTCGTGGAGATATGGAACCTTTTTTAGCAATTGGAGAAATATTGAAAGAAAAGGGACATCAAGTAATCTGTGCTTTTCCTGAACAATTTAGAAATCTTGTGGAGGATTCAAATATGGAATTTGCCTCTTTGGGTACAAAATATATTGAGATGCTGAACAGTAAGGTTGGAAAAGCAGCTATGGGAGGAAGTGCCTCAGGATTAAAGAAATTTATTGCTTATGTAAAACTTGCTAAAAATCAGACAGAAGCTAATAAAGAGCTAACTGATAAGCAATACGATATAATTGAAAGCGAAATTCCCGATAGAATTGTATACAATGGGAAAGTAAATTACCCGATAATTTGGGGATTAAATAACAGAGGAAAAAATATTCTTGTATGTGCTTGCCCTTATTTGCATTATGTGAGAGATAATACGCATGTTGTTTTTAACAGCAATTTTGGTCCTTTTTTAAATAAACTAACCTTTTCGTTAGCGAATTTTGGGATTATCATGACAGTAATGATTTCAAAAAAATGGTTGAAAATCACAAGAAAAATAACCCGAAAACAGATAAAGAATGCTCTTTTGTCGAATAAGGCAATTTATACAATTTCCCCCTCACTTTTTTCACGACCGGATTACTGGAACGAGAATCTTAAAGTATTGGGATACTACGAAAGGAACAAAACTGTCAACTGGCAACCAGACAAAAAATTAACAGATTTTATAGAGAAACACAGTAAAATCATATTCATCACTTTTGGTAGTATGTTAAATCCAGAACCAGAAGAAAAGACTAAAATAATTATTGATATACTTGAACGAAATAAAATTCATACAATAATTAATACAGCATCAGGAGGTCTTGTCCAACTGGATAAATTTGACTCTGAGCTAATACATTTTGTTTCTCAAATTCCATACGACTGGATTTTTCCAAAAATCTATGGCGTAATCCATCATGGAGGTTCTGGTACAACCCATTTGACACTTAAATATGGATGTGCAACAATGATTATCCCACATATTATTGACCAATTTGTATGGGATAGAATTATTTATAATTTGGGTGTCGGACCAAAAGGGATTAAAATAGGTAAAATTACCACGAAGAACCTTGAACCGAAAATTCTTGAATTGGTAAACAATAGTTACTTTAAGAGTAAAGCGGAGCAAGTAGCAAGCCAGATGGAAAAAGAAGATTTTAGAGAAGAATTGTATAAGTCAATAGTGGAATAACTGGCTACAACAATGTGTAAAAATAATAGCCGCTATAGTAGGTTTTTGGGCGTTTGTAGCCCGCTTCAAATTTGTAACGGTTTGATAGGAAGTTGCACCGCAATCGGCTACTATTCTTACACTCACCGTTAGACGAAATGCCAATGCCCGCTTTAAAAAAAGTAAATTTATTAAAGATAAGAATATTATCAATATTAGGAGGTTTTCAAAATGAAGATGTCCAAACTTGAAAAAATATTTGTAAATCCCAGTGCACACACTCGTAATATAAAGACTTTTGAACATTTATTTAGTCAAATTGATTTAAGCAATGTTAAACAAGTGTTAGAAGTTGGATGCGGCATTGGAGTGCTCTCTTCATATTTGGCTGAGAAATATGGATGGGAAGTAACAGGAATTGATTTAGATCCTGAACAAATAGCGAGAGCAAAAAAAGAGCATAAAGAAAAAAAGTATCTAAAATTTCTTGAAGCAGACGCTACAAAACTTCCATTCGAAGATAACGAATATGATTTAATTTTATCCTCTGATGCTCTGCATCACATAGTCTCTGATTGGGATAAAGTATTAAACGAAATAAGTCGAGTTTTAAGACCAAATGGTTTCTATGTTTTAAATGATCTTGCGTTTCCAGAGTTTAAATTCTTTAAAAAATGGAGTCTCCCAAAAGATGACATTGTTAATTATATGAGAAGAAATAACTTTAAGATTATCTATGAAAAGAAACCAAATATTAACATAATTGGACGAAGATTCAGCATAATATTTCAGAAGAGTCCCAATGAATATCATGAATAATTTCTTGCGGGCTTCGGCACTCAAAATTGCTACGCAATTTTGCCCTAACGGGTCGTCTAACAGCGGGTATGCGGTTCGCTATCGCTCACCAAAATGCTCGGCAAAGCCTCGCACTTCGCAAACACGCCAACTGTTAGCTGTCATTGGTGTATAAGGAGATTTTTTAATGAGATTGAGTCGGGTTGAGTTCATTTCAATGAACAATCCTATCAGAAGGTGGATTCAGAAAAGAATCGAATTTCGGCTTTTAAATAGGTTTTTGGAAAAGCATAACCTAAATTTAACCGGTAGTGCTATCCTTGACGCTGGATGTGGTTCAGGATACAGCACAAAGCTAATAGGATCCAGATATAACCCAAGAGAACTAACAGCCTTCGATATAATGCCAGAACAGATAGAACTTGCTAAGAAAAGATATAAGAAAGCAAGATTTTTTGTTGGCGATGTTACAGAAATAGATTCACCTTCAGATAAATATGATGCTGTCTTTGTGTTTGGTATCTTACACCATATTCCCGAATGGAGAAAAGCACTTCGAGAAATATATCGAGTATTAATGCCTAAAGGAGTTTTGTTGATAGAAGAGGTGAATAGGAGCGGCGTGGATTTTGCGGAAAAGTACTTGCGTTTTTCTCATCCTAAAGAATCGAGATTTGATTGGCCTCAGTTCGCAGAAGAGTTGAGAGCAGCGGGCTTTGACATTATTGAAGAATCGAAAATAATTCTTAATATTTTTCATGCTTATTTATGTAAAAAACCTATTGTCAACAGCAGATAACTCAGCATATAAGCTGCGGGCTTACGCCCTTGCCCTTCGGGACATTGCTCCCTACGGTCGCAACGTCGTATATGCTGGAATCGTTATTTGCCATAGTGGGCGAGGATAAGGAAATGTGGTAATGAGACACTTTTTATTATATCCATTAATTGGTTTGCTATTCTTATTTGGTGGATGTGTTAACAATCCGCCATGGCAAGGCGATTATTTATTTTCTTTCGAACATGACATGGAAGGATGGTCAGCAAAGGGGACGGACTTGGATAATCCACCCGTGGAATGGTCTATTCAACGAAGTCAGGAGATGGCAAGAGATGGTCATACGGCCATAATATATTATTTGTCAAATTTAAATGATGCGGGTAAAATTTGGATTGAAAGACCA
>CBDAFS010000051.1:0-32496 GCA_965195285.1 uncultured Aminicenantes bacterium | reverse complement strand
TGAATTATATCCCCGGCCGATTATATCTCCGTCCCGAACCACCACAGCCCCCACCGGCACTTCACCCCGGTCCCGGGCCATCCTGGCTTCCGCCAGTGCCTGCTTCATAAAAAAAATGTCTTTTTCAACCATTTTGCCTTCAAAATCCAGATTTTAATCGATAAACCCGATATTTGCAAGCATCATGCAAACCGCCAGGCCCTAAATATTTTCTTTTTTCCCCTTTTCATTTATAATGTAGTATTCAATAAAACCGGAAAACAACATGATTGTAGACATTCAGAAAATCGACCCCTACAACCTGGACAAGAAGATCATCCTGGATGCGGTGGAAATCCTGACCAACGGCGGGGTCATCGTGTATCCCACCGATACCATCTACGGACTGGCAGCCGATATTCTCAATCGGGATGCGGTTTCCAGAATTTTCAAGATCAAAAGGGTCTCCAATCAGAAACTCCTGAGTTTTATCTTTTCCGATTTCAAGGATATCGCCAACTGGGCCCATATTCCCAATAATGCCTTCCGGGTCATGCGCCGGGTACTGCCGGGAAAATACACTTTTATCCTTCCTGCCTCCAAAGAAGTGCCCCGCTCCATACTTCACCTGCAAAAAAGAAGAACTGTCGGTGTCCGCATGCCGGATTCGGTGGTAACCCGGAGTCTGGTGGAGTTCCTGGGCCGGCCCATGCTCAGCACCAGTGTTCCCAAGGGAAGTGACGATTTTTTTACCAATCCCCAGGAAATAGCCGATAAATTCAAATACGACCTTGACCTGATTCTGGATAGCGGGATTACCCCCAACATTCCTTCAACTGTGATTGATTTTACCGTCAATCCCCCTGAAATCCTGCGACATGGGGCAGGAAACATCGAGGACCTGTTTTGACTGCCTAAAACCACTTCAGCACCCCGATGATATCGGAAAAATCATCGGTCCAGGGTTTTGGATTATCCCGGGGTGGTAAAACCCGCCATTGTTTCTGCTTCAGTATGGGACCCAGATTGTCCATGTCACGGGTCATGACCGCCCACAGAGAGCGGAACTTGCCCCGGGTGGTTTCATCTTCCGGATCAATTTCCGAATCATATTGAAAGATACAGAACAGGTTTAAATGCTGAGCCACATCCCTGATCACCGGGGTCAGGTCAAGGTTTTTATTGGTTATGTGAATAGCCAGCAGGCCTTTATCGGTCAGCTTGGACAGGTAGAGCTCGAAGGCTTCACAGGTAATCAAATGAACCGGAATGGCATCGGAATTGAAAGCATCCACAATCAAGAGTCCGTATTCTCCGGTCCGGGCTTTCCGGATCATCAGCCGGGCATCTCCGGGAACGATGTTGATATCATCAGCCCGGGCATCGAGCACATGGGTAAAAAACCGGGTATCCCGGGCAATCCGGATCACTGCCGGATCAATTTCGTAAAAAGTCCATTTCTGTCCCGGACCCGAATAAGACAGCATGCTCCCGATTCCCAGTCCAATGACTCCCACCGAATCCGAGGCCGGATTAAACCGGTAGGCCTCAAAAATATCTCCGAAAGGTCCGGACCGGTGATAATAGGCCAGGGCTTCATGACGGCGCCCGGGCCGGGTAAACTGCAGACCGTGCTGGGTGGTTCCGTAGAATAGCCGGTGATAGGGACCGGTCTCATCATATTTAACCTGGATATTTCCGAAAAAATTCCGTTCGGTGAAGACCTCCTTGCCGTATATATCCGGATAAACCATACTGCCTAACAGTATAGCCCCAATAGCCAGGCCGAACCGAAGCGGGCGATTGACAAAGGTATACCCGGCAAACAGGGGGATCCCGAATATCACCAGCATCCACAACTGGTAGGGCTCCAGGGTAACACGGGGGATAAAGACCGCCAGCAGTGCGGTCAAAATGCCAACCCCGGCCGGATAGATAATATCCTTGGGATGCCATTTCTTGAAACCTGACTCAGAAAATATCAGGCAGGCCAGCACCAGCACCAGCGGAAGCTCGGTAATTTTATTGAAAATGACCGGAGACAGAATGGCATTGAAAAAACCCCCCAGAGCACCTCCGATGGAAATATACACATAATAGGCCGTGAGATGGGAGGTGGGCGGCCGATCCCGGGCCAGCCGGCCGTGACAGGCCAGGGCTGCCATAAAAAAGAACAACAGGTAAAAGCAGAAAACGAGCCAGACCGGCTTCTCTATTTCAGTCAGCATCATGAACACCGTCACCACCGCCGTTACCGGAAAAACCTTGCGGATCACAGAGAAGGGGATCAGGGTTCTCCGGGTATACACCAGGATAAAGGATATCAGATACAGCGCCAGCGGAATCACCCACAACAGGGGTACACTGGCAATATCGGTTGTCATATAAGAGGTCACCCCCAGCATGAGACTGGAGGGTACAAAGGCCAGGAGAATCCAGTTCAACCGGCTTTTCACCGTTATTGACTGCCTTTGTTCCGGATTAGGACAGGCTGGCTTTTCACCATCCCCCGGCCTGGCAGTTTTCCGGTAAAACCAGCTCAATCCGGCGATTAACCCCATTAAAATGACCAGAATTCCATAGCCCAGGGTCCAGAGCCGGCTCTGATACTGAAGGGAAATTCGCGGCTCAATCAGCAGGGGATAAGCCAGGATGGCCACCAGGCTTCCGGTGTTACTGGCTGCAAAAAGAAAATACGGGTCCCGGGCTGAATGGTGAGTGGTGCGCGAAAACCACTTCTGAATCAGGGGTGAGCCGGCCGACAGGACAAAAAAGGGGAAACCAATACCCACCAACAGAAGCCCGATCAGCAGAAATACCGGGTTGGACTGCCAGGAAAACGAAGCCACCATTTTCTCTGAAAACTGAAAGGGCAGAAATAGGCCAGCCAGTAACAACAAAGCGCCATGCAGCCATATTTGTGCTTTCAGTGAAAGCTTGACCGAAATAAAATGGGCATATAAATATCCGGCCAGCAGCAATAGCTGAAAAAAAAGCATGCAGGATGTCCAGACCGAAGGCGTACCCCCGAAAAGGGGCAGAATCATTTTTGAAACCAGCGGTTGCACCAGAAACAGCAAAACCGAACTGGATAAAATGATCATACCGAATAAAAGGGTCATGGTAAAGATCAGAGTAAGAGCACCAGCCCGGTGGAAACCGCCACCATCATACCCACCGGAAAGGCCATATATTTATAGACCCGGTACAGGGAGGACTTGAAGTATTCATTGGTCAACACCAGGCAGAGGTGAAGGGGGGAGAGCAGAATGCCGGCAAAACCGATCACATAAATATATAAAGCCAAATAGAAGAAATTGGGCAGGTGTTCAATCAGGGGAAAAAGAATGGGATAGGCGATGGCAATATAAGCCACATTCACACCGGTCAAAAATCCCATGGTGAAAGAGATAAAAAAGGCAAATAGAACAATCATTCCCAGGGACATATCCCAGGTTTTCAAAATTTCAAAAGCAGGCGAAATGGAGAGGATTTTTTGAAAAACCAGCACCGAGACAATTAAAAGGGAAGTCTTTAAAATAAATTTTGAAAATAAAAGGGATAAGATCTCCTTGACTTTTAATCGGGTCATAATAGTCAATAGTAAAGCAGCACAGATTAAACTCAGGTATAGTGGCAGAGATATGACGAAAAACAACAGGACCACTAACAATATCGGCCAGAAACCTTCAAAAAACTCTTTCGTTGTTCCGATAATATTGTTTTTATTATCCGGTAATTCCCGCCGTATCTTATATTTTTTAAAATAGACAAACGAAACCAGTAACCCGGTACCAATATTGAGCACGGTGAATGGGGATTGATAGAGAATGATTTTTTTTAATGGAATGCCGCTCATGGTCTGAAACAACAATAACCCCGCATAGACCGGCCAGATAAATTCCCAGAAATGCCGGAACCAGAAATTTATGAAGGTGCTGAACTCCGGTTTCCAATTCATTTTTTTTATTGATGCTTCCACCATAGGGGCTGACAGGAGAGCCCCTCCGGGACTGGGGAGAAATCCGAGTATGGCAGGTCCCACCATGGCCACTATTCTCTTATCACGGATAAAACAATTCAGGGAATTGATCAATTTGACAAACATCTGCTTTGATTTCATCACCGCACCTATATACAAAACCATGAACATGATGACCAACAGTTGAATGGTCTTTTGTTCAACCAGTATTTCAGCCGAAGATATCAGGGCGGTTTTTACATTCACCTGCAGCAAGATAATGGTCAGGACCGAGGATAAAAGTATAGAAAGAATCAAACTGAGTTTTAATCTTAAAAAAACGATCAGCCCAGCAACAATTATTAAGAGTTTTATTACAAGGATCAATTGGTTTATTACCCGATCTTTTTTCTTACCAAGTAAAAATTAACTGCTCGATGATGGGAGTTCTAATCCGAGTCCTCGTTCTTTATCTAATTTTTTTAATTGAAGTGCTAAAAATACGGAAAGAACACCCAGAACAACCAGCATTAATATGGGGATTGTATAATTATATGAAGGAATTTCACCAAGGCCTTTGAGTTTCTCCATTTCTTTGCTTATATCCACCACTGACAGACCCTGAGCTTCCAGATTACTTCTTATTTCCTGTATTTTGCTGACAACGGTAGGGTTCACCAAATCCAGGACTTTACCTATTCCCCAGAAAAACGCCCCCAGCCCCCAATTCTGAATCGTAAACATGGTTGCATAGGCAGTTCCCAATCGGTTTTTGGGGACAATTTTTGCCACTGATGGCCACATGGCAGCCGGAAGCAGGGAAAAAGAAACACCGAGGCTAATCAAACCCAGATAACCCAGAGCAACAACATTGAATACCGAAAGCGAAAGGTGAGCAAAAATGATGAGCAGTGAGCCCAGAATCATAATGGAAGCTGCTTTTCCTTTTCGGTCTACCATGTTTCCGAAAATTGGTGTGAATAAAATCGTGCCCAGAGGTATTAAACTGGCAACCTTGGGACCATTTTTAATCCATACGGACAGAGTATCTTTGAGTAAATACAGGAAGATAATAAACATGACAAAAATGATGAAAATAGAAAGAATCTTACCGGTTTTATCTTTTATTTTTGCTGGTACCAAAGAAAATGCAATGCCAAATATAAACAACCCGATAAATATACTGGCATTCCCAAGAGCAGGACTCCCGAAAATGGTAATCTGGGGAGCGGATTCCGGAAGACTGTAAGTAAACCCGAACTTATTAACCAGCAGATCGGCTGCATACTGAATAAATGGGAATACTGCCGAATAGAAAGCCACACAAAGCAATGCAATCAACCAAAAAGCTTTATTGGTAAGCAATTGGACCAGGTCGGAGAATTTGAACTTATCTTCTTCCTCCTCAAAACCTTTTGCTTTATCTTTTAATTGCTTGTCAATTTTTACATCAAATAATACGTATACGATGAACATGATTAAACCGATACCTATCAGTGTTGCGGCAAAATTTATTGCCGGTTGAATCACTCCTTGACCTATATCAGGCGATAATGCAATTCCCATAGCTGACCCCAGACGTCCAAATGCCATGCTAATGGCCATTGCCAGGGCCAGTTCGTAACCCTTAAACCACTTCACAATGGTCCTGAGTACCACAACACAGGTCACTTCCAATCCCACACCGAATAGTATTCTTCCAATGATCATAATGGGTAATTTTGTTGAGGGATCGCTTGAAAAGAAATCACTGGCGCCCAAAGCTGTTATTGCTGCTCCCAGGGTGGCGACAGCTCCATATAAAACTCCCGAAATTCGTATGCCCCACTTGTCGAGAATAATACCACCGACAATGATCATACCAAAAATATTGGCAATCGTCGTTAACCCTATCAGCAATCCGAATTGAGAGGAGGTGAAACCCATCTGGCTTTCCATCATGGTTTTTAAACCAGAAAAGAAATCCTGGAACCAATAAGTTCCAAACATCAATCCACTGACCAATATCATTACAAACCAACGTAATGGTGCTGAATCCTTTAAAGTTTGTTTCAATTTTTCTGTCATTTTTTTTCCTTATTTCATATTTTCAATAAACATCAATTTATCCATTATAAAAAAAAAAAAAAAAAATTTCAACACGGATAAAAATTTGAACAGGCCGGATACGGGATCCGGCTCCACTGAACCGGTCAGACCCACAAACATTGACTTTTTCACCCCGTTATATTAAAATTTGACAAAATGTATATACATGTGAATGGATTTTTATTGCAGACCGTAGGAAAAAATGTGGAGGTATTAAATGACCGATCAGAAAGATAAGATAAAAATCACTTACATTCCGGACGAAAAACATATTGATGATGATAAGAAAAGTACTGAAGCAAAAAGTTCCCACAGGGAAAGAAACTCTAAAAAGCAGCATATCCCCAAGAAAATTCAGGAACAATTGAAAAAACAGGAAGAAATACTCAAAAAAGTGGTCAAAGAGAGGGATGAAATCCGAGATAAATACCTGAGAAATCTGGCGGAAGTAGACAACTTCCGCAAGCGAATCAAAAAAGAAAAGGAAGAATACTATAAATATGCATTGGGAGATTTTTTACTGGGCCTGCTTCCCATCATCGATAATCTGGAGAGGGCTCTGAACAGCAAAAACACCTCCCCGACTGAAAAATCGATCCTGTCGGGAGTTGAAATGATTTATAAACAAATGATGGACCTGTTAAAAAAATGCCAGGTGGAAGAAATCGAGGCCCTGAATCAACCCTTTGATCCCAATTACCACCAGGCCCTGTCAAAAACTGAACAGGAGGATATTGAAGAATCCATGGTGGTGGAGGTATACCAGAAAGGCTACTCTTACCACAACAAATTGCTCAGGCCCAGTCTGACCAAAGTGGCAATCCCAGTAAAGAAAAATGGCGATTAATTTAGGGATCGATCTCGGCACCACCAATTCCTGCATCAGCTACCTGGAAGGCAAGGATGCGGCCATTATTCCCAATCACGAAGGAACCCGGGTTATCCCTTCCATCGTTGCCCTCAACCGGGAGGGAAAGAGAATCTATGGCAATATCGCCAAGAGGCAATTCGTTACCAACAGTCAGAACACCATCTGGGCAGTGAAGAGACTGATGGGCAGAAAATTTGACAGAAAAGAAGTTCAGGCCATGCAAAAAATGGTGGGTTATGAAATTGTCGGGGCGGAAAATGGCGATGCCATGATTAAAATGGGAGACAAGCTGGCTTCACCTGAAGAAATTTCGGGAATGCTGCTGAGCTACCTGAAAAATATTGCCGAACAATATCTGGGTGAAAAAATTGAGGATGCAGTCATCACAGTTCCGGCTTTTTTTAATGATGCCCAGAGACAGGCAACTAAAAATGCCGGAGAAATCGCCGGTTTGAATGTTATTCGAATCATCAATGAGCCCACTGCCGCTTTAATCGCTTACGGACCAAAGATTAACAAGGACGGTTTATACGCTGTTTATGACCTGGGCGGCGGAACCTTTGACATATCTATTGTGGAGGTCATGGGGGATGTGTACAAGGTATTGTCAACCCTGGGGGACACATTTCTGGGCGGCAGCGATTTTGATATCAAGATCATTGATTGGATCATTGACAAGCTTGAATCCGAACTCACCACTGAAATTATTCATGACCGGAATACCCTGCAACGGATACTTCAGGTAGCCGAGAAAGCCAAAATCGAACTGTCTTTCAATGAAGAAACCCTTATATCTATCCCCTACCTCTTCCATTTTCCGGACGGGACCAATTTTCACTTTCAGAAAAAATTAACCCGGTCCCAGTTCGAGCATGAAACCATTGAACTCATCAACCGTACCCTTGGCCTGATCAAAAAATCAATGGACGAGATCAATGTCACACCGGACCAGATCGAGAGATTGATTCTGGTGGGAGGCCAGAGCCGGATGCCCCTGGTTCAGAAAAAAATATCTGAATTTTTTCAAAAAGAACCTTATCTGGATCTGAACCCGGAGGAAGTGGTTGCTCAGGGCGCGGCCCTCCAATCCGAAATCATCAGAGGAAAGGTCAAAGATCTGCTTCTGCTTGATGTAACACCCCTTTCCCTGGGTGTTGAAACAAAGGGCGACCAGATTAATAAACTGATTGAGAAAAACACCACCATTCCCATCAAAAGATCAAAGGTTTTTACCACCATCAACGACAACCAGAGAACCGTGAAAATTCATGTGCTTCAGGGAGAAAGGGAGATCGCCTCTGAAAACAAATCACTGGGATTTTTTGACCTGGTGGGTATCCCGCTGGCTCCCAAGGGAATCCCCCAGATCGAAGTGACCTTTGAAATCGATTCCAATGGAATAGTCCGGGTTTCTGCCAAAGACAAACAGACCGGACTATCCCAGAGCATGAAAATCCAGCCGGCCAGCGGCCTGTCTCCGGAAGACATCCAGAGAATTATCGCTGAAGCCGAAGAATACAACGAGATGGACAAAAACCGGATCCGCCTCAATGAACTGAAAACCAAAATAACCGAAGAATACGAAACCGTCGAATATTTTTTCAAACGCCATGACGATAAAATCAAACTGACCGACAAGAGCGAAATAAAGCGAGTATTATCCAAAACGGAAAAGGTACTGGAAGAGGATGATCCCGCTCTACTCGATAATTTGCTAAGGAAGATTCAGGCCATCAGAATAAAGATCAATCAGATTCTGGTGAATGAATTTGAAAAATAAGCCATGTCCAAACGAGACTACTATGAAGTATTGGGTGTTCCCAGAAACGCCACCACCGAGCAGATCAAAAAGGCTTACCGTAAGCTGGCCCTGAAATACCATCCGGATCGTAACCAGGGAAACTCCGAATCGGAAGAAAAATTCAAGGAAGCATCCGAGGCCTATTCCGTATTAGGCAATGAGGAAAAAAAGCAACTCTTTGACCGCTACGGTTTTGATGGCTTGAAATCAAGGGCCAACGGATTCAATGATTTTTCATTTTTTTCAGATTCGACATTCACCGGTTTCGAAGATATCCTGGGTAATTTGTTTGGCTTCGAGTCCCCGTTTTCCAGCCAGCGACGGCGGCATGATCAGAGGGGAAACGACATCGCTGTGGAGCTGGAACTGAGCCTGAAAGAAGCCTACCAGGGCATTGAAAAATCCATCACCGTTCAAAAGGAAATCAATTGTGATATCTGCCAGGGCAGCAAAAGCGAACCCGGCAAATCCCCCGAAACCTGCAAACAGTGCGGCGGAAGCGGGAGTATCCGACGGAGCCAGGGATTCTTTTCCATATCCACCACCTGCCCGGTCTGCAAGGGAAACGGCAAAATCATCTCCCATCCCTGCAAGAAATGCAGGGGCAGCGGGCGAATACCGTTCAGTAATAAAATAAAAATCACCCTTCCCCCCGGTATCGATAATGGCAACAAAATGCGGATGTCCGGGGAGGGTGAAGAGGGAATCAACGGGGGCAGACCCGGCGATTTGTACCTGATCGTTCAGGTCCGGGAAGATGAGCATCTTAAAAGACAGGACAATGATTTAATCCATGAGCTCAACATTAGTTTTGCCCAGGCTGCCCTGGGTGATGAAGTCAAGATCAAGACATTTTACGGAACCGAAAAAATCAAGATACCGCCCGAAACCCAGAACAATAAGATCATAAAGGTCAAGGGCAAGGGATTCAAGAATGTACACGGCTGGGGAAAGGGAGACTTCCTGATCATTATCAAGGTCATCACCCCCCGGAAGATGACCAAAAGGGAAAAAGAACTGTTTAAAGAATTAAGAAAAATTGAACAGGAAAAAGATCCCCTCACCAAAAAAGAAAAAGAACTATACTTATGAGATAATATTGTCAAAAGCCTCAGTCAGGCCAGGTGAGAGAACGTGATTGAATTAAAAGGACAGATCGGGAAATACAAGATATTAAAAAAACTGGGCAGCGGTGGGTTCGGGACCATCTATCTGTCCGAAGACACTTATTTAAAGACCTTTAGGGCCTTGAAAATCCCGCACCGGATCGGCACTGAAACCGAAAAACTGCTTCAGGAATCCGTGCTTCAGTCCAAGCTCCTGGATCACCCCCATATTGTCAAGCTGCTCACCGTGGATATCATCGACGGTACCATCATCATGGTCATGGAGTACATCAAGGGAACGGACATTGAAACCCTGATCGATGAGGAGGAAAAGTTGAGCATAAAAACCTCCCTTCATTACTTCAAACAGATTCTGTCTGCTCTGGAATTTGCCCACAAGCACAAAGTGATACACCGGGATATCAGACCATCCAATATTCTACTCGATGAAAAAAACAACATTAAAATCACTGATTTCGGTACTTCTACTTTATTGAATGAAAAACAGTATGCCACCACCCGGATCGGATCTCCTCCCTATATGGCACCGGAACAGTTCGAGGGCAAGGCGGTTTTTCCATCCGATATCTATTCGGCCGGCTGCCTGTTTTACGAAATGGTCACCGGATTCCCCCCGATCGTCATGGCCAACCCCATGGAAATCTATAAAATGGCCAAGTCAGGGAATATCACGCCCCTGATCAAGAAAAACACCTCGGTCTCCACCCGCCTGAACTGGATCCTGATGAAAACCCTGTCACCGGATTTATCCACCCGCTATAAGACGGTTACCGAACTGATCACCGATTTTAACAACATGGAAGGCGAAAAAGAGGACAATGCTTTTGAAATCAAGAGCATCAAGAACCGGATCACGGCCCGAAACAAACGGACCGATTATGTCTGTTGGAATTGCCACAAGACCATGCCCCGCAAAATGAAAAAATGCCTCTACTGCGATACCGAACAGTAAATCCTATATTTCAGTGGTATCTCCCCTGGCCAGAATTTATCTTGGATTCACTTGGTCTTTTTCTGATTTGATTCCAATCGTTTCCGGTACCGGTCATAGAAATACACCCGGATTGAACTCAATACGATGGTAGCGGTAATCACAATATAAACCGTATCAAAGAGCAGGGATTCGTAAGCCAACCCCCGGCGATCTGCGATCAATATGATAATCGCCGAAGCAATCCCCCGGGCAAAAACCAATCATGGCAGATTCCAGCAGCCCAAAGTTCAGCACCGTCAACACACCGGCGATGACCAAGACGGATATGGCAAAATTGAAAACAGCAATTTTAATTCCGGGTCCGATTCCCTCGGCAAAGGATTTCAGGTCGATGGTGAGAGCCCCGTCAAACAACAGGAAAACCAGGGTCACGGTGATGAACAGAGGAGCCAGAACCGAAAGGGAGTCCGGTTTAATGATGTTGAGCCTGCCGGGTCCCATCACGAAACCCAGTACAATCAGGAACAGGGTATCGGGGATACCGACCTTTTTGAAAACCAGTTCACTGATATAACCGAAAATGATAATCGATGAAACCAGTAAAAGAATAAATTCAACGTTCACGAGGTCCGAACATCAGTCCATCAATCATCTTTATCAGGGGATTTTTCAGGCGGTTCCGTTGAGGTTTCCTTGGCCAGCCCGGATTTTTGCATGATTTGATCCTTCAATTCCTGGAAAAGGGGCTTGTTTTCTTTCAACAGCTGCCTGGACGCCTCCTTGCCCTGACCCAGTTTGTTTTCCCCGTATGAATACCATGCCCCGGTTTTGGAAATGATCCCGTATAAAATGCCCAGGTCTATAATCTCACCCTCTTTGGATACACCCTCTCCGAACAACAAATCCACTTCCATGACTTTAAAGGGGGGGGCGACCTTGTTCTTGGCGATCTTCAAGCGAGTGCGACTGCCAACAATGTCATTTCCGCTCTTAAGGGTTAAAATCCTTCTCACTTCAAGCCGGATGGAAGTGTAAAATTTCAGGGCACGACCACCGGAGGTGGTTTCCGGATTACCGATAAACATGCCGATTTTTTGTCTCATCTGATTGACAAAAACAAAGACGGTCTTGGAGCGGGCCACGATGGCCGTCAGTTTCCGGAGGGCCTGGCTCATCAAGCGGGCCTGCAATCCCATATGGCTGTCTCCCATATCACCTTCCAGTTCTGCCTTGGGTACGAGGGCAGCAACACTGTCAATCACAATAATATCAACACCTCCCGAACGTACCAGTATCTCCGCAATCTCAAGTGCCTGCTCTCCATAATCGGGTTGGGCCACATACAGCTCATCAATATTGACACCCAGCTTCTGGGCATAAACCGGATCCATTGCATGCTCGGCATCGATAAAGGCAGCGTTTCCCCCGACTTTCTGGGCTTCGGCAATGGCCTGCAGGGCAATGGTGGTTTTGCCTGAGGCCTCAGGCCCATAAACTTCAATCATCCGGCCCCGGGGGAATCCCCCGATTCCGGTAATGATATCCAGAGACAGGCAGCCCGTCGAAATGGCGGGAACATTGACCACATTTTCGCTACCCAGTCTCATTATCGAACCCTTTCCAAACTGTTTTTCAATCTGGGAAATCGCATTGTTTACAGCAGCATCTCTTTGATCTTTGCTATCAGTCATTCTATCCTCCAGTTCAATTTATTTATTTCACACCATTGGGAACCAATGAGCAGCCCCAATCGGATATTCAATTCATTTACCGCTTAAGTACTCGACCTTGTCAAACTCTACGTCTTCTTTCTGGTAGGATTCGATCAATTCCTTCAGGGAATTCAACATATTGACCAGGTCGGTCTCGATTTCCCGCCTTTTGAACTTCAGGCTCCTGATTTCCTCCTTCAGATCCTTTTGCCGGTCAATGGCGCTCTTCACAATCTCCTCGCCTTTCATTTCTGCTTCCCGGATGATCAATTCCGACTCTTTCTGGGAATTGGTTTTGATCTCAGTCGAAAATTTCTGGGCCGAAACCAGGGTGTCCCTCAATATTTCTTCTCTTTTCTCAAATTTTTCCAGTTTTTCCCTGACCTTTTCCAGGTTTTTTCTCAGCTTTTCCTTTTCCTGAATCTCATTCTCCAGGGTTTCAACCACCTGGATCAGAAAATTCTTTACTTCATCCTTGTCATACCCCTTGACTTTGGATCCGAACTGCTGGGTTAGTATATCCTGAGGTGCTAATTTCATTTTAATTATCCTCCCAAAATTAATTTATTGGCATATCCCATCATCATGCCGGTAAAGAAATTATCAATAAAGTACAACAAAATAATAATAATGATCGGAGAGATATCAATACCTCCCATGATGGCAAACGGAATATAACGGTGGACCAGGCGAAAAACCGGATCGGTCAATTGTTTGAGAATATAAATGAATTTGTTGGGTGGAACTGTCCCCACCCAGGAAATTACCGCCCGGACAATAATGACCAGAATATACAAATTGATAACCAGGTGAATAAACTGAGCAATGGCTTTTAATAAATTTCCCGTGATCATTGAATCCTTCGTCCGAACAGAGCGGTTCCGATTCTGAGCAGGGTTGAACCCTCTTCAACCGCAATTTCAAAATCATCACTCATACCCATAGATAGCTCTTTGAGGTCAAAGTTAGATAATTGCATGCCATTTAATTCCTGTTTCAATTCTTTCATTTTTTTAAAATAGGGTCGAACATTTTCACTTTCCTCAAAATAAGGCGGAATAGTCATCAGGCCGGTAATTTTGACCCGGTTTAAGTAGGAAATATAATCCAGGGCCTTTTTCAAACCCTTTATGGTGAATCCCGATTTGTTGACCTCCTCTCCAATGTTGATTTCAATAAAGACCTCGGTATCTTCACTGACCCTTTTGTTGATGTGTTCCAGGGATTTTATTCCGTCAACCGACTGAATAAAATGAAAATTTTTTAAAATCTTATTGATTTTATTCTTCTGAAGTTTCCCGATAAAATGCCACTCGATATCCAGTTTCTGTAGTTGTTGCTGGTGAATCTCCGCTTCCTGGGTCCGGTTTTCCCCCATTAAACGAACTCCGCAATTGTGGAGCTCAACGATTTTTTGAACCGGCTGACCTTTGCACACCCCGAGTAATTGAATCTCCGCTGCCTGCCTGCCGGACCTGATACAGGCTTTTTCTATTTTTTCACTAACCACATCAAAATTTTCTTTAATCGATCTCATTTAGGTATCCTTTCCGGTAATCAGACTGCAACCATCTGAAACAACCCCTCCGAAACATATTGCATAATATAATTATAACCTATTTAATCAATGTTTTAAAGTTTTTTCAAGGACTTAATGATTTTCATAAAAATCGGATTTTGTCTGGCAGAAACCGGTAAATTGGTGTAAAATCATCCTTTAAACCCTTTTGGAGTGAAACAATGACCGATTTTTTAAACAACCTCAAAGGAATCATCCTCAGTCCCGGCCAGACCCTGGGTCGGATAATGGACCAGAAGCAGTGGATTGCTACCATGGCCTTCATTCTCTGCATGGTGTTTGTCTTCACCTATATATCAGCACCCCGGTTAATTGATAAGACCGCCAGCACCAACGAGTGGATTCAGGAACATTTTGAACAGGTGGGTACTATTTCGGGATTCAGGCTGGTCATGACCTCTTTCTGGGCGGTTATTCTCACCATGATCATCATGGCCATTGCCACCTTTTTTATCTATCTGTTTTACGGCATTGCCCGGGCAGAAGGAACGTATTCCAACTATTTTTCCCTGGTGGTCAATGCCTCGGTGATCGGAACCGTAATTCCCATGCTGGTGGGGATCATATCCCTGTTTTCAGGTCTGCCCCTGCTTCGGTTGCTGAATCCAGCCACCCTGCTCTCCGTTACCCCCAATACCCTGGCTTTTTTCATCATCTCCAAATTTGATATTTTTTACCTCTGGTACCTGGTGGCCCTGGCTGCCGGTGTATCGGTTTTTTCCAAAATGCGTTTCAAAAAGACCCTGCTGGTTGTTTTATTGTATTTCTTATTTATTTCAACCGTCAAGATCTCATTTTCCTATCTGGCCCTGAAAATCATGCAAACCTGAATTTAAGTAATATATCGCCCGAAACTGCATCTTTTCAGGACTTATAGTGTTTTAATTCCCGGTCAACATCTTTTTTTATGTCTCTTTCCTTTATCTTCTGCTTTTTTTCCCATCGCCGCTTCCCCTTTGCCAGGGCAATTTCCAATTTGACAATTCCTTTGGGATTGAAATACATGCGCAGGGCAATCAAACTAAATCCACGCTCCTTGATTTTCTTGTGAACTTTCGCGATCTCTTTCCGGTTCAGGAGCAGCTTGCGCTCCCTTTCCGGCTCATGATTGTTGTAACTGGCATTGGAATAAGCGGCAATATGACTGTTATTTAAAAAGGCCTCCCGATCCCGGATCAGTACATAGGCGTCTTTCAGGTTCACCTTTCCCTCCCGGATCGATTTGACTTCGCTCCCCCTCAGGACCATACCGGCCTCAAACTTTTCAATAATCTCATACTCATGAAGGGCCTTTTTATTGACAGTAATGTTTTTCATTTTGACCTGCTGTGGTTATGATTCCTCATTTTTTTTCAACCAAATTTTCTCTATTTTCCGCTCTCCCATTTTCTTTACCTTCATTTGGATATTTTTGATGGTGATGGTAGCATCAGCCCGGGGAAACCGGCCAAAATGGAAGACAAACAGACCGGATAAAGTAGTATAATCCTTTTTTTCCGGCAGATCGAGATACAGCTGGGCATTCAAGTCTTCGACCGCCAGATAGCCTTCAATTATAAAGGTGTTGGAATCAATCCGCTTGATAGGGGTTCGCTTGATCTCAATTTCCCCGAAGATTTCCCTGAAAATATCATTCAGGGTAATGATACCGATTGTGCTTCCATATTCATCCAGAATGACCGCAAAATTAGTACGGTTCCTTTTAAATTCCTTCAGGACATAATTCAGGGAAGAATATTCCGATATGAAGACAGGTTTTTCCGAAATCCGGTCCATTTTCAGATCCTGAAAATCACAGTCTATTAATTCGAATAACAACTTATTGGTATAGATCACCCCGGTAATGTTATTCAAATTATCTTTATACAGGGGGATCTTGGTAATTCTTTTTTTCAGGATGATCTCTTTGAGCTGGTTAAGATCCGAATCTACTTCCAGGGCAATGATTTTGGGCCGGGGGGTCATGACATTTTTGATATCCTTCTGGGCAATATCAATGATTTCGTGGACAATTTTCAGGGTTTCCGGGCTGTATTTGAAAAACTGGATTTCCGATTCCAGGAAGTGCTTGATCTCCTCGGTAGAAAATTCCTTCTGGTCCAGTTTTAACATTTTTTTCCTGAAAAAGAAATTGGAAAAAAAGGAGATGATTTTAACCAGCGGGAAAAAAAGAAATTTGAAAAACTTTATGGGATAGGCATAAAGATAGGACAGCTTTTCACTGAACCGAAAGGCATAGGTTTTGGGAATGATCTCGGCGAAAAACAGGATGATCACGGTGGTACAGGCAGTGGAAAGCAACAGGATAAGATTTTCATTGACACGGAGAAATTTGGAAAAGAGAATAGTGACCAGGGAAGCGGCCGCAATATTGACCAGGTTATTCCCAATCAGGATGGTGGAGAAAAATTCATCCGGAGATTTTAGAATTTTGATAAGCATAACGGCTTTTTTATTCTTCTTTTTCACTTTGTGGGCCAGTTTGATTTTATCCAGCGACAGCAGCGATGTTTCAGCTGATGAAAAAAAGGCACTGAACAGAATCAAAACAACAAAAAATGAAATGTAAATCGAAAACATGGTTTCCCCCGGATTGATCTATAACTATCCTGTGCTAACTTTTATGATAGATCTGGTAGACAATTTTATACAGAGAATCCCCGATACAATCATTGACCAGTTGAATATTCCGGGCGCTTCTGGGCAGCTTCAGAATCCTGGGTGCAAAATTGACAATTCCCTTTATACCCAGTTTGATCAGCTTATCCAAGACCTCCTGGGCAGCATTCTCCGGAACCGCCAGCATGGCAATCCGGATATCCTTATGGCCTTTCAGAAAAGTCTCCAGTCGGTCCAGGTGATAGATGGAAATTTTTTCGCCCTTGACTTCCAGCACCTTGCCCACCAGTTCCGGTTTGATATCAAACAGGGCAGCCACATGAATGTTCCGCACTTTAAACAACTTGTATTCCGAAAGGGCCCGTCCCAGGCGCCCGGCCCCGATCACAATCACCTTGGCCCCTTTGTCCACCGACAGGATACGTTTCAATTCGCTGAAAAGCTTTTTGACCTGATAGCCCTTCTTCTGCTTGCCGATTGAGATACCCAGGTAGAAAAAATCCTGCCGGACCTGATTGCAGGATACCCCGGTGATTTCTTCCAGATTTTTTGATGAGATATATTCATCCTCGGGAAGATCCAGTTTGAGCATGGCCTCATAGTAAAATGATATGCGTCTGATGACACGCAGACTGATTTTCTTTTTCATATCCACCTCACCGGTTTATTGTTTAAAATAAATAATATAATACTTAACAACATCCCAAAAGTCAATCTGCAGGCCAAAATCCACCACCTAAAATTTACAAATATCTATAGAAGATTATGAATAAAGGGTAAGAAAATTGTAGGGTGCAACCCTTGCGGTTGCCCTATTAATGAGGTTATCTCTTCTTTGATGGTGAATTAAGGTAAGGTTAAACCTATCAATGTTTTTATTCTTGGATATCTCCTCACTATTGATTTCTCTATGCCAAAATCCTGCTTCTCAAACCGGTAGCTCTCCTCAACTCCCCAGCGATACGGGTTAAATTTACACTACCGGTAATTAATATCCCCATTAACATCTCTAATACAAACTTCCGCTCAGGCTTACTTAATACACTCGAAAGTTTATTTACCAACCTGATCTCTTTCCTTTAAAGTAGCAAAATTGATAACCTAAATTTTTTTAGGCATTCATTAATTCACGCAGGAGATTTCGACAGACTTCAGGAGATTCTATGTAGAATCGAGCATGGGTTGTTTTAAAACCTACTTTGATTGAATAGGCAGACGGTGGTAAAATTTTAAAGATATCCTCATCTGTCCAATCATCACCTAAAGCAAGGATAAAGTCCAAAGGTTTCAAACCTAAAAAATATTTTGAAGCCTCTCCCTTATTAATACCTGCTACCCTTACTTCAATAACTTTATTTCCATGCATGACCTGTAAGTCTGTATTAGCCAAAAATTCACTAAGATATTCAAACAATTCGCTTGACCTCAATTGACCCAAATCTGGATTGGCCCTTCGGTAATGCCAGGCAATTCCATAATCCTTTTCTTCCACAAAAGAACCGGGAACATGGAGGGAATAAGTATTCAAAATTGACTTGATTTGATCCTTCCACTCAGTTGAGAAGTCCTTTTGTTTCTTCCAATCCTGATCAGGACCATTTTTAATCATTGCACCGTGTTCTGCAATTAGAGCACAAGGAATCTTTCCCAGCCATTTTTGCAAGGTTGAACTGTCACGTCCGCTGATGATAACCACCTTATTGTAAGCATTTTGGGACAAAGTTAGAAGAAGCCTTATCAACTCTTTATCCGGTTGCGCCTGATCAGGTTTTTGAGTAAAAGAAATAAGAGTGCCGTCATAATCTAACAGTAAGAGTCTTTTTTTACTTTTTTTATAATCCAAAATAAGCTTCTTTTGCCACTTACTGTTAAGTTTCCAGTGCTCACGTCGGGCTTGAATTTTTTTTACCTCTTCGAGTCTTTTAATAAAGCTTTTTGTCCATTTGAATATATCATAATTAAAAAGTCGCTTCCTCATTAATTCCATTCTTGACTTCTGTTCTTCTTCACTCATATTCAGAGCTTGAGACAAAGCTTCTGCTATATCTTCTTTATTATTCACATTTACAAGTAAGGCTTCTCCTAATTCAGAAGCAGCACCTGCAGTCTCACTAAGAATCAACACACCTTTCTTTTCTTTTTTTGAGGCTACAAACTCCTTGGCAACCAGATTCATACCGTCGCGTAAAGGCGTAACCAGAGCAACATCAGCCATGTAATATAATGGTACAAGTTTATTAAAAGGGAGTGAACGATACATATAGTGGATGGGAATCCAGCTTGGACTTCCAAAACGACCATTAATCTTCCCCACTAGACCATCCACTTCTTCTTTGAGCAGAGAATAATGTTTCACCTTTGTCCTGGAAGGGACACAGAGCATAATATATATAAGCTTTTTATGCCATTGGGGATTTGTTTCCAAGAAAAGCTCAATACCCTTTAATCTCTGTGGTATTCCTTTGGAGTAGTCCAAACGGTCAACAGAAAGTATAATCTTTCTCTCTTCTGCTTTAGTTTCTTCTTGAAGTTTCTTAATATCTCTTTGAATCGAGGTCTGTTCGAGAATTTTTTCAAAACTCTCAAAATCAATCCCCATAGGAAAGTTTTCCACTTTAACAATCCTGTTATCTACTGAAATCGATCCCAAATCATGCTCAATATCTAAAAGTCGTAAAACGCTACTTAAAAAGTGTCGTGCATATTCATAGGTGTGAAAACCTATTAAATCAGCACCAAGAAGGCCTTCGAGAATTTCTTTTCGCCAGGGTAATATGCGAAACACCTCAGAGGATGGAAATGGTATGTGGAGAAAAAAACCAATAGAACTTCGGGGAAATTTTTCCCTCAATAAAGAGGGAAGAAGCATAAGATGGTAATCATGAATCCAAAAAATATCTTCTGGACCAGCCAATTTTGAGACTTCTTTAAAAAATTTTTGATTCACTCTTCTATAAGCTTCCCATTCTGATTCTTCAAATGAACAATAGGTTGGAAAATAATGAAAAAGAGGCCAGAGGGCCTTGTTGGTAAATCCATAATAATACTTTTCTAAATCAGGAGGAGAGAGAAAGACAGGATGGCAGTGGTGCTCTTTTAACATGCTCTTTATGTCTTCTTTTTCGTTTTCATTATAGGGCCATAATCCTGGCCATCCGATTAAATATAGGTCTTCTTTTTGAGTAATCATCCGGAGTCCGGTTGCCAATCCACCCGGGCTTTGCTGAATACTGAATTGCTCTTTTTTTCTCCTGACAGAAATTGGAAGACGGTTGGAAATGATATAAAATTTTTTTTTCTGACGTTTATTTTGTACCATTAGCTTGTATCATCCCCTCTCTATAAATATATCAAAATGAACCAGAATGTCAAACCATCAAATATGGTCAGTAATTATAATTCTAGGAATTCATGATTTTTACTCCTATAAATAAATTATAGGTTAATAATTATTCAGTATATCTATTAACAGATCTAAATAATCACCAATATGACGAGTAATCAAAAAGTTCTTTCTGATGAACTCTTTTCCCTTTTTACCCATATCTTTAGCAAATTTATTATCTTTTAATAGAGTGATTATCTTCTCAGCATATCCTGAAAAATCAGTGGGTTCCACCAGGAATCCTGTTTCATTATTAATAATCTGTTCTGGAATCCCTCCGATTTTTGAAGCGACAACCGGAACACCTTTCCATGAGGCCTCAGAAACAGTCAGTCCAAATCCTTCCCGGGTTGATTTCTGAAGAACAACATCGGATTTCCTCTGTAAAGCATTCACAAGAATTTGATTGTCACCCAGGACAAACAGAACATCTCCGGAATTCAGATGTTTTGCGGCTCTTTTTGCCATTTTATTGTATACCTTGATACCTTCTGGATCGTCTGGAGCCATGTTATAGCAAAAAATTAGACGGCAGTCTACCTTCTCTTTAACCAACTCATACACTTTTAATACACCTTCTGGGTCTTTCCAGGGATCAAAACGGGAAACCTGAGTAATAATGGGCTTATCCAAAGGAATTGAAAATTTTTTCAGAGTTTTTAAAATAGTCTCGTCTGACAAATCCATGTTTTTATGGGAAAGAGGATCAATGGAAGGGTGGATGATTCTCTGTTCCAGGGGAAGATCATCTTTTCTAAAAGCTTTACTTGAAATAATCATGATATCATAACGGAGAACAAATGATTTGATATATTCCCAAAGCTTTCTATTGGGATTGGTTATATCAATATGACATCTCCAGATCCAGGGTTGTCTCTTTTTTTCAAACTTAATCAAAGGAAGGGGTTGGGGATCATGGATAATAACGCAATCGTGGTCCAGATGTGTAAAATGGGAAAATCTTTCGTTGGTTTCCATATAAAGATTTTTTTTATTATTGGTTAAATTTATAGGTTGACCCTGTAAGGCATTGTGGAACTTCTTGGTAACCACAAAAAAATCCGAAGGCCCTATTAGAACTCTCCAACCTGAATCAATTCCAATATCATTCAACAAAACAATCAAGCTATTCAGTATTTCGGCTACACCTCCACCATGGGCTGTGGAATTGATGTGGACAATATGTTTGTTCACCAAGCGATGAGCCCGTTGGAAAATGTTTCCAATAACCTCCTCTCCCACAATGGGAAGGTACTCATCCAAACTTCTCATTATTTAACCTCTTTTGTAAATTTTATATGAATATATTTACTCATTCGTATAATTTTTCTTTTATAACATCTCACCAATTAGAAGTCAAATATACTAAAAAAAACAAAGAAAAATTTAATAATTTAAGATATGATTTTAAGTAACTATGGAGATAGTGTTGTATAAATGACAATAGCAAATATTGAAACTTCAAAACATTTTTGGGGAAATTCGTATTAGTAGAATTATAAATGTTATTTCATGATGTTTTCAATTTCCGAGACGGTTTTGGGAATGGGCCTGCCCAGTACCCGGTACCCGGTATCGGTAACCAGGACATCATCTTCAATCCGGATTCCACCGAAATTTTTATATCCTTCAACCTTGTCATAGTTGATAAACTGGTTGAATTTGTTTTCGGATTTCCACTGATCAATCAAAGCGGGTATAAAATACATACCCGGTTCAACCGTGAACACAAAACCGGGCTGGAGCCTCCTGGCCAGCCTCAGGTAGGCCAATCCGAACTGGTCGCTCCGTTTCACCTGCTGGTTATATCCCACAAAGTCTTCTCCGATATCTTCCATGTCATGGACATCCAGTCCCATCATGTGGCCCAATCCGTGGGGATAAAACAGGGCATGGGCACCCTGACTAACCGCCTCCTTGACATCTCCCTTCATCAGCCCGATATCATTCAACCCGTTCACCATCACTTCAGCCACCTGCAGGTGAATATCTTTATATTTTTTTTCTGGCTTTATGGCTTCAATGGCAGTCAACTGCGATTTCAGTACGATTTCATAAATCTCTTTCTGACGGGACGTAAACGCACCGCCAACCGGCAGGGTCCGGGTGATATCCGAGGCATAATGTTCCGGAGATTCGGCCCCGGAATCAACCACCAGCAATTGATCCATTTCCAGCCGGTTACCGTGGCAATGGTTGTGCAGGGTTTCCCCGTGGATGCTCAAGATAGTCGGGAAAGCAATATGAGACCCGTAACTGCCTACAATGCCCTCAATCTTTCCCACGATCTCCCGCTCATAGACGCCCGGTCGAGCCATCTGCATCACCATTGAATACATTTCATATGAAATTTCCAGGGCTTTTTCAATTTCCTTTACTTCCAGGTCTGATTTTAATGACCTCTGGGCCACCATGATCTTGATCAGGTCAATAGACACATAGGTTTTCAAAAACTCCGGTGAAATCCCCAGCAGAGCCGAAAGCTTGAGAGCGTTTTCCGCCCGGTATGGGGGAAGGAAGTGGATCTTTCTCTTGCCCTCCAGGGCAGCATTGATCTTTTCAGCAAACTGAGCGAAATCTCCGGTATCACCCACCCCGGCATCTGCGGACAGGTCTTTGACAGTGGGCTGTGGACCGGTCCAGATAATATCATCAACCGTAAAATCATTTCCAAATATATAATCCCGGTCTTCATCAATATCGATAACCCCGTCGAAACCGGGTAGATCAAGCCCGAAATAATAAAGAAAGCTACTGTCCTGCCTGAAATGATAGGGATTGGCAGGATAGTTCATGGCACTCTCACAATTTCCCGGAAAAACAACCAAACCGGAATCCAGCTGCTCTTTCAGTTTTTTTCTTCTTTCAAGGTAAGTATCTTTTGCAAACATTTTTCAATCTCCTTTTCTGATTAAACATCATCATACAAAAGAATCTATTGTAAATCAATGCAGAAATTTAATCAGCGGTGATAGGTGATCCCTTTCAGAATAGTCATGGCCCGGTAGAGTTGCTCCAGAAAAACAATCCTGAAAATATCATGGGAAAAGGTCATTCTGGAAAAGGATAATTTCAAATCTATATGTTCATCCAGAACCGAAGATAAGCCGGAAAATCCCCCGATTAAAAAAACGATACGGCCCCGGGCCCGGGTAATTTCACGGGATAAGAATCCGGCAAAATCGGTAGAACTCATCTGTTTGCCCCTTTCATCAAGACCAACGACAAAATCATCACGGTTCAGATGTTTTTGAATCTTTTCTGCCTCTTTTTCTTTAACCCGACGTTCATCCGTTAAGCCGATATCTTTCAGCTGGGTGAGGGTAAATTTAAAAAACCCATTAATCCGCTTAACGAATTGTTGTTCAACTGGCTTTAATTCCTTGAATTTAAGACCTCCGATACAGAGCAGCTCAATCATTCTCATATTTTTTCAATTTATTGTACAGGGATTTTCTGGAAATCTTCAGTATATCGGCCACCCTTACCTTGCTGCGGTATTTCTTTAACAGGAATAAAATATACTCCTTTTCCATTTCAGATAGAGACATATCGGAAATCTTCACGCTCTCCAGCAAATCGCCAGAATGCCGATGCAGGCTGTAAATACCTTCGTCATCCAGTTTTGATCCGACCACAGACAGGTTGTGGATAAAATTTTCAATTTCCCGGATATTGCCAATCCAGCGGTATGATTTGAGGTTTTTCATGCCTTCAGAGCTAATATTGATCTGCAACCCCGCCCTTCTGGCAAAAAACAAGACCAGAGGGAGGATATCGTTCTTTCTCTCTCTAAGGGGCGGGACATGGATTTTGTAGGATGATATCCTGAAAAACAGGTCCTGGCGGAATTCACCCCTCCTGACTTTATCTTCGATGTCCTCATCGGCTGAAAAAACAAATCGGGCTGGGATATCGGTTTCACGGTTTGAACCCAGAGGGAAATATTTTTTTCTCTCAATGATCCTCAACAGCCGGGACTGCAAGTTGAGGCTCAACAAATCGATCTGGTTTAAAAATAAGATTCCCTCCCCGGCCTGCTTCCATTTGCCTTCATAATTCCGGTTGGCCCCGGTAAAGGCGCCGCGCCTGTATCCAAACCACTCACTCTCCAGCAGGGTTTCCGGAACATCACCGCAATGTAAATTCAGGATGTTGTTGAAATGACTGAATTCAGACAGATAGTAAACCCAAAAATCCTTACCCACACCGGTTTCGCCGAAAATCAGCACATTGGTGGACAGGTCAGCGATTTTTTCAATCTTTTTTTTAACCCCCAGGGATTTCTGATCTTTTAAATTGTTAATCCCGGTAAAAATAATATTTCTTTCCATCCATCCATAATTTTTCCAGAGAATATTTTTCTCTGTTTTCCGGAGAAAAAACATGAATTACAAAATCGATGTAATCCAGAAGGATCCAATCGGTATTGTTTTCCCCTTCAACGCCGAAGGCTTTCCGGTTGTATTCTTTTCTTAACTGTTTCTGGACCTCATCGGATATGGCTTTGTTCTGGCTTGATGAGTTCCCGTTGCAAATAACCATAAAGTCAGTTATATCACTTATCCCCTTCAATTTCAATACAATGGTTTTTTCACCCTTCTTATCCAGAATAATTGAAACCACGCGTTTGATTACCGGGGGGATCTTGCGCTTTTTCAAATCCGCGGTGATAAACTTATAATCGTTAAGATCCATACAAATTATTCTCCTCTATGATTTTCATGATCTCCTCCGGTACCAATTGAACAACCGGCTGGTTTAAGCGGATCCGTTTCCGAATCCGGGTTGAGGACAACTGGAGTTGTGGAGATTCATAGGCATAAATATAGACACCCGGTAAATCAAGGGTGAATTCGGCATTGAGACAGCAGGGAATATCTTCTGCCATCAGCAAATCCTGCACTTTCTGGAGATGAGGAAGTTTCCTCAACAGTACAATAAAAAAGACCGACTGCAGAAGTTGGCGGTAGTTCTTCCAGGTTTTGATTTTCAGAAAGCCCTCACTGCCCGAAATGAAGTAAAACAATTTCTCAGGATAGGCTTTTTTCAATATCTGAATGGTTTTAATGGTCCAGGACGGTCTTGATCGCTTCATTTCAACATCACAGGGAACTAACCCGGGAAATGGAGCCAGGGCACGATCCAGCATTTTCCAACGGATTCGGGCCGGTGTGCGGACAATACTTTGCTTATGCGGCGGGTTTGCCGACAGGACATACAGAATCTGTTCCAGATCAAAGGCCTCTAAAACCTTCAGACCGATTTCAATATGCCCGTTATGAACCGGATTGAATGTTCCCCCCAATAATCCAATTTTATTTTTCATGAAAGTATCCGAATATCATTTTTTTGAGGCTATCCAGGTTAATACCCTTCAGTGCCGAAACCTCAACATAATCGATTTTGATCTGCCTGCAAAACTTTTTCAATTCATCAACGCGCTCCCTGCTTTTCTCAGCGACCAGGTCGATCTTATTGCCCACCACCATGAATTTTTTAGCGGTTAAACTGGTTTTATACAACTTCAGTTCATTTCGAAGGACTTCAAATGTCTCCAGCGGTGAAGGGGATGAATCCACTGACAGGTCAATCAAAAAAACCAGCAATTTATTTCTCTCGATGTGTCTCAGAAAATCCTGTCCCATACCTTCACCCAGGTGGGCGCCTTTAATGATCCCCGGGATATCGGCCATCACCAGGCTGTTATAGCCATTATAAACCACCCCGAGATGGGGAATTAGAGTCGTAAAGGGGTAATCGGCGATTTTGGGTTTAGCAGCACTGAGTTTTGAAATCAGGGTAGATTTGCCGGCATTGGGAAGCCCGACCAGTCCGGCAAAGGCAATCAATTTCAATTCCAGGATCACCTTTATGGTTTCTCCCTTGCCACCGGGTTCGGCGATCCGGGGGGTTTGATGGCGTGCAGACTTGAAATGGATATTCCCCCGCCCCCCCTTACCACCACGGGCCACTTCCCATTCAATGGCTTCCCGGTCAAAATCAAATATCAATTTTTCATCCGGATAGGTTTTAACCACTGTGCCGTCCGGGACAGGCAGGATTTCATTTTGACCATTTTTCCCACTCTTTTTTGCTCCGCTTCCATGTCTGCCTTTGGGAGATCTGACAATATTCCGAAATTTAAAGTCCACCAGCGAATGTTTTCCCGATTTGCTGATCAAAATGATACTGCCGCCATCTCCGCCGTCACCTCCATCGGGTCCGCCTTTAGGGACAAATTTTTCCCGGCGGAAACTGATACAGCCATTACCGCCATCACCGGCTATAAAGGTTACCACAGCCCTGTCAACAAACATCGATTAAAATTTACCGATAGCCCTGAAGGAAACGGCTTCTTTATATTCAAGGAATTCAGTTATTGATAGCTTTGGACCAAAACGGGAATGAGAGGGAACTGGCTTGAAAAACAAAAAACTATTTGGGTTCAATCTCCACAAACCGTTTGTTTTTGCGTTGTAAAAATCTGACATTACCCGAAATCAGGGCAAAGAGTGTATCATCCCTTCCCCTGCCCACATTTTTGCCCGGATTGAATTTGGTTCCCCGCTGTCTGATAATGATCGCACCGGCACTAATCTGTTCGCCACCATACTTCTTTACCCCCAATCGCTTGGAGGCGCTGTCGCGTCCATTTCGAGCACTTCCGGCTGATTTTTTGTGTGCCATTATTTCTTCTCCTTACCTTTAGCGGCAGGCGGTTTTTTCGGGGGTGCGGGTTTTTTCGGAGCTGTCTTGGCTGAGGATTTTTTCGGGGCCGGCGAGACAACTTTTTTGACCGCGGGACCGGTTTTGGAAGGTTTTGCAGTACCGTTTTTGGCCCTGGTTTTGATCTCATGTTTCGGTGCCGCTGTCGTTTCTTTCGGCCCGGTGGACTTGCCAATCTCAATTTTTTCTATTTTTAAGCGGTGTAGCATCTGCCGGTGACCCTGGGTCCGCTTGTATCCCTTTTTTGATTTTTTCTTAAAAATGATGATCTTGGGCGATTTAAATGCTTCCAGAATCCTGGCCTCTATTTTACCATTTTCTACATAAGGTTGCCCCAGATACAGATCGTTATTCCTGATCAGCAGTACTTCCTTAAAGTTAACCTGGTTCTCCTTGGATATCATATTTTCATCAATATGTTCCACTTCGATGATATCGCCTTCTTCAACTTTGTACTGTTTTCCGCCTGTTTCGAGAATTGCAAACATTTTTATTACTCCAACTAAAAATCTTCTTTTTTATAACACAAAACCGAGAATAAGTCAATATCCGGATTCACCTTTACCCGAACCCTGCCCCGGGCAGACCACAGATTCTGGTTTTATGATAAAAAGTTTTCCGGAAAGAAAATCGCTGATCCACAAACAGCCCTGGCTGTCCTGTAAGATTCGATTGATCCTGAACAGACCATCTCCAAATTGCCCCCTCACAAAAAAGGCCGTATTATTGGTATCAAAACTGGTTTCACCATAGGGATACCGCTCTTCATGGATTAAATGAAAGGTCCGGCTCTGAACCGAAAATGAGTGGATTTGCAACCGATCGGAACTGTGTGAAGTAAGGATCAGTTCTTTGCCGGAATCAAACAGGCCATCCGGTCTTCCCGGCCCCGGCAGGGGATACTTGACTGAATCCCCACCCGGAAACTGCAGGGTCCTTTCCTGGTGATTGATCACCACCAATTCATCCCCCCGGTAAATCAAATCCAGTGGTTTTTCTCCGGTTTCCAGTCGGGTGATGCTGAAATCGGCTTTATTCACCACTGTAATGCTGTTGCTATCAAAATTACCGACCGCAATCCGTTTACGGTTGAAAGCAAGACCAACCGGAGTCAATCCCACCGGGCATCTGAACAAAACCTTCCGGCTATTCAGATCCAGGACTTGCAGGACACCGGCTTCATCATCCCTCTCACCTACCCTCACCATATACAGCCAGTGGTGATCGGAATCATATTTCAATATTCTCTGGGTGGTTTCCCGGACAACCATGTCATCCAGTTCCCAGCGCATATCTCCCTGGTTGGGACTTCGGATGGCATCGGGAAGGGAAATGACAAACTGTTTTTCCCGGCCCCAGTTGTTCTGTAGAGCATACAAAACCCCTGATCTGTCCACTGCTATCTGTTGGGCCAGCCTGGGGATCCGGCGGTCGTAGAATTCAAAAGTCTCCGGGTGGATACCCAGGATTCCATTCTTGGCCCCCCAGATATAAACCACCGGCCAGTAAGCTTGATGGGGACCATAGGCCAGACAGATATAGCCGTCCGGCAGGGTAACGACCCGGCCGGGATAATCGCAGGGAAGCCTTAAAAATCGGGAGCTCCCATCCGGCTGCACTTCGGCAAAAGAATCCTCGGAATTAAAGACCAGAACGCCATCCCGGTTTTTCAGGGCCACTGAATCCACCGGCGCCCAGCCGGTATACACTTTCCTGGTTTTAAAGGTCCGGGTATCCAGGCAGGTGACAGCAGCTCCGAAAGAACCGTTTACCGCTGTGGCCCCAATGGGAATATATAAGTTTTGGTTGGCCGGATTAAAACTCATGCTGAACATATGGGGAATAATACCCAGATTCCGTATTCTTTTGGTTAATTTTCTCTGGCCCAGGTCCAGCACATTGATTTCTCCATAGGCCCAGCTGGATACAAACAACTTCTGGTTATCCAGATCAATGGCAGAGGCATCATTGCCATAGGCCGGTATTTTGATCTCACTGACCTTTCCTCCCTGCCGGAAAGAAACCACGTGAACACTGGGATGATTGTCATAGGGAATATAAACTTCATCCAAATGGGAGTTATAGTTTATCCCCACCGCTTCACTGAATTCGGGCAGGGTTACAGCCAGATCCCGGCCCCGGCGAATATCTATCTTGACTGCTTCAACCACTTTTCTTTTATCCGTTTCGATGACCAGATACAGACAGTGGTTGTTTTGATTGTATGCCGCAAAATGCCAGCGGACTCCCGGCTTTACCTTCAGTTTCCTCTCCTTTAAAATCCTCCCGGAAGAGGAGAATACAAACAGCCTGGCACTGAATCCGTCAATCGCCACCCAGCTATTCGATTTCCGGTCCCAGACCACCTTGCGAATGGGGGGTGGAGGGGTCTGATTCAGGTTCACCATGGTTTCCCGGTGAGACAGCCATGCAAGGGTCCTGATTTTTCCGGTTTTAAGCGACACAAGGACCAGGTTACGGCTGGATCTTCCCACCAGACAGGCATCTCCGCTGGCCTCATTGATAGCAACCATTTCAAACTGATCATTGGTGGGAATGGTGATTGCCTTTTTTTTCTCCGGGATCACCACATGAAGGCAGCGGTTTCCAATCAGGTATATATGGCCGGTGGCAGAATCTATTTGCAGTGCCTCATCTTTCAGATACTGGGGGATCCGGCTCCGGATGGGTATATTCAGCACCGAATGATCCCGGCCGTCAATCAAGGAGACAGAAGAAGTATAGGTATGGGCCACAATGATTTTATTTCTGATCGGATCTGACTTGACCAGCAGAGGGCCGGCTCCATTCACCTCAAGTCGGTATTCTGACAGGAAATCCACCCGGGTGACTTCATAATCGGCCCCCAGAAAAACGCCTGCCATAATGGTGATCAAAAAAACGGATAATCGGATTCTCATATTGCCTCCTGCACTGATAAAAATACCACAACCCATCACCCAATTCAATTACTTTACAAGCCTGCGGAAATTTTATAAAATGGTAATAACAAGGAGCAAAACATGATAGACAAAGAAGTTAGCGCATTATGGCCGGAACTGGATTGGATCAAGGACGAAACCTTGAGAGAAAATACCGCAAAAACCTGGAGCCTGGCCCTGGGAAAGAGCGCATTGAACGCTGATGACCTCCGGGTCATGCCCTTTACCCTGCTGGTAAAAAATATCAAGGTCAGTTTCATGGATCATAAAAGAGCCGTGGTTCATATTTCCAAGGCCAGTGGCGAGACCGTGAACCGTTTTTTCAAGAATGAACTGCCGGTCAACATGAATGTTTTAATCGCAGGAGCTATACTGGCAGATGTGGGAAAACTGCTGGAATATGAAAAACAGGATGGGCAGGTGATTCAGGGAAACTACGGCAAATATCTCCGTCATCCCTTTTCCGGTGTCAGCCTGGCCGAAACCTGCGAGATCCCCCCGGAAGTCTGCCACATCATTGCCACCCATGCCAAAGAGGGGGACCTGGTTAAACGTTCAACCGAAGCTTATATCGTACATCATGCCGACTTTATGACCTTTCTCCCCTTCAAAGAACGGCTGACTATTTGACCGGAACCTGCTTTTTTAAAAAACACCCGAAATTCAAAAGCCCTGTTTTGAAAGACCCGGGAGCATTGAAGCGGGAAGTAAAATCAACACTCAGAAAATACTGCTGAACCTCCAGCAAACGCTGATGGATTAACCGCCCCAGAAATCCGGACTGATCGGTAAAATCATGCCGATCCAAGAGGATAATGAATTGGGACTTTCCCGGCGCATAATAAATGGTTTGAATCTGAATGTTTTTGACCGGATCTTCATCGGAGAGCTGAAAATCGATCAGCTCGATATCCCCGGAATCTGATTTTTTCAAATCCCTGATCCATTTATTGTTTTTGGTATTTTGAAAATCCGGGAATACCAGATATTTCTGGCGCAGAAAAACATAGGTATTTATTTTCAAATTGGCGTAGCTTCCATGATCGTCGGGATTCAAATAATCTTCCTCGGTCCAGCTCATCCGGTAGATCTGGGGATCCCGGGAAAAACCCAAATAGTTACCGATTTGGTCGATCAATTTCCCCGGTGATAAATCCCTGATATCACCGATCCTCTCCTTTAAGAAAGCCGCCACATCGGTGGCAGGAAAAATATCCAGCCGCTGAAGCAGCATATAAAAATAAAACAAAACCGGTAGCGATTGAAAATCCTTCTCGATCTCATTGTTGATCTGCAGGTAAGGCCAGCAATTGACGATTCTCTTGAACATGGTATCCGGAAACTCAGTGATCTCCCGGATGAGCTTTCCCTCCCTGAGTTTAAGCATGAACAGGCCAGTATACAAATTGAATATCAGGGTTTGGTCAACACCTTCCGGGAAATCAAATTCAAATATATCCTTGAGATCATAAAAATTAATCCGCTGTACTTTTTGGATGACCTCAAACAGTGGCGACAGGTCCTGGTCCGTATCGGTTTGATCCTCAGCCGAAAAAAGAACTGATTTCAAACCATCAACCGGATAATTCTGAAAGGGCCGGGGGGATTGTTTCAGGAAATCCAGGACACCCTCCAGTTCAGCTTCAATTCTTCCATTGAACCCGGCCAAAACACCCCCGGTGATGGGGGAGATATTCGACATATTGACCGGTTTCTTTTTTTTATTCTCAGGCGGTTTGGTTCCGGTTTCAACCGGTTCCGGGCTCTTTTTGCCCAGGGGGACAAACAGGTAAACCAGAAAGAGGATAAAGATAACCCCCATGGTGATCAACAGGAAAGTATCTCTCCGCTCTTTACTTTTCAGCATTTTCATGATTCAAACAGATTATAATACATTCACAGGAAATCTTCAAAAAAAACGCACAAAAACACCGTCAATTTGACAATGTAACCGTATTCAGGTATGTTTTTAAAATGAAGATTTCTGTTGTTATCATCACCCTGAATGAGGAAGACCGGCTGGAAGATGCCCTGAAGAGTGTCGCGGAAATTGCGGATGAAATCGTGATACTGGACTCGTATTCAACCGATAACACCCTGGAAATTGCCCGCCGCTACAATTGTGAAATCTACCAGAACCCGTTTACCGACTATGGCACCCAGAAGAATCTGGCTCTTGACAAAGCCAAACATCCCTGGGTACTGAACCTGGATGCCGATGAACGCATATCGGAATCATTGAAACAGGAAATTCTGAAATTAAAGATGCAGCAGGAAATTCCGGTTGACGGCTTCCTGATTAACCGCAAGACCTATTACCTGGGAAAATGGATCAGGCATTCCGGCTGGTACCCGGACCGGAAATTAAGGCTGTTCCGTAAATCCAAAAGCAGATGGAAGGGAAGGGTACATGAAGGCCTGATGCTGGATGGTCAGGTACGGGGTATCGGGGGAGATATTATCCATTTCACCTACCGGAACCTGGATGATCACCTGCAGCGCATCAACCGCTATTCCCGCCTGCAGGCCCAGGATATTGCCCGGTCAACAAAATGTCTCTATTTGAGGGCTGTATTGCTGCCACCCATTACCTTTCTCAGGTTTTATGTCTGGAAGATGGGAATACTTGACGGTTTCCCGGGTCTGGTCATCGCCCTGGTCTCATCATGGGGAACCGCCCTGAAATACCTCAAAGCCATTGAAATAAAGAGAACAAAATAGAAAAGATTTTCTGTTTAATTTTGGCTTAATTCCTGTCAAATTCCTTGA
>CBDAFS010000050.1:0-59722 GCA_965195285.1 uncultured Aminicenantes bacterium | reverse complement strand
GGATTGGTGGATTTGAAGCCAATGCCATCACCATGGAACTTGAAAATATCGCCCCCCCTAGGCCAATGACCCATGATCTGATACGCAATATTCTGTTTCATTTTGATGCTAAAATTGACAAGGTTGTGGTCACCGATATTGTTGAAAATACTTATTTTGCCGAACTCTATGTCAAGTACAACGGCGAAGTCATTACTGTGGATTGCCGACCCTCGGATGCCATTGCAATTGCCTTGAAAAACAAATCCAAAATCTATATAACCGAGTATGTATATAATTCTTCGGTGTTGTCTGATTTCTTTACCAATTTCCTGGAAGACGAAGAAAAACTTGATAAATGGTTTAATTCCCTGAGTCCGGATGATTTCGGGAATGTCGAGCAGTAATACCCGAGACTGCAGCTAAAACTTCAATCATCAGCTTTGGTATTGGTTTGGTTTTTGGCCTGATTCCAGAGGGCTTCCATTTCTTCAAGGGTTGAGTCCTGGATGTCTTTGCCCCTTTTTTTCAGTTCTGTTTCAATGAAACGAAAACGTCTTTTAAACTTTTCATTGGTCTTCTTCAGGGCAAATTCCGGATTGATTTTTAGATGACGGGCAATATTGGAAACCGCAAACAGGATGTCACCTATTTCTTCGGTCAGTTGGTGCTGTTGAGAGGGGTTGGGTTGGGCAGGGAATTCGGAAACGGTGCTGGCCTCTGAAAGAATGGCTGTCCGGAGCTCTCCGATTTCCTCTAGCAGTTTATCCAGGGCTTTAAGGGCTGCGGGTGCTTCAGGGGGGGAATCCGGCCAGTCAAAACCGGTACTGGCTGCCTGTTCGCCAATTTTTTTTGATATTAGCAATGCTGGTGTTGACTTGGGGTATTCGGATATGAAACTGGAATTATTTTTTTCGACTTTTTTAAGTTTTTCCCAATTGGATTTAACCTGGTCGGGAGTGTGAAGCCGGATGTTTGAGAACACATGGGGATGCCGGTTAATGAGCTTCCGGTTGATTCGATTCAGGACGTCCTTGATGTTGAAATTTCCTTTTTCACGTTGGATTCGGGCCAGGAAAACAATTTGCAGCATTAAATCGCCGAGTTCCTCCAGTTGATTTTCCCAGTTCTGGCTATCAATGGCTTCGATTAATTCGTGGGTTTCTTCAAGTAGGTATTCGGTCAGTGTGATTTCGGTCTGGACCAGATCCCAGGGGCAACCCGTGTCTGGATTTCTCAGCTTATCCATGATTTTCAGTAACCTGTCAAATTCTTTCATCTTGTTTTTTTTTTAAATAAATGGTATAAGTAATAAGCATAAAGGAAAATATTCCTGATGACAAGGTTTAAAGTCAATGGGTAGTGTCTTTTTTTATTTTGAGTTGCACAGAATGAGATGAAAAGAGATATCAAAGCGATTGTGACCTTGCTGGCCACCCAGAGCATGATCAATCTCGGTGAGATTGTGGATCCACTGACCAAGTCCACCTATCTGAACTTGCCCAGTGCCAAAATATTCATCGATCTGGTGGAAGTTTTAAAAAAAAAGACTGCAGGTAATTTAAGTGTTGAAGAAGAGAAATTCATGAAAGACATATTGGGCAATTTAAAAAAGGTCTATCAAAATAAAATCAAACAAGGAAACTAAAATGAAGAAAAAAATAGTATTCGTCATATTATTTTTTTGTTTTGTTTTCTCAATTTTTCCTGAAGCCAATCCCTGGGGTGAATTGAAAAAAATATATTTTTATGACTCTATAAAGAATTATGACCTGGTTTTGAAAAGTTTGAATGCCATTGATATCAGCATGGTCAAACGAAGTGATCAAAAAGAAATTGCCGGTTCCTATATAAATCTCGGTGATCATTATTTCTCTCTAAAGAAATATGAACTGGCGGAAATTTTCTACAAACGGGTAATAGGGATTTCTCCGGATTACTGGTATATCTATAACAAATTGGAGGATATATACAGAAAAAATGGCAGCCTCGTATTTAACTTAAAAAATACTTTCCGCCAGTTTTCAATGATATTAAAGGATTTCGAGGCCTCCTATCTGCTAATTAATGGTTTTTTCAATATGATGTTTTTTGCCAGCCTGCTGATCCTCTTTATAATGGCACTCTTTCAGTTTATCCACTATTTTAACTTGGCCGGAAATGATTTGTTGATTGAACAGGGTGCCAATTTTTCGATCATGAAGGTTGCATTTATGGCCCTGATGATGTTGTGGCCGATAATTATTTTTTCAGGCTGGGCAATCTATCCATTTTTAATTATCGGATTCCTGTGGAAGTATTTGAGCGAGAAAGAAAAGAGAAGTGTTGTTTTTCTGATAATAATGATTGCGGTCGGATCGGTTTTATACAGTTTCAACTTGGTGATCAAAAACCATTACCAGAAGGATTCATTTAAAATTATAAGGCAGGTTTTTGAAGGGCACCTGTTTAAAAAAAAGGATTATGAAAAATTTGATCCTGAAATGAAGGTTTTGCAGGCAATTTCTTATTATGAACAGGATCAACTGAAGGTTGCCGAGGATATATTGAGATCAACCGGTGAAAGTTACCGCAACAAATTCAAATATATTCTCTTTGGGAATATTTATTATAAATTTGAAAATATCTCCGAAAGCATTAAGTATTTCCAAATGGCGCTGAGCCTTGATGATTCCTGTGATATTGCCCTTAATAATTTCACCATGGTATTGTTGAAAAATAACAACCCGGAAGTTTTTAAATCCTGGGCCAAGCGCTACACGGAAATTGACGAATACAAGAATAATGTATTGAATCTAAAAGATATCCAGCTGAGCCAGATGTTTTTATGGAGAAGACTGATCAATCTGAACGGTCCCCGATTTAATTTGTGGAATTTTTCCGGAAATGTTCTGAAAAATTTCCTGACTCTCCCCGTTATTTACTGCCTTTTTATTTTCATGATCTATATTTTCATGATCCCGAGGTTGTTTTCTAACCTGGGGAAAAGTACCTATTGTTCCAAGTGTTCCAAAATAATCAAGGAAGCCTCTGTCCACAGGTCCTATAAACTATGCAATGATTGTTATCAATTGTTTATGATAAAGGATGTCATATTTTTGGAAGCAAAAATATTGAAGGAAAAGGAGCTGGCCAAAAGATCCAGAAAAAAAACCCTTTTCATCCTGCTGTTATCCTTCATTATACCGGGATTGAAGTTGATGTATACCGATCAACAGCGGCGGTTTATGATATTTTCCGGATTGTTTTACTTTTTAATTGGTTATTTTCTGGTGAATTATTTTATGATAAGAAAGATATTTTTAACCCTGCCCGTGTTCATCAATTTCATCGGAGGATTGGCAATTATGCTGTATTTTATTTTAAATATCTATGCACTAAGGGGAAATGAAAATGGCATTTAAGGGGACTTTAAAAGAATTCAAGGTTCCGGATATCCTACAATTGATTTCCCTGCAGAAGAAAACCGGAATTTTAACTTTTACCAGCTCGGACGGATTCATTACGCTTATTTTCGAAAACGGGATGATCGCGGGTGTGGATGCCTTTCCCAAAAAGCTGGAGACCCGGGTGGGGCACGTACTGGTCAAACAGGATTTGGTCAGCAATGAAATGCTGGACCGGGCACTGGTGATTCAGAAGCGAACCAATCAAAAAATCGGAGAAATTCTGCTAAGCATGGGCTTGATCGGCCAGGATACCGTTGCCGAAGCCCTGAAAAATCAGGCAGTTGAGGTGATTCTGTCCCTGTTTAAATGGAAAAAGGGTGAGTATAATTTTAAAATAATGGATTCACTGGATAACAGTCTCAGAACCATTGCTCCGATTCCCACCGATAATTTGATTATGGAAGGGGTTCAGATGTTGGATGAATGGCCCTTGATTAAGGAATTGATTCCTAATGATAATCTGGTCTTCGAGCCCATTCAAATAGAGGTCCGGAATATTGAGATTGTTCATGAGGATGAGGATGAGGTAGATACGGAAGATAAGGTATCCATCAGTGAAACCGAAGCCAGTATATTGAAATATATCAATGGCAAGAATTCGGTCCGGGATCTGGTAGAATTGGGTGTATTTACCGAGTATAAAGTTTACAAAAGTCTGTATAGTCTGATCAGGAAGAAAATCATTAAAAAAAAGGCCAAAATCAAAACAGACAAACTGGATGAGTTGGTTTTCGAAGAATTGAGATCAACCAGTACGGAAAAAATAAAGCATATTCTTCATGTTTTCATATTATTCCTGATCCTGTTATTTGTCTTTACTTTTTTCACCCCCCTCAGACCGATTCATAATGAGAATATGATAATCAATTCGGACCTGGTGAAAGATCCGGTCCCACTTCATCAGCAATAATATATGAATTTTACAAAACCGGTTGAAAAAGCCACAAGTATTATTGCCATTGGAAATTTTGACGGCTACCACCTGGGCCATCAAGAAATTATCCAGGCCTTGATGAAAATAGCGAGGCAGAAAAAACTGGTTTCCATTATTCTGACTTTTTCCCCCAATCCCAAACTCTATTTTAATCCGAAACAGAAATTAATTATTCCGGAAGCCGAGAAGAAGAAATTATTACAGTCTCTGGAGATTGACCGGGTGATTGTTCTGGATTTCAAAGATTTTTGCCAGATGGCCGGGGAGCGGTTTATCCAGGATATATTGCTGGAACGGTTCAATATGGCCCATATTGTGGTGGGACGCAATTTCAGATTCGGATATAAACATCAAAATGATATTGATTCTCTTGAACGGTTTTCTCACCAGTATGGTTTTGGTCTTTCGGTGGTGGAACCGGTATTTCTGAAGGGCATGTTGATATCCAGTTCGCTGATACGTCAAAAATTAAATGAGGGCAGAGTTGAAGAAGCCAATGAAATGCTTGGCAGGGAATATTTCATGGGAGGAAAGGTTACCCGTGGAGAGAAGAGGGGGAAGCAGCTCGGATTTCCAACTGTGAATATAAAGGCTGCCAACCTAATCCTGCCAACGGGAGTTTTTAGAACCCGGGTGGAAATCCATGGAAATGTATATGATTCGATTACCAACATCGGTTACCGGCCCACTTTCAGGGAGAGAACCATGGCTGTCGAAACCCATATTATTGGTTTCAATGAACGGATATACGGAAAGCCGGTCCGAATTTTATTTTTGAAGAAGATCAGGGATGAAATTAAATTTCATGCTCGGCATGAACTGGTGAAGCAAATCAGGAAAGATATTGAAAAAATTACGGTTGACAAAGGTGTGTAATTTTGATATGGATAAGAGTCTATTTTTAAAAATTGGCCATGGTCAGAGATTGAAACCGAAAGGGATATCATGAATGTAACTGAGGCCTAGGGGTGTTTAGACATGACAGATGATTCCAATAATATTTCCCCGATAACGGACAAGACCGGGAACGGGATTTCAAAGCAAAAAGTAGTAGAGGACGGAAATGTATCAAAAAAAGAACTGCTGGTTAAATTCAGCATCACTGTCCCCGGGCAGGAAATCAACCGGCAAATTGATGAGGTGGCCCGGAATTATTCCACTGATATCAAATTACCTGGTTTCCGAAAAGGAAATGTACCGGTCGATATTATCAAAAAACGATACAACAAAGCCATTAGTGATGAGGCCTTGAATAAGATTGTGGAACATTTTATTTATGAAAAAATTCAAAAAGATAAATTGAGAATTGCTTCCAGGCCCATGATCGAAAAGCTGGATTACCAGGAAGGGCAGGATCTGAAGGCCGAAGTAATGGTTGAGGTGTTCCCGGAAGTAAAGGCTCCCGATCTCTCTAAGCTGGAAGTTAAGGTTTTCAAGAAGGATCTGAAGATTGAACCCTTTGATGAACAGAAACAGATCGAAGCAGTTCTGGAAAGAAACAAGAGAAGAATTCCGGTCAAAGACCGACCGGTTGCAAATGGTGACACCCTGATTCTGGTGGTCCAATCAAAGTTTACGGATACCAAGAAAATGCTTAAAAAAAAAGAAATGACCTTCACGGTTAATCAGGATTCAGACTCGGAGATTGCTGATTTGTACCCGGAGATCATCTCCAAAAAAATGAATGATAAAATAATTTTTAACCGAAAGTATCCCGCAGATTATATACGAAAAATATGGGCCGGGAAGACAATTGAGCATTATGTGGAGATCAAGAATATATTTGAGATGAAGCAACCGGAATTCAATGCTGAGTTTTTAAAATCCATTGGATTTGATGATGAAAAATTATTTAAAGAAAAAATAAAACAGGAATATGACCAATATGAGAAGTCCCAGAAAGAGGAGAAAGTTAATTCCTTCGTTGTCGATAAGCTGACTACAATGGTTGATTTTCCCATACCCCAAACCATTGTGGAACAGGAGATGGTCCGGATTCAATCCCAGCATGCCCCCCTGATCAAGGGGATGGATGAAAAGAAGCAAAAGGAATACCTGGACTCAATGATTCAGGATGTGAAAAAAAACATAAAATTCTCTCTGATATTCGATGCCATTCAACGGGAATCCAAGATTGAAGTTAGCAATGATGAACTGGAGAAAGAATACAAATTGATTGCGGAACGCAACAATTTTCCTCTGGCTGAAGTCAGAAAGTACTATCTGAATTCGGATGAGAAGGAAAAATTAAAGGAATCATTGCTCAGAGTTAAACTGATGAGTTTTATCAAGGAAAAAGCAAAAATAAAAGAGGTTTGACATGGCTTTAATACCTGTAGTTATTGAACAAAGTGGTAATGTGGAAAGGGCCTATGATATATATTCCCGTTTATTGAAGGACGGTATTATATTTCTGGGATCGCCGGTGGATGACAACATTGCCAATGTGGTCATTGCTCAGATGCTGTTTCTGGAGGCTGATGATCCGGAGAAGGATATCTCACTTTACATCAACTCCCCCGGAGGGGTCATCAGTTCGGGCATGGCGATATACGATACCATAAAATTCATTAAAAACGATGTGGTGACCATATGCATTGGACAGGCTGCATCCATGGCTGCAATTCTTCTGGCCGCAGGCTCAAAAGGGAAGCGCTTTGCCTTGCCAAATTCAAAGGTTATCATTCACCAGCCCATGGGAGGATTCCAGGGGCAGGCAACCGATATTCTGATTCAGGCCAAGGAAATGAAAAAAATCAAGGAAAATACCATCAAAATACTATCCGAGCTTACCGGTCAGAAAGTGTCTCGGATCGGAATCGATATTGAAAGGGATTTTATCATGAATTCACAAGAAGCACTGGAATATGGTATTATTGATAAAGTGATCACTGAAAGAAAAAAAATAAAAACTGAAAAAGATGAAGGATAAAACCGGAAAAGAATCCAGGTGCAGTTTTTGCGGCATTCCACAGTCCAGTGCATATAAATTGATTGCAGGCCCTGATGTTTTTATCTGTGACGAGTGTACCAAAACCGCTTATCATCTCATATTCAAATCCATTGAAGTGTCCAAATCTCCGGAGCAAAAAAAGCAGAAACCCATGGTACCCAAGGAAATCAAGAAAAAACTGGACCAGTATATCATTGCTCAGGATGTGGCCAAGAAAAAGCTGGCAGTTGGCGTTTACAATCATTACAAGCGCATCCAGCATGATGATCGACTGGGCGAGATGGAGATCAACAAAAGTAATGTACTGTTGATCGGGCCTACCGGTACCGGCAAGACCTTGCTGGCTGAAACCCTGGCCAAGATTCTGGATGTGCCTTTTGCCATTGCCGATGCCACCACTTTGACCGAAGCGGGCTATGTTGGTGAGGATGTTGAAAATATTCTTTTGAAACTGTACCAGGCTGCCGGGGAAAACAAAGAACAGGCGGAAAAGGGAATCATATACATCGATGAAATTGATAAGATATCCAGGCGTAGCGAAAATCCGTCCATCACCCGAGATGTGTCGGGTGAGGGGGTACAGCAGGCACTTTTGAAAATCATCGAGGGTACTGTGGCCAATGTACCGCCTCTGGGAGGGCGGAAGCATCCCCATCAGGAATTTCTGAAAATAAGCACCCATAATATTCTGTTTATTGTCGGCGGCGCTTTTGTGGGTCTGGATAAATTGATCAAATCCAGAATGAAAAAAAATACCATTGGATTTAATTTAGGAAAGCAAGATTCTGAAATAGAAAAGAAAGATATTTTTCACAAGGTACATACCGAAGACCTGATTCGCTATGGACTTATTCCGGAGCTTGTGGGGCGTTTGCCGGTGATTGGAATTCTTGAAGAGCTTGACCGGAATCAATTGTATCGCATTCTGACCGAACCCAAGAATGCCATTACCAAACAATTCAAATACCTATTTGAACTGGATGGGGTTGAAATTGAATTTTCCCAGGATGTCCTGAAGCGTATTGCCCGGGAGGCCATTAACCGTGAAGTGGGGGCAAGGGGATTGAGAGCCATTTTTGAAGAATTGATGATGGACCTCATGTTTGAAATTCCTTCAAAAAAAGAGAAAATGGATAAAATTGTAATCGATTTTGAATTCCTGAAAGGGAAAAAATGGATAGCCTGAAAAAAAAAGAATTTATGCTCCCGCTGATTCCATTGCGGGAATTGGTTACTTTTCCGGCCACCATCATTCCCATTCTGGTGGGCCGTGACTGGTCGATTAATGCCCTGAAATATTCCATGGAAAAATATGATAATTTCATATTTTTATCGGTACAGAAAAACCAAATGAGTGAGATACCGGCCCAGGAGGAGATCTATCGAACCGGTGTGGTGGCCAGGATTGAAAAATCCGCAGAACAGAACAATGGAAGCTACCGGGTGGTCATTCAGGGACTGGAAAGGGGTATTATTCAGGAGTATATAAAAAAAGATAATCATTATATGGTAAAGGTATCTGTATTAAAGGAAATAATTCCCAAGGAAAGAAATCTCTATGAACTGTCAAAAAATGTGGTGTCTGTTTTTGAGGAGTACATCAGTCTGAAGAAGATCAAATTACACGGTATTATTACCAAGCTGCATTCCAATGAAATATCGGAAATAACCGATATTATTTCATCGGTGATCAATCTGGATGTCAAACAAAAGCAATTGTTGCTGGAGGAACTCGATGTCTACAAGCGGGGATTGAAAATATTCAATATCCTGAAAAAAGAGATATTCAAATTAAAGGCAAATGGAGAGACCGAAATAAAAAGGGGCAGGGAGGATCTGCAGGATAATGATATTGAACTATACCGCAAAAAGATAAGGAATGCAGATTTGCCGGGATATGTGAAGAAAAGAGCCGATGAGGAGCTGGAACGCTTATCCATGATGCCCCCATATTCAGCCGAGAGCACAGTATCCAGGTACTATCTGGACTGGTTGATTGCCATTCCATGGCAAAAAGTAAAAGATGAAAACAATGATATTAAAAAGGCATCGATAATACTGGATGAAGATCACTACGGGTTATTCAAGGTAAAAGAGCGAATCCTTGATTATCTAGCTGTCAGGAAACTGGTGAAAAAAGCAGGAGGGGAAATCCTCTGCTTTGTGGGTCCGCCGGGAGTGGGTAAAAGTTCCTTATCCAAATCCATTGCCCGGGCCTTGGACCGGGCATTTGTCAGAATATCCCTTGGCGGTGTAAAAGACGAAGCCGAAATCAGGGGGCATCGAAGAACCTACATCGGTTCCTATCCCGGTCAAATCGTCAAGGGATTGAAAAAAGCCAAATATATCAACCCTGTTTTTCTGCTGGATGAAGTGGACAAATTGAGTTCGGATTTCCGAGGGGATCCGGCTTCGGCTCTTCTGGAGGTTCTGGATCCGGATCAAAATGCCGAATTTGTAGACCACTATCTGGATCTTGAGATTGATCTGTCCCAGGTCTTTTTCATCACCACAGCCAATACCGTTGATCCCATTCCCCCGGCTCTAAAGGACCGGATGGAAGTCATTGAAATATCCGGTTATACCGAAAGGGAAAAAATGCATATTGCGAAAGATTTTCTGATAAAAAAACAGGCCAGTAAAAATGGCCTGGATCCTGGTAATATCCTTATCCGTGATGACATCATTCTGAAAGTGATTAATGAATATACTCGTGAAGCTGGAGTCAGAAATCTTGAACGTGAGATCGCCATTATTATGCGAAAAATTGCCAGGCAAGTGGTTGAAGCCAGGGAATCCAAGAAGGAACTTGACAAGATTGAATTGAAAGAGAGTCAGCTCAAGAAATTTCTGGGTGTACAGAAATTTATCCGCTCAAAGCGATTAAGCCAGAATGAAATCGGAGTGGCCATGGGACTGGCCTGGACAGCATCGGGTGGAGATATTCTGATTATTGAATCCCGTTTTCTGAAGGGAAAGGGAGATTTGATCATGACCGGAAGGCTGGGTGAAATCATGAAGGAATCATCATCAGCTGCTTTCAGCTATGCCAAATTGAAATTGTTAGAGCTGGATATGGATACCGAATTGCTGGAAGGCTATAATATTCATCTCCACATTCCCGAGGGTGCGGTTCCGAAAGAGGGCCCTTCCGCAGGAGTGACGCTTTCTGTTTCCATTATTTCCCTGCTAACCGGAATTCCCGTGATTTCGGACTATGCCATGACCGGTGAGATCACTCTGAGGGGGAAAGTGCTCCCGGTAGGTGGGATTAAAGAAAAAATAATTGCGGCCCATCGATACGGTATTAAAAACGTATTGATTCCGGTAGAGAATAAGAAAGATATGGCCGAAGATATTCCCTCGGATATTTTGGAGGAAATCAAGATACATCTGGTGGATAATATGGATGAAGTCTTGGATATGGTATTGGAAAAGCCGATTAAAATAAAAAATATCAACAGCAAGGTCATCAAGCCGTTTTTGAATTCAAAAATACAGTAAATACCTGGCCTTGTTTTATTTGTTGGTTTAATGTCAAATAAAGCGAACAAATCATCAGCCATGAAAATAAAGAAGGTTACCCTTGTTAAAACCGCTTTTAACCAGGCTGAAATTCTCAGTGATGGCAGGGCGAAAATTATTTTTATAGGCCGATCCAATGTGGGAAAATCTAGCTTGATCAATACCCTGTGCAATCGAAAGCACCTGGCCCGAACCAGCTCCAGGCCCGGAAAGACTGTCAGCATCAATTATTTTCTGGTCAATGATGATTTTTATTTTGTTGATTTGCCCGGGTACGGCTATGCTCGGATTTCAAAAACGGAAAGCCAGCGGGTTAAAAAGTTGATTTCTTATTTTTTTGAGCAAATCGAGGGCGTGGCCCTGGTAATCATCCTCATTGATTCCAGAAGGGGATTCATGGACTCAGATATTGAATTGCTTTCAAAAATAACCCAAAAAAATTATAATATCTTGACAATTCTTACAAAGAGTGATAAAATTTCACGTTCGCATTTAAAAAATCAAACCCTTAAATATCAAAAAGAGTTTGGTTTGTATGCAATTCCATTTTCAATTAAATCTACTCACTACAAAGAAAATATTTTTGAGTATATAGAAGAAGCATTGTTTGCAGCGAAATGAGAATGAGTGAAATGACAGACAGTTTGTAAATTTAAATGTTTCACAGCCAAATACAATAAACCAATGACTAAAGGAGCAAAAATGTATTTATTAAAAGACTTGCAGGTTATGAAAGTTGAGGATCTCAAGAAAATCGTTAAGCAATTTGAGCTTGAGAATGTGGACATAAAAGACAAAAATTCACTGTATTTTAATGTGCTAAATGCACAGGCCAGTGCCAATGGAAAGCTATTTGCCGAAGGCGTTATTGAAATCCATAGCGAAGGATATGGGTTTCTACGCTTTCAGGAATACGCATATTTGTCCAGTTCAGAGGATATTTATGTTTCCCCCTCCCAGGTCAACAAATTTGATCTTCGCACCGGTGATACCATTTCCGGTTCAGTAAGGCCACCCAAAGGAGGGGAAAAATATTTTGCTCTGTTATCCATTGAAGCGATCAATTTTGAGGATCCGGAGTATGTACTCGTGCTCAGAAAAAACAAGAAATTTGAAAAGCTGACCCCCCTTTATCCCGAAGAAAAGATCATACTGGAAACTGGGCCCGAAAATATGTCCGGCCGTGTCATGGATCTATTGACTCCACTCGGCAAAGGCCAGAGGGGATTGATTGTGGCAGCTCCCCGAACCGGGAAAACCATGATCCTGCAGAGTATTGCAAAATCTCTGGAAATCAATCACCCGGATGTCATTTTAATTGTGTTATTGATTGATGAGCGGCCCGAAGAAGTTACTGATATGAGCCGGAACGTGAATGGCGAGGTCATTGCTTCAACTTTTGATGAAATCCCGCTCAGGCATACCAAGGTGGCTGATATTGTATTGGAAAAAGCCAAGAGGATGGTGGAAATGGGCAAAGACGTGGTCATATTGCTGGACTCCATTACCCGACTGGCCAGGGCACATAACGCCATTACTCCCTCTTCAGGTAAAGTGCTTTCCGGAGGTATTGATGCCAATGCTCTAAACAAGCCCAAAAAATTCTTTGGTGCCGCTCGTAACATCGAAGAAGGAGGAAGTTTGACCATTCTGGCCACAGCCCTGGTTGATACCGGAAGTCGAATGGATGACGTCATTTTTGAGGAGTTCAAAGGTACCGGAAACATGGAAATCAATCTGGACAGACGCTTGGTTGATAAACGGGTTTACCCGGCCATTGACCTGTTCCGGTCCGGTACCCGTAAAGAAGAATTGCTGATTGAAAGTAATGACCTTAATAAGATCTGGGTGCTCAGAAAGGTGCTTTCACAGATGTCCGAAGTGGAGGCCATGGAATTACTGATTGAAAAAATGTCGAAAACCAAATCCAATAAAGATTTTATAAAAATGATGTCCCAGGGGATGTGATGGGAAAATGCCCTTGGCAATCAATGGCATTGTTGGTATTCGCGTTGTTTTTCAGTTCAGAAGCAGTGGAGATGACTTTGCTGAATCAGGTCAGGCATGCCCTCAACCAGATAAAACCCTTCAAAGTCGGTTTTGTGCAGCAGGTTTATATGGAAGGAGAGCTGGAAATTCAAGAATCCGGTGAAATTCTATTCAAGGATAGCACCTGTTTGAAATGGACCTATCTGGACCCGGATTTCAAGGTTTTTATTTTAACTGACAATCTTTATCGTTTTTACGATCGGGAAAACAACCAGCTGATGAAGGGAAAGATCGCTGGGAAGAACCAGAGGTGGATTTGGCAACTGTTATTTGCCGATGAGATTTCGGAGTACATTACCTGTTATGACCGGGGAAAAATGATCTCCATTGATTCGGAAAAAGAAGAACTGAATTTCCGGATTTATATCGGGTCGAATGGACTCCCGGAGAGGGTCATTCAACATGATGTCTCGGGGGTGAAATATGAGTACCATTTTAAAAACTATCAGGCCAAGGTGAAGCTGAGCGACAAGGATTTTGATCTCACACTTCCGGATGATGTTGAAATTGTTAACGGAAACCTGGACTAAAACATGACTTCTAAAACTTTTCTACTGAAAATATCGTAAATGTTATTGGATGATGATCAAGTATTGATAAAAAAAATACTTGATGGAAACAGGTCGTCTTTTGAGGAACTTATGAAAAAATACAATAAAAAAATCTATAATTTCGTGATCCGGATGGTTCGAAATGACGAAGTGGCTATTGAGTTGTCCCAGGATTTTTTTATTAAGATTTTTTCAGTTCTTCACAAGTATAATTTTCAATACAAATTCTCAACCTGGGCCTATCGGATTTGCTATAACCTGGTCATTGATCATATCAGAAAAAATCAGGCCTATGTGGATTCCCTGAATGGTGATAATATTTCCCAGAAGCGTCTGGTCGAATCAAAAAATTTTATCAGTGAAGACGGTTTCGATAATTTGGAAAAGGATGAGGTGAAGACCTATTTGTGGAAGACCGTAGACCAAATACCCATGAAATACAGGGAACTCATATTGATGCGCTATCTGCAGGAGTTGAAATATGATGAGATCGCTGAAATTGCAGGGCTTCCCGTGGGAACGGTAAAAAACAGAATTTTCAAAGCCAAAGAGTTACTGAGAAAGGAGATCGAGAAAGATGGAATGTTTACGTGATGAAAAGATTCAACAATACCTTGAGAAGGGCCTCAGTTCGGTAGAAGCATCGAGAATTCGGGATCATCTAATCGTATGTAAGAAGTGCCAGTTGAAATACCAGCAGTATGTGCAGGTGGAGAATGGTCTGGCTGATCCAGTATATACGGAACCACCCCCTCAAATAGTGAAAAATGTCATGAAGAAAATTGTTGTAAAATTACCGACCTATTCCTCGATATTTGCCCTGATCACTGCCAGTATGGTATTGCTGGTGTCTTGGATATACATTTATTTTGATTTTTCCAATAACAGCCTTATCCAGGCACTAAAATTAACTTCCAATAGCACTTCCAATTGGATTGGCCAGGTGATCAAGATTATATCCAATATATTTTCATCGGTTTATGCCATTTACAAGTCCATCAATAAATTCTTTGAAATAATTTTTAATGTGAATATCGGAATCGAAATATTCGGTTTTTCGGTCTTGATTTTGTCCATGATTTTGGTTTATGCATTATACCTGCTATTGGTGAAACGATCCGGAAAGCAAAAAATATGACCTGGAGAATCGCTTGGCAGCTGGAGGAAAGAGGAAAATGAAAAAATTTTTATGGTTGTTGGTGGTTATGGCAGTTGCCTTTAATTTGTATTCCGGTTCTGATTTGAAAGTAAAAAAGAAATTGGTAGTACTGGAAGGATCAACCCATCCGGATAATATAGTTTCCCTGGGTGGCCAGATCGATATTAAAGGTGTAGTCGCAAAATCAATTATCATGATCGGCGGCCATTTGAATCTGGACGGTGAAGTAAAAGAAGATGTGATTTGCTTTGGTTCGGAAGTGAAAATCGGGAAAAATGCCCGGATCAAGGGAGAACTTCTGGTTATTGGCGGAGAATTGAAACGGGATGTCATGAGCAGGGTCAACGGAGAGTTCTTTTATTTCCGTTTTGATCTGAAAAAGATTGAAAGTACACTGATCCCCATTATCAGCGACTCTAAAACCATCGCTTTCCTTCGAATACTCAAAATCATATTCTGGTTAATGCTGACCCTGGTGGTTCTGGCTATTTTCCCCCAAAAGATCAATCAGGCCATGGAAATGTTTGATAAAAACATTTCTAAAATCGGAATAATCGGGCTGGTGTCCATATTCGTTTCTTTGTTTTTACTGATCGTTTTTATTGTCCTAACTTTTTTGATCATTGGAATTCCTATGCTGCTGGCCTTGATACTGGTTTACTTTTTGATTCTGATATTTGGCAGGACCGTTATGTTTTTGTATATCGGTACCAGAATTTCGAATTCCCTCAGGGCTACCAGCATATCTCCTTCCATTTTACTGCTCATCGGGGTTGTGTTTTATACGTTGCTGAAATTTTTACCTTATCTGGGCATACTGCTACTGACCATCATGAATATCTTTGAGATTGGAATTGGAATCAGTTTCATGTTAAGGAAACGAATGGCTCTCAGGGATTGATAATATTTCCTCATTATTTTTTCCTTGCAACTCCTGTCAATATGGAATACAATCAATCGGGGAAAATGGTGAGGGCACCATAATAATATTTTGATCTCTGAAATCATGAAAAGAAAATTGATCGTTTTCTTGTGTATTTTGATAATATGTGCAGGGGTAATGATTTTAAGCAATATTTATAAAATTTTTTTAACTCCGCTTGATATTGGCCAGGAGATCCATCCTGATTACGGAGATGCCATACTGATTCTGGGGGGCGGGTTACGACCTCAGGTGGTCATAGGTTTCAGTACCGAAGAGCGCTTGAATCTGGCGGTCGGTCTTTACCACCAGAAACAGAGAAGTATCATCCTTTCGGATGGCTCTCTGTACCGGGGCAGTCCGGCCATCAAGAAGATCAAGCAATACCTTCTAAAACGTCAGGTTGACGAATCCCATATTTTTTTCGAAGGAAAGAGCCAGAATACATTTGAAAGCTGCAAAAATAGTTTGAATATCATAAAGAAGCAGGATTTTAAAAACATTATTATTTGTACTTCACCATATCATCAAAAAAGAAGCCAAATGATACTCAACTACCTCGGTTATGAAGACTTCAGAATTGCCGAAATGCCTATTTCAGAAGTTTACAGAGCTCGAAGTATCAAGCAGCGGTTGAGAAATATCCGGCTCATTTTCAGGGATTATGTGGCTATATTGAAGTTCCTGCTCTTCAAGAAATAATCTACTTTGAGATCTTCATCGTTCACCAATTTTGTTGTTGACAACAGGGGGCGAATCGATTAAAATTTATCTTTCCTTTCCCAGGAATTGAATCAATCACTAGGAGGTTTGTTAATGGAAAACATCATTGTGTTTTCAATTGCACCTGTTTCCGCTATTATTGCACTGGCCTTTGCGTATGGGTTTTATCGAAATGTTATGAAGCTGTCTGAAGGTAATGAAAAAATGGTCGAGATTGCCGAGGCTGTCCGAAAGGGAGCCAGAGCCTATATCAAGCAGCAATATAAAATTGTCGTTATATTTTTCTTTTTTGCTGCATTGTTTCTGGTCTTTTTATCCTTTGTTTTAAAGGTACAATCTCTATGGACACCCTTTGCCTTTTTAACCGGGGGATTTTTCTCCGGCCTGGCCGGATTTATTGGAATGACAACAGCTACTCTGGCCTCGGCCAGGACAGCCAATCAGGCCCGTGATTCACTGGACAAAGCCCTGAGGGTTGCCTTCAGGAGCGGAGCCGTAATGGGTTTGGTTGTGGTTGGTCTGGCTCTCCTGGATGTCAGTTTATGGTTTATTGTGTTGCATGTATGGCTGAAAAACAGCCTGGTGATTACCACAATAACAATGCTTTCTTTTGGAATGGGTGCCTCGCTCCAGGCGCTGTTTGCCCGGGTTGGCGGCGGTATTTACACCAAAGCCGCAGATGTGGGTGCTGACCTGGTGGGGAAAGTAGAGGCTGGTATCCCCGAGGATGATCCCCGAAATCCGGCAACCATTGCCGATAATGTCGGAGACAATGTGGGAGATGTGGCGGGTATGGGTGCAGATCTCTACGAGTCCTATACCGGTGCAATTCTTTCATCTGCAGCTCTGGGAGCAGCCGCTTACGTCCTGTTGAACCCGTCCCTGGCATACAATGCGGTTGTACTGCCTATGGTCATTGCCGGTATCGGAATCCTGGCCTCAATATTGGGTATATACCTGGTGAAGACCAAGGAGGGGGCAACCCAGAAACAACTGCTAAGTTCTCTGGGAGTGGGGATTAATGTCAGTTCGTTGATTATCATTATTGGTTCTTTTGTTTCGGTCAAGCTGCTGCTTCCTCAGAACCTGGGCATATTCGGTTCCATTGTGGTGGGTTTAGCGGTCGGGGTCATCGTAGGGAAAAGTGTGGAATACTACACCTCTGCCAGCTTCAAACCGACCATGGAGGTGGCTAAAAAAACCAAAACAGGTGAAGCTACAGTGATTATTGCCGGATTATCATCGGGAATGATTTCAACAGCAATACCGGTTATAACCGTTGCTTGCGGGATTATAGGTGCTTTTGCATTTGCCGGCGGGTTTAATAATGCCATAATAGGACTCTATGGCATCGGCGTGGCAGCAGTGGGAATGCTTTCAACCCTGGGTATTACCCTGGCTACTGATGCCTATGGACCGATTGCCGATAATGCCGGTGGAAATGCGGAAATGGCCGGGTTGGATAAAGTGGTCAGGGAAAGAACAGATGCCCTGGATTCCCTGGGAAATACCACAGCTGCTACCGGAAAAGGATTTGCTATCGGTTCGGCCGCCTTGACTGCCCTGGCGCTGCTGGCTGCCTATATTGAAGAGGTTAAAGCTGGAATGAGGCATATCATAGATAAAGGTGAAACAGTGGTGGTGGGGTTGGGAAAGGTGTTTTCTAACATTGAACAGGTTGATCAGCTGACCATTGAAAATTTCATGGAAGTATTCAAGGTCAATTTAATGAACCCCAAAGTCATTGTCGGTGTATTTATCGGATCTATGATGTCATTTGTGTTCTCGGGATTAACCATGAAGGCGGTTGGAAAAGTCGCTTCAACAATGGTTGATGAAGTCAGAAGGCAATTCCGTGAGATCAAAGGTATACTGGAAGGGAAGACCACTCCGGACTATGCTTCCTGCGTGGAAATATCCATACGGGGAGCTCAGCGGGAAATGATCCTGCCATCATCATTGGCCATCATCACGCCCATTTTAACCGGAATCCTGCTGGGGGTACCGGGAGTGATGGGGCTTCTGGTCGGTGCGCTGGGATCGGGATTCATTCTGGCAATTTTCATGGCCAATGCGGGTGGTAGCTGGGATAATGCCAAGAAATTCATTGAACAGGGGAACCTGGGCGGCAAGGGGTCTCCGGCTCATAAGGCCAGTGTAGTGGGAGATACAGTAGGTGACCCGCTCAAAGATACCTCAGGGCCTTCTTTGAATATATTGATCAAGCTCATGAGTATGATATCTATTGTAGTGGCCGGGTTGATTGTCGGTTATTCAATTTTGTGAAGATTGAATAAATACAAGAAATAGAAGATAACCATAAGGAGGGCAGCATGAATGCTGGAATCGGGCAGGTTGATATTCCTTTGAAGAAATTTAAAAGCGGTAAGGTCAGGGATGTTTACGAAACGGATGGCCGCCTGCTGATTGTTTCCTCTGATCGAATTTCTGCATTTGATTTTGTACTTCCATCCCTGATCCCGGATAAAGGCAAGGTTTTAAATCAAATATCGACTTTCTGGTTTCAATTTACCCGGGATTTTATCCCCAACCATATCATCTGTGATGAACCGGAAAATCTGGAGGAATTTAAAACGTTTAACTCACAGATTTCCGGAAGATCAGTCCTGACCAAGAAGTTAAAATCATTGCCAATTGAAGCCATTATCAGGGCTTATGTGGTGGGATCCGGATGGAAGTCCTATCAGGCCAGCGGTGAGATTTGTGGTATTCCCATTTCACCCGGATTAAATTTTGCCGATCAACTTCCTGAAACTATTTTTACGCCCACCACCAAAGCCGATGTCGGTCATGATGAAAATATCACCCTGGATGTAATGAAAAATTTAATTGGCAGTGAAATTACGTTAAAAATAAAGGATTTGTCGATGGAACTTTTTGAAAAGGCCAGTGCCTTTGCCAGACAAAAAGGAATTATCATTGCCGATACCAAATTTGAGTTCGGCCTGGATGAATCCGGACAGCTGGTTCTGATAGATGAAATATTCACTCCGGATTCTTCCCGTTTCTGGAAATCAGAAGATTATTCACCCGGCCAGGAGCCGCCTGCTTTCGATAAACAGTTTGTCAGAAACTATTTGCTACATTCGGAATGGGATCGAAAGTCTATCCCGCCGCAGCTTCCCCAGGATATTATAAAGAAAACCAGGGAAAAATATTTGGAGATATTTGAAATTCTCACTGGAAGAACCTTGTGATCAGACCATGAATATACTGGATATTGCTTTTTTGATTGTTATTTCATTATCCATTATATTCGGCATTTTAAAGGGATTTGTTCGGGAACTCTTTTCACTGGTATTTTTCATTTTTGCAGTAATTCTCTCATTTTTGTATTATTTTGAGGCCGGGAACCTGTTTTTAAAACAGATAAAGAATAGAAATGTAGCCGATTTTGTGGGTTTTATGCTAATATTCATATCCATATTGGTTATCGGATCTCTGGTGACCTATATGATTAAGAAACTGTTTATCATAGGGCCCTTGAGATCGATTGATCGAATATTAGGCGGTGGTTTCGGATTGCTCAGGGGAATTCTAATATCCGCCATACTGTTATTTGGACTGGTTTCATTTCCGCTAGATGAACAATTAGTGGTGAAATCAAGACTATCCCCTTATGTTATTCAGACCATTCAGGTGTTTATTAATTTGTTCCCTGAAAAATTAAAACAAAAATTTAACTATTTTTTTGACCATGACAGACAAGAGAATAATAGAACTGGCTGAACAGTTTGAAGGTTTAACCATTAAAAAGGAAATGAAACTCCTGGCCTACAAGGCATCCCAGTCAAAGCTCTACTTCAAAGAAGTCATAGATGAGTTTGAAAAAACCATGCTGCAGGCAATTTTGGATAAATATGATTACAATATTTCCAAAATATCTCTGGATATCAAACTGCACCGGAATACCATCTCTGCCAAGATGAGAAAACTGAACATCAAAGAGAAGAAAAAAAAAGCCAGGTAATTCTATAATCAAATGGTTTTTGCCTTGCTGAAAACCGGTCAAGTTTAATACCCGTATCCTCTCTTGACTTCAGAGTAATTTATTGTATAATAAACAACTGCGCTGGGAAGTCGTCTAATTGGCAAGACATATGACTCTGGATCATAGGATTGGGGTTCAAGTCCCTGCTTCCCAGCCATTCTTTTTCTTCATGTGGCGCTATCGTCTAGGGGTTAGGACGGGTGATTCTCAGTCATCAAACCGGGGTTCGATTCCCCGTAGCGCTGTTCCGTTCATAATCATCGTTTCCAGCCTTTTCATAGTCAATAAAATCATCCGTTCTTTTGGTCAAAGTTTGTCCAAAAATTAATCTTTATAACTTTCAGATAGAAATCCAATGATTTTTTCCTTATCTTCATTAACCACCTGAGCGTAAATTTCTGTGGTTGTAACAGATGAATGGCCAAGGAGCGCGCTGATGTTTTTTATGTTACATCCATTCTTAATAAGGTGAGTTGCAAATGTGTGACGAATATTATAAAAACGACCTTTAATTCCTGTTATAGATTTTATTCGATTCCACTGTATGCAACCCATACAGATGGTTGACTTTGTAATTTTTATTTTTTAAGATTTAATAAAAGAGGGACTATTAATTGAAACTTGAAAATATTAAAAAAAAAATTCTAGGAGATTAAAATGTCGCAAGAAGAAATGCAAAAACTTATTGATCGTTTAAGCAAAGATCCTGAATTTATAAAATCTTTTAATTCTGATCCTCAAAAGCATCTGAATGATTATGATTTAACAATAAATGAAAAAGAATTATTTATTGAAAAGTTATCTGATTACCAAATTCTGATTCATATAAAGCGAGGAGAGTTTGATTCTGCGATAGATTTGTGTAAAAAACAAGAAAAAATATACTGGAATAATAGAAACAAGAATGGATTACAAAGTTGCATAGGAAAGCATGCACTAATTCTTTTCGAAAAGGGTGAGCTAGATGATGCGATGGATTTGTTTAAAAAACAGGAAAAAATATGCAGAGAGATGGGAATTAAAAATAATTTGCAGGTTTGTATTGGCGATCAAGTGACCACACTTATAAAAAGTGGTAAATTGGATGAAGCTATGGATATGTGTAAAGAACAGGAAAAAATATGCAGAGAATTGGGAAGCAAAGACGGTTTGCAGAAAAGCTTTGGAAATCAGGCAGGTATTCTATTTAATCGTGATGAACTCGATACTGCATTGAGTTTATTCAAGCAGCAAGAGGAAATATGCAAAGAGTTAGAAAATAAAAAAGATTTGGCAAACAGTTTTTACAATCAAGCAGTAATACTTAAAAGACAAACCCAACTGGACAAAGCATTATTAAAATGCAAAGAACATGAGAATTTATGTCGCGAACTAAACGATCAAGAGGCTTTGAAAAAAAGTATTAATCTGCAAAAAACAGTACAAATAGTAAATTTGGCAAAAAAAGCAATGGATCAATCTTCGCCCTATGAAACCCTGTCTTTAATAGAAGAAGCAGAAGAATTAACTCTAGAAACAGAAGACAAGTCACAAATGCAATATTTATTAATGATTAAACATTCAGCACTTTCAAGTATAGAAAGTATTGAAAAAAGGAAAAATTGGTGGAAATTCTGGAAGAAGAAGAAAAAAAGTGGAAGAGTACGCCTGGAATGAGCGGAGGGGAAAAACCAAGAAGATTGTTTCCACCGCTGCATTAGTTATAATTTCAATAATCGTATTCAGTTTTCTTGGGATCAAATTAATTAGTTGGATAAAAAGTACGGTATTCTCCGGTGTAAAGGTCGTTTCTTTTGTCAAAGTGCCTGAAAGTGAGCTTCCTGTCTTGTCTATAAGGCTGGTAATATTTAGTAAAAAAATGGGGAGGACGGGAAGTACGCCAATGACAATAATTTTATATTAATCTTTTGACACGAATTTAGTCTAGTATAAGAAAATCTTATAACCAAAAATCTATCATATAAGCAGTATGTTGAATTTAAATTGTCTTTTTGATATATCATAAAAGGGATTATAAATTAAAAATAGTAAATTGAAAAAAATGAAGGAAAAGAGGAGTGTGATTGAATCATTCTTAAAAGGAGTAGACCGGGAATCATTTGTTTTAAAAGAAAATCCTGAACTTGTATATCCAAGGCTTTATCATTACTTTTATAGTCAGGCAAACACAAATAAGGCTTTATTAAATATAACAGATTCCGGATTTGATAAATATAAAAAACCCTGGTTGCGGATCCTATCTACTAAAAAGACTGAAAGTAAACATCTAATCCGTACTTTTTCCGGTCATATGGGAGTAATTGATTGTGCTTTCAAAAACAATGGAACGCAAATTATTTCGGTAGGAAGTGACAAAACAATCCGAAAATGGGATGTGAAAAGTGGAAAGGAAATCTCATGTTTTATATTAAAAGGACTTAATTTTAACATAAACTACTCTTCAATCAGCCTTGATAAATCTTTAATTGTAACCTGTGGAGGAAGATTTGAAATCAAAGGGTCAGCATTTGACATTTCTTTGGCTATAAAAATAGCTCCTTCATTCGGCGAAATAAAAATATGGGACGTAGAAAAAAGTAAAGAGATAGTCAGTATTACCAATATTACAAATGTAGGAGCATGTGCCTTAAGTCCTGATAGCAAACAAGTTATTTGCGCTCTTCATGGCAGGATTCTAAGAATTTGGGATTCTTATACAGGTAATTTACTTATGACTTTTAAAGGTCTTGATGGTGAAGTTAATTCATGTGTATTTAGTCCTGATGGGGATAAAATCTTGTTTGCTATTGATGATGGAACCCTGCAACTTTGGAACATTAGGAAGAGAAAAGAAGTTGCAACTTTGAAAAGCCTACATAATAGTATTAAGGCATGCGCATTCAGTCCAGATGGTAAAAAAATAGTTACTTTTGGAGATAAAAAAAAATTAGAATTATTAGATGCAAAAAAGCTGAAAAGGATTAAAACTTTTGAAATAGAAGGTATGGACTTAAATAGCTGTAATTTCAGTCCAGACAGCAAAAAGATTGTTGCTTGTGGATCTAATATCAAGGTATGGAAATTAAATTCTGGAAAGGAAATTGCTAATCTAGGAGGTCATACAGGAACAATTATCGCTTGTTGCTTCAGTCATAACGGAATGAAAATGATTTCTGCATGTTCAAATGATAACTCTATAAAACTATGGGATATAGAATCTTCTGAAAAGGAAGGATATTTGAAAGATTTCCCGTATCGTGTTCAAACATGTAATTTTAGCCCTGATGGTGATTATATAATTTCTGGTGTCTTCAGATTGCATAAATTAATGAATGCTAGAACATTAGAAGTGCTTGCTACTTTTAAAGATAGTGGATGGGGATATCAAAGTGTATTCAGCCCAGATGGAACACGTATCATTATTGTTAGTTATAAAAAATTAAAACTTAGACGTATACCAAGTGGAAAAAGAATTAAAACTCTTAGAGGGCACTCAAAGTCAATATCTGCATATTGCTTTAGTCCCTGTGGTATGCTAATCGCCTCTGGTAGTGAAGACGGAATCATTAGAATTTGGGATGGAATAGAAGGAAAGAAGTTGACGATTCTTAATGGCCACAGTCAAAAAATAATAAACTGCGCTTTCAGCAGTGATTCTAAAAAGTTGGCTTCAATCGATACTAAAACATTGAAAGTTTGGGATATTGAAAAATGTTCAGAAATATTAACTTCTGATTGTGGTCATATTAGTTCAATCGCCTTTAGTCCGGATGGGAAAAAGTTGGTTTATACCAGTGGAAAAGACCTAATAATTAGGAGTACAACCACTTTAAGAAAAACTGGCAAATTCGCTGGACATAATGAAGATGTATCTTTTTGTGTTTTCAGTCCTGATGGCAAAAAAATATTATCGATTAGTCGTAACAGAAATTTGAATCGAGAAGATTTGAAAATATGGGATGCAGAAAAAGAAACTTTAATAGTGGACTTTGACTATAAAGATTATATTAGTGCAAAATTTAGTCCTGAAGGGAATAAAATCGCTATATTAGATAGTCATAGCTTAAAAATATTCAATGTGAATAATGGAAATGAATTGGCTATATTTAAAGGATATGGAATAAGGACGGAAGTTTTTGCATTCAGCCCAGATGGACATTGTATTGTAATAGGGGATGCAAAGGGAATGATTCATTTAATTTCTTTAGAAAATTTTTAATGGAAAAAAAAGGGTGACGGTGCTTGACATCTTGATTTCTTTTTAGTACAAATGAATAATGAGAAGAGCGAGGATTACCTACCAAGGTGCCTATCATCATGCCATGAATCGGGGGCATGAAGGTAAGAAAATATTTCAGGAAGATTCGGAAAAGGAAGTTTTTCTAGGTTTACTAGATAAAATCTCAAAAGAGCATCGTATAAGAATTTTTGCTTACTGTATTATGAATAACCATTACCATTTAGTCCTGGAAAACAGCTCAAGGCAGATGTCTGAATTTTTTAAAAAACTAAATGGTCAGTTTGGAAGAATCTATAGAAAAAAAAACCGTGGTAAAGGGTATGTCTTTCAAGACAGATATAAATCAGCCCTGATACAGAATGAGTCATATTTAATAACCGTTATCGGGTATGTTTTAAGCAATCCAGTGATAGAGGGATCGGTTAAAAACTTCCTGGATTATCCATGGTCAAGCTTTAAAAGATATTTTAATAGTAATGCTACAAGGATTGTTGATCACAAATTTGTTGAAGATCTTTTTGGCAGCCTTAAAAATATGTCTGATTATATTTCAAAATTAGATATAAATGAATTACCAATGGTTAAAACAAGGTTTGGAAAGGTTATTGGTGGGGATAATATTGAGGTTGAAGTCTTAGAAAAGTTTAATCGCAGAAAACCTGGAGATCAAGCTGATGGACATAAACGCATAAGTGATTATTATTTCGAACCGGTTGAAAAAGTATTTTATGAATTTAGGAGGATATATAAGATAGATCCTATAGACATTAATTCCAAAACTTATGAAGGAAAAAGACTGAGAGGTAATTTGCTGGTTTATTTGAAAGATAGGGCAGGGTTGAAATATTCAGAGATAATTAACTATCCAATCTTTAGTGATGTAAAATTGCACTCCCTGGGTAAATTATACCGGTATGCCAAAGATCGTCTGGAAAGATAAGGATGATATTGTCAAGAAATCAAGCACCGTCACCCCCTTTTTTCAAGCACCGTCACCCTTTATTTTTGATTACGAATCGAATCCAGCATTTTTTCAATTTTTCACCGAAAGCCTCTCATATAGCCTAAACCGAAGATTAGGAAATGATTTCAAGCCATTTTTTCAATTACAAAAAGCCATTTAAATGCAGTTAAAGCCAGTTAAATATGGTTTATTATGGTCACAATTTAGTCACAAATCTAAAATAAATAAAATTCTTGACAAATGGATTTAACTATTGTAGAATAAACTATAGTATAATAAACTATAGTATAATAAATAATAATCATGGAAATAAAAAAGAATGTGAGTCAAATGTTGAAGGTCTGGGGAAAAGAATATAAAAAAGGATTTAGCGGGTATTTCATACTGTTGCTTCTAAGAGAGCGTTCAATGTATGGATTGGAAATTAACAAGCGACTCATGGAGATTTCACAATCCAAAATAGTATTCCAGGAAAGCGCTATTTACCAGATTTTAAAGAACCTTAACAAGAATGGCATGGTATCGATAAAATGGCTGAAATCCAATCAGGGCCCTCCGAGAAAATACTATAATCTTGAGAAGCCCGGGGAAAAATTAATAAATCTTTTTACCAAGGAATGTATGTTACCGCTTATCAATACGTCGAATCAATTGATCAGGAATCATTTTCCCGATTTAAAATAGAAAATTACCGGCAATAGGAGTATATGATGAATATATATATTGGAAATTTACCTTATCAAATGTCTGCTGGTGATTTACGAGTGTTATTTAAAATATTTGGCAGTGTTAAGTTAGTTAGATTGATAAAGAATAGATTCCTTTATGATTCAAAAGGATTCGGATATATCAATATGCCTTCGAAAGAGAATTCACTGGCTGCTATTAACCACTTGAACGGAAAAAAATTTTTTAAAAGTGTTATTGAAGTTAATGAAATTAATTAGCTTTTTTTACTAAAAGTTTCAATGTATTTTTTAACCATAAATTTTTTAGGAGAAATAAATGATAAATTCAAGAGAAAGTCTTATACGAATAATGTTACCAATATTTTCATTTCCCAAACAATCCAGGATAAATGATGTTTAGGACACAGAATTTTACCGGCGATGAGGGAAGCAGTTATCCAGCAAAGAAACAACTTCTTAAAGCACGGGCATTGGTATATTGCGAAAATGAATTTGGGAACATAGATGGTAAGGTTGCCAATGGCCTGATTAGATTCACGGAGCGGTATGAAATCGTAGGTATTATAGACAGCACAAAGGCCGGTCTTGATGCAGGAGAATATCTTGATGGCATAAAAAAAGGGATACCGATATTCCATGACATTGATAATGCCATGGAAACCTTGAATTATGTTCCTGAATATTTCATCTACGGCATCGCCCCACTGGCTTCATATCTTGACAAGGACCAAAGGAATTTAATCACAGCTGCCATGAGAAAGGGAATGGACATTGTGAATGGTCTACCTGAGTTTTTTACTGATGATGAAGAATTTGTTCAAAAGGCACTTGATTACAATGTTAAGATATATGATGTAAGGAAACCTCCAATGAGAAAGGACCTGCATTGTTTCTCAGGCAATATCGCTGGAGTTAATATTCCCGTAATAGTTATTGTTGGAACAGATTGCGCTGTTGGTAAAAGAACTACCACCCGATGTCTGGTTCAGGCCTTGAAAAACAAAGGCCTAAACGCTGTATATATCGGAACAGGCCAAACCAGTTTACTTCAGGGTTCAAAATATGGGATGGCTTTGGATGTTCTAACTTCTGGCTTTGCCACTGGAGAAGTAGAAAAAGCGATTGTGGATGCCTTTGAGACAGAGCACCCAGATATAATCATTGTTGAGGGGCAAGGTGCTTTGAGCCATCCTGCATTTACCTCATCAAGCGCTATCATCAGGGGAGCAATGCCCAATGCAATTATCATCCAGCACCCGCCAAAAAGAAAAAACCATTGTGATTATCCCGATATACCCATGCCCACACTTGAGAGTGAGATCGAACTGAACGAGGTATTCTCAAGATCAAAGGTGATTGCCATCACTCTCAACCATGAAGAGATGACAGACGAGGAAATTGACAAAACCATTACAGACTATGAGATGAGGTATAAGCTTCCAACAACGGATGTTCTGAAACATGGATGCAAAAAACTTATAAATCTGCTCATAATGAAGTTCCCTGAATTGGCTGGAATTTAGAGCAGCTTATATGGCAACTCCCAGAATAAATAAGGAATCTTAATGAATGCTCAAGAATATTGCGAAACAGTTGACCAGAAAATCCTTCTGCAAAAGAAACTTATTGAAACCATTCCCATTAGAGAAAATAATTCTCCGTTAATCAGTCTAAAAGAATCTGGCTATAATCTTATATTCGAGCCATCTATTAAAAAGGACTATAGATATTTAGTCAGAAAAACTGTCTCTAAAAAAATAGGCAAAATAAGCAAACAATTAAATAAAGAAAATAAAGTATTGATCATTCGTTCCGTATGGAGATCTTTTAAACACCAACAACTCTTATGGAATAATTTTTATAAATTATTGCAAAAAAAAAATCCCAATAAACAAAGAAAAGAAATTAAAGAGATGGTTGCAAATTTTATTGCTTTAGAAAAAAAATCCATGCATTCAACCGGCGGAGCTGTGGATGCTTTAATATATGATTTAAAAAATGAATGTATAATGGACTTTGGAACGAATAATGGATACAAAATAAATCTCAATAAAAAATGTTATCCATATCATCCTGAGATTACCCCTAAAGCAAAGAAAAACAGGAAATTATTAATCACATTGTTTGAAAAAGAAGATTTTGTATGTGATTTAAGAGAGTTCTGGCACTTTGATTATGGAAATGTTATTTGGGCACTGGAGAAAGAGCAAAAATTTGCTATATACGGTATCATTTTAAATCATTAATAAACGGTTGGGAATGATGTCTTTTCTGTATGGAAAAACCCCATCAGGAATGCTCAGGATCAATTCTGAGGGGCGATTTTATGTGCTAAATGGCAAACATTGTTATTGATAAAAACTTTGACCAAATATTGACAAAAATATTTTTTGTTGGATTACCGTTAAAACTGCAATTCTCCGGAAATGCAGTCCTGATCGGGAAATAGAGTTGGTCAACGTATGGTCAAAACAGTCACACTTTGATATACTTTGATAGGTGTTTTTTCAATATATAGATTGGGATATCCATTTATATAGGCCATTTAGGCTATTTGTACAGTCTTGATTCTCAGTCATCAAACCGGGGTTCGATTCCCCGTAGCGCTGCCATGTACCAGTCGGTACATGGCGCTGCCATATACCATTGCGGTACATGCGCTGCCATCCTAAAATCGAATAAAACCTGAACGGAGAGAAAAATCCCGGAAGACCTTGGTTCAGCCGGTTGAAAATACCCCGAAATGGAATTATATTATATCCAGAGAGTAGGGTATGCTTATCGTTCACAAGTTACTGGAAACCATTGGGAATCAATCTCTGGAATTGGGAATGAAATGGGCCAGGGGTATACTGGATTCCGAATACACCCTGACTTATAAACACTTTACCAACGAAGAATTGACCAAACGCGGAAAGGATGACTTTGATAACCTGGTCAGGTGGATTTCTCAGGATATCGACATGAAGGTAGTTGGCAAGGTGTATCTGAAAATTGGGAAAGCCCGGTATGTTGAAAAATTTCCATTGAGCGAGATATTATTTGCCATTCATTACTCGAAAAAAATTTTGTGGGAACATATCATTTCTTCGGGTTTCTTTACCGATACACTCGGTCTGTACCAGGCCATGACCATGATGATGAAGATTGATAATTTTTATGATATTGCATGCATTTATCTGATAAGAGGTTATTCGGAAGCGATGTTTACAAAATTGACCAAGGATAACCGTATCAATTGTCTCGACATAAAGGACCTGTTTCCTGAAGAATCTTTTTTTGGGGAAATGAAGTCCAGTGAAAAGATAGAAAATACCTGGCTTTCCAGCTGGAATCTATTCAAAACTAAATAATCGGTTTGGTTTCTATTTGGTTTTTTATTCCTGTTATTATGAAAAATAATCCGTGCACTGGATTTTATGAGTCCGAATAAGTAAAATAAAACAGGAGGTTCTAATGAAAAAATTATGGTTCCTTTTATTATTGCCGGCTTTATTATTCCCGGAGATTGGAAAGCCGGTTTCATCATATGTTCTGGATATTGATCAGCCCTTTGGGATGACCCTGGATAACGACCTGCTTCTGATTTCCGATCGGGCGACGGGTAAAATGATTCAGTTTTCAATAAAGACAAAACAAATCATTAACTCGCTGCCATTGCCATGCGCTCACCCCTGGGGAATTGCCAAAGATGCCACTGGTTTATGGATCAGTGACCGGGAGAATAACCGTATTCTTCACTATCAATTGAATAAAAAACGAGTGGACAGGGTTCTGTACGAGGTGGAAACCGATGCGTCGGGCCTGGCCTGGGATGGTGAATGCCTATGGGCCAGTTCAAGAAATAAATTCTTAAAACTGGATCCTGCCGATGGAACAGAACTCCAGACTTTTAATGGACCTGGCCGGGATACCACTGCGCTATCTTATGACGGAAAGTACTTCTGGCTTTCCGAACGGTATGAAGATAAAATTGTCTGTGCCACCCCGGAAGGTGTGATTTTTGGGGTTTTGCCTTCTCCAGGCCCTTACCCGGCAGGTATTTGCCGAAAAGACAATACCCTATGGGTTTTGGATTTTGAACAGAGGAAACTGTATGCCCTTGATATTGCCTTTCAGTCGAAACCTTTTTATTGCGGGAAATCCCACCGACGGAAAGTCTGTTTTACTCATACTCTTTTCAATCGCGGGCCTTCGGATGAAGTGACTGCAAGACTCTATATGTGTGTGGGAGGTGATGATGATCACCAAAAAATCTTGAATCCCATTGCCTACTTTCCGGACTCTCTCACATTTGTATCGGATAAATGGGATCAGAAATTCGGATATTTATCAGGAAAAATCCCGGCTTTGAAATCCATTACCCAGGGCTACCGGGTCCAGATCGAGACCCGTGATCTCAATTATTTCATACTTCCGGAATGGGTCAAACCCCTGGATGCCATTCCCCGGGATATCAGCAAAAAGTATCTGGTAAATGGCCATAAATTGAAATCGGATGATCCATTTATTAAGAAGCTGGTAAAAAAAATTGTTGGAGATGAAAAGAATCCTTTCTGGATTGCCTTTAAAATACATGAATATTTGCATTTAAATATGAAGTACAAGATGACCGGGGGATGGAATGCAGCCCCCACGATACTGAAGCGGGGGAATGGCTCCTGTTCGGAATTTACTTTTTCATTTATTGCCCTGGCCCGGGCAGCCGGTTTACCGGCCAGGTATGAAGCCGGTCTGGTGGTAAGGGGCGATGATGGTTCCATGGACAGGGTCTACCATCGCTGGGCACAGGTCTATCTGCCGCCATTCGGATGGATACCGGTTGATCCCAGCCGCGGTATACCGGCAACAGCCATGGATGTGGCCAGGAGCTTTGGTTCCTTATCCAACCGTTTTTTCATAACCACCCATTCCGGGGGAGATTCATCAATCCTGGGCTGGACCTATAATTACAATTCTTTTTATGAATTTTCTGGCCAGTCGGTCGTGGATATCAGGTCAGAGGCCAAATGGTACCCGTTAACAACCAAAAGTCAGTAAAATGTTTTTCTGACTGCAAATCTATTCCTGTAGATCTGGGTTTTTCTTTTTTAAAAATAGAGGTTTGAAAATCAGAATCAAACCCATGGCAACCAGCAGGATACCGACAATCCAGGTGTTTTCAATGATGGCAGCATAAAATACCGCACTCAGAAGCAAAAGAATAAATGATGGTATGAGGTATTCACCTTTTTTGGTAACAAAATAAAGTCCCAGGAATCCCAAGCCGGGGCCGATAAGAAAATTGGGCCAGCTGGTGGCCGTATAGGCCCAGGTGGTAAAATTCAACCATAAAAAATACCCGCAGTAAAAGAATAAAATAATAATCGGAAGTACCACGCCGGCTGATCTTTCTTTATCTTGTATCCAGACAGTTACCAGAATAGAAACCGGGATTAACATGAACAGGGGCCACAGTTTCCCGATGCTTAAGAGGGGAATCACGTTGACCACCAGGAATAAAATACCGACTCCGATAAAAATGGCGCCAATAATAACCATTCCAACTTTAAACTCAGGTTCTTTTTTGTTTTCCATCCTAACCTCCATGGTTTTAGGAAATTGCAATTTATTGTATTTTAACATTTTTTTAACGTATGGTCATGATAAAAAGTTCCATGTTAAGGGCCGAAAATTTATTAAATCTTCATTATATTTCAAATATTATTTTTTTTTATTGAAAAAATGATTAAATTGAGATATAAAATAAATGAATAGAAAAAACTTTTCCATGAAAAAACAGTCGTTCATATTTGGTTTAATTCTGATTCTTGGATTGGTATCCTTATCCCGGGGAGCTGTGTTCAAGGGCTGGTGCGTTAAGGTATTGGATGGTGATACCGTTGTTGTCTATGTCAATAAAAAAATGTTGAAGATAAGACTGGCTTACATTGATTGCCCCGAATCGGATCAGCCCTTTGGCCCGGAATCAATTCAATTTATGACATCTTTGGTGCTGAAAAAGAAGGTTCGGGTTGAAATCGAATCCTATGCAGAGGATGGATTATTGATCGGACGGGTAAGCATAAATAACCAGGATTTATCAATGATCCTGGTGGAAGCCGGACTGGCCTGGTATTATAAAGATCACGGTGCGGAACGTTATTTAGTCAAGGCACAGCGCAAGGCCAAAAGGAATAAGATCGGGTTATGGATTCAGAAAAAACCCGTGGCTCCCTGGATTTACCGGGAGCATAAGCAAAAGCAATAACTGAAGCCCTGTCAGTATGGATTTTATCGTAAACATGTCCTGAAATAAGGACATGTAGGCCGTTCAGTTATTGGCATTGATGTTGCATATTTTTAACAGGAGGTTAAAATGAAGATGATTGTTATGGTAGCCTTATTGTTGTTGCTGTTCAATCCAGTGGTATATTCGGATTATTATCCCCAGGATGAATATACGGCCAGATCCTATGATGATGCCCGGGTGGTCCGTATCAATTATTCCCTGGGTGAATCCTATGTAGACCGTAGTTTTGAAGAAGGATTGGAAGAGGCTGTGGTCAACCTTCCGATTTTTAACAAGGATAGAGTCGGAACCACCGATGGTCGTCTGGAATTATATCTGGGTCGGTTCAACTATCTGCGCCTTGATTATGATAGTGAGATCTTATTTTATCAGGCTCCCCGGCTAGGTAAAACCCGAACCACCATACGCATAGATCGGGGGGGGATCTATCTCTATGTAAACCACCTTGATTATGGCCGTGATATTCAGGTTCAGACTCCGGATTGTGGAGTCTTCATCCTGGAAAACGGAAGGTACCGAATCAATGTTCATACCCGGGGCGGAACCGAAATATTGGTCTATAGAGGAATGACCGAGGTTAGCGGAGAATACCGGGGTTCTAATGTCAGATCAATGTACGGAATGACCATGTTTAATGGCGATGTATATCAGAATCCCGTTCCCATAATCAGATCTGGCCAGAATGATTTCGAGTTATGGAATATGGAAAGAAACCGATTGATCAGCCGATTGATTGGATACCGTTCCCGCTACCTTAATCCAGCCTATGCCAATTACGAGTATGAACTGTCCAGATCAGGCAGATGGAGCTACGATAGCTCCTTTCGAACCCATATTTGGATCCCCCATAATCCCGGTCCGACCTGGAAGCCTTATTACCGGGGAAGATGGATTCATCACCCTTATTACGGAAATGTATGGACTTCCTATGATTCCTGGGGCTGGTATACCCACCATTATGGACGTTGGCACTGGAGTCACGCTTATGGATGGTACTGGATACCCGGAAATAAATGGTCGCCGGCCTGGGTGTCCTGGTCCTGGACAGATAATTACTATGGTTGGTGTCCGTTGAGCATCTGGAATCGACCGGTAATTGTAATCAATAACCAGTGGATGAGAAATTACCCGTACCGCTCGGGATTTCCATTTAATTCCAGTTCGGTCATTGTGGTTAATAAAGACAATCTTTGGTCACCTCGGATTCACAAAGCAGCATTATCAGGGAATGCCCTGTTTAAAATGAAAAATTCCAGAATCAATTTTCGAGGACGTCAACCCAAATTAACCCCCAAATCACATCAGGTATCGGTTATTAACGCCAAGGGCAAAACGGTGAAATACAAGAAAAAGGGTTTTTTATCCAGTGAAAAATATAAAGACAGAAAACCGGACCAGAAAATGAAGGTTAAGAAGAGCGGTATAGAATCCAAGCACATTAACCGGTATTCAGGACCTGAAAAGAAAATCACCCCGGAAATGAAAGCCAAGAAAAAAAGCCGAGCCCAAAAAGCCTATCCGTTCTACAAGTCATTTCCGAAAAAAACTGAAAAACATCCGAACTATAAAACCCCGGAAAAGAAGGGAGCAGTTAAAAAAACAGTGGTTAAGAAAGACATTAAAGTCATATCCGGAAAATCACCTGATCGTACGGTAAAAAAGAACGCCAAAACACACGAAGCGAAATCAACAGTTCAAAAAAAGGAACAACAAAAGCAGATTAAAAAAACAACCCAGAAGAAGGACAAAAAAACAGAAAAGAAAAAAAAGCAAAAAAGTGAATCCAAAAAGAAGAAAGACGAGGAAAATAAAGATAAAAAGAAGCGAAATAAATGATTTTTTAGAGTGGACCGTAGTTCGGGCCGTTTGTCTCAGAAGGTATCATAGAAGTGTTGAATTTAAATTGATTATGGTATAAAATTCAGTTATAATAGTAATGAATAATGAAAGAAAGAGAAAGAAAAAAGCCTAAAGATTTTCTCAATGTGATCCTTCGGGATGAGCGGTTCGGATATACAGCCACTATTAAAGATATTTCCAGAACCGGTATGTCCGTTTTGTCCGAGCACGTATTCCCCACCTACAAGATGATTGATATTCTCATAAAGATCGGTAAAAAACCAATCCAATTGATGGGGAGTGTTCGCTGGATCAAAGAATCATTGCCTGATCAAGACCAAAAATATAACGAGATTGGAATTGCACTGGTTAATCCGTCGAAAGAGTATCTGAAATATTTTGGGTTCGATGAAGATTAATGGCTTTTGGCCTTGATCCAGTATATTTCCAGATGGAAGGCCCCCGGTACTTGATCGGAAATCATGATGCCCAAATGGGTGATGCTGGATTGATCCAGTACTGGCCAGTCTCTGACCACTCTCCTGCCCAGAAAGGGAATAAAAGAACTGAAGGGTAAAAACACAGTGATCAAACGATTCTTGCGGGTATTAAAACCGGCCTGGTAGGAAACTCCCTCAATGTTTGACCGGGTATATATTCGCAATTTGTAGTGTTTTCCATCTCCTTTTAACCGTAACAGCAGTCCGCTAAAAGCCCTCAACTGAAGTTGTTTTCGGGTGGAGTAGGCCATGCAGAAACTTCCGCTGTTCTCCTCCTGTAAAATTCCGGAAAACAGGACAGTGTGGTGTGGTGACGGTCTCAGTTCACCCCATGAATTACCGCCCCATAACCGATCCGATATGATATTCCAGTCCTTCAAATCATACGGTCGACTGAAATCAAACAGGGTGAGGGGGGGCTTTTCCTGAATTTCTCTACACATCAATGGGGACAGTAGTATCAACATCCCTAGTATTATTACCATCCCTGTAGACACAGGGATATTTTTTCTATACATGTTCCCGACCCATATCCACTTTTATCATAGTATCAGGCAATGGTCAATTAAAAATGTGATCATTATTAACAGATCCTTTACTGGATAACCAAACGGATTTTCAATATAGAATCAAATGATTTAATTCACAGTTTATTTTGATTTTTTAATCGTTTGACAATTTTTTCCATTTCACGGACCAGCTGATCATATTGGTTCAGGGCAGAGATGATGGGTTCCGGTGAGGTCATATCCACACCTGCCAGTCTGAGTGTATCCATGGGAAATCGGCTTCCTCCCGCTTTTAAGAAGTCCAGATATTGCTGCTGGTCAAATTTTTTATCATGGAGTAACCGATTGCTCAGGGCCATTGAAGCAATAATACCTGTGCTGTATTGAAACACGTAGTAGTTCCGGTAGAAGTGTGGAATACCGCTCCATTCGTTCTGGATAAAATCACCTACTTTCACGATGCCCTGGTCATGTCCGTAATAATAACGGGTCAGTTCCAGGTATTTCTGATTCAACAGGTCAGCCGTAAGGGTTTTACCGGCTTCAACCTGACGGTGCATGGTCAGTTCGAATTCTGCGAACAAAGTCTGCCGATGCAGAGTGGCACGAATACGTTCCAGATAACCGTCAAGTATATAGAGCTTGAAAAGATCATCTTTTTCGTTTTTAAGGAGGTAGTGCACCAAAAGGTTTTCATTGAATGTGGAAGCGATCTCAGCCAGAAATGTGGGATAATGGGAGTTGGTAAAATGCTGATACTTATTGGAAAGATATGAGTGTAGTGCATGTCCCAGTTCATGGGCCAGAGTGGAAACCGAACTATAACTGCCGTCATAATTCATTTTAATAAAGGGGTGAACACCGTAAGTACCTCCGGAATAGGCGCCGCTCTGTTTGCCCTTGTTAGGATATATGTCAATCCAGCGTTCATTAAAAGCTTTTTGAAGTCCGGATAAATATTCTTTTCCCAGTGGTTTCATCATCTGAAGTATAATATCCCGGGCTTCGGAAAATGGATATTTCTTATCGACTTTTGATACCGATGACGTATAGATATCTTCGTATAAAAAAACATCCAATCCGAGCAATTGTTTCTTCAAAATCAGGTAGCGGTGTAAAGAACCCAGGTTGTTCCGGACACTTTGAATCAGGTTATGGTAGACACGCGGATCAATATTCTCACCATACAACCGGGCATCCAGACAGTCCTTGTAACCGTATACCCGGGAATTGAACAGATCCTGTTTAATCCCACTGTCCAGTAAAATGGCCAGGGTGTTTTCAAACATTTTACTATTTTTCCAGTATATATGCATAACCTGTCTTCTGTCATCCTGATTGACGGATGATCGGTAGCGGGCATAATTGGCGTAATTGAGCTTGATTTTGGTCCCGTCTGAAAGAATCACTTCCGGTTGAGGCATCTCTACATTGTTCAGCATACCGGATGCCTGGCTGGAAGCACCTGAAAACAGGCCGGACATGGAAACGATTTTTTGTTGTCCCGGCGGCAGGATATGATTTTTCATACGCAAAACCTGTTCAATTGAAAACCGATAGGGTTTCAGACCGGGTTCTGCTTTGAGATACGAGTAAAAAATTTTCTCCCCCAGCTTCAAAATGTCGGGATTCATGAAAGCCAGCATGGTACCGAATTGAACAAACATATTACGCATTTCCCCTTTTAGCAACTGAAATTTTTGGTTTCTCATATCCATGTTACTGCGATGAGATGCATAGGCATAGAGCCTGTATCCCTTGATTCTGAGGTTTTTGAGATGGTTCAGCAAGGTCAACATCTTTTCTGGTGATGTTATCCATCCAGGGGCCAGAGATTTGATATTTTCCAGCATTTTCATGGCTGCAGCCTTATCCTTTTCCCAGGCTTTAATACTTGGATATAGATCTTCTATACTCCATTTAAATTCTCGTGGAACATCCTGACGATCGGTAGTGGAGTAATCGGGAATCTGCTGCCCGGTTTCAGAAAAAATGGTGAACGGAAGTCCCAGTAATACCACCATGATTAACACTTTAATGACTTTTGTTTTCAATATGAATTCTCCTTTTTTTAATTTTTATCAGTTTGTTAAATAAGTATTCAGGAATAGTTTTGATTCAATGTCCATTTAAACAACTTTAGATAATGTCGTCATCTTTTCAACTGATTTTTAACAGCTAATCCAATGGTTTCCATCGTGTAGGGTTTTTTTACATAACTGCCAACCCCCATTTTCAGGGTATTTTTGACCCGGTTGGTTTCCGAATAACCACTAACAATAATGGCTCTGAGACCGGGTTTTAGTTTTATCATTTTTTTATATGTGTCCAGACCATCGATTCCGGGATTCATGATCATATCCAGAATGACCAGGTCTGGCTGGTGGTGATCCAGGTATTCAAGAGCCTCTTCTCCGCTCGATACGGTAAATACCTGATAGCCAAGTCGGGTGAGAATTAATGTTGCGATTTCACGTTGTTCTTTAATATCATCTACGACCAAAATATTTTCTCCGTTCCCCTGGTAATCCCTTAGCTTTGCCTTTAATTTTTTACTGGACAGTTTTTCTCTGGATGGGGGGAAAAGAAGTTCAAAGGTCGTTCCCTTTTTTTGTGAACTGTTGATAAGAATATGACCGTAATGATCGACTACAGTCCCCCATACCACAGCCATGCCCAGTCCGGTACCGCTTCTCCCCAGTGTTTTTTTTGTATAAAAAGGTTCGAATATTTTTCTTATTCGGCTTCTGGGGATACCGACTCCCTGATCCGATATTTTGAAAGTTATGAAATCACCGGACGGTACAGGTTTATCAAAAATCCCCCTGATTGTCCGGTCCAGGTATCGGTTGGATGTGGATATTTCAATGGTTCCGCCGGAAGGCATTGATTCCGCTGCATTGGAGACCAGATTCATGATGGTTTTGGTCAGATGAATATCTGAACCGTGCATATTGAGAAGTTCGGATTCAAGGTGGGTGCGAATTTCAATATGGGGATGAAAGCTCTTAAGTTTTTCAAATTCGGCTGAGCTGAGATAATCTTTAATAATTCCATTTAAATTGACCACTTTCTTACCCGTGGCGCCTCTTTTGGCCAGGGTCAGTAAATCCTGGACAATGGCTGCGGCTTTTTGACCGGATTTTTTCATGGTCAAAATGGGTTTTCTAAGTTTACTTTTTTTTGGAAGGTTCAACAGCAATAAATCCGGGTAACCCACAATGGCGCTCAGTATATTATTCAGATCATGGGCCACACCTCCGGCCAGTTGCCCCACGGTCTCCATTTTTTCGGATATGGTAAGCTTTTCCTCCAATTTCTTTTTTTCCGCTTCAGCCTGCATCAGTTGACTGATATCAATTATGATACCCCGGCTGCCAACAATCCTATCCGCTTTTACAATAGGGGCAGAATGGATGATTACCGGAAATGTACTTCCATCTTTTTTTTTTATCCGGTATTTGATCCCTCCCAGTTTCTGGTGTTTAAGTATTTTTTTGGTATTTTCATTAACCCGTTTGCGGTCTTCGGGAACAAACATTTGCAGGGTATCAACGCGATGGGTGAAATCCCGCTCAGAATACCCGGATAGTTCATAGCCACTTCGACTCAGAAAGGTTATATTACCCTGAAGGTCGGATTCGAATACAGGTTGAGGGAGCAAATCAGCCAGTTCACGAAAACGTTTCTCACTTTCCTTCAAGGTTTTACCAATCGATTGGAGTTCCTTCACGGTTTTTTCCAGTTCAAGATTTTTTTGTTGGATGGCCCGGCTGGTCTTTTTTCGGATGTATTCGGAAAAATAGGCAGTGGTACAGATTAAAGCAAAGGCACCAAGATAACGTACCAAGAAATCCAAACTGTAGTACTGGTGGGGGAGTATATCTACCGGCACCTTCAGGGCAACCATTACGAGCAGTATGAATCCCAGGGTTAGGATGGTTCCCCATTTGATTCCAAAAAGGAATAAGAAAACCAGTGGCAATGAAAAAGACCAGACATGACCGCTGTTTTCACCGCCCCCCCTTATAAACAATATCAAAAACAGGATGAACATCGGGAAAGTGCTGGTAACGGCAGCCAGAAAGTAATGACTGACTTTTCTCATATGCAGGAAAGAGATAAATACAATTATTAATGCTGAATGTTCAATGATTCCCAGAAAAACCTGCGACTTTAGGAAAGCCATTGTTCCGAAAACCATGAGCATGGGCATGCCGATGGTGAAAATTATATTCAAAAAAACAATTTTCTGAGTGGTCTCCAGGTCAATTTTTCCGATTGAACCGCTGGTGTAAATATCGGTGATGAACTTCTTGAATTTAATGTAATTCATTCTATTCTTTAATTGATGAATTATAATCGATTTTTGAATAAATTTCAAAAAGCGAGATGCGATCTAAATATGTAGCTCGATGACATCCTCGTCTTCCAGTATATAATCCCGTTTGACCTTCTGGCCCTGGTATTTGTTTTTTCCCCAAATCCTGGCGAATTTGAATTTATGTGAAAAGTCTTTGTGTACTTCCCGGGCCATATCCAGGACCGTGCTGCCCTTTTTCAGGGTGAAGGGATTGTCATGTTCGATTTTTCTCCCGGGAATTTTACTATAGACCCTTATGATATTCAACATGACAAATAGACGATTTTTCAGCAGGTCCAATCCATCACCCTGCAAGGCGGAAACCGGGATCAACCGGTGGGAAGAATTCAGATACTGCTTTAAATCGGTCAAATGGTCCGGGGAAAGGGCATGGTCGATTTTGTTGGCAATGACCAGCAGTTTTTTCTGGAATCTCACTGATTGACTGGAATCAAAATGGTTTTCCCTGATGAGTTCAATTCTTTTTTCAGTCAATTTTTGGATTATGAACTGAAAATCGCGAACTGGGTCCTGGGAACTCAGGTCAAGCACCAACATTACTCCATCAGCTGATTTTATTAATTCAGGAACCCAGATTTCAAAATAATCAGGAGTAATGGGAGGAGTATCCACCAGCTGTATCTGGATATTTTCAAATCTCATCATGGCCGGATAGGCGGATATTGTGGTGAAAGGGTAATCAGAGACTTGAGGGCTGGCGTTGGTCAGGACCTTGATAAGGCTGGATTTTCCGGTATTGGCAGGGCCAATCAATATCACCTGCCCGGCACCTGATTTTTTTACATTGTGTTCCTGTCCATGTTTGGCGGTTAAGGGTTTTCGTTTTGATTCTGATTTCAGCTTGGAAATTTTGGATTTTAGTTGTGCCTGAATCTTTTCCGTTCCCTTGTGTTTGGGTACAATAGAAAGGAGTTCTTCCAGAATGGAAATCTTTTCAACTGAACCGGAGGCGGCTTTTAGTTTTTTTTCAACTTCAAAATATTGAGGGGGGAGGTTTGCGGGCATTTTTTTGAATGTTTAATTATAAACAATTAAAAAGAATCGTGCAACATGCCAATATTTTGCTGGAGTGAAAACACCAGATCCGGCTTATCGGTAATAATCCCGGTTATGCGGGGATCCCGGAGATATTTCAAAATTTTAGTCCGGTCATTGACTGTCCAGACCCATACTTTTATATCATGCCGTCGTGATCGCTTTAAGAAACCGAACTTGAGCAGTTTCCAGTGAGGGATCACATAATCCACTTTTGCAATTATTTGATGGTTGAAGGGAAATATTTCACCCAACCGGGTTGAGATGGGTCTCTTTGGTCTTTCTTTTCCCATAATGAGGCCCACTTGAATTCGATGATTGAATTTTTTTAAAGTATTAAGTGAGTCAATATTGAATGATGAGAAGATGCATTGATCAGTTGCGAAATAGTTGAGAGTCCTGGAAGCAATCTCCTTCTCGTGTCCCCTGACCTTCAATTCAATATCAAGTTTGATTTTACCACTGGTGAATTGAAGTACATCCTCCAGGGTTGGGATTTTGATTCCCTGACCAAGACCCAGTTCATAAACCTCATTGAATTCAAGATCATGAATGGGGTGACCGACAATCTGCTCATCATGAAAAACAACCGGTTTTTGATCCCGGGTCATTCGGATATCCAGTTCGATCATATCGGCACCGGATTCCATGGCTTTGGAAAATGCTTCGATCGTATTTTCGGTTGCCAGATCCGTTGCCCCCCGGTGGGCAATGATCAATTTTTCTTTCATGTTATCAATATTTATAGAATTTTCCGATCGATATTCATAAGATAATCAGCAGGTACTACTCCCTTTATAACTTATTGAATTTGATATTTTTTTAACTTTCTAAAAACGGTATCAGCACTTATCTTTTCGATTTTGGCTATCTGACGTATACTGAAACCATCCTGTCGATACTGTTCATATCTTTTTTTTTCTTGTTCGCTTTCGGGGTATTCCACCGGTCTTCCGGGTCTTGGATCCCGAAGCGGGAATCGTAGAAATCGCTGTATTCTGGATTCTACTTTCTTCAATTTCTTGATATCAATAAAACGTTTTATCAGGAATAGAGAATCCCTATTACGATTTTTTTCAATTTCCAGACTGTCTATCAGTAAATTAATTTCCGTCAGATTGGCTTCGATTTTTTTTAACTTTTCATAGAAGGATAAATCATCAAATCCATTAATTATTTTATTTTCCATTTCTCTCTGATTCATTTATATTATTTATGAAGGAAATTGTCAAATCAGTGAGATTTACCGCTAATAAATTGTTTGATCAACCGGTTCGGAAAAGGGGCCGTGTCAGACAGGTGGGACCGCCCCCGCCTTTTTTACACAGTTCTTCCCCGCGGAATTCTTCGATTTCCACTCCTTCGGTTTCCAGCAATTTTCGAGTATGGGGATTTCCCGAAATCATGATACATTTTCGGGGTGCCACTGCCAATATATTGCAGGCCATGGAAGTAAATTCAGAATCGGGAACCTCAATCAGTTTGATTCCGCGGTTGATCAACCACTCCCGAAAGGATACGGGCATTAGTTTTGAATATACAACGGCCAGGTCATGATCGATCGGACTGATGATGGACATCAGGTGAAGGATATCATTCGGGCCGTTCCAGTGGGGCAGGGGAACCACCATGATATCTCTTATAAATTCTCTGGTCATGGTTTGAAACTGTTGAATACCCTCCTGGTTGGACCGGTAACTATGGCCAATGGCAATGGTGTTTTCATCGAACAGTATGACATCACCCGCTTCTATGGTGCCGTTTCCGGTTATGGAACCCAGTATGGGGATATTCTGCTCTTCTAATAGTTTATTCACTGCCCCGGGTTCGGTTTTCCTCTGTTCCTTGCCCATGTTGCCTAAAATTGCGCCTCTTTCGGTGATAATCAGCGGATCACGGATGTAGACGGAATCCAGACCGGTATCCGGATTAAAAGGGAGAAATTTAATGGAGGGAACATGGGTCATGAGCAGGGAATGGAAATGGTCATATTCCTGGCAGGCTTCTTGGTAATCAGGGAGATCCAGATAATTCAATGATTGCCACTGCCTGTTAACGGTTGGTTGATCAACAAATGCAGTCCGGGGGTGTTTGAGCAATAGTGATTTGATGTCTCCAACTTCGGATGTACATCCATAAGGCATCATTATCCTCCGGTGGTTAAATATAGCAGGAAAAGGGGATTTATTCAATGGGTTTGTATTGTAAATTCAGAAGGGTTTTTCCTGAAATTGGACATTGACATTCCGGGCTCGGATTCGTAAAATATAAATCAAGAGAATTTTAACAAAAAATTCATTGGACATTTAAACACTGTGTCAGATCATTTTTATTATTCAATTAAACGCCACTATTGCTGATAAAAGGAGGATCAATAATGTCTTATATATTTTCGGATGTTTCAAAACGTATCGTTCGATCAGAGATCAGAGAGATATTGAAATGGAGCCGGAAACCGGGTGTGATTTCTTTTGGAGGAGGGTTGCCCGATCCGGAGCTGTTCCCCTTGAGGGAAATTACCGATATAACTGCAAAAGTACTTAACCAGAAAGGATATATGGCGCTTCAATACGGTCCCACCCAGGGAGAGGATGTGATGCTGGAAGCCCTGGTGGAACACATGTCTGAATTTGGTGACAAGGCTTCCCTGGATGAAGTCTGTGTGACATCTTCATCCCAGCAGGGATTGGACATGCTTTCAATTTTATTTCTGGATGAAAACTCACCTGTGGTGATGGAACTACCTTCCTATCTGGGCGCCATTCAGGTCTTCAAGCGTTGCGGTGCAGATATGAGGGGTGTTCCCATGAATGAAGACGGAATGGATCTGGTTGTTTTGAGGAAAACCCTGGATGATTTAAAAAAGGATGGAAAAAAACCTCGTTTCATTTATGTTATACCCGATTTTCAAAATCCCTCGGGCATTACCATGACTCTGGAAAAAAGAAAAGAACTCCTGCAAATAGCCCGGGAAGAGGATATCCCGATTGTTGAAGATTCTCCTTACCGGGAATTGAGTTTTACTACGGAAATTTTACCCAGCCTCTGGATGCTTTCCGGACGGAAAGGGGTGATCATGTTGAAGACGTTTTCCAAGGTTCTTTTCCCGGGTATGAGAATGGGATGGCTGGTCGGTGAGCCTGATACCATAGAAAAGATGGTGATGTTAAAACAATCGGTTGACCTGTGTACGCCTTCTTTCAACCAATTGATTCTGGCTGAATTCATTAAAATGGGAAAAATGAAACAGACCATTGAAAATGCCATTCGCTGTTATAAGCCGAAATCCGATGCCATGTTGAAGGCCTTGGAGGACTATATGCCTAGCGGGGTGTCCTGGTCAAAGCCAACGGGTGGGATGTTTTTATGGGTAGAACTACCCGAAACCATCGATACCAAGGAAATTTTCATGACTGCCATCGAGCACAATGTAGCTTATGTAATCGGGAATCCCTTTCACTGTGACAATTCCGGGAAGAATACCATGAGGCTCAATTATTCCTTCTCATCGATCGAGCAAATCCAAGCCGGAATCAAACAGCTGGCCGAAGTCATAAAAAAAATTCTGTAGTCAATCATCAGAACCGAGATACCGGGGTATTATCTATTCAATTCATTTTTTTTGAATACGGTTATTCGACCGTATTGACCGTCATATCCCTCTTCAATGAAAATTTTTCCTTTGCGCATGCGATCAATGGCTTCGCCAAGTCGTTCATCGCTGAGGTTTTTTAATTCATCAATGGGAAGATTTAATAATATATCAAATTCTGATCCAACTTTTTTGATCAAAGAATTATATAGGTGAGCAACCTTCTTTGATTGTGCCCCAACCCCGGTAATTTCAGATAAAATTTCTTTTAAAGGTATCAGTGAATAAAATTGAGGTCTGTTTTTTTTCACGGTGACCATGTCCCGGTCCGCCAGCTGTAATACGCGATTCATTACCCCAACTGTGATCGGTTTTCCGCATACGGGGCATATACCGTTATTTTTTCTGGTCTGGCTTGGATTCCAGCATATACCGCATTTTATATGGCCGTCATAATGGTATTTGCCCTCCTGGGGGAAAAATTCAATGGTACCCAGAAATTCCTGCCTGTTTTTGGATTTGAGGGCATTGATAATGGAATCGTAGCTCAGATCGGTATCAAACAGATTGGCCTCGCGTCCTAATTTTTCGGGAGAGTGGGCATCTGAGTTGGAAATCAGGGTGTAGGGATCTAAAAAACCACACATCCAATTCATGGGAGGATCAGATGAGAGGCCGGTTTCCACAGCGTATATATGACCGGCCAGATCTTCATAACATTCGCTAATCGAATCGAATCCGGATTTGGACCCCAATACCGAGAACCATGGCGTCCATATGTGAGCAGGGACAAAGAATGTTTTTTCAGAGACATTCAGGGTCAGATCCATTAGATCCCGGGAATCGATCCCAATAATGGGGCGTCCATCTGAAGTGATATTGGCTCCGATTTTGATTAATTTCGTCTGAATGGACTCTACGGTTTCAAAATCCGGTGCAAAGATGAGATGGTGAATTTTCCTGACTTTATCTCCTTTTTTGTAAATAGTGCTTATTTCTGAGGTCAGAACAAATCTGACTTCCCGGTTTGATGCCCGGGTGATATGGTGATTTGATGGTTTCGAAAAAATACTCTTTAATTTAAATAATCCCGGCTCGGCGGGCTCGGTTTTATCTTTTAATTCTTTTAACCATTTGGGATGGGTAAAGTCACCACTTCCGATCACAGTTAGCCCTTTTATTCTGGCCCAGTAATCCAGGAATTCGGGAATCAAATTCTTACTGGTAGCACGCGAATAATGGGAATGAATGTGAAGATCGGCAATGAATTTCATTTTTAAAATTAAATATCATCATAAAAAAAATAAAAAAAAATGTCAAAAAAATAAACCAAACAGTTGACAAAACCGTATCACTGTATTAATATATTGATACAGTGAGTAAAATGATACTGACAGAAATTGAAATTGATTTCGCATCGCCAGTACCGGTATATGAGCAAATAACACGGAAAATAAAGCACTCCATAGCCAAAAAATCCCTTTTGGAAAATGAGGGCTTGCCATCCATCAGGGAAATGGCCTCATTTTTAAAAGTCAATCCAAATACCGTTGCCAGGGCCTACCGGGAACTGCAACAGGAGGGAATTATAGACGGTCGGGCCGGAAAAGGCTTCTGGGTATTGAAAACGGAGTCTATGGACCAGGAAAAGGTTAAACTACTCGAGGATGAATTGTTGAAATTCATGGAAAGGGCAATCGAAATGGGTTTTTCCCAGGATCATTTGAAAAATTTAATTGCGGATTTTTTTAAAGAATAACCATGAGAAAACCAATGAATTTTTCTTCGCATGCGCTGATCGGTTATTGTCTGATAATCGGTGTGATCATTTGTATTGTGACCACCAATTCATTTGTATTAAATTTGATAGAAAAGGCAGTTGAAACCAAATTAAATCCATTCAATATCATGGATTGGATTTGGATATTCATAGGGAGTTAAGATGATTCATATATCCGGTTTAAGTGTTCAGTATGGAAAAAAGCAAGCAATCGATGATCTGAACCTGACCATCGAAAGGGGAGAGAGTGTTTTTCTGGCCGGTGCCAATGGTTCTGGAAAAACCACTCTTCTAAGATCCATTTCCGGTGTATTGATCCCCAATAAAGGCAGTGTCCGGATTGATCAAAACAGGGTAGGGTCAGTCACCCGAAGAAAAACAGCCTATATTCCTGCTTCCATTGGTTTTTATGACGGATTGAAGATAAAGGACGCCATTGCCCTGCATGGTTCATTTTATCCGAACTTCACCTATAAGGATCTGGCCGGTTTTTCAGTTGGCCGATCCCGTAGAGTCGGCTCTCTTTCAAAAGGTGAGAGGACCCTTCTCTTTCTGGCCCTGGCTCTTGCCAGCAATCCGGAATATCTGATGATCGATGACGTGATTCATTTTTTAGACCCCCATTTAAGAGAATTTTTTCTGAAATCCATTCTTCAGCTCATTGAGGAAAACCAGCTTTCGGTTATTGTTGCCGCTCAATCATCATTTGATATAGAAGGAATATTCGAAAGAATCATTATCATGGATAAGGGAAAGGTGGTGGTGGATGAGAAAGTTGAAGCATTAAAAAAGAAATTTGTCAAAATATACTCCGAAACAGTACCGGATCACCTGCCGGTTGTATTCTGCAGACCCTGGCAGGGTGTTAATGAGCTGTATCTCTATCCCTATGAACCCGAACTCAATTCCCGGGAAAAGATTCATCATCTCAGATTGTCGGAAATTTTAAGGGCTTTCATCGGAGGTGAATATGGGTCTCATTGAACTCAAAAAAGTCCTGGAAGACGGAATCATTATTGTAATCATTCTGATGCTGCTTATCCTGGCCCTGCTGCTGACCGACAAAGATGTATATCTGGCGCCGGCGCTGGAAATTTTTCTGGTCCTGTATGCCTCTTTTACCGGTTGGTCAATGTTTGAACGGGAACGGCAGGAAGGGACCATGGAATACCTTTTATCGTTGCCTGTTTCCAGAATAAAGTTGTTTTTGACAAAGTTAATTATTCGATCATTACCGGTTGCGGTTATGCTCATTGTATATCATCTGGTCTACCAACAGTTTGGCATCTATTTTCTGTTTTCCACTCAACGGTTTATACCCATTTATATCACCGTATTTTTACTCTCTGCTTCGTTTTCACTCAGCATCAAGAGTTTTTTGAGTACTTTTTTTATCACCCTGTTTCTCTCCCTCGGACTTTTTCACTTTGTTAGGTTACTGGATGTCAGCAAAAATGATTTGAATGCCTCCCTTCAAACAGGATTTTCCTATCTGGCAGTGCTGTTGCTGTTTACCATAATGTTTAATAAATATGACATTAAGCCCATTTCTTATTTTAATAAGAAGTTCATCCCCGGCCTGGTTTTGTTGGTTATATTGATTTTCGGGATCACCTATGTCATCACCCATGTGAAGTGGTGGCATTGTTATCTGACCGATGGGGGAGACCTGATCAGGGTTTCCCGCAGCAAAACGGTTATCATGAGTGAAGGCCAGGACAATAAGATTATCCCCTATTCATTATCCCCCTTATACGAAAGTAAACAAAAGCTTTATGCCAGTTTGTGGAAGGGCAAGAAAAAATCAAGACAGCTGGTCAGAATGAATGTATTGTCCGGTGAAATCGAACAAAAATTTTCCATCCCTCCAAGGTACTGGTTTCATAATTTCATGGATACCCGGGCCAAGATAGGGGAACGTATCTTTTTTTTATTGACCAAGGAGGGTCATAAAGAATATCAGATTCTCGAAATCAACGGTGATGAATCCAGGATCATACCTGTAAATGGGAATTTCGAAGGAGAAATATTTCATATGATTTGCGGGGCAGGCGATAATCCCCGACAATTTTTTGTGCTGACCTTTGATCCAAAAAACCATTCGACCGGTAGCAGCGTCTTCAGGATACTGGATAATGGCCAAGTGGAGAAGCTTTTTGCAGCCAAATCCGTTGCTTTCTGGAACAACAGGTTGTTACGATTTACAGACCGGGATATGATCTTATACGAAACCGGAACAGAAATAAAAGAGATTTTCAGGAGACATGGTAATATAAAAAAGGTTCGACGGAAATACGAAAATTATATACAAAAAAAGGTAATCATTAAAATTGAAGATGGTTTTTATGTATTTGATTTACAGGAACAGACCCGGGAAAGTATCCGTATTAAAAAGCTACCGTATTTCTATTTTCTTACGGATGAGAACGATCTGCGGTTGATTTGGACACAAGGTCCGGAGATATCGGTTTCGACATGGAAAAACAACCATCTGCGAGTTGAGAATGTGTGGTATACCCAGGTAGAGGGATTGAAAATAATCAGGGTTTTTTCTTCAGGAATCGTGGTTTATAACAAGAAACAACATGAGGTCTTTCGTTTTCAGACCGATAAGGGGGGTGAAAAATGAAGAAAATTATTTTAATGATACTGGTTTTGCTGATATTGTTATTCGTAGCTGAATCCGTTGAAGTTTTTCAGAGATCTGTAGATGGGAATATTGACCTGATTGGAGAAACCGCAAATTAAAAATGAAATAAAATTAAATTTATAGGAGGATTTTTATGAAATTCAAAAAAAAGATTTGTTTCGTTTCACTATGTGTGCTGTTAAGTGTGGGTATCGTTGCTCAAACCATCAATGGCTTGCCCCTGCATGTCAAGAAGCTCAGTGACAATGCCATCAGACTGTGGGTGGGTGACTATATCTCGTCAACCGCTGTCTGTGCATTAAACACTGACAAGGGAATCGTTGTCATCGACACAACCCAGTGTCCTGAACTTGATAAACAATTTCGAAAAATTATTGCCAAAAAATTTGGCCGTAGCGATTTTGTGTATCTCATCAACACCCATGAACACGGAGATCACACCAGTGGAAATTCAGTATATTCCGACTGCAAAATAATTGCCCATGAAAAATGCGCCGAAGGCATGAAGAGAAATCTGGGTGATCAACAACGTGTGATTGACTGGTTTAAAGAATTTATACCAAAACAAAAAAAACAACTTGTCGAGGCCAAGCAGGGAACCGATGAGTACAAGAAACTCAAAGAGGATATCATTGTTAGGAAGATGGTGCTGAAATCATTGGAAAGCGGAATCAAACAAACACTTCCGACCCAGACATTCAAAGACAGAATGAAATTGGATATGGGGAATATGACACTCGAGTTCTACTATATGGGCGGACTTCACTCGGCCAGTGATATCTTCATTTTTATGCCTGAAGAAGGCTTGCTGTTTACCGGTGATGTGATGGCAGATACCTGGCTGACCGATACCCCCGGTTGCCTCCAATCTTTTGGTGGCAGAATAGGTATTAAACGGGACCTGCCACTCATGTTAAAAAACTGGAAAAGCCTCATTGACAGAAAGGATGAAATCAAATATTACATCCCCGGACACTGGAATGGAGAACTGAGCTATAAAGGTTTCGTCGAACGCTATAACTACCTGATTACCTTGAAAAAGGAAATCAAAAAGGCAGCCAAGGAAGGCAAACCACTTGAAGAATTGTTGAAAGATCTCAAAATGAATGCCCGGTTTCCAAATCTTGATGGAAAACCGGGTTTTACCGTCGGCTTTGTTCACAACAATAATATTATCGGCATATGGTCTGAGATAACCGGAGCCGAGTCTGCAAGCAATGCCCTGTCGGGTATGATAGAGAAAAAGGGATTAAAAGAAGCTATGGCTGAATTTAAAAAACATTGCAGTTCAAAATCAAATAAATACTATTACCTTGAAGGGGATTTCAATCGCCTCGGTTACCGGTACATGAATCAGAAAAAATACCCGGAAGCAATAGCGGTTTTCAAGTTGAATGTAAAAAAGTACCCGGAATCCTGGAATGTGTATGACAGTCTCGGAGAAGCGTATCTGAATGCGGGGAAAAAGGAATCGGCCATGAAATGTTATAAAAAAGCTCTGATCTTGAATACCCAAAAAACCGAAGGAGAGAAAAAACAGTACAAGCAGCAGAAAAAAATTCTGAATCAATTGAAAGAAGCAAAATAGGGAAGTAGCATGTGACCAGAGCCTGGAATTTTAATTCCGGGTTCTGGTTAGGGGATGAAATGTGACTTTTGGCCTATTGATTTTTTCATTAGATTAAATATATTGAGTATTAGAATCGAAATATTTTTGAAATGACTTTGTGGATGCAAAGATAATTGAAGAATTAAAAAAAAATCTTTAAATAAAAAATAATAAACAGGAGGCAAGTTATGAAAAAAACATTTATTATTATCTGGAGTCTGGTATTGACTCTGTTGATTTTCGGTAACCTCTTCGGTGGGGATGACAAGGCGGCAGTGGAACAGGTCATTAAAAGTGCCTACTTCAATGGTGCGTTCAATGATCTCGATACCGATAGTATGAAAAAGGGTTTTCATCCTGATTTTGCCATCTTTTCGGCCAAGGGAAAGAAGCTGGGCAAGTATCCGATTGGCATCTGGATCGAGAGAACCGAGAAGAGAAAGAGCGATCCAGGTTTCGATCCTGCTCAGGTGGCCAGAGATTGCAGAATCACCAGCCTGGATGTTACAGGTGGGTGTGCTACAGCCAAGGTGGAAATATTTAAAAAGCGGAAGCTTGTTTATACCGACTATCTTTCTCTCCTGAAGTTCGATGATGGCTGGAAGATTGTGGCCAAAGTCTACCATTCTCACAAACATTAAATCTTTTCTAGGAACAGGATATTACACGAGCCCTTTTTGGAAATCTCGCTGATTTATGAAAGAAAGCTGAAAATCCTGAACAGCCCCGGAAACGGTTCTGAAGATGTCTACTGGGTAGATGTAAAAATTATTGAAGAATTGAAATCTAAAAACTAAAATAATGGAGGAATACAAAAATGAAAAGATCATTTATTATTATTTATTTACTGGTAATTTCAGCAATCACACTGTTTTCGCAGGGAAAAGAATTTCCAAAACTTACCGGATCATATCTCGGTCAGAAACCTCCGGGAATGATACCGAAAATCTTTGCGACCGGAATTGTATCTACTGAATCCCATGAATTTTCATGCTGCTTTTCACCAGATGGAAATGAATTCTACTTCACTCGAAGGCATCCGGAATTAAAACAGACTGTCATTATGGTAAGCAAATTAGTTGATGAGGTTTGGACAGAAGTCGATGTGGCTCCATTTGTTGAAAAGCAATTCTCATTTGAGCCCTGGGTAACTCCGGATAATAAAAGGCTTTATTTCCAGTCAGGGAAACCTATTCCCGGACAACCGGGACCTCCAATGAACATTTTGTATGTTGAGCGCAAGGGAACAGAATGGGGAGAACCAATAAATCCGGGACCTCCTTTTAATCCCGCAAAAGCGATGCATATTTCTTCAACTAAAGACGGGACAATTTATACTACGGATATTTCCGGTGGACCAGGCAGTGAATGTTTAGGCATAATTAAGGAAGTTAATGGTGAATATCTCAAGCTTGAAAAGTTAGGTTATCCTTTGGATAAAGAAAAGCAAAGTATGCACCCTTATATATCAACAGATGAAAGTTATATGATTTTCGGTTCAAGAAGGCCTGCACAAAAAATGAACAGTGTCTTGTTTTACTCATTTAAGAAAGAAGATGGAAACTGGAGCGTACCAGAAGAAATAAATCTTGGAATGAATGCTGGTCTGCCTTTTGTAACCCATGATGGGAAATATCTCTTCTTTACATCGGGAGAACGGGGTAAAGGCGATATTTATTGGGTAGATGCGAAGATAATTGAAAAATTAAAGCAAAAAGCAATAGCGGATCATTAATGAAGAAAGTATAATTTTAAAATTTACAGTTCACAAAAAAAATCAGCATTTGAAAACTTTTTCATAATATCTGCATCTTAGGGGATGAGTATGAACATTTTGGAGGTATAACATGAAAGGATTTGAAAAGTGGTTAGCCAACAGCAAGGTCATTACCATGTTCATAATTACCCTGCTGGTAGTCGGATCATCCTTATCCCTGTCAGCCGAAAAAAGCCCGGGAAAGGGATATCTGGGCGTTTCAATCGACAAATTGTCGCCTGAGGAAAGGAAAGAATACGGTGTAAGCTATGGGGTACGGGTGGTTCAGGTGGTTGAAGGTGAAGCTGCCGAATCAGCAGGCATCAAAGAGGATGATGTGATTCAATATTTCGGAGATGACAAAATTCGAACTCCCGAAGACCTGGTGGATGCCGTACGAAGCACTGAACCGGATACCAAGGTGAAAATCAAACTGATACACCAGAAAAAGAGCAAGGTGGTTTCGGTTACACTGGGGAAATTGAAATCACATGCTAAACATTTTTTTCTGCCGGATAAAAAAGGATTTCATTTTTATATAAACAAAAAATCCTATATGGGAGTTCATCTGCGCCGGCTGAATGATGAACTTGCCGATTACTTTGGCAGGAAGATGGATGAGGGGGTTTTGATCCTGAAGGTAGAAAAAGACAGTCCGGCAGAGAAAGCCGGCCTATTGGCCGGAGATGTCATTATCGGGATGGGCAAGCAGGAAATATCCAAACCTGAAGACATTCATGAATTTCTGGATGATCGAAAGGGAGGAGATAAAGTTGAATTGACCATTGTCAGACACCGCAAGAAAAGAATGCTTACCGTTGAACTGGGAGAAGAAAGCGGACACGCTAAGTACAATATTTTTAAATGGAAATCCGATGATAAGGTCATGATTGAAATCCCCGAAATTCGTATTCCTGAATTTCATATTGAAATTCCCGATGTGGATGAGTGCAAAATCATTTTGCATAAAAAGATGGAAAACATTAAAAAAAGACTGGAAGAAGTGAAAGAAAGACTTCATAAAAAATTCAGGAATATCAAAACAGTTTACCATATTTGATTGAATAATAGCTTCCTAGAAAGCCTCCTCGAATCAAAAAAAACCCGGGTGAAAACCCGGGGTTGGCCCCACACTGGTCAATATAAAGGTTTGCATTGAAAAAAAATCAAAACTGATTTATTATTGTGATATATCGTCAACCTAATGAAATGACGAAAATACAATGAAATTAAACCTCGAAGATATCAAAAAAACCATCAAGCGGGATTTCAAAGAAGCCAAGGAATTCTATTTGGAAGAAGAACGTATCCAGCAACTGGGTAATATGGGCCGTTTGAAAAACTGGTTTTTTACCATCATCTGGTTATTTAAAGGAATGTATTTAAAACTCACTCCGGTACGGCGTATGTTACTTGTTGTCAGTTTGATTTTGATTTTTATGAATGTCAGCGCCACCATCGGGGAAACCAATTTAAGGGTTGACAGTAATTTTAAAATAATGGGAGGAATAATCCTACTGTTTATTTTAATGATGGAGTTGAAAGACAAACTGCTGGCCCGGGATGAACTGATTGCCGGACGCTCGGTTCAGGAAGCATTGCTTCCGGAAATGAGCCCAAAAATTCCCGGCTGGGAGGTATGGTTGTATTCAAAACCAGCCAATGATGTAGGCGGAGACCTGATTGATTATATTCGATTAAACAAAAATCGTTTTGGTCTGGCCCTGGGAGATGTTTCAGGAAAGGGGCTTTCTGCTGCGCTGTTTATGGCAAAATTACAGTCCACCCTGCGGGCTTTGGTTAATGAGTTTGACTCAATCGCCGAGTTGGCCAATAAAATTAATGAAATATTTCACCGGGACACGGTCCCGAAAAGCTTTGCCTCCCTGATTTACCTGGAATTAAATTCACAATCGAATCAGATAGAAATGTTAAATGCAGGTCATATCCCTCCTCTGATACTAAAAGGAAAGGAAATCCTGTTCTTTGAGAAGGGAGACCGGGCCCTGGGTATTTCCCCTCGGGTTGAATATTCGTGTCGACAGGTCGAATTACAAAAGGAAGATATCTTAATTATATATTCAGATGGAGTCACCGAGGCCCAAAATGAAGCCGGGGAGTTTTTTGGCCAGGATAGATTACTGGAGTGTGTTAAGGAGCTGCAAAATAAGCCAACCCATGAAGCGGGCCTGCTAATGGTGGAAAAAATTCAGCAATTTGTTGGAGAAGCACCTCAGCATGATGACCTGTCCATCATATTGATAAAGAAAAAGTGATTGGTTTTCGATACTATATTCATTGTTTTGAATAACTGTTCTTTAATAAATCGATGATAGTCAGTGTATCACGACGTACAGATATTCCATATTTTTTCGGGGAATGGTTTGTCCGGAATTTGAAACAAGGTGAGGTGAAGGTTAAAAATCCATTTAATCACGGGTATGAGCGTACCGTCTCTCTCCACCGTGAAAATGTAGATGTCTTTGTTTTCTGGACCCGGAATCCGTTACCATTTATTCCAATGCTTGATATTATTGATCAAATGAATATACCCTACTATTTTTTGATCACCATAAACAACTATCCTGATTTCCTCGAACCGTATTCTCTGGAATTGAAGTCATTGAGGCGAACCCTGCAAATGCTGGAATACAGAATCGGGAAATCCAGGATCATATGGCGCTATGATCCGATAATCATCTCACCGGAGACACCGCTGTCTTTTCACCAGCAGAACTTTTTGGAGTTGATCGAATTAATTTCTCCCTATTCAAAGAAGGTCATAGTCAGTTTGGTTGATATGTATCCCAAGGTGAAAAAGCGATTTAAAAAAATAGGATTTAAACCACTGGATATACGGGAGAAACCGGAAAAGTTGGAGGAATTGCTGGTGTTCCTGTCACGCACAGCCGAAGATCATGGAGTGAAGATACAGGGCTGCGCCGAAGAGCTGAATGGAACCAAATCCATCATCAAAAAGGGAAAATGTATTGATGATTCATTGATCAATTCGATTTTTAACCTGAAAATTAAGTATCAACAAGACCGGGGACAACGTCCTGGTTGTTGGTGCCAGCAGAGTGTGGATATCGGTCAATACGGAACCTGCCGGTTCAATTGTCTCTATTGTTATGCCCTTTAAACAAATTTTTTATATCTACTAAAAGTTTTCTGAAAAACCAATAAATTCGAAATCCGAATATTGTTTTGGTCATTGGTTATTCGAACATTTGTGTTTGTTTAGGATTTTGTGCTTCGTGCTTCGGATTTTTTTTATGTATAATTATTCGCTTCCTTTGCTGAATGATAGCATTTTTTATTCGTGCTATAATAATAAAATGGAGGCATCTATGGAAACCGTTAGTAAATTATGCTGTGTGGCCTGTGGGGGTGAAAATCTGTGTTTTGGATACCTGGGTATCGGAGGTGTGTCCAATGTCTTTATCCCCAGCGGTGTCTTCAGTGTGTCCGGTTCCAAAACCCGATCTTATGTTTGCTTGAATTGTGGATATGTCAATCAATATATACCAGAAAGCAAACTCGAAAGACTGAGGGGCAGGTTCAAAAAAGAAGTGGAAGAGTCCTGATCGGTATGTGCTGTTTTCTTGGCAATTCTCTCAGGTCAGGCGGGCTTTTTTTCTCTTTTCTCTCCACTCGGATTCAGACTTTGGCGGTGGATCTGTTTCAGCAATAGACTTGGGTATGAGTTGAAGCGCTTCGGTAGGGCAGAAGGCAACACACAGACCACAGCCAAAGCAGCGTTCTCTATTTACCTGGCTGAGATCGCTGATAATCTCAAGTGCCTGAAACTGACAGTGTTCAATACAGACGGAGCAGCCATTACAGAGTGACTCATCTACACTGGCATAAAAATCCGATCTTCCCACAGCATTTAGACTTCCATACTCTATGATTCCCCGGAGCAGCCCGCAGCAGCATGAACAGCAATTGCAGATATAATCAACTCCCTCCTGGGTGTTCTGAGTGGAATGAACCAGACCTTCCTTGCTGGCCTGGGACAGTATCTGGAATGCCTCTGCCTTTGAGATTGAGCGAATACTGTTAACCCGGGTAAAGGCATTGGGCTTGTGGGAAAATGCCAGACAATTCTCGATGGTATGCTGGCATCCCTCACCGATGAGACTTTTTTGAACCCGGCAGATACAGTTCAGTACCCCCCATGAGTTTGCCTGCTCAAGGTAATGGGAAGCCCTTTCATAGGGCATTACTTCAATATTGAGCGGAATTGTTTTTTCAATGGGGATGACCCTGTGAACAGAAGGGGAAATGGTCATCATGCCATGTAATGCCTCCCGGTAATATTGCTCAAACAATTCGGCGAATTCCTTATCAATTTGGGCATTCTGACGTTCATAAAAACCGACAATAAAGGGCATCAGTTTGAATAGCAATCCATCATGGCCTCTTTCAATATCAATCAAACCTTTTTTAACCATTCCCTTCAACACGATGAACGTTTGGCGTTCGTGTTGAAGGTATTTTTCTGCAATTGCCTTGGCCGATAAAGGTTTCAAGCTCATGGCGCAGGCTACCTCAGCCTCTTCCGGAGTGAACAATTTTGTCAGGATTTTTAATTCCACTCCGCTTTCGGTTTCCGGGAAACCATTGGGGATTCGATCCAGGTGTTCTGCCAATTGTTTGTAAATTTTCTTCATTGTTTTCCGGTTGACCTGGTTATCAGGCACATTTTACTTTGAGTTGACGAAATTTTTAACTTTTTCCCTGATCATCTCTTTTACTGCTTCCAGGTCTTTGATACCCTGGAATCTGAGCTCGGCCTTTTGTCCCTGAGGACCGGCCATCCCTGCGGTTTGGCAATGAATGGTTCCGATATTGAACCATCTTTGTACGGGTCCCTGTGTGATGTCAATATTGGTGATTTTAAAATAAGGGATGGTAACGGTTTTTCTCCAGAATACCCCTTTTTTACCTGATATTGAATCACTGTCAATGGAATATTCCAGCGAGCGGTAAAAAGCCGGTATCCATAGCAAAATCAGCAACATGATGAATAAACAGCTGCTTATGGTGATACCCAAAATAAGATTAGCGGGGCTTTCGAGTACCAATATGAAAACCAGATCTGCAATAAAAAATAGAATGAATTGCAGGGCCCAGCCCAGCATCCACATGGTTTTTTGTTTAGGTTCGGGTCTGATGATTACTTTATCCATTATTTCCTCCTTAAGCTATATCCAATACTGTTTTTCAGGCTATTTTATTCAACTTTTACGGAATATTTATTCTAAACCCATTAAATTACTGACTTTTTCCCAGGCCTGCTTTCGATTAAGCTCATAATTATCAAGATCTTGCTTGTTTTTTGAACCCATATACTGAAGCATAAACGAACCCTGTTTTTTTAAATCTGAAGCGATATCGATCATTTGAAGCAGGGTATTCCGGTCATCTGTAGTAATGGAGAAAAGCGTTAATTCCTTTAAGGTTTTGACAGAAATATCCAGAAAATTCACGCTGGTTTGCAGTATTGTCTGGGTGTTTTCCAATGTGTAGGAACCCTGGGTCCAGGCATCCGAGGCCATCCCAATTGTAAAATAGGTTTGATAGAGGAAGGAGGCTCCGAAAAAACCCTGATTATAAAAGAGTTTTTCTTCCAATTTTGAACTGTAACCGGAAAGCATTATTGACCCAACTAAAATAGCTATCGAAACGATAAAAAATTTTTTCATTTTACCTCCTCGACGTTCTGTAAATCATATGATAAATAAAATTGAACATTATTTCAATAAGGCTTCCTTTATTGTCATGGTAATTGAGATAGGCTGTCTGGAATAACCAGGGGTCAATTCTCAATAGAATATCCAGAACAGGGTAAAAGTGGTCAGGATTCCCAGGGTTGCACCGACAAAGATATCCAGAATGGAATGGGTGTTTCGAAAAAGCCGGCTGAAGGCAATAAGCAGGGTCATGATGAGGCTAATAACCAATACAAATATATTGCTGCTGATGTAGGTAATGGATATCCAGATAGAAAAAGCCACGGCCGTGTGCCCACTGGGGCAGCCTCCTTTTAGCGGGTGACCTTTACCCAGAAGGGCTTTGAGCATGATGACCGTAAGCATGATAATGATAACCGCAAGGACCGCAATATTTTCCGGGTAGTGCTTGGCGATCCAGAATCCATCATTGACAATCCGAATGAAATATGGCCAAAGAATCAAGTAGCCAATAATCAATGCGCCAACCGCAGTGATCAATACCGCACCGGCAGCAATATCTTTGGCAATACGTGCCTTTTCATTCCTCTCGGGTGATGTCAGGTCCACCACTACTTCCAGAGAAGAGTTAAACATCTCTGCGACTATAACCAGAAGTGTGATCAGGGCTATGGCTATAAACTCGAATTTTTCGACCCCGATCAAAAAACAACCAAACAGTACAATGAAGGCAACCACCAGATGAAACTTCACATGGCGCTGGGTTCTGGTGGCCTCAATGATTCCCTCGGCGGCGGCATTGGCGGAATCTAACCAGTTGAATAACAATTTCAATACGGGTAATTCTCTGAGTTTCATTATTTTATATCCGTGGTTATATATATCATTTTTCCAGATGAGTAAAAGGTTGTCAATACCGGATTATGATATCAGATATTTTTTATTTGTGTTAGAATGGAAAATTAAAAATAGGTTTAAACTGACCGGGTTGGATATAATCCCAATGATGTTGTATTTAAATTTCCTATGAAAGCACTCATTTTAGACATGGATGGGCTGATGATCGACAGTGAAAGACTCTATTTTGAGAGTCAGAGGCAAATCGCATACCGGTTCGGACAAACGGTCAGTGATCAAACCCTATGGAAAATGATGGGCCGGAAACCCGTTGAGAGTATCCGGATTTTTATCAAGGACCTGAATATCCCGGTTGGAGAGGAAGAGATTCTCGGAATGAGAAATCAAATGATGAGAGACAAATTGAAAAATGACCTGGTGGCCATGGATGGTCTGTATGAAATCATAAAAAACTTCAAGGCAAAAATGAAGTTGGCCATTTCTACAGGTGCGCCCCGGGAATTCCTGGACATTGTATTGGATAAACTTCAATTGAGGGATGTGTTTGCTTTCTGCCAGACTTCAGATGACGTTCGGAACGGCAAGCCCGATCCGGAAATTTATATCAAGACCTGCCAGGGTCTGGGACTACATTCAGGTCAATGTCTGGTTCTGGAGGATTCTGAGAACGGTGTTGTGGCGGGTAAACGGGCCGGTTGTTATGTCATTGCCATACCTTCTGAATATACCAGGGGACAGAGATTTGATTCGGCTGATTTCATTGCCGATGATTTACTTGCGGCCAGCCAGCATATCATGGAGATGTACCCGGTATGGAATACTCCGGATGAACCACAATGAATGTAAAACCAGGTTATAAAGCCAAATAGAAGTTATTTAAATCTATCTTTCAATTTACCCAAAACCTGGGGAAGGGTGGTGTATTCCATATCCGAAAGCGGAAGACGATGGGGTTCAAAAGGACCATGTCGGCGGATGTAGTTGGCAATTTCGTTTGACTGCTGACGGGCCAGGTCAAAACTGACATCGGAAAACATATCCCGTGGCCCAACCAGAGAACCGTTATTCAGCTGGAATCCCAGGGCAATGAC
>CBDAFS010000049.1:0-82451 GCA_965195285.1 uncultured Aminicenantes bacterium | reverse complement strand
TGGCTTGACATCTGTTCGATTCAAATGTAAAATTGGTGTCTTTTCAAAACCTAAAAACACGAATGTTTTTGGGAATAGGCTGGAACCCGAAACATTCTATTTATTTCCAGAAATAGAGAGAATTAAGGAGTTATGATACAATGAACTTAAAAAGAAACGGATTTTTTCTCATCCTCCTGGTATCTCCCCTGCTGATTCTTGCAGAATCAGGTCAGAAAACAGCTGAACATGCAAATGAATCAAAAGGAGCCCTTTGGAATTTTGTCACCAACATCAACTTCAGCGCAAAATATTTTACAATGGTAATTCTTGGGCTGATAGTTGTTGCCCTCCTGCTGTCAAAAAAAATGAAACCCCGGATAAAAGTACCCATTCTCCTGTTTTCAACATTCCTGTTTGGATTTGCCGGAAACATCGGTGTAAAACCTTTCAGTTTTTTCGGTATGCATCCCTCGCCCATGTGTATAACAAAAGCATTATTGTACGGATTCGGGATACCCTTTATACTCACCCTGGGAGTAATTTTGTTCCTCACCCTTCTTGGTCCCCGTATTTTCTGCGGCTATATTTGCCCCGTAGGAACAATACAGGAACTAATTTCAATGGCAGGGGAAAAACTAAAAATCAAAAGACTATCTTTTTCCTTCCCTTTTTCACAGGTCTTCCGGGTGGGACTTTTTATTGCCTTTATATTCCTCTCTGCCACCGGTATTATTCACATTGTTTATGAGGGTGAGGTTTATGCCTCGTCCCTTTACGATTATATAAATGCCTTTCACGGTTTTGAGTTTGAATCACCCGAATCGGTTTCTGCAGGAATCTATCATTACCTGCCCCTTGTGCTTACGGTTATCCTTGCATTTAAATATTACCGTCCTTTCTGCCACTTTGTATGTCCCGTCGGGCTCTTTACCCACTGGGCAGAGCAGATATCACTTTTCCGGGTGAACCTGGATAAAAAAAACTGCACTTCCTGTATGATCTGCGTAAAAAAGGCACCCTGTGAAGCAATGACAGACATACTTCGGGAAAGCACCCTGAGACCCGATTGTTTCGGTTGTCACAAGTGTATTGATGTCTGTCCCGAAAAAGCGCTGTCCGTGGGTCCCAACAAATGGTGCCGAAATGAAACTGGTATAAAATAAGAATCAAAAACAACAATAATAAAGGAGTAAATTAATGAAACGTTCAATCATTCTTTTGGTTACTTTAACTTTTTTCCTTGTAGGGTTCGGATATGCCGATGACTGCAGCAAATGCCCATCCAAATCTAAATGCGGTGAAGTAAAGGTTGAAAAAAAGGCTGACATGAAGGTCTATATCTCAAAGACCAAAACAGAGGGGGAAAAAGTTTATCATAAAAAAAACGGTTGTTATATCAAGAATGCGTTACCGATCTCTTTAAAAAAGGCAGTGGAAAAAAAGTACAAACCCTGCCCCGTCTGCTTTCAGAAAGTAGAAAAAGAGATAAAAAAAGACGATAAAAAGTAAAATAATTTTCGAAACCAGGGATTATTTCTTTTTCCTGACCTCTCCCATCATGGGCACAAAGCGAACCGAATCCATCTGCCTGATGGTGATTTGTTCATTCTTTTTGGTGACCAGGGTCAACATTTGATAGTAGACCGTACTGCCCAGGGGCAGGATCAGGGTTCCCCCGTCCTTCAACTGTTTAATCAGGGACGGCGGTATATGATTGGCAGCAGCTGTGATGATGATGGCATCAAAAGGTGAATGGGCTTCCCAGCCGTAATACCCATCTCCGTACTTGACTTCGATATTGTGATAACCCAGTTTGGTCAGGGTTTTTCGGGCTGAATCAGCCAAATTTTTTCTGATTTCAATTGAATAAACCTCACTCACAATCTCGGCCAGAACCGCTGCCTGATAACCCGATCCGGTGCCAATTTCCAGTACCCGGTCTCCGGGCTTCAATTGCAGGGCCTCGGTCATCAGGGCCACCACATAAGGCTGGGATATAGTCTGGCCTTCTCCGATGGGCAGGGGATGATCCGCATAGGCCTGTGATTTAAACTCTCTGGAAACCATTAAATGTCGGGGCACTTTCCGCATGGCCTTGAGTACAGATACATCGGATATGCCCCGGGCAGCGATATGCCGGTCAACCATCAGTTTCCGCTTGGACAGGTATGGATCATCTGCCAGACCTGAAACACCCGACCAATAAAGGGTTACCAGGATAATAATCAAACGTTTCATAATAATCCGTACCTAATTTCCAAAAAGACTCAGCAAACCGGTGGACAAAAACGGCAGGTAGGTAATCAACAATACCACCACCAGCTGAATCAGAAAAAACGGCAGAACATCTCTATAGATCTTACCCATCGGTTCTTCAAACCGATAGGATGCCAGAAACAAATTCAGGCCCACCGGGGGTGTTAAATAACCCAGCTCCATATTGGCTAAAAAGATGATGCCCAGATGAACCGGATGAATTCCAAACAGGTTGCCCAGGGGCAGAATCAGGGGAACCACCACCAGAATAGCAGAAAAAATATCCATAAAACACCCGGTAATCAGAAGTGCAATATTTAAAAGAAAAAGAAAAACATATTTTGAACCGATATTGGCTTCCACCCAAGAAGTCAACTGCAAGGGTATCTGGGCATCAATGATGTAGTAAGAGAGTGCATTGGCCAGGGCCAGAATAATCAATACCCCGCCAATAATGGGAACACTTTTCAATATCACCCCGGAAATATCCCTTATTTTTATATCCCGGTTGACAAACACCTCGATAACCAACACGTAGATCACGGCAATGGCTGCGCTCTCAACCAGAGTGGTCAAGCCACCGAAAAAACTCACCAATACCACCAGGGGCAGTAGAATTTCCCAGATGGATTCTTTTATGGATGAAAGTGATTCCCTGATTTTAAAGGGTTCCCGCTTAACCTTGTTTCTCACCGCAAAAACAATCCCGAAGGCTATCAGAGCCATTACCATCAGCACCCCGGGAATAATGCCTCCCAGAAACATATCCTTGATACTGACCTGGGCGATTACCCCGTATATGATGATCGGCAAACTGGGGGGAAAAAGCAACCCGATACTTCCCGAGGCGGTCAACAGTCCCAGACTGAATTTCCTCTTATAGCCCCCCTTCAGCATTACGATCGATAAGAGCCCACCCAGGGCCAGGATGGTCACACCGGATCCTCCGGTAAAGGTGGTAAAAAATGCGCAAACCAGGATGGCCATAACCGCCAGTCCGCCGGGAAACCAGGAAAAAATCGATCTGAATAATTTTACCAGCCGCTCACCGGCCCTGCTTTCGGAAAGGATAAAACCGGTCACGGTAAACAGGGGGATGGCCGGTATTGAGTGACTGGTCAACATTGAATACGCCTGGTTTGGAACTATCTCCAGCGGTAAAGCCTGGCGGGCAAAAAACAGATAGGCCACCCCTCCCAGAACCACAAAGATACGCTGACCAAAAATCGCCGAAAGGATGAGGACCAGAATCAAGGGAAAGGCAATGTAAGCATACAGCGAATGGAAAAATGCCTGCAGGCGTTCAACAAATCCCGGCAATTCATTGAAAAAAGTGAGCAGGATATTCAGCAGCGGATCAAAAGCCAGGAGCAATCCGATTAAAATTCCCGGAGCTGCCAGCCATCGCAATTTCCTATTATCAGCAGCTGAATTCAGAACAAACCGAATGGCCATTACCCCGAATCCGAGAAACATCACCATGGCCACTAATTTCATGGAGATGCCACCCAGCTTTTTATCGTCGGCAAAGGCGATCAGGGCAAAAGACAGAGAGGCAACGGCGAAAGCGGTAGTAATCATACTGGCAATAAAGGCGTTGATAACCGATATAACGGTTTTCAGAGATCCCTTAATTCTCAAATCCAGGGCCAGATACAGATGTTTTTTTTCCCTGGCAGTGATCATGGCACCGATAAATGCCGTAAACAAAACCAGGTGCTGGGTGTAAACCGTGGAATTGGTCAACCCGGTATTGAAAAACTTCCGGATAAAAACCTCCAGGGTAGGAATCAGAGCCAGGAGGAAAATGGATAAAAAAGCCAGGCCATTTTCAAATCTTTGCCAGATCCTAATTATTGTTTTGATCACCATGCATTTTCCTGAAATCCCTCAAATGCTGCTGAATCTGGTCATACATTTCTTTTGAAAATGCCTTCCCGACCAGATACTCAACACCTTTGGCCGGAGCGGCCCTCCATTTTACCACAGCATCCGGAGGAACCTGATTGATCACCAGACCGTGTTCCTTCATGACTTCAAGGGTTTCTTTTTCCAGTTTTTTTATTCTGACCGACAGACTATCAGATAATTTATGGGTGACGGCCAGCATGGGCTCCCGGTATTTCAAAGGAATCCGATTCCACATTCTGGTGGTGATAACAATCCCCCCGATAATCGGGGCAACTTTCAAACTGCACATATTCGGGGCCAGGGGAAAATACTGTCCGGATCCGGCAATCAGGGGGGGGAGATAAAATGCATCCACCATCCCGCTCTGCAGGGCCATCAACATATCTTTCAGGTCATTGGGGATCACCTGAAAGCCGGTTATTTTCCAGGCCTGCTCCATCTTCGGCATCCCGGTTGAGAAGGAAATTTTATGCTTTTTCAAACCCTCGGGGAAAAAAACCGGATTTTTGGTGAAAAAATTAACCCAGCCCGAAACCATCCAAATGACCAGCTTATACCCCTTTTTCTCAATACCCTTTTCAAACTGTGACTTCATTTTTTTCAACACATATTCAAATTCTTCTTCAGAAGTGAATTGAAAGGGAAGGTTTAATACAAAAATATCCGAATAAATATGGGTCATTCCCATATTGGTCAGGCCGGCCCCTCCCAGGATTCCCACTCTCATTTTTCGGATCATATCCTCTTCGCTACCGGTAATACCGCCCGGATAAATCTTCAGTTTAACCAGCCCGTCGGTGATCTTTTCCCATTCCCGGCTCAATTCCTCCAAACTCTTGTCCCAGGGAGACCGGTCAGGGGCAACGCTTCCGATTTTAATGGTCAGTGCGGGCAGTGCCTGAAACAGAAATATGATCAGCGCTATGAATAGAATAGTTATTAAGATAATTTTCTTCACAGTTCATCCTCCTCGTTGCCGTTTTCCAGAAGAAAAAAGTCATCGATATGATCCAGCAACCAGCGGGCCTTCCGCTGGTTGAGAATATTGACCAGCCGGTTATCCGGATCCGCATCCGGATCAATGGACAACACCTTTCCGAGCAGCATTTTAAACTCATTCACATTTTGTTCCTTTACCGATACACTGGTGGCCAGGGAGAGATAGGCAGTTGAAGATTTTCCACCCGATTGTTCAACCGCTTTCTGGAAATGAAGCCGGGCTTTTTTGAAATCGCCACCCATGTAATCCGGCATGGAACCATAGTAGAGCACATAAAATTCATGAATGGCACCCTTTCCGAAATGTTCATCTAACAAGAGCGCCCGATCCATCATGACTGCTGCCCGGGGGACTGTCAATCCCAGTTTCATATCAAAAGAATCAATGGCAAAAGCACCCAGCCATCCGGCAGCAGACCAGTATAAAAAAGGAACATCCTCTTTTTTTACCGGACCCAGGGCCTGGTTGTACTTCTTTCGGTTCAGGTTTTTTATGAATCCGGGGTATTTCTGTTCCAGCCCCTCCAGGAGAATATCCCGGCCCCTTAAATACAGATTTTTGGCCCGTTTCATCAAAAATTCCTGTTTTTTATATTCCTGATCGCTGAGCAGATCGGCCGGGGTTTGTAAAAATGCATTGGCATACATGATGTAAATGGACCCGGTTCTCAAACGCAATCCCCGGTGCCGGGGTATGGAAACCATGATGGTTTCATACATTTTGATAGCAAATGGGAGGGCATCACCCACCAGCTCCGGATCGTTATCTCCGGTAAAAACCGTTCCGCCATCCGGAGAAGCCAGGGTATTGGCCACGGTATTCATGGCCATTTTTTTCATGGAACAAAAATTGAAAACCAACCCTGGCATCAGAACCATGACAACGATCTGAAAAATTTTCCTGTTCATATTTATTTTTACTCCTGTTCGCATCGTATTTTCTCAGCCATGAACATCTGAATAATGGGCTCCCTCTCCTGCCACAATCTTCAAGGCTTTCTAGCATATTATAATAACTGGAAATTCTCATTTTATCAAACAATTCTTAAATAGTATACTCCTTAAGCGAATTTAAACCTATATAATTGTATATTGAGACCGGTTGGCGGATTGTCAATCAAAAAATACCAGGCCAATTTGAAAATCAAATACCTTCATCTTCTTCCGAATAGGATACCTGTTCGATAGCATAACGGGTATCGGCATCATAGCTGGCAAAAAAGACATCTTCAATCACCGGAATTTCCTCTTTAACCGACACCTGACCGGGTTGCTCTGAAAATCCGCTGGCCAACCGGGGTTCCAATCTGTTATCCGGGTTGGAATCGGGAAAAAACACAAAAATGGATAACAAGGTTGTCAAAAAAACAATCATAAAAAAAGCAAAATAACTTGCCTTTCTGACAGTTTTTTTCCTTCTGATTTTGGAGAAAACTCTATTTTCAAAACCCTCAGGGACCTCGGTACTCTTCGAATAATTTTTTAATATGTCGTCAATAGATTTCATTTTTAACCCCTTTCTTCAGAACCTCAATGGTTCCCGGCCGGGAGACACCGGCTTCGGAAAAATTTTTCTTCAGTTGATTCTTCCCTCTGAAAACCAGTGTTTTCACCGTTCCTACCGGCTTATCCAGGATATTTGAGATTTCCTCAAAAGTGAAGCGATTGATTTCTTTCATCACCACCGGAATCCGGTACTTTTCCGGTAAGGAAGCAATCATCTGCTCCAGCATCATTTCGTCTTCAAAGTTCGAAAAGTATGAGGCATGGCTCTCATTCACATCTGATAATGAAAACAGGTTTTTTATCTTCCGCTTTCTGAATTCACTTCGGGCCAGGTTGGTGGCAATGGCATAAATCCAGGCCTTCAAATTGCTGGTACGGATTGATGCAGCCTTAAAATATACTTTTACAAAAGTATCCTGGGTCAACTCTTCTGCGGTTTGATCGTCATTAACCATCAACCGCAAATAATTAAAAATTTTATTTTTAAACAATTCCATCACTCTTTTAAACGCAGCCGGATCCTTCTTTTTCAATCCATTTATGAGTTCATCCATACTTTTTTTGTTGTATATTAAATGATGGTGAAAACCATCAAAAAGTTTCAAATCCATTGCATTTTCACCCGGTTTCGGTCCGTGAATTCCGGTTCACCCCGCCACTATTGGGGGCACAGCCGAAAAACCACATAAATATCCTCCCGAGGGTTTTTACGGGAAAAAACCGGAATGGTTTATGACTTTCCCTTACTCTTCATATTGCCAGTCATAATTGCTGAATTTGGTATATTTATCAATAAAGGCCAGGACAACCTTTCCGGTGGGACCGTTTCTCTGTTTGGCAATAATAACATCTGCAGTCCCACTGCTTCCGCTTATGTCTCCCTCCATATGTTCATCCCTTTCCCGATGAAGAAACATAACCAGATCGGCATCCTGCTCGATAGCCCCGCTCTCCTTCAAATCCGACAATTGATATTTGGGTCCCTCTCGCTTTCCCCGCTGTTCCGGTGCCCGGCTCAACTGGGCACAGGCCACCACCGGGATATCCAGTTCCTTGGCCAGTTCTTTTAAAGCGGCGGTTATAATGGCAACTTCCTGGGCCCGGGTATCATTCTTCCGGATCATATCCCCTGATACTTTCATCAATTGAAGGTAATCCACAAAAATGATATCCAGATCCCGTTCATTCTTGAGGCGCCTGGCTCTGGTTTTCATTTCTACAATCGATAAGGTGGGAGAATCATCGATAAAGAGCCTGGCCTTTTCGAACTCAGCGGCTCCCAGTTCTAATTTTTTCCATTCCTTTTGACTGAGATGTGGACGGGCACTCATCAGGGCACTCAAATTGATTTCCGATTTAAAGGCCAGCAACCTCATGATAACCTGGGTTTTGGACATTTCAATTGAAAAAAATCCGATTGATTTTTCCTCTTTGATAGCCATATTTGCGGCAATATTCAAGGCCAGGGCAGTTTTTCCCATGGAAGGCCTGGCCGCAATCACAATCAGGTTCCCTTTCTGAAATCCGGAAGTTATATTGTCGAGATCTATATATCCGGTAGGGATCCCCCGGTTCTCACCGTGTTTTTGAATTCTCTCAATCAAACCCATGGTTTCCGGAACCAGGTCAGAGGTGGAATGAAATCCACCCATTACCCGGTTCTTGGATATTTTAATAATATCCTCCTGGAGTTCATTCAATATGCTTTCGGTATCGGCTTTGTGGTTGACACCCTTCTGAATAACTCCCAGCGAAGTCAAAATGATTTTTCTCAATGCGGCTTGATCACGAACAATTTTAATATATTCACTGATATTGATGTTTTCCGGGATTCCGTCGATCAGAGAATTTATATAATCGTATCCCCCGGCAAATTTCAATTCATTCTTTTTTTTTAAATACCCTGAAATGGTAACCGTATCTGCGGCCTTGCCTTTATTGACCAGCTTATCGATGGCAGCCGCTATGTTTTTATGGGATTCCCGGTAGAAATCATCGGAATTGACCGCGGAAAACACCTCATTGGCATACCGGTTATCCAACAACATGGCACCCAGAACAGCCCTTTCGGCAAATTCATCAAACGGTAATGTCTGGTTCAGATCTGGAGTGATGCGGTCTGGCATTTAGGCTTCGGGAGAATTATCCTTTACTTCTGCAACCTCTTCTTCATTTACGGATTCATCTTCCTTGGCCGGAGCTGCTTTCTTCAATTCCTCTTGGTCCTTGGCTTCCGTCTTCTTGTTTTGATCATCCTTGTCAGGAGATTCTTTTTTTATTTTTTTCTTTTTTTCGGTTTTTTTGGCAGTTTGCTTTTTGCTTTTTAGGGACTCTGGTTCTGATTCGGGAGTTTTTTCCTCGGCTTTTGTTTCCTGTTCTTCGGGTAGATCTTGTGCTTCAACCGTTTCTATCGGTTCTGTTTCCGGCTGAGAACTGTCTGCCGCTTCTTCTGTTTTTTCCTCTTTGGTAACATCAATCGCTTCCTGTTGCTCTTCAGGAGGTTTACCCTCCCCGATTACCTGAATTTTCAAATCCGCATCCAAGCCCTTCATCAACTTAATTTTACAGGTATAATGACCCAGTCTCTTGATCTGCTCATCCAGATGAAGCTTTTTCCGATCAAGGGTGATTCCCAATTCCTGCAGTTTATCCTCAATATCAGATGTGGTAACCGATCCAAACAGGACATCGTTTTCTCCGGCCTTTTTTTCAATGGTCAGGGTTAATTCCTCGATTTTTTGTTTCTGTTCGGTGGCGGATAGTCTTTCGATTTCCAGCTTCTTCTCAACTTTTTTCCTTCTGGCCTTCATCACTTCCAGGTTATGTTTGGTCACCCGTAGAGCCAGCTGCTTGGGAAGCAGGTAATTTCTGGCATAGCCCGGTTTAACCTCAACAATATCGCCCAGTTCTCCCTTACCCTCCAGATCAGAATTCAATATCACTTTCATTTTATCCTCTCCTGGGTTCTACAAATTTCAGAAGACTCATGTGCCTGGCCCTTTTGATGGCCTTGGTCAGTTGCTTCTGATGATAACCACAGGTTCCGGAAACCCGGGCGGGTAAAATTTTTCCGGTTTCCAAAATATAGTTTCCCAGGATTTTAAAATCTTTATAATCAATAAATTTGATTTTTTCCTTGCAAAACAAACAGTATTTTTTTCGGGTAAAATAGTATCTTTTCTGGGACTTGCCCTCCGATTGGTAATTATTTCTCATCTTTCACCTCACTCTTATCGGCTATTTTTTCCGGAGTCTCCTTCTCCCTGGTAGCGGACTCCTTGGATTTTTTGACATGCCTCTCCGCTTTTTTCCATCGTTTGGTCAGTTTGTTGGCCTTTTTCAATTTATCATCCAATCTTAAAACAATAAACCGCATGACTTCTTCACTCAGTTTTAACCTTCTTTCAATATTGGAAATCACACTTCCATCAACATCGGTGTTGATAAAAGTAAAAATACCTTCATTGTGTTTCTGGATGGGATAAGCCAGTGGTTTTCTCCCCCACTCGTCTACATTTTCAACTTCTCCCTCAGCTTTTTTAATAATTTCCAGAATGGAATCGGAAACTTTTTTCACATTCTCATCACTTACTTCCGGATTTAAAACATATCCGATTTCATACTTTGATTTCATTTTTTTACCTCCTACGGATAATGAATTCTTTCATTAGCCCCTCGATCACGAGGAGCAAGAAGTATGTATGGTCTCTTAAATCAAACCGTTCACTCATTTTTAGGTGGTACTTCTGTTTGATCCTTTTTGGATTTCTCTTCGACTTCGGGTTTCCCTTCCTTGTCCTTGGTTTCAGCTTCACCTTCGGCAGCCTCAGCTTCTTCTTCGACTTCTTCTTCAACCACTTCTTCTTCTTCAACCATGCCTTTGGCTGAAACCGCGCAGATAACCGTCTGGGGATCCGATAGAAATTCAATATCTTCTGCAAGTTCCAATTCTTCAACTTTTATGGAATGGCCCACATGCAAATCACTGATATCCACTTCGATGGCCTTGGGGATCTTATCCGGGACACTCCAGACTTTCAACTCCCGGTTAACAAAATCAAAAATCCCCTCTTCCAGCTTAACCCCAACAGATTCCCCTTTGATCACCACCGGTACATTGACCTCAATGGGCTTGGTCAGGTCTATCCGGATAAAGTCAGCATGAATGATTTTCTCAGAGAGATGGTCGAGCTGGATTTTTTTCAGCATGGCATCCACCTTGATATCATCCCGATGAATTCTGAGTATTGTATTTTCACCCATCTCGGTCTTGAGGATCAATTTCAAATCGCTCAACAGAAGAGAAATCGGGATTGCCTCTCTGTCACCACCGTAAATGATGGCCGGGATCTTTCCCTGATTTCTCAACTTTTTGGAAATTTTCTTTCCCACTTCTTTTCTTGATTCCGCATTAACATTCATGATATTTTGCATGACTCACCTCATTTATAAAAATAGTTTCGAAACCGATGTTTCCTTGTGAATGCTATCAATAGCCTGGGCAAACAATTTGGCTACGGACAGCACCTCAATCTTACCGCATTTCAACTTTTCATCGTTTTGCGGAATGGTATCCGAAATAAAAATTTTATCAATATATGAAGAGGATATTTTTTCTATGGCCTGTCCGGAAAAAATTCCATGCGTACAAGCAGCATACACTTTCTTGGCCCCCTTCTCTTTAAGTGCCTTAACGGTTTCGGTCAGAGTCCCGGCTGTATCGACAATATCATCCACAATAATGGCATCCTTGTCTTTGACCTCACCTATGATATGCATCAGCTCGGAAACATTGGGCTCCGGTCTTCGCTTATCGGCAATGGCCAGTGTGGCATTCAAATTTTGAGAAAACACTCGGGCCCTTTCCACTCCTCCGGCATCCGGGGAGACAATCACCGCATTATTGAGCTTCATTTTCTTAAAATGGGATATAAATATGGGCAAGGCCATCAGGTTATCCACCGGAACGTTAAAAAAACCCTGAATTTGATTGGCATGCAAATCAATAGTCAAAACCCTTGAGAATCCAGCAGTTTCCAATAATTCGGCAACCAATCTGGCTGAAATCGCAACCCGGGGTCTATCCTTTCGGTCCTGCCGGGCATAGGCATAGTAAGTGATAACCGCGGTTATACGCCTGGCGGAAGCCCGTTTGAAGGCATCAGCCATCAACAACAGTTCCATGATATGAAAATTGATATCTGAACTGAATGACTGGACAATGAATACATCGGCACCGCGGACATTTTCATGACTTTGAAACCGAATTTCTCCGTCGGAAAAAGTTCCCAGTTTGGAGCGGCCCAGTGACTTCTTCAAATATCCGACTATCTGACTGGACAATTCAATATTGGACGAACCGGCAAAAATCAGATACTTTGAATTATTCATATTTTACTCCTGGGGCGGGAGGATTCGAACCTCCGAATGTCGGCTCCAAAAACCGATGCCTTTCCGCTTGGCCACGCCCCAATATGATGATGATAAGTATTAAAATCAATGGTTCTGGTGAGAATAATTCCCGGAAAATCTTTCTTCAAGCGGCTGAGTGAACAATTTTTCGTGGTGCAAAATACTGTCGAGCCACTGCCACTCATCATAACCAAATCGCTTCCATAGGACTGCATTTTTTCCTTTATTCTCTGAATTTCTGGAAATAATTGAAATGTAATTGATTCCAGATTGTTCTCAAAAACTTTCCAATTTCTTGTTTTCAAAAAGATATCTATTTTACTTTCAAATGGAGCAGATGTCAAGCTAAACCGGGAAAAAATTAATCCGGTCGGGACCTGAATATCGGGAATAAGCATCGCAATCCGGGTCTCTTCCAGATCTTTGATTCTTCTAATCTTCTCCCCTATCCCCTGGCCTAAAACCGTGCCTCCCATGAAAAAAAAAGGCACATCAGCACCGATATTTTTACCCATGTCTATCAGCTCCGCCGGCTTAATATTCAGGCTGAAATATTCATTCAAAAAAAGAAGAATCACCGCAGCATTGCTGCTGCCTCCGCCAAGACCGGATCCGGGGGGTATATTTTTCTCGACCTGTACGGTAAATCCCTGGCTGACCTCATAATTTTCATAAATGGTTTGAAAAGCCTTGAAAACCGTATTCTGCCTGCCCCAATCAACATCCCGGTTATTTCCGCTTATCTTGATTTTTCCGGATTTATTCTCTTCCAACTTCAATACATCAAAAAAATCAATGGTTTGAAATATGGTTTTCAGGTCATGATAACCATCTTCTCTTTTTCCAATGACCTCAAGGCCCAGGTTGATTTTGGCAAAAGATTTCAATTTGAACACCCGGGTCTCCAGATTTACATCATATCATTAATCTCAACATATTGCTACCGCCCCAATCCGAACTTTTGGATTGCTTAAATTGGTTTCATATGCTATAAAAAAGGAGGAAATCCGGCATCGGAGGTGAATTGATGCAGCTGACAAATTCATTCAAAAGTGGAATTTTCAATTTAATATTCCAGCTTCTGTTTTTAGCCATCATGTTCCAGCTGGGTTTTGAATCCAGGCTGGGAGTACCCCAGGGCCTGAGGTTCCTTATTCTGGCCTCCATGGCTCTGGTTTCCGGTTTGGTTTGGGTCTGGTTTTTTTATCTTCAGGATCGCCGAAAACCCGAACCCATATCCTATATTATTGCCACTTTTATCGCCGGTATGGCAGCCTGGGCCCTGCTCGGCCATCCCCTCGTTAATCTCATATATCAGGCAAATGAATGGATTCATGCCTCTATGTCTCTGTTTGTCCAGGGATCGTTCCTGGTAAAAGCTATGGTTTTCTCTCTGGTATTATTCGGACTCATACGTTTCGGAATCATGCCTTTGAAAGAATTTGATGAACCGGTTGACGGTATGGTGTACGGGGCAGTGACCGGTGCCGGATATGCAGTGGCCCAGGCAGTTCAGGAACTTTGGAGTCATCCCGATTATACGCTTTTTGTCATAGCCTATATAATCACCACCAAAGTGATGGCCTTTTCAGCCGTGGGATCTCTGATGGGGCACTACATTGGCAAGGCCAAGTTTTTAAAAAAAAGTTTTCAGATGTACTCGGTAATGGGGGTAACGCTCGGAATTCTTTTATTGGGCTCCTATTTTGTTATCAATGAATTTTTGTTTGTGGCCGGCCTTCCCCAGGTATTCTGGCTGTCCTTTATCTTCACCATGTTCTATACCATACTGATTCTGATCTTCTGTACCTTCAAGATGAAGAGATTAACCAGAATCAGGCCGGATAAATCAAGGCGACACCATTTTCAGCTCAGACCATTGATGCTGGTTTATACGGCCGGGCTATTCATCACCGGATCGGTCATTGCCGCTAATGGTTGCGGGGGTCTGCAATATATCAATTCCCAGTACGGAATCAGCTTCAATTACCCCCATACACTTTCATCCCCTGGGTTCCAGGGACTATCCCGGAACTTTCATCTGAGCAGCAGCAATACCGAGACTCTCTTCAGCCGGAATCATACCGGGCACCCCCGTTTCCGACTCAAACTCGAAGTTAAAAAAGATGCCGGCAAACTGGATAATAGCCAGCTGATGTCCTATATATCATTCCCCAAAACCGAAAGTATGCGGATTCAGAATGTAGTGATCGGCCAGAAAAGGGGAAAGAGAATTGCTTGGAGTTACCTGGAAGCACCCTCTCTGAAATCGGTTGAATTCCCCACCCTGATCAAAGTAATCACCGATATTATCCCGTTTAAAAACAGTCACTTTATATTTACCTTTACGACACCCAGCTCGGAATTCGAGGCCGGAATCATCAAATACAATAGAATTGTATCCGGCCTGAGCTGGACGGGAAAATAGTGAGGTAACCATGTTCAAAAAAACTCAGATTATCTGTTCAATTGTTTTCATACTTGCGGGATTTCAGTTGAACGCCGAGAGTATTCCCGATGACGTAACTCCCTACGTTCAGCTGGGGCACCTGGTTAAAGTATCGATATACAAAAATCCAAACGTGGATGCCAAAGCCAAAAAGATCATTCATAATGGAGAACTGATTCAAGAACGTATTGAAGAAATCCCGGTGGGTTCCGGAACCATCATCAGTCCGGACGGATTGATACTGACCAATTACCATGTCTACATGATGGACAATGTCTATCGATATGATAACCGGATCAACCGCCTGTATGTCAGAACCCGGGTCAGCAATTCCATGCTGGTCTACCGTTTGAAGGACAACGACCCGCTCAAGGCACCGGAAACCCAATACCTGGCAACACCAATCAGCCTGGATAAAATGCATGATACGGCCCTGCTCAAAATATATGCAGAAGTGAAGGGCAAGAAAGTCAAACCCCGGAATCTTCCCTATTCCCCATTTGGAAATCCATTTTCCATCAAGCTGAATGAAACCATCACCATCATCGGATACCCGGTCAAAGGCGGGGATACCATCACCATTACCGAGGGAAAATTTCTGGGCTTTTACCGAAATCGGAGTTTTTACGGTCTGGACGGATTTATTAAAACCGATGCAGCCATGTCCTCGGGAAACAGCGGTGGGGCCACCCTTTATAACAAAGGAATCGTCGGTGTGCCCACAGCCGTCACTCCGCCGGTCCTGGCAGGATCCGACATGGGTTATATCAACCCGGTCACCTGGGCGGTAAAGGCCCTGACCATTGCCTGTAACAAGTTTGAATTCAACACCCAGAAAATCCCCCTTCAGTGGTTGTTAAATGATTACAATACGGATGAAACCCGTCATCACATTTACCTGACCGGATGGATCGTTTCTTCGCATAGCCGGCATCCTCTCCAGGCAGAAATTTTGATGACCCGAAACGATCGAAGCCTGGAACAAATTCAAAACCTGCATCAGGAACTCCAGCACTATATTCGCATCAAGGTCATTCATTCCCTACATAACCAGGGGAAAAACCCGAACGATATTGCCCGCCAATTGAATATAAAAATTGACGACATCGAAAAAATCATTAACCAGAAACCCTCAGATATGTCTTTTCACCCGGATGTTCAGCGTTATACCCGGGGTGAATTTTTTTATGGTGTGACCCGCTGTGACGACAAGGGATTTTTCATTTTGGATGTTCCCAGAAATCAAACCGTAAAATTCTATGCCTTCGCCGACGGACACCGAACCATGGTGCGTAACTTTAATTCCCGGGAAGGCACCTCGATGGATCTGGGGAAAATAGTGGTATTTAAGTATTGAAATCCCATCACCCTGATTACTTCAGAACCATCCAGTCAGAATCAGAATTACCGGACTTTTGGGTGTAACCTTTTTCATCATATCGAGTATTACTTTTCTGGAAACCAAATTTATGCAAAATAAAGAGAAGAAATAACAGAGGACATGAAGTTTTTAAATCATTCAACAGATGAAGATATTATGACTGCAGTAAAAAATGACAAGGTTGAAATGTTAGCCATCCTTTTTGAAAGGCACCATGTGAAACTTTTCAATTTTCTGCTGCGGTTAACCGGAAATGCTCCGAACAGCGAGGATCTGGTCCAGGAAATTTTCTATCGGATTCTGAAATACCGCTCCAGTTACCGGGGAGAAAGCAAGTTTTTGTTCTGGATGTACCAGATCGCCAGGAATGCCCATAAAGACCATCTGAGAAAAGCCAAAAAAGAGTTCCCCCTGGATGAAAAATGGCAGGAGGAGATATCCCCGGAGAAAGAGCCGGATCAGAAAAGCGAATATCAGGAGGATATTTCCGTCCTGAATCAAGCGCTGGAAAAACTTCCCCTGAAAAAACGGGAAATTATTATTCTCAGCCGCTTTCAAAATCTAAAATACCGGGAAATTGCCGAACTCCTGGAGTGCAGTATCGAATCCATCAAGATCACTGTTCACCGGGCCATAAAGGATTTAAGAAAAAATTATATCGAACTCGGAGGAGGTGTGACATGAACTGCAAACATATGAAGGATCGAATTCCCGATTATCTGACCGGAGAACTGGATTCAAATGACAGACAGTCATTTAAAAACCATATTTCCTCCTGCGCGGACTGCCGGGAAGAGCTGGAGAACCTCAATGAAATCTGGATCAAACTGGGCGTATTGCCCGAACAACAACCTGCCAAACAGCTGAGAACCCAATTTTATTCCATGTTATCCGATTTTAAAGAAGGTCTCCAACCCAAAAAACCACCGAAACCCGGAATCAATCTTCTCACCCGTATTTCCCGATCTCTGTTGGTACGGAGACCACTGCTTCAATTTTCATATTCCCTGGTTTTTATTGTGACCGGCTTTTTTGCCGGGTATATTTTGTTTTCACCTCAGACCTTGAAGACAGAATTAAGAGTGCTCGAAAATGAAAACCAGAACATCCGCCAGCAAGCAGCCATTTCCATGCTGCATCAACCGTCTTCCAGTGACCGGCTCAACGGAGTAACCTGGAGTTCAATGCTTAAAAACCCCAGTAACAACACCCTGGATATCCTGATGCACACTCTCAACACCGACAACAATGTCAATGTACGGCTGGCTGTTGTGGATGCGCTTTATCTCTTCAGTGACCACCCCCTGGTGAAACAGGGCATCATTCAATCGCTGGCCAGACAAAACTCCCCCCTGGTTCAATCCGCCCTGATTAGTCTCATATCGGAATTGAGGGAAAAAAGAGCCATAAGAGCCCTCCGACAGCTCATGCAGCAGCAGGGACTGGAACCCGAGATCAGGAACCAGGCAGAGTTATCACTGAAACAGATTTCGGGACTGGAGAAAACAGGAGCCGACATATGAAAAAAATCACGGTGATATTATCATCAATCAAAAATAAAAGGAGGATAAGATGAAAAAAATAACCCAACATTTCTTTATGGTGTTCCTGCTGACGGTATTTGCCGGTACCATGTCAGCAGCTGCTGAAGATGTGATCATTCCGTTAAGCAATCCCGGCGCACCCTGTACAATCAAAGTCAGCCTGTTTAGCGGTGGCATCACCGTAACCGGATACAATGGCAAAGATGTCATCATCAGAGCAGATGTGGTCACAAAAAAAATTGACAAAAAAAAAGACGTGAAAGAAAGTCAGGGACTCAGGCGCATTTCCGCCACATCCATGAATCTGGTCATCGAAGAGGAAGACAATGTCGTGAAAATAAGATCCTCTTCCCTTCACCAGAAGATCAACATGGATATCAAGGTACCTTTCAAATCATCACTTTACCTCAGCTGCCACCACAACGGCAATATAGTGGTTGACCAGGTAACCGGTGAGATCGAAGCCAAGAACCACCATGGCTCCATTGACCTCTCCGACATTTCCGGACACGTCATGGCCAACACCCACCACGGTTATATCAAAGCAGGATTCAATAAAATTACCCCCAACAAACCCATGTCTTTTACCACCTATCATGGTAATATTGACATCACCTTCCCGGCTAACATCAAGGCCAGTCTCAAAATGAAATCCGAAAGGGGAGATATCTATACCGACTTTGATATCAAAACCCAGGTCAAATCCACCAAAACCGAGAAGAAAAATGTCGAAGGTAAATATGTGGTACGAATCGACAAAAGCATTCACGGCGATATTAACGGTGGAGGCCCTGAGATGTTTTTCGAAAACTATCACGGCAACATCTATATCAAGAAGCGTAAGTAAAATCCCGGTGGGGGGGGATCCCCCCCATCATTTAATCATATATCAGCACCTGTTCAATTTTACTCCGGGTCATCCTGGAGGCATCCAGATAGAATTGAACCGTTCCTTTTTTCTGACGCCGGTTGAGAATTTTCAAATTCAGAATAACCTGGTCATTGCTCAGGATAACCCGGGTCGGGTTTCCGGACTCCCGGTCCTTTTCCAGTTCCAGTTGAAATCCAGAAGCCTTTAATTTTTGCCGGGGTATGACCCCCAGGTGAAGCAACCGTTTCAGGTCATCAAAACATAAATTCATATCCCACATTTTCTTCAGTAATTCATCAAATCCGCCTTCCCAGTATTTTTTTTCCCTGGTGTTGATCAGGATACCCCGGTTGTTTTCCACCAGCAATTTGAAATAGACCTGATTCAAAGGGGACAGAAAAAGAATTTTGGCCCGACGGGAATCAAACTTCATCACAATCTTTCCGCTCTGCCGCTCACGGTCATTTTTTAAACTGAATTTCAAGCGGATGGAATGATGGAATCCGGGTACATCCAGATTCAGGGTATATCTTTTGGGCACACAATTATTAAAAACCAGAACCCATATCAAAACCGGATAAAAAACCACTGAGCCGATAGTCCGTTTGATCAGAAATTCCTTTGTTTTCACTTCGGTAATCGCCTTGGCCTGGCCATATTTTTGATTTTATCATATCCCGGTCGCATTTGATATGAAATGAAAAACAATTTTTTTGAATTGAAATTTGCCCGATTTTTTGATATGTTGTAACCTTAATAATTTTGGAGGTCGCTTGATGTACAAAATAATTGAAAAGGAAATTCTATCCGAGAATGTGGTCAAACTGGTTATCGAAGGTCAGGCCATAGCAAAAAGCAGGAAAGCAGGACAATTTGTAATCGTTAAAATTTCTGAAAAGGGTGAGCGCATACCCCTCACCATTGCCGATGCCGATACCCAATCCGGTACCATTACCCTGGTTATTCAGAAGGTCGGTACGACGTCCCATAAAATGTTCAATCTGAAGAAAGGTGATTCTATTATGGATCTGGTCGGCCCCATGGGAAAGGCCACCAAAATCGAAAAGGTCGGTACGGTTATTGCGGCCGGAGGCGGGGTGGGAATTGCCCCCCTGTATCCCATTGCCAAAGCCCTGAAGGAAGCGGGAAATAAACTGATCGTGATTCTGGCTGCTCGCAGTAAAGACCTGATCCTTCTGGAAAAAGAAATGAGTGCTTTTGCCGATGAGATTATAATCATGACCGATGATGGATCCTATGGTCAAAAAGGATTGATTACCACTGGAATTGAAAATGTTATTAAAAGGGAAAAGGTCAATGAGGTGGTGACCATTGGTCCGGCCATCATGATGAAATTCGTTGCCCTGCTCACCCAGAAATATAAAATCCCCACCATTGCCAGCCTGAATACCATTATGGTGGATGGAACCGGCATGTGCGGGGCCTGCCGAATCAGTGTAGGCGGAAAAACCAAATTTGTCTGCGTGGAAGGGCCGGAATTTGATGCCCACCAGGTCGATTTTGATGAGATGCTGAAACGTTTAAATGCTTATAAAAAAGAAGAAGAGATTTCGTACTCAAATTATCAGAAGGAAATTGGATAAGGAGACCACATGCCAGTCAACTATGAGGAATTAAAAAAAGACCGAGCTCAAGAATGGCGGGATCAACTGAGAAAATCAAAAGGGGCCAAGGAAAGGTCCAATATCGATCGGGTAAAGATGCCGGAAAATCCCCCTCTGAAACGAAATCAGAATTTCTTTGAAGTCAACAAAGGACTGTCGGAAAAGCAGGCCATTCTGGAAGCATCCCGCTGCATTGACTGTCCAACCCCCACCTGTATTTCAGGCTGTCCGGTCAATATTAACATTCCCGGGTTTATCAAATATATTGAGAAGGGTGATTTTTTAAAATCAGCAGAAGTATTGAAGCAAACCAATGCCCTGCCGGCCATTTGCGGCCGGGTATGTCCCCAGGAAACCCAGTGCGAAATCAAATGCATTTACAATAAAATGAAAAAACCCCCGGTGGCCATCGGGCATCTGGAAAGATTTACCTCGGATTACGAACGAAACAGCGGCAACATATTCGTTCCCAAAACCGCAAAAAAGAATAACATCAAAGTGGCGGTGATCGGTTCGGGACCTTCCGGGCTCACTCTGGCCGGAGAAATGGTCAAGCTGGGTTATGATGTCACTGTTTTTGAAGCCCTTCACGAATACGGGGGAGTTCTGGTCTACGGGATTCCGGAATTCAGATTGCCCAAGGAAATCGTCAGAACCGAGATCGGTGTTCTTGAAAAAATGGGAGTCGAATTTAGAAAGAATATCATTGTGGGAAAAACCATAACCATCGAGGAATTGAAAGCGGAGGGATACAAAGGATTTTACGTGGGCAGTGGAGCCGGGCTTCCCAAATTCATGAATATCCCCGGAGAGAACTTAATCGGCATCTATTCATCCAATGAGTATCTCACCCGGGTCAACCTGATGAAGGCTTTCAAATTCCCGGAATATGATACCCCTATTGTCCGCGGCAATCATGTGGCGGTGCTGGGTGGGGGCAATACCGCTATGGATTCGGTTCGAACCGCCAAGAGGCTGGGAGCAGAAAGGGCCATGATCATTTACCGCAGATCCGAAAAAGAAATGCCGGCCCGAATCGAGGAAGTGCACCATGCCAAGGAAGAGGGTATCGAATTTATGACCCTGAACAATCCCATCGAATATTTCGGTGATTCCGAGGGCCGGGTGAAATCCATGCGGATTCAGAAAATGGAACTGGGCGAACCCGATAATTCCGGGAGACGCAGACCCATGCCCATTGCCGGTTCAGAGTATGACATCGATGTGGATATCGTAGTGGTGGGAATCGGAACCGCTCCCAATCCCATTATCCCCCAGTCCATTCCCGAACTTGAAGTTACCCGCTGGGGAACCCTGGTGGTGGATGAAAACACCATGCAGTCCTCCATACCGGAAATTTTTGCCGGTGGGGACATTGTCCGGGGCGGGGCAACGGTCATCCTGGCCATGGGCGACGGCAAGGTGGCTGCCGAACACATGCATCAGTACCTCAGCCGCTGACAAAGAATATATGAAAAGCCGAGAAATTCGAATTATCAGGTAAAAATGATCTGGGCACCTGCCGACAGGTGGTAAAATTCACCCACAGTCAGTACTTTTTCAACCTGTTCGCAAAAATCTTCCGGTTTCAATCCGAACATATCCACTGAGGCTTTGCAGCCATACAGTTTGGCTCCGGCATCATAGATCATCTCGATGAATTCCGGGATAGGAGGAATATCCAAATCATTCATCTTTTTATTCATCATGGCGGTTGCCATGGCTGACATTCCCGGAATCGCTCCTAACAGAGTGGGCATGTGCATACCCGGATTTCCAACCGTGGAAACCTTTATTTTTTTCATCCTCTTTTTGGTAATCGCGTCCAAACCGAAAAAAGTAAAAAAGATGGATGCCTCAATGCCCTCCATGCGGGCACCGTTGGCCATGATCAGAGCCGGATAGATACCGTCCAGAGAGCCCTTGGAGCAAATGATGGACACTTTTTTGATTTTTTCATTTTCTGTAGACATGGTTATCTCCTTAAACGCAACTTTGTGGCTTGGAAAGGCCGGCAATTTTCGAGGCTTTTTTCAGTGGACCATCCGGAAAATATTCATAGAGTTCCTTGGTGGAAATCCCGCCTGTCTTATTTATCCGTCTGATGGTCGGCAGGGTTCCCTTTTCCTCAAAGTCTTTTTGTAAAAATTCAATCACCTGCCAGTGAAAATCATTGAGGATCGCAATACCCTCACCCTTGGCAATGGCAATGGCAATCTCTCGGTTCCACTGTGAAGAGTCTGTCAGGTAACCTTCTTCATTGACATCGACGTTAACGCCGGCAATTTCTTTCTTAGGCATGTGTGTACTCCTTATTTAAACTGGTTAATTTTTTTCCAACTTTGGTCATATGGGTAGTAATTCCGGGAATCGGCCTGCCTTTTAACAACAGGTTCCAGTATATCCACCTGAAGGCCAGTTTGCCCCAGTGATTGATCCGGGTTTCCTTTAGCAAAGAGAAGGGTCCCAGCAGGGGAACCGGAAAATGCCCTTCCACCGGTTCGATATCATAATTAAAATCAATCAAAAAGGCCTTGCCCTCACCCGATTCAATAAAACAATTGGCATGGCCATCATAGGATTCCCGGAGTGGTTTCCCGGCCATGAAGCCCAACAGGTTCTGGATTAAAACCTCGGCCTGAAAGTGAGCCACAGATCCGGCTTTTGAAGTGGGGACATCAGCAGCATCACCCAGTACAAAGATATTTTCGTGCTCTTTGGACTGCAGAGTATGCTTGTCGGTTGGAATGAAATTCAGATCATCTCCCATACCCGATCGTTCGATCAGGTCATCCCCCATGTTGGTGGGAACCGTGACCAGGAGATCGTAATCCACTTTCTTTTCATCATAGGAGACCATCTGCTTCCGTTGAGAATCCACCCGTTCAATATTGAAATCCGTCACCAGGTTGATGTTTTTTTCTTTCAGCAAATGGCCCAATACATTGCTACAATTTTGTTTGGTGAAGGCCCCGGAAAGGGGAGTAACGTAGGTCAGGTCCACCCGGTCTCTCAAGCCGTGTTTTTTAAAAAACCAATCGCTTAAAAAGGTGAATTCCAGCGGAGCCACCGGGCATTTGATGGGCATTTCCGCCAGATGGATTACCATTTTACCCCCTTTCCAGCCGTTCAGTTTTTCACCCAGGGCCTTGGCCCCTTCAATGGTATAAAAATCAAATATATCCTTTAACCAGGTATCATCAAGTCCTTCGATTTCATCGGGCACAATTTTGGCCCCGGTAGCCACAATCAGGATATGATAATCCAATTTTTTACCGTTTAACAATTGAATACGGTTGTTCCGGGAATCGATGAGCTCCACCTTTTCCATCAAGAATTCAACCTTCCCGGGAATGAAATCGGCTTTGCTTCGGACCACATCCTTTTCGGAATAGAATCCGAAGGGCAACAAGAGAAACCCAGGCTGGTAATAATGGCTCCGATGCTCATCAACAATGGTAATCGACCATTCCCGGTGGTTAATCTTCCTGGTTAGGTGATTGGCCATCATGGTCCCGGCGGTTCCGGCACCCAAAATCACAATCTTTTTCATAATTCTGTTCCTTTTTTTAAATAATTTTCTTCTAAAAAAATTATCATTTTTTTTACATTTTCATCTTTCAGGTGATAAAATATTTTCTTTTGAACTCTCCTTTTTTCCAACAATCCGGCCATGGTTAAAAGCCTCAATTGTTGTGAAATATTGGAAATTTTGCACAGTTGAATGATATCAACAATATCATTCACACAAAAATCACCCTCCTTTAACAGGCAGAGAATTCTAAAGCGGGTTTTATTGGAAATGAGAGAGAACAAATTAATAACTTTTTCACATACCTTTTCATTTTCTTTGAACTGTTTTTTTATATCTTCAATTATAATGTTTAACAATTTAATATATTATAAACTGTTAAACAATAATGTCAACCAGTATGGTTATATTTATTGTTTTTTTTATTGAGATGCTTTGGCTGACCTGAATCCAGAAACGGACAAAACAACTGGCCCCGGTTCCTCGAATCTAACTTATTGCACCGGTAGCCGGGATTTTCAATATTTTCTGGATATCAATTTTATCTGGAAAATAAAATTCTGAAGTGATAAGCGGGCGGTTTCCTCTCCTCCGGTTTTCAATTCCAGATCGATTTGGTAAATAATTTTTAAAATTTGCTGCAGCTTGGCATCTGAGAAATTCCTGACCGAATGGATAAATTTATTCAAAATAAAATGGGGTTGCTGCAAGACCTTACCAATATCGTTAACCGGAAAATTGTGTTTTAATAAGAATTTTGCCGTGAATATTTTATTGTAATGGGTGATCAGCGTACCCAGGATAAAAGTGGGTTTTACCCCGTTTATGAAAAGATATTTCAAGATCTCTAGATATTTGGGGGTATCCTCATTCTCAATGGCCTCGGTCAGATCCCAGATTGAATGGGGTTCGATTCCGGTAACAATCATCTCAATATCCTCGGTATCCAGGCTGTTCTCCTGATGGCTGACAATCTCGAGTTTGGGCAACTGGTTGATAATCGAAGCATAATCCTCACCCTTTAATTCAATGATTTTCTCCAGGGCACTGGCAGTAATAGAAATACCCCTTTCCTTTAAATAAGATCTCATGTAATTTTTAACCTCCGCCTCTGAAATCCGATCCAGATCAACACAGCAGGTGCTGGATGAGTCCAGCTGCTCGATAAGTGGAGATATCTTGGATTTTTTTATTTGACGGTATTCGTCTTTACTGGAATTCAGAGAAAAATACAGAATCAAAACCGTATTCGGGTTTGGATTTTTTAAATAATCTTTTAAAATTTCCCTATCGGTTTTATTCAAGTTGATTCCCTTCTCCTCGCGGATCACGGCAACCAGAATTTTCCGGGATTGAATAAAAAAACTGGAACTCTTTGCATCCTGAATGATCTCTTCCCAATTGCCCTGATTGTCCATATCAAAATAATAGCGTCGGTAATTGAAATCACTCTTTTTCTCCAAAAAGTGGCTGCAGAAAGAATCAATGAGCTGTTCACCCAGAAACTCATTAAAACCATGCAATATGGTAAAGCAGAAATTTCCACTACCCGATTTGATTTGTTTCATTAACTCAAAAAAGGTTATTCCGATCATTTTAGCTGTATATGATCATCGGGTCATGATTCCGGGTATTGGTTAAAAATTTTCAAGCATGATTGACACAATGCTATCGGAGAATTCTGCTGAAATTTTTATCAGAGCTTCGGCCGCCTGTGAAAAAAAATCACCGGTATCAATTTCATACTGCTGGGAGAAACTGACATTTTTATTTTCATAAATGATCTGATTGGTTTTCAAATCAATGAACCTGACCTTTAGCCTGATTCTTAAGTTATAGAGATTGGATTGACCTGCCTGGGATATGTTCAGAGGCTTGACATCAAAATAGGAAATTTCACCTTCCAGGCTTGAATCCGCTTCTGACAGGTTTTCAATCAATTTTAGTCGGCTGCGCTTTATAAATTCATCCCGGATGGCAAAAGTTACATACTGCTCGGCCTGAGACAGAGAGGTTTTATTATCAAAATCAGGTATATAGATGCTCTTGATATGATCGGGGATTTGACTTCCGCGGCCGGACAACTGATAGCCACAGCCGGTCAGGAACAGCAAACCCACCCATAACAGCGTTATCGACTTGATTCTTTTTAAACTCATCATTATTTCACCACAATACTCAACATCTTATTTTTAACATAAATGATTTTAACCATTTCCTTGCCTTGTGTATACTGCATAACTTTCTCCGAATTCAAGGCCATTTCCTTTATCTTGGTCTCATCTTCGTCCAGATTGGCCATAATCTTTTCCCTGATCTTCCCATTGATCTGGATCATGATATTGACCTGATCTTCCGAAACGAATTTCAGATTCACCTCAGGCCAGCACTGGTTGGCCATAAAGGATTGATGACCCGTTTTTTCCCATAGCTCTTCACAAAAATGTGGGGTAAACGGGGACAGCAACTTCAGCAATTCCTCAAAACAATGCTTGAGCAATCCGGGATTTTTTGATTTCAGGGTCTCATGGGCTGAACTCAACTCATTGAAAAACTCCATCATGGCTGCTATGGCCGTATTCAAATGAAATCTCACCTCAATATCTTCGGTAACCTTTTTTATGGTTTGCTGCAACCGGGTGTACAATTCCTGGCTGGCAGGATCAGCTATCCCGAACTCCCTTTCCCGGGAAAACAGTTCCTGATTCCGGTGAAACAGATTCCAGATTCTGTGTAAAAAGCGGTCAACCCCCTCCACTCCCTGTTCGTTCCATTCCAGGTTTTTTTCCGGAGGCGCAGCAAAAAGAATAAACAACCTCACGGTGTCGGCCCCGTATTTCTCCACCAGGTGATCGGGATCCACCACATTCCCCCTGGATTTTGACATGGCACTTCCCCCCAGAGTGACCATTCCCTGAGTAAGCAGGTGGGGAAATGGTTCGGCAATATCTGTCCAGCCCATATCCCGAAACACATAAGTAAAAAAACGGGAATAAATGAGATGGAGAATGGCATGGGTTTCCCCGCCCACATAGAAATCAACTGGCAACCAGTACCGGATCGATTCCGGCTTAAACGGCTCTTTATCCGATGCGCCCGCATACCTGAAGTAATACCAGGATGAATCAAAAAAGGTATCCATGGTATCGGTTTCCCGCTGGGCCGGACCTCCGCAGGTGGGACAGCTCCCGTTCAAAAACGATTTTGAATGTTTCAGGAGTGAGCCACCTTCAACGGTTAATTCCACATCTTCGGGTAACTTAACCGGTAAATTCTCAACCAATTCGGGTACCACTCCGCATTTTTCACAGTAGAAAATGGGAATCGGGGTTCCCCAGAACCGCTGACGGGATATCCCCCAGTCCCGGATTCTGAACATCGTCTTCAATTCACCCAGCCGATTATCAGTCAGAAACTTACCCATCTTTTCAATGGACTCATCTGAACTCAGACCATCATAGGGCCCCGAATTAATCAGGTAACCCTTTTCAACAAAGACTTCCTCAACTTCATTGGGATAGGACTTGTTTTTGTCCTCCACAATAACCCGGTGAACCGGTATGTTATATTTCCGGGCAAACTCAAAATCCCTTTCATCATGGGCCGGCACCGACATGATGGCTCCGGTCCCATACTCGATGAGGACAAAATTGGCCAGCCAGATGGGGATTCTTTCCCCGTTAAAAGGATTGATAGCATACTTACCGGTAAAGAATCCCTTCTTCTCAGTCAACTCCCGGCCCGCCTTTCTTTCCTGTTCGATCTCCCGGATAAAAACCTCAACTCCATCCGAATCGGAATGATCCTGAATCAACTCCTTGACCAGCGGATGCTGGACCGACAGGGCAACAAATGTAGACCCGAAAATGGTATCCAGCCGGGTGGTGAATATTTCTATTTTCAAACCGGTTCCATCCACCTCAAAACTGAACCCGGCCCCTTCACTCTTTCCGATCCAGTTTTTTTGCATGAGCAGTACTTTGGTCGGCCAGTTCTGCAGTTGGTCATGTGACTGGAGCAATTCATCCGCATAATCCACAATTTTTAAAAACCACTGGTCCAATTCTTTTGATTCGACCAGGGAATCGCATCTCCAGCACTTGCCCACAATAACCTGCTCGTTGGCCAAGACGGTTTTACAGGAGGGACACCAGTTAACCTCTGATTTTTTCTTATAAGCCAGGCCTTTCTCAAACATTTTGATGAAAATGTATTGATTCCATTTATAATATTCGGGCATACAGGTGGCCAGTTCCCGGGTCCAATCATATGAAAAACCGAGTTTTTTAAGCTGGGCTTTCATGAATTCAATATTTTTCAGGGTCCAATCCTTGGGATGCAATCCGTGTTTGATGGCAGCGTTTTCTGCGGGCATGCCCAGGGCATCCCAGCCCATGGGATGCAGCACATTGAATCCCCCCATCATTTTCTGGCGGGCAACCACATCACCGATGGAATAGTTGCGGACATGACCCATATGAATTCTGCCGGAAGGATAGGGAAACATCTCCAGGCAGTAAAATTTTGGCTTTTGGTCATCCTCAAGCGATTGAAAAACCTTTTCCGCTTCCCAGGATTTTTGCCATTTTTTTTCAATCTCTTTGAAATTGTACTTCATCGCTTATCACCCATCCGAATTCAAGATTGATATACTTCCCGTATTATACTGCAATTTCCCCTTTACTTCAATATCTTATTCATCTTTGCAATCGACCTAATAGGCGCCACCCTTTTTTATCACATCTATATCTAAATGATAACGAAACGGGACGAAACGGGGACGGTGCCTTACTTTATTACTTTAAGAGATACTTTTTTGCCATACTGCAAGAATTTCCTTGTACCATGCCCGCATTTGATAGTGTTCAGTACTTTTTTATCATGTGATTTAAATATGGATCCGAAAATTTTTTTTATGTTTTTATATTCAAACATATCCCTATTCATAATTGATGACGGACCTAAAAGAAATATATCACACATTTCTCCTGTATTTTTTACAATCTCCATAAACGTTCCATTAAAAATAGTTGTTGCAGAAAGTATTATCACATCTGCATTTTGGATGTATACCCTTTTTTCATCTAATGGAGTAAGTTGTCGATTTTTTTTTATCATATCAAAAACGGCAACTTTAATATTTTCATCGTTGAATTTTTTCAAGACAGGTTTAAAAAGCCCAATCATTACTATATTTTTGTGTTTTTTATAATTAATATCTTCAAAAATATTGACACTATTATGATAATTATTTAAATAATTTAGCGTGGCATTAAAATAAGCAGTTATAATTATCCTGTGTTCTATTTTTTTTAAATCAGGGTTGTTCAACTCCTCAATATTAACTTTAAACTGATTCAACAGGTTTGCACACACACCAATATTCCCATTTTTTAAAAGGACTGCAGTATATTTTTTTCCACACACAATTTTTTCAATATTTGAGACATTAACACCATGTTTTCTTAAAAAGTGTAATAAAGGTTCCTTCACTATTTTTAAGCGTCAGCTAAGCGTTAACAGGTTGTGTGCCAGAACCAAAAGGCCCTGAATGGGAACTCCATAAGGACATTTGACCTCGCATCCACCCGAGCAATCCTCACATTGATCGGCCCTTTTTGAGGTTAAAGCAGCATATTTTATCATGGCCTCTTTCTCTCGCCCCTGGGCATCAAAGTAATGGCTGTACCGCATGATAGTGTTAACCGGTACCCCTCTCTGACAATTGTCCTCACAAATACCACATGCATGTCGGCAATACAATTGGCTGCAACCCATTTCATATGCTGCCAGGGTTTTTTTATCTTTTTTAGTCAATCGACTTCCGGATAATTGAAGGATTTCATCGATAGAATCAAAATTCCGAAATGCAATATTTACCGTACTCACATTCGGATTACCCAGTACAAAGCGATAGGCTGCCGCTGATATTTCTTTGGGATTTTGTAAGTTGTATTTTTTTATAAATGCCTCTGCCTTATCAACCTGAGTTTTAAGCCGGACTATATAATTATTATAAAAATCCGGAACCTTTTTCCCCTCTTTTTTCATGGTCTCAATTCGTTCCTGCAAGCCATAATATTTTCCAACCGGATTTGTTTTCATCAGAGTAACACCGATATTTTTCTTTCTGCAGGCTTTCATGACATTGTCAGCCTGTTCATATTGAAGAAAGTTATAAACCAACAAAAACAAATCAAAACGGCCGTCTTCAACAGCAGCCAGCAAGACTTCTTCCATTGATGCAGGAACATTATCATAATGACCGCCATGATTGGAAACTCCAATAAATCGAAGTTTTTCTTCTGCTTTAAGCTGTTTCACCGCAGCGTGAAAAGCTTTGTTCTTCAATGCGTCTGGAGTAGCTGCGCTATGAATCATCAAACAATCTACATAATCAGTTTGTAAACGTTTCAAACATTTTTGGAACCGCTCTATAATCATCTCCTTGGTTTCTGGTTTATCCTTTTTAAATACCAATTTCGTGGTAATAAAAATCTTTTTTCTGTCCCTCCCTTGAATCGCTTCTCCAATATTCTTCTCTGATTGCCCTCTACCATAGCCTTCAGCAGAATCAATATAATTGACACCCGCATCAAGCAGTGCATTTAATACGCCAACGGAAGTAACACCACCAACCCCAATATCAGATACGTTAAAACCGGTTCGACCCAAGACCCTATACTCTTTTATTTTTGCAGAATTTGCTTTTTTTCCTTCTATGGCCGACATTAAAGGAGCCTGAGATAAGACCCCTGTACCAACAACACCAGCAGCAGATGCTTTAATAAAATTGCGCCGGCTCATTTCTTTTTTTCTTGACATAAAATCCTCCTCATGGTCGATTGTTTTTAATATTTTTAAAGATTTGGAACATATGTATAATTGTATAAACCAAGTTCAGGTGACATGTCAAGGATATAGGGAAAATTAGGCGAACTGTTTTTTTAGAAAAACGATGAACATATCCATTAATAATAAAGTAAGGCATCGTCCCTAGCTTTATCCCGTCCGCCATCGGACGATGGGGGGGATCTGAGAAAACGACGGTTACTGTTCAGAAATAATGTCGTTGACCGTCTGCTCGTTTAAAAAAAACCGATTGATCTGCTGGCCGCTGTCCACCCGGGCGATATAATGACTCATGGGATTGTATGGCTCTGATGAGACGGTTTTTTGTCCGGCTCCGCTCTCGTCCGTAAAGCAAATGAAGGTACGCATGGGTTCATACACGAGCGGATTTTTTCTCGCCAGTCTGTTCAAGGGATCGGAACGGACAAAGAGGAGGAATCCGAGAATAAAAATCACCACGGCCGCGGTAATCCAGCCGAGAGACCGTTTCCAGGCGAAGCGGCCCGCCAGGTTTTTTCCGGGCATGGGGAGCACGGTTCGGGCCCATGATTGGTTGGCGGTGGTATGAAGATTTTTTATTTCCTCTCTCAGGCGGGTGTAACGCTGCTCCCTGGCGCGACAGTCGGGGCATTGTTTGAGGTGGTCTTCCAGGATCGCTGCCTCATCGCCGCCGAGATCACCGTCGATGCGGCGGCTTAGTAACCGTTTATAAAAGTAACATCTCTTTTTCATGCGTTCCCCAAATTTTTTAAAATGTTCAGCAACTTCTCCCGAGCCCGGAATATCCGTGAGCGCACGGTGTTCACCGGGATTTTAAGTACCTGCGCAATCTCTCTGTACGGCAATTCCATCACCTCCAAGAGCAGCAATGGCGCCCGGAACTTGAGTGGCAGCCTGGCCAGAGCGGCGGCCACCGTTTCCCTCTTCTCCACCTCCGCCCCCACATCGTCCACGTCCTGGATTTGCGGCAGGCGCTGAGTGAGCTGTGACCGCCTGCGCCGGGCGCGCAGATGGCTGATGCTGCCGTTTACGGTCATCCGGTAGAGGTAGGTGGACAAACGTCCGTGGCCGTTAAAGCTTTGTATAGACCGATACAAATTCAAAAATGTTTCCTGCACCACGTCCTCCCCCGCCTCCCGATCCCCGGTGATCACGGTTGCCAACCGCAGCAACGCGGGACGCTGGTCGTGTATGAGATGGTCGAAGGCGGAGGACTCCCCCGCCTTCAGGCGATCGATAAAGATGCGCTCACTCTCATCCACCATACGCCATTCTTCAGTGCGGGAATCCGTCGTCTTCCTTTTTTGTACGACGTTTCTCCTCTTCTATCCGTTTCAATTCCGCCTTCTGCTTTTCCCGTTCTACGTATTTCCGCTCCTCCTCCCTGAACTTTCGGAGCTCTTCGCGTTTTTGGCGCTCATGCTCCCTGGTCAACCGCAGTGCCTCACGCCTCTGCCGATCCTGCTCCTCATAAACCATTTTCACCTTCTCAAAATCTTTCCACCGCTGGAATTGTTTCTCACTCATCACCGATTTGATTCTTAAAATGTTTTTAATTTTTTCAATTTCCAGTTGTGCGGCGAATTGGTGTTTCTTCTGTATGACGACGCGAATACGATTGATATCGGGACCTTCCGAGAGCATTTCTCGTTTGAATTTCAACTCCTGTTCCTGCATGTCCAGATACAACTTCTCACTCGCTTTTTTGAACTCGATCATGGCCTGGTCGATCTTCTCGGATTGTTTATCGCTTAGATTGAGTTCCTTCTTCACCTCCTCCGGCATTTGCGCGAACGATGCGCCCGTGGCCAGCAAAACGATCAACATCAAAAGTAACCATTTTTTCATGTCTCACTCCTAGATTGGATTTCACCCTTTTGACGCCCGGGGAAGGCCTGAAGTTCCCGCGCTTTCGTTTTTTTGCTCGTGAGGAAAAAATTCGAGGATTACAACAAAAGAAACAGCCCGAAAAATATCCAGGCTATCGGAGAAATCTGCCACAAAAATGTCAGGTGAAAGAGGCCCATCGCCATCAACAGCAAAACCGCGCCATAGCCCAGACAGATCCACCCCAAAACCCGCACCGTCCCTTTCCGGTTCAAAACAACCAGCAATCCCACAACGATAAGGATAACGGGCAGCCACCAATTGCGAAAAGGTGAAAACACACCGGTCGACTCCAGTAGCGAAAGGGTTCCAAAGATAAGCATCGCCAGACCGATCGTGGTCACACTCACTTTTTTTTCCGCCATAGCACACCTCCTGATTCGGGAATTCGAAGCCCAATATCTAAAAAAATATTATATCTGAATGAAGAAAGATTGGCAATTTGATAGGCCCCCAAAGAAACGGGGAAAGAAACGGGGACGGTGCCTTACTTTATTACTTTTTTTAATTATGATACAATTTAATCATGAGAAGGGCCAGAGTAACCTATCAAGGAGCATATCATCATGTTATGAATCGGGGGCATAATGGAGAAGATATTTTTTCTGATAGTGCAAATAAAATTTTTTTCCTTGAAAACATTGGAGAAAATATAAAAAGATACAGGATCAGGGTATTTGCATATTGCATTTTGGATAATCATTACCATCTCATTCTAGAGAATAGCAGTGGCCAATTTTCAGAATTTATCAAAAGTATAAACGGAAAATACGGGATGTATTACAGGAAAAAAGAGGGCGGAAAAGGTTATGTTTTCCAGAACAGGTTTAAATCTACATTAATTCAGGATGATTCCTACTTGAGAATGTCAATTGGTTATGCACTGCTAAATCCTGTAAAAGCAGGTATAGTTCAAAAATATAATGATTATAATTGGTCGAGTATTAAGGATTATTTTGATGGAAGAGTATCAAAAATTGTAGATGATGTATTCGTAGAGGGCCTATTTTCCAGTAAAGGGGAGTTTTACAAGTTTCTAACAGGAATGACTGGGAAAGAATTGAAGATCATTAAATCAAAGTATGGTGAAGTATTGGGATCAGAAGAATTTCTAAAAGAGGCATTATTCAGGTATGACAGAAGAAAGAAAGCCCAAAGTTCAGGGCGGAAGAGGATTAATGATCGATATTTTGAACCTGTTGAAAAAATTTTAATGGAATTCGAAAACCTAAAAGGGATAAAAATCGAGGATGTAAATATAAATACATTTGCAGGAAAAAGGCTTCGAGGAGAGCTATTGGTGTTAGTAAAAGAGCTTTCCGGATTAAAATATACTGATATAATTGAGATACCGTTATTTACAGATCTTCAGGTTAATTCATTACCAAAATTATATCGGGACGCAAAAATAAGAAAAACACAATTCAAAAAGTAATAAAGTAAGGCACCGTCCCTAGCTTCTAGCTTCTCTAGCTTCTAGCTTAAGCATCATCACCACAATATTGACTCCTTACTCTGTTTTTTCAACTACTTTGCTCGATGGAAAGACTAACTTACACTCCAATTTCTTCCTAATGGACGTAACTGCCGGCGTTGATGTCAAAAGTGCCGCCGGTGGCATGGTCGGCCAGGCCGCTGGCTAAAAATACCACCATGGGTGCCACATCCTCGGGTTCGGTCAACCGATTTAAAGCCAGGTCAGAAATGGTCTTTTCCTCGCCATAGAAATCAATGAATTCCCGGGCCATATCGGTCCTGACAAAACCCGGGGCAATGAGGAAGGCCTTGATGTTCTGTTTGCCAAAACCACGGGCAATGGACCGGGTCAAAGAGACCATACCGCCCTTGGAGGCTGCATAGGCCAGGTAATCGATGGTATCCCCCCGGAAAGCTGCCCGGGAAGCAATATTGATGATCCGCCCCCCCTTGTGGTTGAGAAAATGACGGATGGCCAGTTTACACAGCAGGGCAGTGGCCGAGAGATTCACCTTCAGAGTGGATTCCCAATCCCGGATCCAGGCCTCCGGCTCCAGTTCCACCGGGGACTGAATGGCAATTCCGGCATTGTTGATCAACACATCAATATGCCCGAATTTCTCTTCAACCCGCTCGAAAAGACGAATACATTCTTCAGAATCTGCCAGATCAGCCTGAAAAACCTCTGACGGAGAACCGATTTCTTTTTGCAGCTCCTGAGCAGATTCCTGATTTTGATGGTAATGTATGGCCAGAGTGGCACCGGCCTTTCCCAGCAGTCGGGCAATGGCCTGGCCGATTCCCCGGCTGGCACCGGTAATCAGGATATTTATTCCAATTAAATCGATCTTCATGTCATATCTCCTTACAATTCCACCCGGAATCCGATCCCGGCCTTAACCGCTTTGTCATAAACCAGCTTGGCAGTGGCTGCATCCTGGATGGCCAGCCCATTTGATTTGAAAATCGTAATTTCCGCCTCATCTGTCCTTCCTGGCTTTATACCGGTAACCACTTCCCCCAGTTCCGCATAAAAATGGGATTCATCAATGGAACCATCCTGCAGAGGAATCATGATATCCCCGGCCTCATTAAAGCAGGCTTCCCGGGAATCCCCCACCAGCTTCGATCTCCTGATGATGGTCGTATCCAACTCCCGGGCATTGGGGGTATGACTTCCAATCCCGTTGATATGAGTGCCGGGTTTAATGGCTTCACCATCAAACAAGGGATCCGGAGAAGATGTGGCGGTACAGATGATATCGGCCTCCATCAGCTGACCCGGAGAATCCGCTTTAATGATATCAAAATCCAGTTCCGCGCCCAGATCCGTTACCAAATGCAGGGCCGCCTCATCAGAGGTATCAAAAATATAGGCCCTGGAAATATGCCGGGCCACTGCCATGGCCATAAGCTGGGTTTTGGCCTGAACCCCGGCCCCAAAGATCCCGACAATCATACTTTGCTCATCCCGGGCCAGATATTTGGAAGCCACCCCGGATGCCGCCCCGGTCCGAACAGCGGTCAGATACCCGCCATCCATGATGCATATGACATCCCCGGTATTCGGATCCTGAAGCAAAACCTTGCCAGTGATGACCGGCAAATTGTATTTTGAGGGATTGTTCTTGTAAACCGTGACCACCTTGCAGGCCAGGGAACCCAGTTCCTTCAAATAGGCTGGCATATAGAGCGACAACCCGTCGGGCGGTTTGATATTTACACGCAAGGGAAGGTCAGCGGTTCCCCTGGTAAATTCGACAAATGCTTTTTCAACCACATCCATACAATCCTTCATGTCTAAAACAGACATCACATCTTTACGATTTAATAATAGCAAAATAACCTCCTTTGAAAACCAGTCACATCATATAATTTCACAGTAAAATTTGTCAAGACAAAAAACCCTGCCGGCTTTGTCTAATCTTTGTTTTCATGGTATGATTATGGGCTTATGAAAAAGGTTTTTTTTTTTTTGGCGTTGATTTTCCCATTGATATGGAGTTCCTGTCTGTCCGTTCCCAAATCCGGAAACCACCGCATGACCCTGAATTATATCGAATACAACCGGGGCAAATCCTTCCCGGTTTACGCCGATTTATCCATCACCACCCCGACCGATCAATTGACCTTTACCCACCTTTATTTTGAGGATGATTCATTTTTCCCGGATAATTCCATCATTCCCAATGCCTTTATCAAACCGCTGCTTCAACTGAAACTGGATGATGCGTCGGATGCCTTCACCGAACCCTATTATGGATTTCGCTTCATCCACTTCTTCAAAAAAACCCCCCGGCTGGGAATCGGGATTGAATTCATTCATCACAAAATTTTTTTGAATGACAAAGACCAGCAAGTCCGGGTATCGGGTGTGCTTGATGGAAATGAGATTGACCGGGTCGATGCCATCAAGAATTACCTGGATTACTTCAGCGTTTCCCATGGGATTAACCACATCGGGTTGTCTCTGGTATACCGGCTCATGCTGCTTCCAACCGAAAAAATCCCGGATGGTCGACTTCAACCCTTCCTGTCCATTACTGCCGGGCCAACCATTCCCCATCTGGAATTAAAGTTAACCGAAAATGCCCCGGAATGGGATGCCTATTCCTACCAGCCCAGCTGGCGAAACTTCGGGGCCGGACTGGGAATCGGGCTGCGATACAAACCCTGGAGGCATTTCGGATTTTATCTGGAATACAAAATCACCTACTCCCATCTTCATGGCATGCATTTCGATGATATGGAAGGTGAGATCATGATAGACTTTTTTACCCACCATATTCAGTGGGGAATTTCATATATGTTTTAATCAGGAGGTAACCATGCGGGCCAGCAGATCAAAACCAATCTTAATTATCCTTGGACTTTTAGGCTTTTTCTGGCAAGGATATTCTTTGGAAAAAATCAATGTTACCGATTCCACAAGTATTCAACTCGACTTCACCTTCAGATCCTATGCCATTGATGACCAACGTATCTATTGGAGCGGTCTGGAAATGTCATTTGGTGCCGAAGCCAGCATCCAGGCCAATATTGAAAAAAAATTCAGGGGAGGGGTTTTGACGGTTGAGAGTGAGTTTTTTATTGATCAGCCATTTGGGAAAAACATCCTTACCGACGAGGAACGGGAGGATTACCTGGCCAATTTCGAGCTTGAAACCTTCACGATTTCAAAATTGAACCTGGCTCTGCAGCTGGGCAAATGGAACCTCAAATTCGGAAAGGTCCTCACCCCCTTCGGCCGGCACCATTTCGATTTTTTTTCCAACAACCTGAATTTCGGTGCCCCCTTCATCCGAACCGAAGCCATTCTCTGGCGCGAAACCGGTTTGGTGATTCATTACGGGCACAAATTCATTTCCTTTGATATTGCCATTGTTAACGGAGAGGAAAACCGAGACACCAATTCCAGCAAGGCCGGAATCATACGGCTTGGGGCCCAGGGCAAAAACTGGGCACTGGGATTTTCCTACAAAGCACAGGATGGCATCGGCTCGGAACAGCAAAAGGAATACAAAGAACATACCGGTATTGATTTCATGGTTAAGATTTCAAGGTTCACCATATCCGGAGAATGGATCTGGGACCACTATGGATTTCATCGGGAATTCGACGAAGAGGATATTTACTGGCCCAGGAGCCTATATTTTCGGGACATATTCTACCAATACAAGACCCCCATCAAAGGAAAGGGCGGATACCTGAACCTGAGATACGAATCACCCAAACTGTTATTGAATGTAAATTACGGTGAATATTACCCCCAGGAAATCGGCCATCCCCTGCATGATCCCCCCATTAAAAGACTGGTAGCCAAAATCGCCTACCGGTTTTTCAAATCATTCCGCCTCTATTTTACCGGACTGCTTGAAAACCAGCGAGAGAAAGAATCCTGGAGCTCGGGAGCCAAACCCTGGGCCCTGCTCTTGGGTTTGGAGTATAAACTCTAGATCAGAAATCAATATCTAAACTCAGAACCAAAACCAATGTTTCCGTTCAGATCATCCCGCCCTCTTTAAACAGCTTAAGGGTTTCTTCAGCCTCTTGATCATTTATCTTTGAAATGGCAATACCGGCATGTACAATCACCCAGTCACCGATGCGGATATCTTCCAGAAGCATCAATCCCACTTCACGGCAGACACCGCCGATTTCAACTTTTCCCATTTCACCATTGATTTCCGTTACCTGCATGGGTACTGCTAAACACATTGGCTAACTCCTATAAATAGCTGGCCGCAGCCAGAAAAGCCTGACCCAGGGAAATCCCACCGTCATTGGAGGGGATTTCCGAATGTACCAGGACATCGAAACGGTTTTTGACCAACAGGTTGCGGGTCAATTCCAGCAGCAGTGTGTTCTGAAACACACCTCCGGTCAGGCCGACTTTTTCAATCTTTAATTCGGAACGGGCTTTCCTGGCCATTTCCAGAAATCCGTGGGCCAGTGTATTGTGAAACCCGAATGCCTTTTCGGGAATATCCTGCCTGTCCCTGATCATGTCATCCAGGCCCGGAAGTACATCCAGAATATAACCATCCTCTTGATTCAGTGAATAGGAATAGATTGTATCCGGCCTGAGACTTTTTTCAGCCAGGGCCTGAAGAAGGGACGGCAGTTCACCGTCATAAGTGCTAAAATATCCGATTCCCAGAATGGCGGCCACGGCGTCAAACAGCCTGCCACAACTGGAGGTTTCGATGCCCCCGAATTTTTTCCGGATGGCTTCCAAAACCAGTTTTCCCTTGTCCTTGAATTTTTCCGCCAGTTTGTTGACCGGCTCCGAATCACCATACAACGCATACAGTATTGACAGCCCATAACGCCAGGGTTCTTTTATGGATTGTTCTCCCGAGGGTAACAGCTGATACTTCAGGTGACCAAACCTGGATAACTGGCGGTAATCACCAACAAAAAATTCCCCCCCCCAGATTTTTCCGTCATCCCCGAATCCGGTACCGTCCATGGATATCCCCAGGATTTTGCCTAACTCACCGTGTTCGGCCAGTAAAGAACCGACATGGGCACGGTGATGCTGAATCTCCATCACCTGGCATTTCTCATATTCCCCGACCAGGATGCGGTTGGGATATTCCGGATGCCGGTCAATCACCACCAGTTCCGGATTAAAGGCAAACAAGTGCTGATAGTGATGGAGTAATAATTTCTCCGCTTCTATTGAAGCCGGAGAATCGGTATTGCCGATATACTGGCTGACAATGGCCCGGTCATCAAACAATACGCTAAAGGTGGTCTTCAACATGGCTCCCAGGCCCACGGTTTTTCGGGGAACTTTGAAGGGAAGCTTAAGAGGCAGGGGAACATATCCCCGGCTCCGCCGGACCATATACAAATTATTATCAAAAACCCGGGCCACCGAATCATCGGCAAAGACATGGATGTCCCGGTTATGGGTTAAAATCAGGTCCGAGAGATCCGACAGAGGTTTGAAATCATCCTTATAGATGATGGGTTCGCCGGAAAAATTGGCACTGGTCATCACCAGCGGCTCCCCGACCTTTTCAATTATCAACAAATGCAAGGGAGTATAGGGCAGCATAAATCCAATATGGTTTTGCCCCGGAGCAATATGATCGGAAAGGGTTGAAGACTCTTTTTTCTCCAGCAACAGGATTGGTGCCGACGGAGAATCCAGGATCTGCTTTTCCTTTATGGAAACCAGACAGTTTTTTTTAATCATTTTCAGGGTTCCCATCAGGGCAAAAGGTTTGGTCATTCTGTTCTTCAATTTTCTCAATTTCACAACCGAAACATCCGATGAGGCCAGGCAGGCCAGATGATACCCCCCGAGTCCCTTCAGGGCCACCACAAATCCTTTTTTCAGTTTTTCGGAGACCGTTTCAATCAGGTCCTTATGATTAAACTTTTCATTTCCGTACAGAGCCAGTTCAGGACCACACTGAAAACAGGAAACCGGCTGGGCATGATACCGCCGATCAGTCGGATCGACATATTCATTCCCGCAGGCCGGGCACATTTCAAATGCTTTCATGGTTGTTTTCGGTCGGTCATAGGGCAGGGACTGGATGATGGTCAAGCGCGGGCCGCAATCGGTACAATTGATAAAGGGATAGCCATGGCGCCGGTTCTGCCTGGAAAACAGTTCCCTCTGACAATTTTTACAGATGGCAATATCGGCGGATACCAGCAAATCACACAAATCATCCCGCTCACTGGGTACAATCTCAAATCCAACCGAAAGCCGGACCGGCAGATCAGTGATCTGATGATGTTCAATCCGGGATAACGGCGGCGGATTTTTCAGAATATAGCGGACAAACCTGTCCAGTTGAAGGCCTTCAACCTCCACAACCACTCCCCTGGCAGTGTTTTTCACAAATCCCGATAAGCGGAACTTCTGGACACTCCGGTAAATAAAGGGCCTGAACCCGACTCCCTGTACGATGCCCTTAAACAAAATACGGATCCTTCGGGCCGACAGATCCGATTTATCTTTTTTTACTATACTGCGGTTAATTCTCATTTGTGCTTTTCAGATCCCCATTATATCAAAAAAAAACCAATAGAGAAAATCAAATGGGAATGATAGAAAGCAATTTTTTTTGAAAACCGAAACATATTTGGTTGACTTTTATTGTTTTTATTCTTATAATTTGGTTCGAGTTAATTTAATCTTAAATTTAACAATTTATTCAAAACAGAAAAGTTATAAAGACACTCAAATAAATTCAGAAATTGAAAACCTTAAAAAGGAGAATTTTATATGAAAGTAAAAAATCTTGTTATTTTTTGTACAACCTTTGTAATTCTCTGCATGATTCCCTTTAACACCCACGGTGCTGTCAAATTGACAGACAACTTCTTCTTCTATGGATTCGTAAAGCTTGATGCCCACATCCAGGATAGTGGGATTAACAATATCATTGCCGCCCGTTATGCCAAAGAGGGAGATGGTAACGTTGCTCTTACAGCCATGAATACACGTTTCGGATTTAAATGGACCGGTGCCACAGTTGGGAATGGATGGAAAATCGGAGCTCATCTGGAATGGGATCTTTTCGACTCAACTGCAAATCAAATGAAATTCAGAACACGTCATGCCAACTTCACTCTAACCAAAGAAAGTTCAACATTTTTATTCGGCCAATTCTGGGATGTTTTCGGACCCCTTTGCCCTACCACCATAAATACCAACGGTGCTCTTTGGCAGACTGGTAATGTCGGATTCCGACGGGCGCAGATTCGTTATGCTTACTCTACTGGTACATTTAATATTGCCGTCAGTGTTAACGATCCAACCAGTGCCGAAGCCAGGGCCACCTATATGCCTATATTACAAGGAAGATTAGGCCTGAATCTGGGAGCAAAAGGAAAAATCAAGATTGGTGTTTCCGGAGTATATGGATTAGAAAGTCATGACGGTGTTATTGTAGTGGATGAAGCAGAAACCACCTATGAAAATAATGTGAATATCATGGGAGTATGTTTTGACTGGACCATTCCCTTTTCCAAGTTTACCTTAACGGGAGAATTTACTGTCGGACAAAATTTAAAAAACTTCATTTCCAAAGCTTACGTTTATGATAATGCGGCAGCTATGGAAATTGAGGCAGCAAAAGTAACCGCTTTCTGGACAGAACTGGTATACAAAGCCAGCAAAAAATTTAATGCCTGGGTTGGTTATGCATTTGAAAGTCTTGATGAAGAACAATTGAGTAATGGAGATTTAGATGACACCAATTGTATATATGTGGGTATTAAATATGTTATGGGCAGTGGTGTTTCTTTTGGTTTGGAATACACAAACTTTATTAGCAAACATTTAAATGCTGACGATCAAAAAACAAACCAGCTCATTTTTAGCTGTATTTATGCTTTTTAGGTATTTTAACCAGTATAAATTATTATATTCAGTTTAAAATATTTTTTACTGGGGTGAAAAAACAAAAGAATACGAGTGCAATCATCCTTGCGGGAGGGAAAAGCGCTCGGATAAACGGAAACAAGGCACTTCTTCCTGTTTCTGGCATTACTATCATTGAAAAAATCATCAATGATATTGAGCCTTATTTTGGAGAAATTCTAATAAGTGCCCAATCCAGAGAATTATTCGACTTTCTTCCCCACCGTATTGTTGTTGATGAAAAACTCAATACAGGACCTCTTATGGGTATTCTTTCAGGCCTTCGTGCCTCAAAAAATGCAGTTAATTTTGTAATTGCCTGCGATATACCAGGGGTCAATTTTGATTTCATCGAAAAGCTGAATTCTTATACCGATGAATATGATATCGTGGTTCCTGTTTCTGGTAAAAACAAATTTGAACCTCTTTTTGCCTTTTACAACAAAAATTTGATTCCCAAGATAGAAGAATTACTGATACAAAAGCAAAATAAAATCAGTAAACTCTTTTTAAAATGCCAAACAAAATATATTCCAATGGAAAACAACGGATGGTATTACAACCTCAATTCTATAGAAAATTATAAGATATATCTGGAAAATATGAATAAAAACCAGGTTTAATTTCAAATGTAGCTGATATAAGTCAAATTGGTGTTGACCGTCAACGCTGGGTGAATAAATTACGAAACAAATGAGACTTTTTTGGTTGACTTTGCATTTTTCTTTACTTATAATTTTATTTGTGTATACCGTATCATCAATTCAATTGTCATTTTCCTATCTTCAACAAACCAAAATAAGGAGGTAAAAGTGAGTGAAATTTTTGGAGAAATAACCCGACGTGATTTCATGAAATTTTGCGGATCAATGGCTGCAGTAATGGGTGTTTCGAAACTGGAGTTTGCCAATACGCTTTCAGCTGTAATGGCTGCATCGACTTCCAATAAACCACCGGTCATCTGGCTGGAAGGCCAGGATTGCGCCGGTTGTACGATTTCCTTTGCCGGTTCCCTCAATCCGCCGGTCGCTTCGCTTATTCTGGACAAGTTATCGATCAGATACCATGAAACCATCATGGCTGCATCCGGTTACCAGGCTGAAGCCGCCTATCATGCCACAGTCAAACAGGGTGGCTATGTACTGATAGTGGAAGGATCTATTCCTATGGCCGATGACCGCTTCTGCACGATTGGAGGCCGACCCTTCCGTGAAATCGTACTGGAAGCCGCTTCCAATGCCGCTGTCATTATTGCCGTGGGTGCCTGTGCCTCTTTCGGGGGAATTCCGGCTGCCGGACCCACCGGTGCAGTTGGGGTTAGCGAAATCGTAAAAAACAAACCCATTATCAATCTCTCCACCTGCCCGGTCCATGTGGACCACCTGGTCGGAACCATTGTGTACTACCTGGTCACCAAAAAGGTGCCGGCTCTTGATGAACACAAGCGGCCCCTCATGTATTTTGGTGAGGTCATTCACGACAATTGCAGGCGGCGTGCCTATTTTGAAGATGAAAAATTCCTTCAGGATTGGAATGACCCCCAGCAAAAGAACTGGTGCCTGATTGAAAAAGGCTGCAAGGGACCGGAGACCTATTCCGATTGTCCGGTCAGGAGATGGAACGACGGACAGAATTTCTGTATTGATTGCGGGGCCGGCTGTATGGGTTGTGCCGAACCCATATTCTATAAGGGAATGACTCCGCTATATGCAGATGCCGATGATCAATTGAAGAAAAGGATCATGTACGCAGCCAGTCAAAAAATAAAAGCCAGATCAGGAAAGGAGGCGTAAAATGGGAAAGAGAATCGTTGTTGACCCGGTCACACGAATAGAGGGACACCTGAAAATTGAAGTTGAAATCGAAAACGGTAAAGTCAAGAACGCCTGGAGCTCCGGAACCATGGCCAGGGGTATGGAATTATTGCTCAAGGGAAAAGATCCCCGGGATGCATCCTATGTGACTTCCAGGATATGTGGTGTCTGTTACAGCGTCCATCAATTATGTTCGGCTTACGCCCTGGATGATGCCTTTGGAGCAACCGTACCCACCGGCGGCACACTCCTGAGAAACCTGGTTATGGGTGCGCAGTATATTTATGATCATCCGCTCCACTTTTACCACCTCTCGGCCCTGGATTATCTGGACATTATGGCCATAGCCAATTATCAGGGAAAAGACAAGGGACTGCTGGTTGTCAAGGATAAGATACTAACCCTGGTCAAATCCAAGGATACCTATCCCCTGACCCCCCGATACAAACCGGACGAATTCTGCGTCAATGATCCGGATATGGTAATAACAGCGGTCAAACACTATATCGATGCCCTGTCCATGCAGGCCAAGGCCCGGAACATGGGAGCCATTTTTGGCGGCAGGCAGCCCCATTATCAGAGTATTGTGGTGGGCGGATTCACCCAGCTTCCGGATGTAACCCAGGTATTAAAATTCCGTACCATGCTGGATGAACAGGCAAAATTCGTCAATGAGATATACCTGCCCGATGTACTGGCCTTTGGTACCGGTCCTCTGCTGCCTTTGGCAACGAGTGGATTGGGAGGAGGTCATTACAATTATCTCTCCTACGGTTCATTGCACAAACATCCACCCAAGGATGAGCTCCTTTTCCCGGCCGGGGTCATCAACAAACTGAACCCTGCCAATATCGTCGTGGAGCCCTTTGAAGCCGAAAAAATTACCGAAGCCGTCAATTATGCCTGGTATATGGGCCGGAAACCCCTGCATCCCGCCAAGGGGCAAACCGTTTTTCAGCTCGATAAAAAGCGGGCCTATTCCTTTACCAAGGCCCCAAGATACAATGGCATGTCCATGGAAGTAGGTCCTCTGGCCCGCCAGTTGATAGCAAAGAATCCTGACCTGCTCAAACTGGTTGGAAAGGGAGTCAAACCGGGTGTTGTGGCGCGACATGCCGCCCGTGCACTGGAAACCAAACTGGTGGTGGATGCCTGTTACCAGTGGTGCGATCAATTACTGACTGAGATGACCAAACCCAACTTCAAGATTCATGACACCAAACACTGGGAACCACCCGAAAATGGGATGGGTGCCGGATTTTATGAACCGCCCCGCGGATCTCTGGGACACTGGATAAACATAAAGAATAAAAAAATTGACAACTACCAATGCGTTGTTCCGTCGACCTGGAATGCCTCACCCCGCTGCAACCGCAAGATCAGAGGTCAGTATGAAGAAGCCCTGATCGGCGCCCCGGTACCGGATCCTGATAACCCCATTAACGTGGTCAGGATTATACGGTCTTTCGATCCCTGTCTGGCCTGTGCAGTACACCTCATTGATCCCCAGACCAATGAAATTAAAAAGTTTATCGTTGAGTAAAGCATCATTATCAAACAAAAAAGATTTGGTTAGATTTGAAACATGAAACATAGGGGAAAGAATAGAAATATTCCCTCCCCCAAGATAACCATTTTAGGGGTCGGCAACGAACTCCTGTGCGATGAAGGGGTGGGTATCCATGTCATCAAGGAAATTCAGAAAAAAGACTTCCCCCCGGAAATCAACATTATTGAAGGCGGAACCGCTGGCTTCGGCCTACTGAATATTATCACCTCATGTAATCATCTGATTGTGATTGACAGCCTGAAGGGTGGAGGCTCGCCTGGCTCAATCTACCGGTTTCATATTGATGACGCGCCCAACTGTCCGAATCTCTTCAAAACCTCGGTGCATCAGATCGGGATACTGGAAGTGATTAATCTGTCCAGCCTGATCGGTAATACCCCGGAAACCATTGTCATCGGTGTCGAACCCAAAAACCTGAAGACCGGGATGCATCTCTCTCCGGAAATCAAGAAAAAAATTCCCAGGATCATTGAACTGGTTCTTGATGAAATTGATAAAATAAGCGGGAAAAAATAATCCCGGCAAACTCATACTTTATATTCTTTTTTTAAAATCTACAAAAAAAACTTTTTTTTTTGATAAACGTATGACCTATTTTAAATTCTAATAAATAATACTCAAAAACAAGGAGGAAAACCATGTTTAGAAAAATTCTTTATCTGGGGTTTGTTTTACTCATTTCAATGAACCTTCTCGGTTCCGACCTCACCGTGGACGATGTATTGAAAAAGCATTATGAGGCACTGGGTGGATACGAGAAATTAAAATCCATTAATACCATGAAGTTGACCTTGAAGTTTACCACCCAGGGTATTGAAGGACCTGCTATTGTTTTCAATAAGAGGCCCAACAAGTTCCGACTGAATGCCACTATTCAGGGAATGGAAATGGTCCAGGCCTTTGATGGAATCGTTGCCTGGGGAATTTATCCTTTTGGAGGTAATCCGGACCCGCAAAAACTTTCAGATGAACAAACCAAAAACCTTGCCGAGGATGCCGACATTGACGGTTCCCTGATGGATTATCAGAAAAAAGGCCACCAGGTGGAACTGATGGGAAAAGAAGAAGTCGAAGGAACCGAAACCTATAAATTGAAACTGACCATGAAGAGCAGCAACATTCGGTATATCTATCTGGATTCCGAATATTTTCTGCCTATCAAGATCACATCCAAAGTCAAACGGGGTGAGCAGGAATATGAAATTGACACTTTTCAGGGAGATTTCAAAGAGGTTCATGGCTTTATCATGCCCCACTCCACAGAAATAAAAATGGGCGGCAACACGGTCAGGCAACTCACTCTGGAAAAGGTTGAAATCAACCTTGACCTGGATGATTCCATGTTTATTATGCCCGAGAAAAAAGAGGCATTGGAAACCGAAAAAGAGGAGAAATAGCCAAGAGGAGATCAGGCATGAAAAAATTCTATTTTTTGATCATCATCTCTGTGTTTATGACCTCAATATTTGTAAACGCAGAAACCAAATCCGAAAAAACAATTAAAATCGATGAATATATTTTCGGGTCCATAAAGGCCAGGCCCATAGGTCCGGCAGTCATGAGTGGCCGAATTTCCTGTCTGGATGTCGTTCATAAAAACCCCAATATCTTCTATGTCGGCGCTGCCGGTGGAGGCGTTTGGAAAACAACCAATGGCGGGGTTTCATTCAAACCGATTTTTGAAAAATACAACCAGTGTATCGGTTCCGTATGCATTGATCAGTCTAATCCCAAGATCGTATGGGTGGGTACTGGAGAATGCTGGCCCCGGAACAGTGTTTCGGTCGGGGACGGGATCTACAAGACCACTGACAGCGGTGACAACTGGAAAAATCTGGGATTGAAAGAAACCGAACGAATCAGCCGTGTCGTGATCAATCCCCAGAACCCGGATACCGTTTATGTGGCTGCCATGGGCCATTTGTGGAATGCCAATGAGGAGCGGGGGGTTTACAAAACCTCTGACGGTGGGAAAACCTGGAAAAAGATATTGTATGTGGATAAGAACACCGGTTGCGCGGATCTGGCCATAAACCCGAAAGCACCGAATATCCTCTATGCGGCCATGTGGCAATATCGCCGTTATCCCTATTTTTTCAATTCAGGAGGTCCGGGAAGCGGCTTGTACCGTTCCCTTGACGGGGGCCGGAACTGGAAAAAGATCCACAACGGACTGCCCCGGGGAAACCTGGGCCGAATTTCGATTGCCATTTCACCGGTCCGTCCCAGTATGGTCTTTTGTATCGTTGAATCCAAAAAAACCGCGCTTTACCGTTCCATTGACATGGGGGAAAACTGGAAAAAAATGTCCACTGCCCCGATCATAAACGAAAGGCCTTTTTATTTTAACCTGCTAATTGCCGATCCCCAGAATCACAAAATCCTGTACAAGCCAAGTTTTGTGCTGGGTATCAGCAAAGACAGCGGTGAAACCTTTGAATCTCAAGGGGGTCCCCATGTTGATTTCCACGCCCTGTGGATCAATCCCTCAAATCCGAAACACATGATTCTGGGAACCGATGGCGGGGTTTATGTTTCCAATAGCCGTGGTTATGGCTGGCGGTTTTTAAACAACCTGCCGGTCAGCCAATTTTACCGAATCAGCTATGATATGGATAATCCCTATTATGTTTACGGGGGATTGCAGGACAATGGCTCCTGGACAGGCCCTTCCCGCAGCCCCGGGGGCATCAAAAACAGCGACTGGGTCGGTGTGGGCTGGGGCGACGGTTTTTACGTTTTTGCAGACCCCAAGGATAAAAATATCGTCTACAGTGAATACCAGGGAGGGAATATTTTCCGGACTCATCGTGATACCCGGGAAAGCAAAGATATCAAGCCCTACCCCACAGCCGGAGAGCCGGACTTCAGGTTTAACTGGAACACCCCCATTCATGTAACCGAAGAGGCCATCTATGTGGGCTCCCAGTTTTTATTCCGTTCCACAAACCGCGGTGATTCCTGGCAGAAGCTATCGCCGGACCTCACCACCAATGATCCCCAAAAGCAGCAACAGGAAAAGACCGGAGGATTGACCATTGACAATACCACTGCTGAAAATCACTGCACCATTTATGCCATCAGCGTGTCTCCGAAGAATTCCGATATCATCTGGGCCGGCACCGATGACGGCAATCTGCAGGTCACCGGGAATAGCGGAAAAACGTGGAAGAATGTGATCTCAAATATCATTGGATTGCCCAGACATACCTGGAGCAGCTCTGTTCAGGCCAGCCGCCACGATCCAGAGACCGCTTATGCCGTGTTTGACGGTCACCGAAGCGGTGATATGAATACCTATGTGTACAAAACCACTGACCTGGGAAAGAACTGGACTTCCCTCAGTTCTGATTCCATAAAGGGTTATGCCCGGGTCATCCGGGATGATCTGGTCAATCCCGACCTGCTGTTTCTGGGCACCGAAGCCGGCCTGTTTATCTCCATTAACGGCGGAAAGCAATGGGCCCAATTTACCGGAAACTTCCCCCCGGTAGCTGTCCACGACCTGGCCATTCATCCCCGTGAGGATGATCTGATTATCGGTACCCATGGCCGGGGTATCTATATCATCGATGATATTACCCTGTTGAGGAAAATCAGCCAGCCAATACTGCAGAAAAAAGTGCACCTGTTTGAACCGTCTCCGGTTTATATCAGGACCTACGGGGGAGATTACCGGAAGGTTCAATCCGGAGAGTGGGTCGGTTCCAATCCGCTTCTGGTCGGAAAGATCTCCTATTACCTGAAACGCCGACACATGTTCGGCAATATGAAACTCGAAATATTCGATTCCGAAGGCAAATTGTTGAAAACCCTGCCCGGAGGAAAACGCCGCGGTATGAATATCGTATACTGGTTTCTGAGATACAAACCTCCCAAGGTGCCGCCTGCCCGTAGACTGGCCGGATACGCCCTGAAGGGTCCGCTGACTCCGGAAGGGACCTACAAAATCAAACTGACCAAGGGAAAAGAGACCTATACTACCGAGTTGAAAGTCCTATTCGGTGATGATTATCCCCACTCAGCAAAAGACCGCAAAGTCCAGCAGGAAACAGTATGGAAATTGTACCACATGCAGGAAAATCTGGCTTACACCGGATATTGTGTAACCCAGGTCAGGAACCAGGCCAAAGAACGGGCTGCCCAGTTGAAAAGGGCAGGCTCCCTGCAAAAGAAACTGAAACAACTGGCCCGGAAACTGGACAATATGTATAAAAAGCTGGCAGCCACCCGCAAGGACCAGGGAATTACCGGAGAAGAACAGCTGCGCGAGAAGGTCGTCCACCTTTACGGAGTGGTCAACAATTACGGAGGCCAACCCACCGAACCGCAGCTCAAGAGAATGCAGGTACTGGAAAAAGAGGTTAAAAAGGCCAGCATTCAATTTAAATCCATAGCCAAACAAGAGCTGGATGCCATTAACCAGAAATTGAAAACACAAAAAATAAAACCGATTACCATCCCCACCCTGGAGGAGTACAAAGAAAAAAACAAATAACTTTTAAGAGATGGTTTTTCTCTTCAGATATATTCCGCTGACCAACACAAATATAAATTCTATGATGATGAAAACCATCAAGACCAGGGCAATGCCCGAGGTAAACCCATAACTGTGAAGCCCCACGCCCAGCAAATTGATTCCAAACCAGGAAAGGGCAACCGTAACGACTCCGATAACGGTTCCCAGGGAAAATTCTTTTTCTCCGATCCATTTTGACAATTTGGCATGAAACAGAATAACCGACCACAAAACCACCACCAGAGCCCCGTTTTCCTTGGGGTCCCAGCCCCAGAAACGCCCCCAGGATTGGTCGGCCCACATTCCTCCCATAACCGTTCCCAGAAAAGTGAAAATAAGGCCAAAGGCCTGGGTGGCATATATGGACTGAAAGGTATTCTTTGCAATATCCTTTTTATCGCCAATAAAAAGCATCTGAAACACATACACATGACCGATAATACCGGATATAACAATTCCGGCAAAACCAATGGTAATGGTAATCACATGAGTGGAAAGCCAGAAATTCGAATCCAATACTGCTACCAGCATCCCCATGGTATCGCCTTCCAGGGCATATTTGCCGGCAATTAAAAGCATGATAATACCGGAAATACTTCCGGTTAAAATGCCAATCTTTTTCTTCTTGAAAAATTCCAGGATAATCCCCAGGACAACCGTCATCCAGCCGGTAAAAACAAAGGTTTCATAAAGATTGGTGACCGGAGGTCTGGACATGACTACCATTCGGGAAACCATCCCATAGGTATGAAACATAAGCCCGGCCACCAGTAAAACAAAGCTGCTTCTGTATAGCCATTTTTTGAAGAATAAAAAAGAGAGCAGCAATAAGAAAACCGAGAGTCCATAGAAAAATTCAGATCGGTAAAACGGATCAATTTGATTGTATAGAATTTCAGCAGAAATTTTTCCTGTGGTCACTTTTCCTTCCAATGCCTTCAAGGTCATATCATTAAATGAGCTCAGGGAACGATCAAATAATTCCTGATCACCGGTCAGGAAGGCTTCGGAAACCTGTCCCAACAGAATGATCTCCTTTTTAATGGGCATATGAAGCCGGTAACTTCTGTTCAGCGACTCCCGGGGACTGATCCAGTTTTCAGTCTGATTTTGTGGTTCATAAATGACAATAAAAGGAAGGGACTCGGCCTGGGATGCGTTTTTATCCAATTGCCGGATAATTTTCAGGGTTTCGTTATCACTCTTAGATCTTTTTTCCCCCGGCTTGTTCATTATGTCCTGCCGGAGAGAATCCAATAGGTTTATCCTCTCCATCAATTCCAGCTGGGTGAACTCCTCCCGATTTTCCGAAAGTCCCAGTGACCTCTTGATCCGGTTGTTGACAATGGTCAAATCCCTTCGAGTCCGGGCAAACCGCATACTCTCGATCAATTGCTGGTACAGATATAATTTATTGTAGAGTACGATAATTTCATTCTCCACCACTGTTCTTTCATCACCCCCAAGCTTCGATGCGGAAAAGGCCAGACTTTTCAACCGGGGGAAATAGCTACCCAACCGGGAGTAGCTGTAGCGATCCCGATCTTCACCGGCTTTGATGCCCAGTGAATGGAGGACCTGGGGGTGATTGATCAGGAAAACCCGGTCATCAACGCTCTGCTGCGGATCCAGTAAAACCCTTGACAACCATACGATCGCCGGTTTTCCGTCAAACTGACTCCGTCCGGAAAACTGTTTTAATATATTCTGAGCATAGGTATCCAGGGGTTTTTTTCTTCCGTTTTCCAGTATCACCACCCTTTTCAAATTTTTTAAGGAACTGATCGATGTTTTCAATTGATCGTTCTGTGACCAGCCCATGGAAACCAGTGACCCGAATAAAACCAGAAATGAAAATATATTTCCCAATCTTTTCATCATTCGAAACTATCCCTTTGATTTTTCCTTTTCTTCAATAACATCAGTATAAAATGGATGCACAATCCCAGGAAAATAATGGTGCTGGCAACATAGGGAAAAATTTTTCCGAAATTTTCAACAACAGCCAAGATGCTGTATTCCGTTCCGTTTTTTGCAATGAAATAGGAGGATTGATACAGGGTGAAATTTTTGTACCGCAGGGGATTATTCATGGAAATAATCACCTCTCGGGATAACTCCCCGACTTTCATCTCCACCCGGCTTTCATAGCTTTTTACCATGGAGGAACCAGGATACTCTGTCTTATTAAAATCGATGAGCCTCAGAGAGAATGGCAGCAAAAACCGCTTGTTGCGAAGCGAGAAATGAAACGGGCTCTCATTGATCTTCACCCGAGTCGGACTCCTGTCCCCTGCATACAAAAGAATTCTAAACGGAACCCTCTCCGGAGTTTCAATAGAAAATATCAATCCGGCCCGGTTATTGGAAGGCTCTTTTTGCTGGGGCTCCGGTTTCAGGTCCTGTATTCCGGAAGCATTGAGGATTCGACCACCAATATTCCCATTATTCATCAGGCGGGGCACGGAATTTTTATGGTATTCCAACACCCGGATTACCAGTCCCAGGGGTTCAATTCGTATCCGGTCTTCAGGATCCAGCCGGTCCGTATCAACCGCATATACGACTTTTCTCCTATCTCCGGCTGCCCAGACTGCTAATTCCCAATTCCGGCTGGAAACCGAGAAATGTTTCTCCTCGCCTTCCCGTAAATTGATCATGGATTCCTGTGAAAAATGGTAAGTAAAAAAACTGCCCACAAAAAAAATCAGAATCCCCGCATGGATCAGGATATTTCCGGTATTGGACCATTTCAGGGGAATCCTAAAAAACATTGCACTTAAAACATTCAAGAATAAAACCCAGAAAATCAGAACAATACCGGGGATGGGCAAAACCCCAAACAGAAAAACAAACCATGAATAAAAGAACTTCTGCTGGGAGGCGTAAAGCCCGTAATCAACCTGATAGACCGTACCCCAGATCACAACCATCAACAGCAGAAACAGGCAAATGACGGTCAATTTCGGAGAAGCCAGGAACTTGATCAGGGGCTGGCGGCTAATTTTTTTCAACATCATTTCCTTTGGAGACCTCGAACGACCGGATAAAGCTGAGGTAATGGTTTCTGTGCCTGGATAGCACGACTTTTTTATCCATCATTTTTACAAATATCGTTTTATCGGGAAGCTGAAAAACCGTTATCAACATGAACAGACTATCCGGGGACCGGGCCAGGTCGGTAAAATCGATAAAGAGACCGGAGAGCTCCCCGGAAATCTTTATTTTATTTTGTCGGGAAAGAAACCGGTCCAATTTCTTCTCGCTATCCAATTCGGAGGAAATACTCAACTGGCCCATCCACCTTTTGATATTGGCTTCGATTCCTCCCCCATCACCCGTCAAACCCACCACCGTACATACGGCCGGGTTTTCCTTCCCGCCCATGACAAGGGTCGCCAGACGGAGACCGGTACCCTTTTTTTCAGTCCAATCCTGGGGGATTTTCCAGTTCAATTCCGGAACTGTCCGGCCTGCTTCTTTATTGGTTACAGTATCAGAAACAGGGGGATCCGCCTCGGTTTCAACATATTGGCGGACTTCATCTTCCCGGTTACAGGAAATTGCCAAACTTAAAATAAGCAGGAATACAATGAGTTTAGACACAGATCTTCTCGGATAAATAATATTATTTAAAAACTGGTATTCAGACTTTATTTCTTGGTATAGGTGTGATCAATCGTCTTCAGGCCCTTCTGGTAATCAAACCCCTTGGCATGCTCACATTTGGTTCCATCATGGCAAACCGTACAGGTCTTTTCATTGATGTCGATCAAGCCGCTCTTCAAGGCCATTTCTCTGTTTTTCATGATACTGGTCTTTTTAAAAACAGACCCGGGACCATGACAGGATTCACACTGAACCCCCTCGAAGTTTGAGGCCTTGGGATCATCCAATTTATATCCACCTTGATTAAAAGCCGTCGTATGACATTCCAGGCATTTCGGATTCTTCTCCTGACCCTCTTTCTTCAAGGTTTCAAATGCCTTGGCATGAGCTTTTTCCATCCATGTTTCGTATACATTTCCCTTGCGTTCGCCTTTGTGGCACATCTTGCATTTCTTCACACCCACATACTTAAAATCTCCGGAATTAACCATTGAAAGTAAGAATGTCAGACAAAAAATCATCATCACCGCTTTTTTCATTTTACCTCCTGAGTTTTTATGTGCAAGCTCATATCTATTTACTCTAATTCCAAACATTTAAAACAATTGTATACAACACTATATGTATATAATTTATTCAGAAAAAAAAATCAACCATTCAACAAAATATTTTAAAAAAATATCAATAATTGAATCTCGTGTAAGAGTGGTTCCATCAAAATTCATTCGGAGTTCGGAATCAAAAAGAAAATTGAAGGTTAATGTAAAAAATATTGCTTTTTATCGATTCATCGAATCCCTCAGCCATGGATCCATTCCTTATCACATAATTTACCTGCCCCTTGATATTTTTATTATGAAAATAGTTGAAACCCATGGTAAAGGCCTTATATTTTTTCACTCCGTAATCATCCATATCTCCTTGATTCGGAACATAAAAATTATATCTTATAATGGGTTCAAATTTATTTATTCGGTATCCCAAAAGAAGATATAACCCTTTGTAGATTTTTTTTTGCTCACTTTCAATGACTTGACCGTAGATATATTCCATTTTCAAATTAATTCCGTTTTTGACAAAAAACAGGTGAACGCCATAAGAACTTCTCTTTATTTCATTGGTTCCTTCCTGGCCGACTCCAAAAAAAGCGCCACATTTTAATCCATCAAGGAGGGTTGCCTGAATTCTTCCCCATAGAGCATTCCCATCATTTTCATTAATATATTCAGTTTCTTTCAGACTTGGAGTAAAAATTCCATAGGTTCTCGGATTTGCAATCATAAATGCGTAGTAAAGTTTATTTTGTATAAGCTTACCGTGTATTTGAGCTCCAACAGCCCGATAACTGGAAAGCCCGCTGTCTCTACCCCATTTAAGAGTGATTTCACATCTTTCGATCAGATCAAGCTCTCCGGAAGAAGTTAAAGAACTGGATATTGAACCGGGAACAGTGAATTGACCGATTCTAAACTGAAGGTTTCTAAATATTTGAAAATCGAGATAGGCATCCAGTAATCTGGCGACTTGCATATCCCATCCAAACTGCAGTGTCCAATTGATAGAGTTCGAAAAAGAACCATATGGTTTGAATCGAACTCTCCTTAATGTAAATCCATAAACATCATTTTCACTTGAATTCTGTTCTATGTAATAAAACCAGGTCTGAGCCAGCCCTTTGAATTTGATTTCCGTCGGCCTCATGAATGATACTGCTATTGTAAACAAAATGAAAAGAAGAATTATGACTCGCTTCATTTTACCTCCACTATAAAATATACTCTAATTATAGTACAAATGGAATATTTTTCAACCGAAAAAATGTAATAAAAAAAATAACCTGACCAATGTGTTGTTTTCAGAAATTTGATTCAGGTTGAAAAAATAACATAAATATACTATAATTAGAGTATGATTTTAGCCTTTACTAAAAAAACAAATTATACATGAGCAATCATATCGGCGATCGTTTCAAAAAAAATGGCCTATATCTCCGTAGCCTGTCACTCTTTTATATAGGCATCATTATTTTACTACCCATATTGGCTTTAATTTCAATTGTTTTTAAAACCAATCTTTCCAGTCTATGGAGCCATATTTTCCAGCCCCAAGCCTTATATTCATTGAAATTAACTTTTTTCTTATCCCTTATTATTGCCGTCATAAACTGCATAACCGGAACAGCCACAGCCTGGGTTCTGGTACGATATGATTTCCCGCTAAAAAAAACCATGAACACATTGATTGATCTCCCCTTCGCCATCCCAACCGTGGTAACCGGGATCATGCTGGTATCAATTTACGGTCCCCGGAGTGTGCTCGGTCAATTTTTTTCCCGCCTTGGAATTCATGTAATATTTGACAAACCCGGTATCATGTTGGCCCTATTATTTGTCACCTTCCCCTTTGTGGTTCGGTCGGTTCAACCGGTAATTATTGCCATGGAGAAAGATATGGAAGAAGCGGCCAAATCTCTCGGCGCATCACCTTTATCCATTTTTTTAAAAATTATTCTCCCGGAATTATCACCGGCTATGTTAACCGGAACAGCACTCTCATTCAGTCGTGCCCTCGGTGAATTCGGATCCATTGTCATTGTTGCCGGAAATATTCCCATGAAAACCCAGGTCGCATCCGTTTACATTTACGGAGAATTTGAAAGCGGCAATATTCCGGGAGCGTTGGGCATTTCCTTAATCCTTTTATTTTCCTCGTTTTCCATCATATTTATATTAAATTTCCTCCAGAAATGGAAAAAAAAATATGAATAACACTCAATTTAATCGAACCAGAAGGAGAAAGGGGAAATATCGCTTGCCGGAAACATTATTAATATCAGCAGTTGTCATCTGGTTTTTCTGTTTGATCTTGGTCCCTTTTTTTGGAATCATTAAACAAATCATATCTAAAAACTGGAAACAAGCAATTGCCTCGCTAACCACATCCACTGCCATCCATGCTTTCACCTTAACCGTTTTTATTTGTATAATTGTAGCCATTATCAACACCATCTTCGGAATTATTATGGCTCAGGTACTAACCCGACAGAAGTTCAAGGGCAAGTTGATTCTGGAAAGTTTACTTGATCTTCCCTTTGCGATTTCGCCGGTTGTCGTCGGATTCATGCTCATTATTTTATTCGGACCCCATGGATGGCTGGGCAAATTTTTTACCCATTTGAATATTAAAATTACCTATGCCCTTCCGGGTATGATTATCGCTACCCTTTTTGTAACCCTGCCCTTTGTTTCAAAAGAGATCATTCCTATCCTTCGCCAATTCGGAACAGAACAGGAAGAAGCGGCAAGGGTCCTGGGTGCCAGCAGCTGGCAAATCTTCCGGAGAATCACCCTGCCAACCATAAAGTGGGGGCTCGGTTACGGTTTAACCCTCACCATTGCCCGTTCTATCGGAGAATTCGGTGCCGTGCTGGTGGTGAGTGGCAATATTTTAAAAAAAACCCAGAGCGCCACCCTGTATATCCATGATCAATTCACGGATTTAAACTATCTCGGCGCTTTTTCCGCTTCCCTGGTCCTCATTTTCATTTCTGTCTTGGTAATCCATATCATTCAATTTATTTATAAAGAAAAAGAAGGTTAACATGGTCAGCATCAGGGTTCATGAACTTTGTAAACGATTCGGAAATTTTGTCGCGGTAGATAACGTCAGTTTCCAAGCTAAGGAGGGCGAACTGGTTGCCCTGCTGGGCCCCAGTGGTTCAGGAAAGAGTACCATACTCAGAATAATTGCCGGTCTGGAAAAACCGGATAAAGGAGAAACATATCTTCTCGGTAAAGATGTAACCGATATATCCAGTCGAAAACGACAGGTGGGTTTCGTATTTCAACATTATGCGCTTTTCAAGCATATGACAGTAGAAAAAAATATTGCCTTTGGACTTGAAATTTTAAAAAAGGACAAATTTATCATAAAACAAAAAGTAAAAGATCTCATTAACCTGGTCAACCTGAAAGGTTATGAAAATCATTTCCCCTCTCAACTCTCGGGTGGACAGCGCCAGAGGGTTGCGCTTGCCCGAGCCTTGGCTCCGGAACCGAAAATCATGTTGCTTGACGAACCTTTTGGTTCCCTGGATGCCAAAGTCAGAGACAACCTGGCCAATTGGATACGCAATCTTCACAATAAAATCAAGGTTACCAGTATATTTGTCACACATGATCAGAATGAAGCCATCAAAATTGCTGACAAAATAGTGGCCATCAACCGGGGAAAAGTTGAACAGATCGGAACTGCAAAAGAAGTCTACGAATACCCGAAAAGCAAATTTGTGGCCAGCTTTATCGGGAATACCAATGTTATTGTTGGCAGGTACGAAAACAATAAAATAATTATTGAAAAAACGGGGGGGGAACTGAATGTTCAGGCAACTCCTCCTGTCCGGAAAGGATCTATAGTGCTTCTGGCCAGGCCAGAGGACATTCTGCTTTCTCCAAGGAAAGAAAGGAAATGCCCTCTCCAGGGAGATGTACAGGAAATCTATTACCAGGGAAGTGTATATGAAATTCATATTATGGTGGGGAATCTAAAAATAAAGGCCTATGAAGAAAAAAACAGGTTTCAAGATAAAAAAATTACCAAAGGACAGAGAGTTTATGTGGGCTTTTTAAAAACCAAAATTTTCAATGCTCCGGAAGGGTCTGAAAACATAAGACAAAAACTGAGTCAGCTTGGATATCTTGAATAAAACATCTCATCAATTCATATTCTTTAACCAAGACCGTGTCAGAAAATTGACTTTAACACCCATAAGGAGTAAAATTTGAATGAATGTCAAAAGATAAAGTCACCCTGAAAATTCCAAGACCTCTGTACAACCGTTTGAAAAAAGTGATCAATGAAAGCGGATTTAGTAGTGTTAATGAATTCATCGTTTACATTTTAAGAGACCTGGTTTCAATGGATATAAGTTCAAAAGAAGAACTAAGCAAAGAAGAAACAGAGGCGATAAAAAAAAGGCTACAAAACCTCGGTTATTTTTAAAAGTACTTTTAAATTAAATAAAAACGGAATCAAACCATTGGCCGGCTTAAACAATAAAGATGCCTTATCACCCGAAAAAATATGATTGATAAGTGGAAACAAAAATACCCGGAAAAATTTGCACCGGAAGAAAAAATATTCAGCAATATTCACCGGGGAGATCGGATATTTATAAGTACTGCATGCGGGCAGCCTCAATATCTTACCAATGCCTTGATCAAATATGTAAGAAATTACCCCAAGGCCTTTGCCGATGCCGAGGTGTTTCATATCTGGACCCTGGGAGTTGCCCCCTATGCCGATGAAAGTTTTACCTACAATTTCCGGCATAACTCTTTTTTTGTGGGCGATAACACCCGCAATTCGGTCAATTCCGGACTTGCTGATTACACCCCGATTTTTCTCTCCCAGGTACCCAGCCTGCTGAACAGCAAAAGAATCCCGATTGACGTTGCCCTCATTCAAACGTCGGTACCTGATAAAAACGGTCAAGTTAGTCTGGGAATCAGTGTGGATATCACCATGACTGCCGTTGAAAATGCCTCGATAATCATCGCCCAGACCAATTCCCATATGCCCCGCACCCATGGCAACAGCTTCATTGATATAAAAAATATCGATTTCATTGTCAACCATGATGAAAAACTGCTGGAGTTTTCACCCACTATCCCCGATAAAATTGCCCGGGACATCGGGAAGCATGTCACCCAAATCATCAAGGACGGTGATACCATTCAACTGGGTTACGGAAGCGTGCCAAATGCGGTGTTAAACTGTCTGAAAAATAAAAATCATATCGGTATCCATACCGAACTGCTCACCGATTCAATCGTTGAATTGATTCAGGCCGGAGTTATTGACAATTCCAAAAAGAATTTGAACAAGGGTAAAACGATAGCCTCCTTTTGTATGGGGACTGAGAAAACCTACAAATACATTGATGACAACCCTCTATTCGAATTCAGAACCATTGATTATACCAATAATCCCCTGGTTATTTCCCGAATCAATAATATTACCGCAATCAATTCGGCGCTTCAGATAGACCTGACCGGTCAGGCAACTGCCGAATCAATCGGCAACACCTTTTACAGCGGTATCGGAGGAAGCGCTGACTTCATGAGGGGCTCGGTTCTGGCCCCGGGAGGGAAAACCATACTGTTGCTTCAGACAACAGCCAAAAACGGTGACGTCTCCCGAATTGTTCCCTTTCTGGATAAAGGAACCGGTGTGACCTTAAACCGGGGCGACATCCATTACATTGTCACCGAATACGGCATTGCCTATATTCACGGTAAAAATATCCGGGAGCGGGCCATGGATATCATTTCCATTGCCCACCCCAAATTCAGGCTCTGGCTAATTGAGGAAGCAAAAAAAATAAACCTGATTTATAAGGACCAGGCATTCATTCCCGGCAAGCAGGGAGAGTATCCCGAACACCTGGAAACTTACCGGACCACCCGGTCAGGCCTGCCCATATTGATGAGGCCGGTGAGAATCAACGATGAACCCCTGATAAAGGATCTTTTTTACTCCCTTTCAGATCAGAGCCTGGAGAGGCGATTCATGTCCATGAGAAAAGATGTTCCCCATAAAATGAGGCAGGAATTCGTGATCATTGACTATTCTGAGGAAATGATTATCCTGGCCACCATTGAACAAAACCATAAAGAAATCGCCATTGGCATGGGCCAGTTTATTAAAGATGAAAATACCCATACCGCCGAGGTGGCTTTCACCGTACGCGAAGACTTCCAGCACCGCGGAGTGGGGACCGTACTGCTGACCTATCTCACCCAGCTGGCCAAAAATGATGGACTTCTGGGATTCACGGCCGAAGTGCTCCTTGAAAACAAACCGATGTTGAGTGTCTTCGAAAAAATGGGATTCGACATGCACAAGATCATTGAAAGCGGCTCTTATTCACTGGTCATGAACTTTAGAGAAAGCAATGAAAAACGGGGATGACCATTCCATCCGATATCTCTTTGAACCCCGGAATGTGGCTGTTATCGGTGCTTCCGGTACCAAAGGCAAGATCGGTCATACCATCATCGACAACCTCATTTCCGGAGGTTACACGGGAAAGATCTACCCGGTCAACCCCAGGGGCGGAGAAATTCTGGGCTGTAAAGTCTACCCGGATATTGCCGACATAGAGGATAGAGTCGACCTGGTAACCATTACCGTACCCGCCAAATTCGTCATTGAGAGTGTTGAAAAATGTGCCCGGCATGCAGTCAGGCATATTCAAATTATCACTTCCGGTTTTTCAGAAGTCGGGAATATCGAAGCGGAAAAAAAAATCGTAGAAATCGCCAGAAGCCAGGGAATCAGAATTCTCGGCCCCAATATCTTCGGATTGTATTCAGCGGCCTGTTCCATGAATGCGACTTTTTCCGCGACCCGAATCATGCCCGGCCATGTAGCTATATTGACCCAGAGTGGTGCCTTGGGCGTGGCCATGATCGGAAAAACCGCGGTGGATAATATCGGCCTGTCTGCCATCGTATCCACCGGAAACAAATGTGATATCGACGAAACTGATCTCCTGAAATACCTTATCCCCCAAAAAGAAACCCGGGTAATATTGATGTATATCGAGGGAGTCAAAAATGGCCGGAAATTGATCGAGACCCTAAAATGGGCTACGGAAAAAAAACCCATTATTGTCATTAAATCCGGCCGCTCCAAACGGGGCGCCATGGCTGCGGCATCCCACACCGGTTCTTTGGCCGGATCTGATGAAATTTTCGATGCCATCATGAAACAATGCGGAGTCATCCGGGCCGAAACCCTGAACCAGGCCTTTAACTGGGCCAAATTCCTGGCCTTTTCGCCCAGACCCAGGGGGAATCAGACGGTTATCATCACCAACGGAGGCGGGGTTGGCGTCCTGGCAACCGACACATCTGAAAAATACGGTATCGACCTCTATGATGATCAGACCGTTCTGAAGCAGGTGTTCGGTTCAGAAGTTCCCAGTTTCGGTTCAACTAAAAATCCCATTGACATCACCGGAGGCGCCAACTCCGATCACTACCAGCAGGCACTCACCGCACCGGTTAACAGCAAAAATATGGATGCCACCATCGCATTATACTGTGAAACGTCAACCTTTGACTCCGAAAACCTGGTCCCCATGATCACTCAGACCTTCGAGGCCCACAAGTCAGCCGGAAAGCCCATCAGTTACGCTTTTGTCGGTGGCGAAGATGTTGAAAAGGCCATTTCCACCTTAAGAAAAAAAAACGTACCGGTTTACGGTGAAGTGTATGATGCGGTTTCATCCCTGGGTATAGCATTTCAATACCAGCAATATTTAAGGGAAAAATCGGATACTGTCGATACCGCCCACATCGATGTGGACAGAATCAACCGGATCATCGGCCCGGCTCTGGACGAACAACGATCATTTTTATTATCCCATGAAAGCGCCGGGATTATGGAAGCCGCGGGTATTCAGATGCCCAAAAGCAGGATTGCCAAAAACATTGATCAGGCGGTACAGTATGCCGAGTCCATCGGATATCCAGTGGTCATGAAAGTGGTCTCCCGGGATATTCTTCATAAGAGCGATGCCGGAGGAGTTTTACTGGATCTGCTTAATAAAAATGAAGTTATTGATGCTTATGAAGCCATTCTCCAGAATTCCCAGAATTACAATCCCAACGCCTCCATCGATGGAATCGAAATCTCCGAAATGGTCGAAAAAGACATTGAATTGATCGTGGGTGCCCGGATGGACCGATCCTTCGGTCCCATAGTCATGTGCGGAATGGGTGGAATATATGTTGAAGTCATCAAAGATGTCGTATTTCGAGGACTTCCGGTCAACCGGAAAGAGGTTTTAAAAATGATGAAGGAAATACGATCCTTTCCGGTTCTCATGGGGGTCCGGGGTGAGAAAAAAAGAGACATCGAGGGAGTGGTTGACACCATCATCAAGGTCGGTTCCATCATTAGCAAATGCAATCAAATAACCGATATCGAAATAAATCCGATTGTGATTTACGAAAAGGATAAAGGACTGAGGGCTTTGGATGTCCGGATACTCATCAGAAAGCCAGAGGAGGAAAGTTAATGAAAAAAATATTAATGGCATCAACCCGCGAGGGCGCCGGTAAAACCAGCTTGATCGTGGGAATGGCTTCGGCATTTAAGATGAATCTCGGGTTTATGAAACCATTCGGTGACCGGCTGGTATACCGCAGGAAAAAGAATTGGGATTATGATTGTTTTCTGATAAAAAACCTATGGAAGTTGGATGCCGAGATCGAATCCGAGGATATCACCCTTGGATTCAATCATTCAAAATTGAGGTACGTTTACACCCGGGAAACCGTAAAGGAGAAACTGCTGCAAATGGCAGAAATTTCAGGAGCCGGTAAACAGGCATTGATCATCGAAGGCGGTAAACATCTGGCTTACGGAACATCGATTCACCTGGACTCCATATCCATGGCCAGGGATCTGGAAGCCCAGATGGTTTTTGTCATCAGCGGCGATAACGAGACCATCATGGACGATATCGTCTATTTAAAAAAATACCTCGATTGGAATGATATCAATTTGGGCGGGGTCATCCTAAACAAAGTCCGGGATGTAAATAATTTTTCGGATTTCTTTCTGCCCATGATCACCGATTTGGGCGTCAAGGTGCTGGGCATCATCCCCTACCGGGAACAGCTCACTTATTTTTCAGTCAGTTATCTTTCAAAAAAAATGGCCGCCAAGGTCATAGCCGGAGAAAACGGCCTGGAAAATATTATCAAAAAGATCTTTGTGGGAGCCATGTCAACCAGTAGTGCCTTAAGGAATCCCCAGTTCAATCAAACCCAAAAATTGCTGATCACCAGCGGGGATCGCAACGATATGATTCTGGCTGCCATTGACAGTGATACAGCTGGGATCATCTTAACCAATAACATTGTTCCTCCTTCAAACATAATTTCTCAAGCCTCAGACAAGGATATCCCTCTCTTATTGGTTGAAAGTGATACCTTTGAAATAGCCAAACAAACAGATAGAATAGAGGCTTTACTAACAGAAAACAGCCAGGAAAAAATTAACATACTAACTCAACTCATCAATGAAAACCTGAAAATTGATTGTTTTCTAGAATAAATTCTATTCGGGGATAAATGAACAATTTCTCTCTCAGGACCAAACTCATTTTCAGTTTCTCTACAATTATATTAATCGGTATTTCCTTATCTGTAATAACAGGGATAAAATTAATCGGAAATACCATAGTCAAACAAGCCCAGGATAAGGTAAGACTTGACCTTAATTCTGCCAGGGAAATATATCAAACAGAATGTACTACAATAAAAAACAGTGTCCGGCTAACAGCATTAAGATTTTTTTTAAAGGATTCAATTCTAAAAAATAAGTGGCAAAGATTAAAAAAAGAATTGCACGAAATCAGAAAAAATGAAGCATTGGATATACTTACTTTATTTGATAAAAATGGACATATTCTTTTGCGATCCAGGTTTCCATCAAACCAGGAAAAATATATTGGTGATAGTATAGTAAAATACGTCTTGACAAATAAAAAGGATGTTGTATCCACTCAAATAATCACTGGAGAAAATTTAGAAAAAGAAAGTTATACACTTGCTCAACAGGCAAAAATCAGATTAATTCCGACTCCGAAAGCAAGATCAAGGTCAACCGTTGAAGAAACTTCAGGCATGATCATTGAAGCAGCAGCGCCAATTTTTGGATATAAAAATGAATTGATCGGTATCTTATATGGGGGAAAACTGATTAATAAAAACTTTGAGATTGTTGATAAAGTAAAAGATATCGTTTATAGAGGAGAAAGACATAAAGGAAAAGATGTTGGAACGGTAACAATTTTTCAAGATGATCTTCGCATATCCACCAATGTGAAAAGATCTGATGGAACAAGGGCTATCGGAACCCTTGTGTCCCAGGAAGTATATGAACAGGTTGTGCTAAAAGGTGTTCCATGGATTGGAAGGGCTTTTGTTGTAAACGAATGGTATAGAACAGCTTACGAACCTCTTAGAAATCTGAACGGGAAAATTATCGGAATGATTTATGTTGGCATGCTGGAAGCCCCCTATTTGGACCTTAAAAATCGTGTTGTGATTACCTTTTTTGGAATTGCCTTAATCAGTGTGATTCTACTATTCATTATTGCATATTCCACTACAAAAATGATAACAAACCCATTAAAAAAATTGCTGTTTGCAACGAAGAAAGTAACAGAGGGAGACTTTTCCCATAAAGTAAAAATTATTTCAAATGATGAAATTGGGCAATTGACCGATTCATTTAATAAGATGACTTACGAACTGCAAAAAGTTAACAAAAAATATCTGATATTAAACAAAAGTTTGGAAAAAAAAGTGAGAGCAAAAAGTATAGAACTAAAAAAGGCTCAAGATCAATTGATCCATGCAGAAAAAATGAGTTCATTGGGAAAGCTGGCCGCCGGGATAGCCCATGAAATCAATAACCCTTTAACCTCAATATTGATTAATGCACACCTCATTTCAAAAAATTTTAAACAGAATAACCATTATAAAGAAAACTTAAATTTAATCATAGATGAAACTTCTCGCTGCAGTACAATTGTAAAAAGCCTTCTGGAGTTTTCAAGACAAAACCCTCCTGAAAAAAACCTTGCAGATATTAATGATGTTATTGAAAAAACACTGTCGTTATTAAAAAACCATGTCTTAATGCATAAAGTAAATATAAAAAAGAACCTGGATTCAAAACTCCCAATGATAATGATTGATATGAATAAAATCAAACAGGTATTTGCCAATGTCATCATCAATGCAATGGAGGCAATTCCCAGGCAAGGCAACTTATCCATTGATTCCCGACTATCCGAAGACAAACGATTCATTGAAATAAATTTTACAGACAACGGAATTGGAATTTCCGAAGAAAATGTAGGAAAAATCTTCGATCCTTTTTTTACCACAAGAGGGCAGGAAGGAACAGGACTGGGACTTTCAATCAGTTATGGGATTGTCCAGCAACATAAGGGATCTATTCGCGCACAAAGCAAGGTAGGAAAAGGTACAACTATTGTAATATCTCTTCCCGTCAATGAAATAAAAAAGAAAAATTCAAAGGAGGAAAATACAGATGAAATATGAAGCAAATATTTTAGTGGTAGATGATGATATACCCGTATGTAAAAGTATTTCCAGTGCTTTAAAAGCTGAAGGACATATCGTTGACATGGCATATAGTGGAGAAGAGGCATTAAAAAAAGAACCGGAAAAAAAATATGCTGTTATGGTTATTGACTTAATGATGCCTGGCTTAGACGGTATTGAACTCATAAAGAAGGTGAAAAAGAGAAATTCGGATATCACATTGATTATGATTACCGGATATCCATCTATAAAAAAAGCAGTGCAATCCATTAAGTTGGGTGCTTTTGATTTTTTACCCAAACCTTTTACCCCGGATGAATTATTAAGTATTGTATCCAGGGCTTTGGAAAAGAGGTTTATCTACGAGGAAATTGCTGCGGAAAAAGGAATAGCGGAGATAAAACTGGTTACGCTTCACCTCCCTCCGGGACAATACTATTGTATTCCTGATAACTCCTGGGTAAAAATTGAAAAAGAAGGACATGTGACGATTGGAATACACCATGTTTTTCTGAGAAGCCTTATTGATATTACATCAATTCATCTTCCGGAATCAGGAACAATAAAACATCAGGGAGAAACTTGTTTGACTATTAAAGATTCACAAAACAAGACCCATAGATTGTGGTCTCCTACAAGCGGAAAGGTAATTCATATTAATGAAAACATAAAAAAGGATCCTACAATCCTGATGATTGATCCCTATCAGGAAGGGTGGATTATAAAAATGGAACCCACTCAATTAGAAGAAGATTTAAAAAATTTGAAAAATTTAAATACTGACTAAAAAAATCAAAATAAACACCGGAGAATAATCTCTCAACCTCTCTTGTTCCGAATTAAATCTTTTATTCTTTTCAATTCGAACAAATTACAATTGGAAAAATTAAGCAAATTTTATCAGGAATAAAGTTGAAAAAATAATATTAATATATTATAATTATAGTACAATTGCAATACCACCAATATCATGGAAAATCATTTGAAAAAGGAGTCAAATATGAAAAAATTATTAATATTATTTATTTCATTTTTTGTACTATTCGGTTGTGACACAAGCAAAGAGAATAAATTAAGGACCCTTACCCTGGGAGTATACACAGTGCCCAAGGAAGTATATCAAAAAGAAATTATTCCGGGTTTTAAAAAACACTGGAAAGATAAAACCGGAGAAGATATCCGGTTTTACGAATCCTATATGGCCTCAGGCGCACAATCCAGAGCCATTGCCTCTGGATTTGAAGCAGACATCGCTGCACTGTCACTTGAAAAGGATATTGCCCGATTGGAAAAAACCGATTTGATTACCCATAATTGGAAAAACAGACAGTATGACGGTTTTGTAACCCGGTCGGTAGTGGTCATCTGTTTTCGACCCGGGAATCCAAAAGTCATAAAAGGCTGGGAAGATCTTAGACGTAAGGACGTCGATGTGATTTACCCCAGTCCGAAAACTTCAGGAGGAGCCATGTGGGTGGTAAACGCTATTTACGGAAGCGGACTGCATTTGAGCGAAATGAAACTGAATCAAAAAGATGAAGCATATGCAAAAAACTTTCTCAAAGAAATCCAAAAAAGAGTCAAAGTAATGGATAAATCGGGAAGGGCATCTGTGACCACTTTTGAAAACGGAATCGGAGATGTCCTGCTCACTTATGAAAACGAAGCCCTTCTGAGACAGAAACAGGGCAAGGAATTCCCCTTCCTGCTACCGGAAGCTACTATATTGATAGAAAATCCGGTTGCACTCATTGATCGAAATGTTGACCGACATGGGAATCGTGATATTGCCGAAGCCTTCATTGACTATCTGTTCGGTAATACGGCTCAGCGTGCTTTTGCCCATTATGGATTCCGGCCGGTTAATGATTTGATCGCCCTGGAATTCAGCCGGGAATACCCCAGGCCCAAGCAACTGTTTAAAATTCATTATCTGGGTGGCTGGGAACATGTTTATACTCAATTGTACGGATTGGATGGAGTTTGGACAAAAATTACAGAAGAAATTGCATCTGATCAATAAGGTTGATTCGATTCACCGTTACGGATAACACTTTACTCCCGTCATCCGGGTGAGATATCCGTCGGAAATGGTAGACCGGCTTACTTTTTTTGTGATTTTTGTAGTTTCTTTAACTGATCCTCGGTTAACGGTTCGGCATAGCAAACAAACTGGACAAGGGGTTCCTGATCTGATTTGAGAAGGATCCACTGATCACCTTGTTTGTCGGCAAAATCCCATTTCAATTTATCTGGAACCAGGGGAACCACCCCTTTCCAGGAAATCATCCGGTTATCCGTAAAAGTCGCCATGGGAACCGATTCTCCCGCCTGAATGCGCCTGATTGCCGGGTTGTCATGGCAGTCCGGACAATTTCTGGCTTTGGCCTGAACCGCATGGGTAAAATACGGTGCATAGGCAATAAATTTTTGCTTTTGATAAACCAGGGTTTGAACGTTTCCGGAAGTCACTTTGCCCCGGTAATTGACCAGCAGGGTCCAATCCTGACAGGGCGGGAAAAAATTTCCCTTACGGGTTTTCTGTTCTAAAAAGTTGTCAAAATGGCAATTCAGACAGGATGTGGTGTTGGCAATATGACAGGCCGCACAATCCAGTTTGTCATTGTGGACCTGGTGCGCCTCAATATCTTTTTCCGGCTCATGGCAATTGGTGCAGGCGACTTTTACTGCTCCGGGATCCCGCATGGTTTTATAAGGCGTACCGTCTCCGTGAATATCCTCGCCCTTATGGCAATCCACACAGCCCATTCCACTGGCTATATGGACATCAAGTGTATTGTTGCTTTCACATAATTTAAAGGTCACTTTCTCCCGGGAATGGCAGGCCAGGCAGGTAGCGGTTTCCTTTGCCTTTTCCAGGCTGTAGGTGCATTTATCTCCCTCTTTTTGGGCATGACATCTATCGCAGGATTTTATATGGCAGGTCTGGCAATCCAGTTTATCATAGGGAATCCCGGTAATATCCATAAATCCGCCACTTTTTTCATACCAGTAGCGCATGCCTTCCCCGGTATGATGCAGGCTGTTGAAAAAGCAGGATTTTTCTTTCTCCACTTCGGAACCAATAACAAACCACCCGGAAATGAAAATGAACAGAAAAAGTATAACTCCGATTAACCCTTTGAGTTTGAACATTCCTCGTTTCATGAAACCTCCTTTTTGGAAACGGTTTCCATTATATATATTGCATATATAAAACAACTCCGCTGGTTTGTCAAATGATTTTCTAAAAAAATTGGAAATCGCCAGGGATCAGTAGGGAACAGGGATACCTGTTCCCTACTCAGATTTCAATTCATTATAAACCGATCTTTCAGTCTCTAAATTCAGAATAAAGCAATTTTCTCAGGCTATAACGAAAGAGCAAATCTACATTAATTGGCCTGAATGTCATTCAATCTCATAAGGTCGTTGGTTAAGGAATACGGCAAAGTTGGTACCTAGCGTAGACAGTTTCGGAGACTGATCATCGTTTGATGCAAGCACTTTTGTCTTTATCTCATCGTAAAATTTTTGATGGTTACCATTAAAGTTTCCGTTCTGCCACACATTTTTCAGCATCCAGGTGAAAAGCCCGTTGAATCCGATATCTGCCGACGCCTGATCATCTTCACAACCGGAAATCAAAATAAGTGATGCCTTGACAGAAGTCGAATCTTCCTTGGGTGCTTCCCTACCAATCTTATCGTAAAAATCTTTGTGACTCTGGTAGGTATTTGCCAAGATCATCGGGGACGCCAGTCTGGAAACCAACGTCGGGGCGATATTTTCAATAGTGAATGGCTGCATATCTCTTTTTCGTACCATTGGCGTTATCCGCATTCGCATAGCTTTGTTTTCTTCAATGATTGAGACAATCGCGGGTTTATCCAATTTCGGTTGTTTTTTGATCTTTTGCCACTCTCTTTTAAAAATTTCAATTCGCTGCGGATCCGGTTTTTCAAAATCCACTTTCTTCATTTTCAGTACAGTGCCACTGTGGCAGCTATCTGAAAAGACAAGGATACGCACGCCGGGCTGGAATTTGGTCCAAAGCGCGAATAGCTCATCATCAAGAAATTCCCCGTCATAAAGACACCATGTTTCATCCAGCCCATCATCTTCATCCCCGTTTACATCCGGAACTTGCCCCCCGTGTCCGGAATAACTCACCACCAGCAGGTCACCGCTCTTCAACCTCTTGGAAAGGCACTCAAGCTTTTCTCGCACATTTTTTCTCGTGGCCTTTTTTGTAAGCAACATGTCGGTAACAAATCCCTGAGATGATGCAATCATTTCCATGTCTTTGGCATCAGGTTCGCATCCGGATAGTTCACCTATCCAACCGGAATAGTGATCCGGATCTACTTCGTTCAATCCGATTGCCAGGGCAAATCCCATTTTTCCCGGTTCATGTGATTTTTCACAAGGCGGACATTGGTTTGCCAAGGTTAACAATCCGACAATGACAATTGATCCAATTAAAAGAAAATGCTTTTGTTTTTTCATCCTCCTCCTCCTTCAAATAATATTTTGTTCTATATTTCATTGAATGTATTTTTTCAAGCTTGCTTCCCTTCGTGTATCAAATTCCAATTCGCCGGATGCATCCAATCGAATATAAGTAATCTTTATTTTGCCATCGGATATTTCGATGCAGGGTATTTCGCTGAAAAAGGCACAACCTGAATTAAAATAAACCGGACTGAAAGCAATATCTCTTTTTGATTTATCAGTTATTTGAAGCGGTTGAGTCGGTTCGCTCTCCATTTTTTTCAGTTTCTCGATTATTTTTTGCTCATAAGAACTTAATGTTTTCCTTTGGCTGAATTCATCGCCTTCAAAAGGGCTTTCTGCAGCCATTTCGTCTGGTTTGTCCCTATTCCTTTCAATTCTTTTTGCCTCCTCTTCATAGTCATTTCTCATTATGGAAATCATTTTTGGTTCAAATGCAGATTCAAAGATAACTCGATGTGTGTGTCCGCCAATGAGAATATTGCACTTTTTCTGGAGGCTATTACCAAAAGCCCATTCCAACATATATTTTTCGTGCTTGTCATATTCCGCTCTCACTTTTTCCATTTCCTTGATCGCCTGTTTATCCGATTTGAATTTTTTTTGCCTAAACTGAAGAAGCCATAGGTATTTAATGGAGACTCCCCAGGCCGCAACATCATCACCGGCATCATGTAATCCATGCCCCTGGCATCCATGAGTCGAAAATATGATAAATTTGTTTCCATTCTCCAGAATTTGTTCAAATATAACAGCCGGATAAACCCGTGTATACGTGGTTTTATCAAAATACATATTATGCCCTCTATAGAAGTCGTCATGATTGCCGTATATCCGATAATAGCGATTCTCTTTTAGAAACTTTTTTTCTATTTCGATTTGATTTTTATGGTTGTCGAGGATCAGAGGAATATTGCTTCTTTGGTATCCCCATCCCTCTTCGATGTCGCCGTTATAAACAAGTGTGTAGCCGAGTTCAAAATAATGATTCAAGATTTTTTCAAATAAAATCTTATTGTTTTTGAATACATCCGTCGTGCCCATCCCCCGGTGCAAATCACTGAAAAAAACAATTTTGGATTTGTCCATATCGAAAGGAATTCTAGGACAGATGTCGGCATGAATCGTCAGCAATTCAAAAGTCATTTTTTTACTGGTAAACGGCCTGGTTTGGCTAACGCATGACAGGGTAATTGTTGACAGGCACAGGGCGACTGCAAACATTAAAAATGTGATTTTTTTCCTAATAGACATATCTTTTACCTCCATATTGTAAGGAACAGGCATGCCTGTTCCCTACATCTTCATATCCTATTCTGTACCAATGTTGCCCAATCTGTGTTTTGAGGCGAAGACAGATTTAAGCCTGTTAATGAATCATTCCTGCCATCACCGTACGACAGCACGGAAAACCTGCCCGTTGCAGGGTTGGTCACCTCGATTTTCAACGTACCTGTGTCCCGGGTAAGAAAAACATCACACCCCTGCTTGTTATCATATTGATTAAATATGATACTTCCGATGGCATCCGGTAAATGATCATCACAATCAGGATCCGATGATACGATGACCGCCTTGGGCGCCAGGCGTTCGATACGCTCCCATTGATTACCTCTTTTACTGCCATGGTGGGCGACTTTCAACACATCACATTTCTCGTCTATCAAACCTTCCTGGTCAAAGTGAGCCCAGTTTTCCATCTGTGCATCTCCGGCAGATACCATGGCAAACTTTTTATACACCAGTTTGGTAATAATGGACAGATGATTGGGATTGATAATGTTGGCTTCTTCAAGGTCTTTTAAGGCACTGTTGGTCGGTCCGAGAAGCTCAAGATAAAGGCAATCTTCATAATCAGGAAAATTTCCCCCATCCGGGAACAATCGCTCATAACCGGATATAAATCTTGTTGGAATTTTTTTGTCATTAATCCGATTAATCATATTATGATATGAAGGTGTGCCTGTTCCGTTGAACCAGAAAGGTGCCAGGGTCACCTTCTCTACCATGTAATTATCCACAAGATATGAAGCAGCAGAATAATGATCATAATGAGGATGGGTTATTAAAAGATGGGAAATACCCCCATTGACTTGGATTAAATTTAAAATATCATCGATTTTCCATGGTTTCACCGCATCTATGATAATCACTTTACCTCCGGGAGTTTTTATAACCGTGGTATCTGCCTGGCCTACATTTAACATATAGATTTCCAAATTTGCCATTCTTTCCCCCTGTTATTGTATTTTAGAAAAAACCGTTAAAGCATCATCACCATCGGTCATCTTCGGTTCCGGTAATTTTCTGATCTTTTTAACCGCTTTTTTTGTGGTTCTGACTCTGGAAGCAGTCGTGCGGGGTCCAACCGTTTTCGCCTTGGCATCTTTTTTCAGGCTTTGTCCATCTACCACACCCGACATCGGTATTGATTTTTGCCTGGCCAAATCATGATAAGCCTTCTTCAATTTTTCGGGATTCATTTCCATGTTAATTTCATGTTCGGCAAATCCCTCATCAGAAACCTCAATTTCGATTCCATCCGGATAATATTTTTTCATCTCTTTTTGTTTTTTCCTTCCCGGAAAGAATTTTGGATACTCCTCCTTTGGAATCCACAACAACAGTTTTTCCTTCTCATTTTTTGAGGGTGGATAAAAGCAATAAACCCTGGGTGTTTTTATTGACATGTTCCCTCCTTTTTTCCGAGCCGGATCCAGAACCGATCAGCAGGATCCGATCCGCTTTTTTATATAAATGTGTATCCAAATATCGGTTCAGCCATGGCTGAACCCTACATTTGATTTAAATTCAATTGAATGATCATCCGGTGACCAAATCTGGGGATTGATCTTGATATATTCTCTAATGGTTTTTAATTCATGGCTATTTCTGATGATTCGATCATAATATGATTTTTGCCAAGCGAAATATTCATCATCACCCAAGTGTCTGACCATTCGTGTGACCGAGGATTTGAAAGACCCGATTACAACCGGCAATTTCTGATGATTTCTCGTTTGTTTCAATTGTAGGGAACAGGCATGCCTGTTCCGTATATCTCCGGCATGCCTGTTCCGCATATCCGCGCCATGGCTGTTCCTTATATTAATGGCATGCCTCTTCCCAATATTATCATTCTGCCTGTTCCCATTATAATCATATGATTTTTGAATCTTTAAAATGCCGTGAACATGATCCGGCATGATGATAAAATCCATTAATTCAATATCTGGAAAATGGGTCGGAATTTTGATCCAGCATTTTTCAGCTATCTCACCGATTGTTGACAAATGCATTTTCCCTTCGGCTATGTACCCAAGATAGGATTCACGGTTTTTGGTACAGACGGTAACGAAATAGATACGATTTGCCGAATAATTAAATTCCTTTAATCTTGTCGATTTTCTTTGAAGGAAATTTTTCATTCTAATTAAAAAAAACACATGCGGAATTAAAAAGGAACAGGCATGCCTGATCCCTACCTAAGCTGCTGCCGGTGGGTATAGTGGTATCCACACCCTAAAATGTTATTCCTGCCCCTTAATATGTACAGGATGGTGATCATCCTGCATCGACAATATTAATATAATGTAAAATGAAAACTTTTTCAATTTTTTAAACCTAAAATATTTTTTTTATTTCTGGTAGAAGAAGGGGTTAGTTCTTTTTTTATAACATTATTTGCATTTCTTCATGCTTTAATGAAAGAACTGACCCCATATTTTGATATTGTTGGGACCCCATATTTTGATTATCAGTTACCGATCACCAAACAATTTGGTACCGATACGAACAATATTGGCTCCCTCCTCAATTGCAATTTGATAACTATTACTCATTCCCATTGATAGGTAGCGCATTTCTACATTAGATATGCCACTTTTACTCAGACGATCGAATGCAGCCTTTGTTGCCTTGAAATAAGGTCTGGCATCTTCCGGATTACCAAAGCGAGGTCCCATGGTCATTAAACCCTGAATCCTCAAATGAGACAAATTACTTATTTCCCGTATTAACGCCTCAACATTTTCCGGTAATACTCCTGTCTTATTTGATTCTCTGCCGCTATTGATTTCAATCAGTACCGACATGATTTTATCTTCTGCCGCACAATGTCTATTGACTGATTCAGCCAGTCGCTTTGAGTCTATTGTTTCAATCATGTCGAAAATATGAATCGCTTTTTGGACTTTATTGCGTTGTAAATGCCCGATCATATGCCACTGTACCGAATGACCTATTTGCAAGAACATCCGTTCTGCCTCCTGTATGTAGTTGTAGCCAATGATTTTCACTCCAGCATCAATTGCAATCTTTACTTCTTCTGGTGTTCTTGTTTTTGCCGCTGCAACTAACAAAACGTTTGACGGAAGTGAATCTAAACATTTTGTGACTGATTCTTTAATTAATTCTACTTTCATTGCCAATCCTATTTTTTTGTTTTTTAACAAACAAGAGCGGAAACACAATATCACTCAAGCAACAGGGTGTCCATACTGCAAGAAATAAAAATATAAAAATAATGATATAAGACCAGCCATTTACAGTACCTCCTATAGCCATTAAAATATGAAACAAGGAAGCCCAGGTACTCAACAAAACATGTCCGGCATGCGGGAACTTTGTTGTTGGCTTGAAATATGCAAATAATACCCCGACAATTGCTAACGGATTGACCAACCACCACTTCTCAATAAAACCAAGATGAATCTCCTTATTAGGCATACCTAATATGATTTCGCCTAAATAAGGTATTAGCGAATCGCTTATAGTGGCAATACCAACAGAACCGAAGTAACCAATCATCAATAAAACCCAAAAGTTGCATTTTCCTTTTATACAATTTTTATTAACGTGTTCACATTCATGGAATTCATAAATAGAAGCCGTAACAAGAGCACTTAAAACCACATGTATGGGATGGAGTATATAAAAAATATTTAGCGATGTCTCTTTCGGCAGTTTATGAAAAAATATCATAATAAAGATACCGGTCATAGCACCAAAAATAGTGAACGGTGCATGATTTTTTAGCTCTTTGGAAATCAGCTTAAGCATTTTAGATATCCAATTAATTTCCTGCCAGGACCGCAGCGATACGTTCTTTTTCTACTTTTTAATATTATATACATTTTTTCATAACCATTTTAACTTTTAATAAAATTAAACACACAACCCGGATTGAGAAAATCATCATGGCTGATCATGTCACAATTTTTTTCCTGAAAATTAAAATTCAAATCCTGGATTTCCTTTTTAACGTCATCCAATTTTAGCTGTTTAAACTGATCTAATGGTGAGTCTTCAATAACATGCTTGGGATATACAGAAAGAAACCCGTCTTGTTTTAAAACACGATGTGTTTCACTATATAGTTTTTTTCTTTCAACTTTTTTCAAGTAATGAAGCACATCAAAGAGTAATACAACATCCATGGTTTCATCTTTAAAATCAAGTGTAACACCTCCACTCGCTCGCACTATCTTTACGTTTTTCAAATTCAAACGCTTCGTTTTTCTGCTTAATTCATCCAATTCTTGTTGCTCTTTGTCCACTGAATAAATTAACCCATTTTTCCCAACAGCAATTGCCGCCGGAATACTGTAATGACCAACACGCGCCCCAAAATCTAAAATGGACTGACCGGTTTTTATTCCGATTTTCTTCAGGAATTTAACCCCTTCTTCTCTTTCCCATTTTTTCATAACATCCGGCATTTTTACTCCATTCGTAAAAGGATCTTCACTTCATTCTGAATAACGTTATAAACTTTCTCTTCTAAATCCTTCAAGGGTTAATTTCATTTATTTTCTTGATCTGATTCGATCCAAAGTAGGGATCAGGCATGCCTGTTCCCTACCTTTTGACTTCGATGACGTGGTCGCAGTAGGCATCCCCCCGGGGAATGGATTTGGAAATTCGATAAACCAGATTCTCTCCCAATGATTCCACCAGGGTCTTTTCCATCTGGGTATGGGCTTCGCACATTTCCGGTGTTTCCCAGGGATAGGGACATTCCCACACCCGGATGACCACCCGCTGATCGGAAAATTCAACCACTTTCCCTTGACCCCTCAGGGTATTGAATATCCGGATTACATAAAGCGCAACCGATTTAATATCTCCCTTTTTGATCCTGGGTTTTACCCTCTGGGCAATCTCTTTTCCGTACTGTCTCCCCACCTCCCGGATTAACTCCAAGCCATCCTCGCCGTATTTATTGAAAATGCTTTCATACAAAATCTTAATTCTTCTGACCAGTCCGGCGGTTACACTCTTATACCTTTTTTCAATCGGAACATCTTCTATGCTGATTCCCTCCGGCAGTTCAATCATGGTTGACTTCCGTTTCTCAAAGACTTTCCTTAATTTTTTCCCAAATCTTGATAATATCTTTTTTCACGCTTCCATTTCCGTATTCCATGATGGTTTTTCCCCTGATCATGGCTTTCACAACCGAATCGTCAAAGGGAATTTTTCCAATCATCTCTATATCATTCTTTTTACAGTATTCTTCGATCTTTTTGGTCATCCCTCTATTCAGATCGAATTTATTTATCACCAATCTGGTGGAAACCCCAAAATGTCGGGCAACACCGATTACCCTGTCTGCATCATGCAATCCTGAGAGTGTAGGTTCGGTTACCACCAGGGCACAATCGATTCCAGAGAGTGAAGCAATGACCGGGCATCCAATTCCCGGTGCACCGTCAATGATAACCCAGTCACATTTTTTTTCTTCAGCCAGTTCTGCTGCCTGTTTTCTAACCAGTGCAACCAGCTTCCCCGAATTATCCTCGGCAATACCGAGCCTGGCATGGACCAGGGGACCAAACCGGGTATCTGATATATACCATTCTCCGGAAAGATTCTCATTCATCTGAATGGCTCCGGTCGGGCAGATATGACTGCAAAAGGCACATCCCTCACAGGCTATCGGATCGACAATAAAATCCTTCCCAATGGCATCAAAACGACAGACTTCAATGCACTTTCCGCATTGATTACAGAGTTTTTCATCAATCACAGCCGTTTGCCCGCTCCTGAATTCATGCCGTTCTCTTATTACCGGATTCAGCAGAAGATGCAGATCGGCTGCATCCACATCACAATCAGCCATCACTTTATTTTTGACCAAGGCTGAAAACGCACCGGTGACAATCGTTTTTCCGGTACCGCCTTTTCCACTGATGACAATAATTTGTTTAATCAAGCACTTCCTCCCTGTCATGAATTGTTTTTTTATGTGACCTGCACTTATCTAACAACATTTGAAAATCCTTCTTATATTCCGGGAACGCTTGGACAAGCGGACTCCCTTTGGAATAGGCTTCCGCTATTTCCCTTCTAAAAGGAATCTTCATCAATACCGGAATTTTTTCACGCTTACAGAATGTTTCTGTTTTACTGTCACCCAAATCAGAACGGTTGATCACAACCCCGAAAGGAAGGGACAGTTTTCTCAGAACCTCAACGGAAAGAACCAGATCATTCAGCCCGAATGGCGTGGGTTCGGTAACCAGTATACAGAAATCACTTTCTTTAACCGATTCAATCACCGGGCATGATGTGCCGGGAGGGGCATCTATGATTACGGTTAGACCGGAAACTATCTGTTTCATCTCTTCCCTGATCAAAGGAGGCGCCATGACCTCGCCGATATTCAGCCGGGCATGAACAAACCGGATATCATTGGAAAAGCCCGTCTCCATTACACCGATTTCTTTCGGTACTTCATGTATCGCCTCTTTGGGGCAAAAATAAGTGCAACTGCCACACCCATGACATAAATCGGGGAAAACCAGAACATGTCCTTCTTTTCCGTTTGCCGGCGGCATCACTGCAATTGCATTATAGGCACAAACCTGCTGGCATTTTCCGCAGTAGTCGCATTTTTCCGAATCAATTTTCGGAATCGGAATATACACCTTCTTGGTTTCCCTGATTACCGGTTTCAAAAAAATGTGAGCATTGGGCTCCTCAACATCGCAGTCGATGAATTGAACCTCACGGTCTATAGACAGGGCCATAGAGGTAGCAATAATTGTTTTTCCGGTTCCGCCTTTTCCACTGGCTATTGAAACAATCATGGATTCTCCTCAAAACATATTAAAGATAATGGTTTTCATTTTCATTTAAAGCCAATTATATTTATATATCAAAAGTTCATTCATGTCAAGCCGGATCAAATAGTTCAATGGGAAATCATTCTTCAAACCAAATCCGATGCACAGAAAACATAGATTATATGCACAAAGACCAACCCATTCAAGCTTTAACTCATATCAGTATGAAGCGGCCCTGTAATTAAGGCTATTGACATTTACTGAAACTTGTATTATTTTTATATATGAAAATAATTATCATTTTCATTAAGATATTTTCAGATTGGGGTCATGAACAAAAAAGGAAAATGCTATCATAAATTCATCGATTTCGGTGCCCGGATGACTTCTACCCGGAAAAATATCATCGATATACTGCTGGATACACAGGAACATTTGAGTGTGGAAGATATTTTCAAAAAAGCCCATGTCATGAATCCATCAATCGGACTGACAACCGTCTATCGGACCCTGGACTTATTGGAGCAAATGGGAATGTTACAAAAATATGTATTTGGTAACGGAAAAGCACGATATGAATTGTCAAGCAACAAAAAGGGTGACAAATTTCATCATCATCTGGTTTGCGTGAGCTGCAAATCAATTGTTGATTATTCGGACTTTAGCGAAGATGAAATCAAGCTGATTAAATCAACAGAGAAAAAATTACTGAAAAAACAAAATTTCAAAACCCTTAATCACGTCAGCTACTTTTGCGGAATATGCGGTAAATGCCAAAACTTATAACAAAAATAAATTTACTGCTTATAGATAATTTGATAAGCAAAAAGGAGGATTAAATCATGAAAATAGCCATCTCAACAGATGGAGAATATGTATCTGCCCATTTCGGCAGGTGCCCGTTATTTACCATCGTGGAGTTTAAAAACAATGAAATTGCCAAGAAGGAAGTCATCAACAATCCAGGTCATCATCCGGGGTTTTTACCTCAATTTTTCAGGGAGATGGGCGTCGAATGTATCATTGCCGGTGGAATGGGAAATAAGGCAATGGGTTTATTCGATCAATATGAGATTCAGCAAATTGTCGGTATCACCGGAAAAATCGAGGATACGATTTCTCATATACTGGAGGGTACCTTGAAGGGAGGTGAATCTCTCTGTAAACCAGGCGGGGGAAAAGGATATGGTATAGAGAAAATTGAATGCGATCACGGAGGAGAACAATGAAAATTTGTATCACATCAAAGGGAAAGAACTTGGAATCACAGGTTGATCCAAGATTCGGGCGCTGTGCTTATTTTATCGTAATCGATCCTGATTCCATGGAATTCGAGACCATGGAAAATTCCAGTGCCCAATCCATGGGGGGCGCCGGAATTCAATCCGGACAATTGATTTCCAGTAAAGGTATAAAGGCCGTTTTAACCGGGAACGTAGGCCCGAATGCTTTTCAAACACTTCAAGCGAGCGGAATAGATATCATAACCGGAGTTTCCGGTTCGGTTGAAGAAGCTGTCAGGAAATATAAAGCGGGAGAATTCAAATCCATAGAAGATCCGACCGTAGCATCACATCACGGAATGAAAAACAATAAATAAAATACCAACAAAGATAATATAAAACCTGCCTATTAATTGTGGAATAAATTTTTCTCTACATTTAATAACAAATCTTCAAATAATGGCTCGCATTCACTCGTTGGCTCCCCTGCTAAACATCATGATATGTAATTGAAAACTTAACCTATTTCACTTATAATTTAATTTTATAAAAGAATCTCCTTGCTCGTCAATTATGATTACGAAAAAACTAATACTTTACCAAAAATAATTTGATGAATATAATAGGGGAACATTTAAAAAATCATAAATATATTTATATAATTATAACATTAACAATTATATTGGGAACATTTTTTATAACCACTTATCCAGTCATTGGATTAAGTGATGATGAGAATCATTATATTCTTCATTATAATAAACCAGATACTATTATTCAAAAAATAAAAAATTTGCTTCCTGGAAATCTAAAATTCATGTGGTTTTTTCCTTTAAACTACAGTGTTTATCCATTTTTTTCTATTGAAGAATTAGAAAACTTCTATTGGGGCAAAAAAAGAAGAAAAAGTAAACGTCCATACCCTTATCAAATAAAGAAATTTATTCGAAAAATTGGTTTTTTCAACTTGGTACTTCTTATTATATCAGGCATTTTTGTTTATTTGATTTGCTTAGCGTTAGGCCTAAGAAATTTTTATGCTGCAATGGCAACAGCCCTAATAACCCTTAATTTTAGGGTCGTGTATTATATTCAGGGATTATGGCCAGAATTTCTTCATTATATCTTTATTTTATCGAGTGTCTATTTTTTCATTTTATATAGTAAAAAAAAAAGACCCTCATACCTCATTGTTTCTTCATTTTTACTTGCATATGCAGCTTTTACCAAAGGTATTGCGGGATACTATTTTTATATCTTGTTGGTTATACTTATTCTAATAAACAAAGAAAATATTTTTAGTAAGAAATTTATCGTCACACTGATTGCTTTTATACTTCCTTATTATGGATGTACTACCTTGCAGAAAATCAATAACTATAAAAATCACGGCTTTTTTTCATTATCAACAAACATTTGGGTTAATATTGAAGCAAGTGTAATCCCTGAAAAAAAAATCCAAGAAGAAGGTCACAAATATGTTTATTTGAGATACTTTCAGAGCTCTGAGGATGAAACCGAAAGAGAAGTATTATCAAAAAAGAGAGTTTTTGAGTATTTAAAGGATACATCAATTATTGAGATACTAAATCATCAAGTATCAAATTATTTAAGGCTTATAAATTCAAATTCCATAGCAAGAGATATTCATAAGCAACGCTGGGCTGTTTCAAATCATTTCTTAATTTATACAAGCAACATTTCAATTTTTTTATCATGGTTTCTTTTTATTTTTGGGATATTGGGAGTCATAATTTCATATAAAAGGGGCTGGGGGGTCATAATCTTAATGGGATATTTAGGATACTATTTGTCAGCTTTATTTATTGTTAGCTTTAACGTACGATTTTATATGCAGGCTATTCCTTTTTTAGCTATTTTCAGTGTATTATTTATATCTAAGATATTTCACCGTAATTTGGAATAGCGATTTTTTTCTATTTTTTAGTGAAATACACGTTCATCCGGTCAAAGGCTTTATTTATCATTTCCTCAGAAACGCAAAAGGACAACCTCAAATGACCTTCTCCGGTTGGGCCAAAAGCAATTCCGGGGGTTGTAGAAACCCTGGTTTCTTTTAAAAGATTTTTACAAAAAGTAGTGGAATCGCTTCCCTGCTTCAGCAGAATTCTTGGAAACATTAAATATGAACCATCTGGTTTTTGATATTCAAATATAGAATTCAAACAGTCAAGGCGCTCGCACATTAAATTACGAGTCGTCAGATAGTGATTTTTAAAATCAACCACACAATCTTGAGATCCTTTTAATGCAGCTAATGCTGCATATTGAGAAACAACCGGGGCACAGATTGAAAATGGAATGTGGGCCTTTTTTATTTGAGAAATTATTTCTTCATCGGCATGCAGATATCCTACCCGCCAGCCGGTCATGGCATAGGTTTTTGTAAAGGTAAAACAGCTGATCACCTGTTTTTTCATGTCCGGTATGGATGCCATACAAAAATGGTGGTGATCATCAAACACAAAATATTCATAGGCCTCATCGGTAATCACCATCAGATTATGTTCCAGGGCAATTTTTGCCAGGTCCCGAAGCTGTTTCTCAGGAAAAACAGACCCGGTGGGGTTATTGGGGTTGCAATACAGTATGGCTTTGGTTTTTGGATTTATAGCCTTTTTTATTCCATTTATATCCAGAGAAAAACCATCTTCTTCAATTAAAGAAACCAGAACCGGTTTGCCTGAAGCCAATACAACCTGCTGAATATGGGTTGAATAGGTCGGGGTCGGCAAAATCACCTCATCCCCTGGATCAATAACCGACATTACCGCCGCTGCCAGTCCTTCAATGGCGCCGATGGTAACCAGCAGTTGTGATATAGTTGCATCAATATGATTATCCCGCTTTAGCTTTTTTACAATCTCCACCCGCAATTCCTCTAATCCATCACTGGGGGAATAGCCACCGGTGAGACCATTTTTGATAGCTTCTATGGCAGCCTGATTGATATGGTCCGGTGTACCGGCTGTGGGTTTGGCCCAGGATAAAAACGCTACATCATTAAATTGCTTGGATAATCGGGTCATCTCGTGAATGGCAGATTCAGGGATCTGAGCTACCCGTTTTGAAGAAGCCGCTGTTTTTCTCATCGTTTTCTCTTATATAAATCTTCTTTTGGCAACATCACATCTGATATCATAAATGATCTGCAGGAAGCGTTTTCAGTCTCTTCACTTTTTGTTCATAGTCCTGAATGGCCTCATGAAGGGCGGTGACTCCCAGGAGCGAGCAGTGTTTCTTTTGCTCCGGAATCCCTTCCAGGGCCCGCACCACTTCGTCATCGGTTATTTTCTTGGCATTTTCAATGGTTTTCCCCTTGGCCAGAACCGTCATCATACTGCTGGTGGAAATGGCTCCCGGACATCCAAAAGTTTTAAAC
>CBDAFS010000048.1:0-17046 GCA_965195285.1 uncultured Aminicenantes bacterium | reverse complement strand
GCTGGCTAGGTAAGGAAAAACCTCACCTAACACATCTTGTCACTATGAATGAGAATCCATTTCAGCCGGTATTTCCAGGAAGTATCAGTCAAGCGTATATGGAGGGTATAAAATGGCCAGAATAATTTTAAGAGTGGTTTTTATTTTATCTATTAGTTTTAATATTGCCTTTGTGATTCATCTGCTGAGGCATACATCTTTCAAAGATAATATTCAACTGAATATGACCAATAAGCAGACCGAGGTAGTAAACAGAATTCATATGAAATTGCATAAAGAGAATGAAGGCATTAAAAAGGAAATCAGAGAGTGCCAAATTGAGCTGATCAATGCGCTTAAAGCAGATAAAGTTAACCGGGAAATAGCGGGAAAATGCATTGAAAAAATAAGCATTCTACAAAAAAAAATACAGCAAAATACCATTGATGAAATTATTCAGGTAAAAAAATATTTGAATGACCATCAGTGTGGTTGTTTGATCGATGGATTAAACATGCGGCTTTCACAGGCGTCAAAACCCTGTGATAAAGAGTGTTGCAGACCAAAAAAATAATCGGGAGAGAACCAATGAAGAAATTATTTTTATCTAAATATATAGCCATTTTGGTTGTATATATTATTTTTATAATCTCTGGTTTTCAGCTGGCTGGAGAACAGATAAATCCTACCCCGGTAAAGATTACGGAAGAATCGTCTTTATCCGATTTGTCCACTTATGCTCTTTTGAATAACCCGGGATTAAAAGCCGCATTTAACCGCTGGCAGGCAGCTCTTGAGCGAATTCCTCAAGTTCGGGCTCTGCCAGACCCAAAACTCAATTTTGCCTATTTCATCAAGGAGGTTGAAACCCGGGTTGGGCCACAAAGGAGTAAAATAGGCATCATGCAGATGTTCCCCTGGTTCGGTAAACTGAAACTAAAAGGTAACGCCGCAGCGGAAATGGCCAATGCCCAGAAGCAAAACTATGAGAAAGTAAAATCAGATCTGTTTTACCGGGTAAAAAATGCCTATTATGAGTACTATTATATTACCAAAGCCCTTTTGGTTATCAAAGAAAATATACAATTATTGGAATACCTTGAAGGGGCCATTAGAATCAAATATAGTACTGGGAAAGCATCTCACTCCAATTTGATAAAAGTCCAGGTTGAACTGGATAAGTTGCAGGATTGGTATAACACCATGAAGGATATGATCCGGCCGGTTACCGCCAAACTAAATTCAGCTTTGAACAGGTCTCTCCATGAATCCTTACCTGTTCCGCAAAACATCGTCAGAACAACTATGACATTGGATTATCCTCAAATAATCACCCTGTTGAAAGAAAATAATCCTGACCTGAAGGCGTTGGGTTACATGACCTCCAAAGAAAAAATTGTCATAAAACTGGCCAAAAAAAACTATTACCCGAATTTTTCCATTGGATTGGATTATATATTTACCGGTAATACCATAATGCCGGGTGTAGTTGATAGCGGAAAGGATCCGCTGGTGGCCATGCTGTCTATAAATTTACCAATAAAGTATAAAAAATATAATGCCTCGGTAAGAGAGGCCAATGCCAGGTACAAGTCGGTTAAACTGCAAAAAGAAGAAAAAGAGAACAATTTAATGTCCCAGGTGGAAATGATCTTTTATAAGGTAAAAGATTCCGTACGAAAATTATCACTTTACCGGGATGCTCTGATACCCAAGGCCAAACAAGCCTTGGCGGTTACCCAGTCCGCATTTGAAGCCGGAAAAGTGGATTTTTTAAATTTTATAGATTCCCAGCGTACGCTTCTCGGCTTTGAGTTGGCTTATGAACGGTCACTGGCCACTTATAACCAACGTCTTGCTGAACTGGAGATGTTGTTGGGAAAAGATTTATCTGAAAATTTATAAATGGAGAAGAATGATGAATTTATTAATGGAGAAGATAAAAAAATTTTGGACGTCGTCACACCGGTGGCCGGTTATAATAGCCGTTATTGCAGGTGTTATAGTGGGATTGCTGATAAGCGGGGGAAATCCTGATCCTTCGATTCATGACCATGAAAAATCACCATTATTTACTGAACAAAAGGCTGAGATATGGACCTGTTCCATGCACCCCCAGATCCGACAACCCAAACCGGGGAAGTGTCCCATCTGTGGAATGGATTTAATTTTAGCTTCCTCCAGTGGGGATGATACCGGTCAAGCGGTACTAAAACTCTCAGCCAATGCCATTAAACTGGCAGAGATTCAGGTGAAACCTGTGGAACGCCGCTATGTGGCTGCTGAAATCCGTATGGTAGGGAAGGTAGAATATGATGAAACCCGGTTGGGGTATATTACCTCCTGGGTACCCGGAAGGATTGATCGTTTGTATGTCAATTATACAGGAACGCAAGTGAGGAAGGGGGACCACCTGGTTTATCTATACAGCCCGGAGTTGATCACTGCTCAGCAGGAACTTCAGCAGGCGGTGAGAACACTAAAAAAATTGGGCACTGGTGTTAATTCAACCATTAAAAAAACGGCAGAAAGAACGGTATTTGCAGTTCGTGAAAAACTACGTTTATGGGGATTAACGCCAGCCCAGGTCAAGGGCATTGAGAAATCGAAAAAACCCGATGATCATTTAACAATATACTCTCCCATGAAGGGTATTGTCATTCATAAAACTGCCGTGGAAGGGATTTATGTCAAAACGGGTACCAGAATATATACCATTGCCGATCTTTCTCAGGTCTGGGTAAAGCTGGATGCCTATGAATCGGATCTCACCTGGATACGGTACGGACAGATGGTGGAATTTGAGACTGAAGCCTATCCGGGAGAGACTTTTAAAGGAAAAATTTCCTTCATTGATCCGGTATTAAATCCCAAAACCCGGACCGTCAAAATAAGAGTGAATGTCAAGAATCCAAACCGTAAACTTAAACCGGAGATGTTTGTGCGAGCAGTGGTTCGTTCGCGATTATCCATATCCGGGAAAGTGATGGATCCGGACCTTGCCGGCAAATGGATCTCGCCGATGCATCCTGAAATTATCAAAGACAAACCCGGGAAGTGTGATGTTTGCGGCATGCCCCTGGTAAAAGCTGAAAAATTAGGGTATATTGCCGCCAGCGAAGAAGATAAGGAAGCTCCGCTGGTGATACCCGCATCCGCACCCTTAATCACCGGAACCCGGGCAGTGGTCTATGTGGCGGTTCCTGGCAAGAAAGGAACTTTTGCCGGGCGCAGGATTACACTTGGACCCCGGGCGGGTAACTATTATCTGGTAACAAAAGGCCTGAAAGAAGGCGAGAAGGTGGTGGTTAACGGCGCATTTAAAATTGATAGTGACCTTCAGATCCAGGCAAAGCCCAGTATGATGAATCCGGAGGGAGGTGTATCAGCTCCCGCACACCAACATGGATCGACTACAAAGCTGGGAAATCAAGAGGATCCTTCTAAAAAACAAAAACATGATTCACACGAAACATCAAAACAGAAATCTTTTGATATTCCAATACTTTTTAAGAAATCCATTGATGTGATGGTGGAATCCTATTTTAATGTTCAGCATGCGTTGAGCTCGGATAATTTTTCAGAGGCCAAAGACTCTGCCCAAAAATTATTGACAAAACTGGCCAATATTGACATGACACTCCTCAAAGGTGAGGCTCACATGGAATGGATGAGGCTGGAGAGTAGAATAAAAGAGATCAGCCAAAAACTGATGAAGGCAGCTGATATAGAGGCTGCCCGAGTCCAATTCGAATTACTCACGACAGCTATTACCAATACCATAAAGACCCTTGGTAGTGGGGAAACCGCAATTTATCGGTTTCACTGTCCAATGGCATTCAATAATAAAGGAGCCTTCTGGTTGCAAAAAAACTCTGAAACTCGGAACCCTTATTTTGGAAACGCCATGCTAACCTGTAAGGATTCGGTTGAAACATTGGTTCCGGCAGATAAGAAAAAGAAATAGTCGGGAGAAAGGAAAATGAGTAATTCAGACAATAACTTATCGGCACAGCCCGAGTCCCTTCTTGACAGGATTATTCTTTTCTGTCTAAACAATAAACTGGTGGTAACCCTTATTGTTCTGCTTATCCTCTTTTGGGGAGTCATGGTCGCTCCCTTTGACTGGAATCTGGGAGGAGTACCTCGGGATCCGGTACCAGTTGATGCCATTCCCGATATCGGGGAAAATCAGCAGATTGTCTTTACCAAGTGGATGGGTCGGTCACCCCAGGATGTTGAGGATCAGATCAGTTACCCCCTAACTGTATCACTGCTGGGAGTTCCCGGAGTTAAAACCGTTAGAAGTTATTCCATGTTCGGGTTTTCTAGTATTTATGTTATTTTTAAAGAAAAAATCGATTTTTATTGGTCCCGTTCCCGGATTCTGGAAAAACTTAATTCACTGCCGGCAGGGACACTTCCAGAGGGTGTACAACCCATTCTCGGACCGGACGCCACAGCTCTGGGACAGATTTACTGGTATACTCTGGAAGGACGGGATGAAAAAGGAAATTCTACTGGTGGTTGGGACCTTCATGAATTGAGGACTGTTCAGGACTGGTATGTTCGATATGCATTGCTCTCGGCCAACGGGATTAGTGAAGTTGCTTCGGTAGGGGGGTTTGTCCAGGAGTACCAGGTGGATGTCGATCCAGATGCCATGAGGGCCCACAATGTCTCCCTGGACCAGGTGTTTATGGCGGTAAAAATGTCAAATATGGATGTAGGTGCCCGTACCATAGAGATCAATAAAGTTGAGTACGTGATCCGGGGTATTGGATTTGTGAAAAAAATAGAGGATATCGAAAACTCAGTTGTAAAAGTAAACAATAATGTCCCTATTTATATAAAAAATATCGGGAAAGTTAGCCTTGGTCCCGCTTTGCGGCGGGGGGCGCTGGATAAGGAGGGAACAGAGGTTGTCGGAGGAGTTGTTGTGGTCCGTTACGGAGATAATCCATTGGCAGCTATAAAAAATCTTAAGAAAAAAATAGAGGAGATCTCGCCAGGTCTTCCGAAAAAAAATCTGGCTGACGGCCGAACAAGCCAGGTGACAATTGTTCCCTTTTACGATCGCACCGGATTGATCCATGAAACCCTTGAAACATTGAATACCGCTTTAACTGAAGAAATATTGGTGACTATTATTGTGGTGCTGATCATGTTGTTAAACCTGAGGAGCTCGGTCCTTATATCAGGCTTACTTCCTTTGGCCGTCCTCATGTCCTTTATTGCCATGAAATATTTTGGTGTGGATGCCAATATTGTTGCTTTATCGGGTATTGCTATTGCAATCGGTACCATGGTGGATATGGGCATTGTAATCGTTGAAAACATTCTCAAACATCTGGGCAAGGCAAAACCGGATGAAAACAGACTCTCTGTTGTATTCCGCGCCACCAGTGAAGTAGGAAGTGCTGTGGTAACGGCAGTTGCTACCACTGTGGTCAGTTTTTTGCCCGTTTTTACCATGGTAGCAGCAGAAGGAAAGTTATTTAAACCATTGGCTTTTACCAAGACTTTTGCCTTGATAGCTTCAATCATTGTTGCTCTTACCATTATTCCACCATTCGCGCATCTACTTTTTTCAGGAAAAAGTAAAAAAGGATCAAGAAAAAAAAATCTCAGTATTGTTTTATTAATTGTTGGTGTTATATTCGTTTTTTATATTGCCTGGTGGATAGGATTGATAATTTTTATAATGGGCGTCTACCAATTATGGGAGCGGAAGGTATCGGAAAAAATACAGAAACTGGTAAAAAAAGGAGTAAATTATCTGGCAGCTTTAATAGTTGCCATTCTTTTGTCAAAACACTGGCTGCCTCTGGGTCCTGAAAAAGGATTGATTCTAAATCTGATTTTTGTGGCAGCTATCATTGGTGGTGTTTTGGCCTTTTTTACCTTTTTTCAACGGGTTTATGGTCCCATCTTAAAGTGGGTTTTGGTTCATAAAGCGCTCTTTTTTTCTGTAGTCCTTACTGTGTTGCTAATAGGTGCCATGGCATGGATGGGATTTAATACTTTTTTTGGCTGGCTGCCGGGATTTGTTAAAAAAGCACCTATTATCAGTTCAATTTCCCATTCGTTCCCGGGTTTGGGTAAAGAATTCATGCCACCGCTTGATGAAGGAGCCTACCTTTATATGCCCACCACCATGCCCCATGCATCAATTGGAGAAGTCCTGGATGTTTTAAGTAAACAGGATATGGCCTTTACCAATATCCCTGAAATCGATACCGCAGTGGGAAAACTGGGAAGAGCCGATACACCGCTTGATCCGGCACCGGTTTCCATGATTGAAACCGTTATCAATTACAAGCCGGAATATCTAACCGATAAAAAAGGGAGGCGTTTGCGGTTCCGGTTAAAAAGGAATAAAAATGATTATTTCCGGGATGAACAGGGGAATCCACTACTATCGGCAGATGGGATGCCCTATTGGATAAAAGGTAAATTTATCAGGGATAATAACGGAAACTTAATCCCCGATTCATCGGGTTATCCGTTCCGCTTGTGGAGGCCTGCTCTTGATCCTGAACTGAATCCGGGAAGAAATGCCTGGAAAGGGATCAAATCCCCCGATGATATCTGGGATGAGATTGTCAAGGCAGCCAAAATACCCGGAACCACTTCTGCACCGAAACTACAGCCCATTGCCGCCCGGATCGTTATGCTTCAGAGCGGTATGCGGGCCCCAATGGGAATCAAGATAAAAGGTCCGGACCTGGAGACTATTGAAAAGGTTGGCTTACAACTGGAAAAATTACTTAAAGAAGTTCATTCTATCGAACCGACAGCCGTTATTGCCGACCGGATCATTGGTAAACCCTATCTGGAAATTGAAATCGACAGAAATGCCATCGCCCGGTATGGGATTATGCTGCAGAAAGTCCAGCAGGTAATCGAAGTGGCAATTGGTGGAAAAAAAATCACCTCTATCGTTAAAGGCCGGGAGCGCTATCCGGTCAGGGTTCGTTATATGCGGGAATTGCGCAGTAATATTGAAACTCTGTCTAAAATATTGGTGCCTTCGCCTAAAGGGGCTCAGATTCCCATAACCCAGTTGGCCAAAATTAATTATGTTCGTGGACCTCAGGTTATTAAAAGTGAAGATACTTTTCTGGTGGGGTATGTCCTTTTTGACATGAAAGCCGGATTTGCCGAGGTTGATGTGGTTGAAGATGCCTCTGAATATCTGAAACAAAAAATAAAATCAGGTGAACTCGAGATACCTGCCGGTGTCAGTTATACTTTTGCCGGCAGTTATGAAAACCAGGTCCGTTCTGAAAAAAAACTAATGGTGGTTCTTCCTCTGGCACTCTTTATTATCTTTTTGATCCTCTACTTCCAGTTTAAACATGTCTCCACCACCATGCTTGTATTCTCAGGAATTGTTGTTGCTTGGGCCGGTGGTTTTATTATGATCTGGTTATATGGGCAGTCCTGGTTCCTCAATTTTTCAGTTTTTGGGGTAAATATGCAAAATCTTTTCCAGATTCATCCCATCAACCTCAGTGTTGCCGTTTGGGTGGGTTTTTTAGCACTCTTTGGAATTGCCTCCGACAATGGTGTGATTGTAGCTACCTACTTGGACCAGGAGTTTGCCAGAAAGTCACCCGCTACATTGGAAGAGATACGTGAGGCAACAGTGGAGGCTGGACTGCGCAGGATTAGACCGGCTTTGATGACAACTGGCACTACAATTTTAGCACTTTTACCTGTTTTAACTTCTACAGGTAGGGGTGCAGATATTATGGTACCTATGGCTATCCCCTCATTTGGGGGGATGTTCCTGGCTCTCATCACCCTCTTCATCGTCCCGGTCAGTTATTGTTGGATAAAAGAATTTCAGTTTAAAAAGAGAAAGACTTGAATTCAAATAATATTAAATAAGTTCATCAATATTTTTTAGATTTTTTTTGAGTTTTTTTTTGGCTTTATGTATAAGGGATTCAACCGCGGATTTGGAAGTTTTCATGATCCTGGCAATTTCCTTTTGTTTCAGGTTATCGTAATAAAATAAATAAAAGGCTTTTTTTTCTCTATTGGAAAATAAATTGATTGCTTTTCCCAATTGTTCTATTTGGGTGTTTTTGGTTTCATTTATTTCTAAATAAATGGCAGGATCCATTTTTGATATATTATTCTTATATTCATCCTTTATCGAGATATTATCTAAAGAAAGAAACCGAACTAATTTTTTTCTCTTTAGATAGTTGATTAGGGTATTGGAGGCGATCCGGTAAATCCAGGTATAAATATTTGACTGACCTTTAAAAGTGGATAATTTTTTTATAACCTTTAAGAAAATTTCCTGGGTTATTTCTTCTGATTCTTGTTTGTCTTTCAGGTAAAAAAGGGATAATTTATAGATTTTTTGATAATAGTCATCTACTATTTTTTCAATGGAGATCTTATTCTCTGGCATTCATAATTATTATAGAATTAGGTATAATAAAATTGCAAATTAATTCAATAAGATTTATTATCTCTCCAAACAAATATTTTTTAAATATTTAAATGATTATTTTTCTTCTTTTTTGGTTTATTTCTTATCGCCACACTTGGATTTGGTGTGGCTGTCAAGCTTGGCTTTTTTCAATTCCATTCCGCACTTGGGGCATTTTCCCGGTTTATCGGATTTGTGATTGCATTCTTTCATGGGGCAGAGATAGGTAACTTTGTGCACATGCTTTTTCAATTCAACACCACATGTCGGACATTTACCCGCTTTGTCTGATTTGTACTTGCATCCGTCTTTGGGACAATAGTAAACATCCTGGTGGGAACAAGATTTTGTGTATTTTTCAGGATTTTTTTCAAATTCGACTTTGCATTTTTCACAGCAGAAGTAATAGGTTTTTTCCTTGTATTCGGTGGTAATCTTCTTGGCATCCTTGGCGATCACCTCTCCGCTGACCGGGCACTTCACCACTTTGGTTTTGCAGGGTGTTTTACATTTGCTGTCTGCATAGAGGGTGTTGCCGGTGTGGATGACCAGCATGGATCCCAGAAAAATCAGAACCACTAAAAAAACGGAAAATTTATTCATATCACTCTCCTTAAATAAATTATAGTAATTGATTATACATGATAATATTCTAAAGTCAACCAAATTGGTTATGTTTACAAAAAAATTATTTTGGGGTTGACAAGTTTAAAATAACTGCTATAATGTTGTTGATAGCAATTATTGCTATTAGCAATCAAATCGAAAAGGAGATTGAAATGAACGAAAGTAACGGTGTGATAGACATCAATGATCAAAATTTTGACCAGGTGATATCCGATGGAGTGACAATAGTGGATTTCTGGGCACCCTGGTGTATGCCCTGCCGGCTACAGGGTCCCATCTTGAAAAATGTATCCGGAAAAATCGGAGACAAAGCCAAGGTCTGCAAACTGAATGTCGATGAAAATATGGCCACGGCCCAAAAATATCAAATCGCTAGCATTCCAACCCTGCTGATTTTCAGAGACGGTAAAGTAGAAAAAAAATTTATCGGTGTTCAGGATGAACAAACCCTGATTAATTCCGTTTGAACATGAATTGATAATACACATAATGGAACATCGAACTGAAAGAATGATGGATCTGATATCCCGGCTAAAGTCCAAGTGTATCGAGAATGAAACAGAAATTATGAAAGAATCCAATCTGTCACAGTCGGAATTCAACGGGATAGAGAAACTGAATCCCGGTGAGGTTGTTTCCAGTAAACATTTTTCAAAAAAAATGACCCTTTCGCCTTCCCGGGCCAGTCGTATCGTGGAACGAATGGTCAAAAAGGGATTCATTCTCAGGAATTTTGATTCAATGGACCGGAGAAAATGTCAGATTGGCCTGTCTAGAAAAGGTTTAAAAATAAAACGGCAAATTGAGCTGATGAGAGCCAGCTGTGAGAAAAAAATTCAGAAGATGTTCACCCGTCAAGAAATTGAAAGTTTCAGCAAGAGCATCAAAAAAACCATAAACATTCTTTGAGTGATAGGAGAATAAAATGAAAACCCAACCCAGTGTTATACTGTTTACTACGTCCACCTGTTCCTGGTGCCGGACGGTCAAACAGTATCTTAGAAAAAACGATATCCGCTTCAAGGAAGTGGATATCACACGGGATGAGAAGGCAGCCCGGGATATGATAAGACGGACCGGCCAGCAGGGTGTTCCGGTAACCCTGATCAACAACCGGCCGGTTGTTGGATTCAATAAAAATGAAATCAACCGGTTGTTGAATATCAAGGGTAATTAAGACAATGATATCAGGTTTGCAAATATGGAAAAAATTTTTTTATAATGATACGATAACAATCAATTGAGGGAAAGCGAACAATTGATTCTGGAGGAAAACATGGATGTCAATACAACCATTCAGGATTTAAAAAAGCAGATGAAAGACTTAGAGCAATCAAACGAGAGGAATCAGTTGGCAATGGTGGTGTTCAGTGGAGAACTGGACAAACTACTGGCCGCCTTCATTATTGCCACCGGAGCCGTGGCCATGGGGCTTGAGGTGGTCATGTTTTTTACTTTCTGGGCTACCGCGGCACTCAGAAAAAAGAAATTCAAGTCCAAGGGAAAAGATATTTTTGGTAAAATGTTCGGGTTCATGCTGCCCAAGGGTCCCTCCCGGGTGAAATTATCGAAAATGAATATGGGTGGAATGGGCACAACCATGATGAAAAAACTGATGAAGAAAAAGAATACCCAGTCCCTGGAACAGATGATTGATCTGGCAGCAGAGCTGAGTGTAAAGATCCACATCTGTGAAATGTCAATGGATCTGATGGGATTTTCCAGAGAAGAGATGATTGATTATCCCCACAAGGATTTCGTCGGCGTGGCTTCATTTTTGGAAGTGGCTGGTAACAGTAAAATTCAGCTTTTTATTTAAGAAAATAATTATATTAAACAGGAGGATTTAAATGAGTGAAGACATTAAAGTTGATGTGGAAATGGATCTGAAAGACATGCCCTGCCCTTTACCGGTGGTGAAGGTGAGTCAAAGAATAAAAACCATGCAGATCGGCCAAATCATGGTAGCAGAGACAACCGATCCCGGTGCCCATTCGGATTTTCCCGCCTGGGCCAAAACCAGCGGCAATGAAATTATCAAGGTTGACAGGGAAGAATCGGTATCCAAGTTCTATATTAAGAAATTAAAGTAGGTCCTTGGCCGTCAATTCCAAGGTAAGGATAAAGAATCATGTGGAATAGTATTTATTATTTTGTCATGGTGCCCATGGTTTATATTGCCTTTGCAACCCTCATTCTGGGTATACTGTTCAAGTTTATGCTGGTGGTTTTTTCTCCCCCCATTCAGGGTACCCTGGGTATTTTCCCCCGAAAATTGCCCAAACCGCTGGGAGTACTCAAGGACTCCTTTCTGGTTCCGGCTGCCTGGCGCAGCAGCAAGATTTTATGGCTGGCTATCGTGGCCTTCCACCTGGCATTTTTGCTGCTGTTTATCGGTCATCTGGAGTTGATAAAGGATTTTAAAATCATACAGGTGATTTCCCATGAAGTGTTTCTGGGAGCCGGCTGGGTGGGAATTGTATTGACATTTACCACCCTGTATTTTTTGATGAGACGATTCAGCTCGCCTGTACGCCAGATCTCGATTCCGGAAGATTATATTCTACTTATTGTGTTGTTCCTGACCTTTATCTTTGGCAGCCATATGCATCTGGCCGCCAGGTATTCAGAATCCGGGTTTGATATTCAGGTCGGGGATTTCCGGGCTTATCTGAGCAGCCTGTTTGCCTTTAACCCCATCATACCGGAAGAGATTTCCGAATCTCCCCATTATATCCTGCTGGTGATTCATATCTTTCTGGCCAACCTGTTCATGATTTTCTTTCCCTTCAGTAAGATGATTCACTCGATCTTTGTGTTTTTTTCCCATAAAATAAAGAGGAAATAATATCATGGAAAAACAAAAGCGAAAAGAACTAAAAAAACTCATTAAATCCAGGCTGACCCGGCCCATGAGATATTATCTGGATCTATGTACCCGTTGCGGTATTTGCTATGACACCTGCCATGTCTACTATGGAATCCCCAAAAAGGAGTATTCACCGGTTCACCGGGCAGAAGTGGTCAGAAAAATTTACCGGAAACATTTCCGTTTGTCCGGCCTGTTGTGGCCTTTCTGGGGTGATTCCACCAAAATAAGTGATCAGGTCATGGATGAAGTTCTGGAAGCGGCTTATTCCTGTACCATGTGCCGACGCTGTATGCTTTATTGTCCGTTTGGTATTGATATGCCCTATATACTGGGTATTGCCAAATTACTGTTAATTGGGAATGGAACCGCTCCGGAAGAACTGGTTATGCTGGCCGATGCGGCGGTGGAGAAGGGTAAAAGCATCGATGAATTCAAGGAAGGTTACCAGGCAGTTATCAAAGATCTGGAAAAACAGGTTCAGCAAAGGCTAAAACTCAAATCATCGGAAGGCCTGATCCCCATGGAGAAAAAGGAGGCCAATATACTTTATGTCGGCCTGGCCGGCGCTCATTCGATTATCACCCCGGCCGTCATCTTCAATGCCGCCAAGGAAAACTGGTGCCTGAGTTATTTTGAAGGTGTCAATTTCGGTACTTTTGTGGGTGATCCGGAAAAGGCCAACTTTATTGCCAAAAGAATAATCAAGGAAGCCAAGGCCTTGAATGTAAAGGAAGTGGTGATGGTAGAATGCGGTACAGCGTACCGAATTCTGAAATATATGGTGGGGCCTTTACCTTTCAAGGTCAGTAGTATAGTAGAGGTCATTCACCGTTATATTTCACAGGGTAAAATCAAAGTAAAAGAGGGGGCGGTCAAGGAGGGAATCACCTACCATGATCCCTGTCAATTGGGTCGAAATGGCGGTATATTTGATGAACCCAGAGAAGTTATCAAAAAGGTTGCCCCTGATTTCCGGGAGATGGCTCCGACCAGGGAATATAACTGGTGCTGCGGCGGCGGAGGCGGCCTGGTGGCCCTGGACAATGAGGAATTCAGAATCAAGAGCGGAAAGGCCAAGAAGGATCAAATCGATGCCACCGGGGCCAAGATTGTGGTCTCGGCCTGTGAAAATTGTGTGATGCAATTGAAGACCATCAAAAGCGGTTACGGTATGGATGTAAAGGTCAAGTATCTAAGTGAACTGGTTGAGGAAAATCTCATTATTTAGCAGCCGACTCAAAAAAGGAGTCTGAATATGAAAAAAATAGATATTTATAAAGATTTTAAAGGCTACAATGCCTATCCGCTGGTTGAGGCAGAAAAAATAATCAGGACCAGGATTCTCAACGCATTTAAGGAACTGGTCGGGCAGATGGAGGGGTGTGAACAAAGGGCCAAAAGCATGCGGATGTTATGGATACTGGAACACATCGTCGTTCTGAAACGCAGAATGGAAAGGATGAAAACCCAGATTGAAGAACGTGATGAAATTTTTATCCCGGTTTATTTGAAGGCACGCATTGCCCATCTGGATGAAGATAAACTCAAGCAAATTGATCACCGGCTGGTTGAATTGATCGGTATGATCATGGATATCATCGATTCCTTATCCTGTGCTGAGACCGATACCAATATTGCTGACAAATTCACTCAGATCAGCGATCATTTGCGGGAAATGGAATCGAATTGCCAAGAGCGAGCGCTGATTCTGAAAAAGGAAGTTTTTTAAACCGACTCCATAATTTTATTTTTCAAAATAACTTGACAAGTTGGCAAACTTATACTATAGTTATATATTAATGATAATCATTTTCATTAAGGAGGTATGACATGCCCAACGAAAATGGTAGGGGGCAACGACCCCGGGGCCAAAGATGGGGATCTTCCCAACAATACGGCCGTGGTCTGGGTGCTTCTGGAAACTGTGTATGTCTGAAATGCGGGCATACGGCTCCCAAAAAAGCAGGTAAGCCCTGTCTGGACGAAAGATGCCCCCAATGCGGTACCGCCCTGGTTCGTGAAGGAGGTGCCCATTATCAAAGAGCACAAAACAATAAAATAGAGGAGGTATAATATGCCTTTTGGAGATGGCTCCGGACCCGGCGGAATGGGTCCACGAACCGGACGCGGGTTTGGTTATTGCAGCGATTTTCCGCATCCGGGATTTGCGGTTGGACGTGGTTTTGGACGGGGAATGGGACGCGGTCCGGGACGTGGTTTTGGCCGTGCAGCGGGCTTCGGACTCGGCTATGGTCCGGTTAATTCTGGGTTTCCCCTGCCGAATGAATTCAGCCCCGAACAGGAAAAATCCTATTTGAAGAACCAGATTACTTCAATGGAAAAGACCGTTAACGAATTGAAAAAAAGAATGGGTGAAATTGACAAATAAAAGTGACTCAATTCAAAAAAAAGAGGATGATATCCAGGTATTGGAACTGGAAATTATCGGAAATGAACTGAACCAATTACCGGAAACTGAGCTAAGCCTGAAGAAACAAGAATCATCTCCGGCTTATATAATGGGTAAGGTAGCCGGGTATCTCGGATCATTTATTCTTGGACTTTTGAAGAGTAGAAAAATTTCGGACACGGATGAAATATATAATCGGAGGGGAATTATCAATCCGGGAAAAGGAATCAGAAAAAGAAGAAGGGGAAAAACACGTAACGGTTGATTGTTAAAATCATCATTTGAATCATTGGCATAATTGCCGAGTTGATTCGAGAAATTGTTTCTGGTATGCTTGATTTAATACAAATTTGGTATAAAATGAAAATGATTTATATTCGGTTTTTAGAGATTTGTCAGAGGTGATAGAAGGAGTAGTTGCTGATGAGGAAAAATAAAAGGTCGATAGAAATGGAAAAAATATTGAAGATGCAAGGATTCCGAATGACCTTGCCCCGCCAGGTGATTCTGATTGTGCTTTCAAAATCAGAGGATCACCTTCTGGCCAAAGATATATATATGAAAATCAAGAAAGATTATCCCAATATTGGCTTAACCACCGTATACCGGACCCTGGATCTACTGGTAAGAATGGGCTTGATTAATAAATTTGAGTTTGGCGATGGCCAGAGTCGCTATGAGCTGGCCTGGGATTACAAGGAGCATCACCATCACCTGGTCTGCCAGGGCTGTGGAAAAATCATTGACTACAATGATTTCATTGATGATGAGGTCAAGTTTTTCGATAAAATACAGAAATCCCTGTCCAGGAAATACCGTTTCAATATTGGTAGTCATGAGGTTTATTTTTATGGGAAATGCGATGCCTGTCATTAGCCTCTCAGCGGAGCCCTACTATTCCAGGAATTGGAAATGACCAAGATTGGAATTATCATTTGTGGCCGATATCAGAATTGCGGCGGTGGAAAATGTTTCAGGGCCTTGAAAGAGCGGGTTGGGGGATTTTCCGTCTATCCCAAAAATGAGCAGGTTGAGGTTGTGGGGTATTCCTATTGCGGTGGATGTCCGGGAGGCAACATCGAATATGTTCCCGAGGAGATGAAAAAGAACGGTGCCCAGGCCATTCACCTGGCTACCGGTTTGGTGGTCGGATATCCTCCCTGTCCGCGAATCCGACAGTTTAAAGAGTATATTGAGAGCCGGTACGGACTTCCGGTGCGGATCGGAACCCACCCCATTCCCCTGAAATACTGGGAGGTCCATCAGAAACTGTCATTCTGGAAAAACCTGAGAATGGAGAATATGGCTGGAGACCTGATGGATGAAGATCGGCAGATTATGGAATCATATAATTAATCATAGGGGAGCTGTCATGCCAATTTATGATTACAAATGCCAGAAATGTGGTCAGAAAGTTGAGATCTTCCAGAAAACCCTGACCCAGAAACCGGTTGTCTGTCCTGACTGCGGATCAACCCAAATGGAAAAATTGATTACCGCTCCCGGGGTTATTCTGAAATCCGGAGACAGGTTCGGAGGCAGTACCTGCTGTGGCCGGGAGGAAAGGTGTGAAACACCACCCTGTTCTTCCGGGGATGGTTGCAGAAGAGATGATTGAGACCAATACGTGGAGGGTAAATACAATATGAAAAAAACAACTACCAGATTCTGGGTAGATGTGGTCATGTTCGTTTCTCTTTTCGGACTGTTGATAACCGGATTGATCATGGCTTTTTTTGCCGATTCCGGTCCCAATGTGACCGAGGCTTCCAAATATTTCTTAGAACTTCACCGGCATCAATGGGGAGGTATTCATTCTTATTTTGCCATTGTTTTTACCCTAATGCTTTTAATTCATCTGATTCTTGAATGGAGGTGGATTGTCGGGAAAACCCGGAGTTTGTTGAAAAGGGCCTGGATGCTGGTTCCCATCGTATTGGTGGCGGGGCTGATCATTTTCATCAGCTGGGCTGTTACTCCAAAAAATTATGTACAGTATAAAAAATTCAATAAGATGTGGGATCAACTTCAGAGACAATGGCCCAACGAAAGTCCGGTGGATTCGGCCCAAGAAATTCTCCCGAATGAGAAACCATCCGCTGGCTTTGAAATCAAAAGCGAATCCGTAGAAATGACCATTACCGGTCAGGACAGTCTGCAGTCCATTGAGCGGCAAACCGGTATCCCGGCCCGTGATATTATCGATCTTATGGGACTTCCTTTGGATATTTCCAGAACCGAAAGGCTGGGACGATTGAAAAGAGTTTATGAATTTAGTATACAAGATATCCGGGAAGCCATCCGTAAATTTCTTAAAGAAAATCCATCCGGATAATGATCTTTGTCGGGGAATAAATTGAATGCGGATCAAAACGATTTTGAGAGCATGTCCGGCCCTGTGCTGTTCTACAATGAAATTGTCATGGACCACGTCAACAATCCCCAAAATGTCGGAGAAATGTCAGAAAATGAGGCGGACGGATTTTCTCTATGCGGTGATCCTGCCTGCGGGGATGTATTGAAACTGTGGATAAAAGTGGAATCCGGAAAGATTGCGGATATCAAGTTTAAAACTTTTGGATGTCCGGGAGCCATTTCCACCAGCAGTATGATGACGGTTCTGGCCAAGGGGAAAACCATTGAAAATGCCAAGAAAATAACCGATGACGAAGTGGTGCGGGCCCTGGAAGGGATTCCGGAGCAAAA
>CBDAFS010000047.1:0-24135 GCA_965195285.1 uncultured Aminicenantes bacterium | reverse complement strand
GGGGTCAGGTCTAAAGAATAAAGAATTAAAATTCATTTTGTGTTAAAATAAATTTATGGCTAGGCCAATTCGAATTGAATATGAACATGCATTCTATCATGTCGTTTCCAGGGGACATCGTAGAGAAAACATTTTCCGTAGAGACATGGACAGGAAGAAATTCCTAGAGAAGTTAGAACAAACAGTAGAACGACACAGATTAAAAATCCATGTATATGTGTTGATGCGTAACCATTACCACCTTCTTATTGAAACCCCCGACGCAAATCTATCCAAAGCGATGCATGATTTAAATGCCAGTTATGCGAATTGGTATCGGAGTAAATACAATCTTATTGGTTCCATTTTTCAAGGCCGCTATAAGGCGATTCTGGTTGAAAAGGATGAATATATGCTTGCATTGAGTGTCTATATTCATCTAAATCCTGTACGTGCAGGGATAGTGAAATATCCTGAAGCATACCTCTGGAGCAGTTTCCGGTGCTATTCTGGAAAATCAAAAACACCTCATTTTTTATATATATCTGATATTCTTGAAAAATTCAAAACAAAAAGGGAATATCAGAAATATATTATGGATTTATTGAGAGATGAGAAGGAAATAAGAAGCGAAGAAGTGTATGGCATCAATTCAATACTGGGGAGTACAGGATTCATACGCCGGGTTTTGGCTGGAGTAGTTAAACATAATCTGAGAGATCGGGAGATTCGTGAAGTAAAGGAATTCCGGAGATTGAGTGCAGAAGATCTCATGGAGATTATCATAAGGGAGTTTCGAATCGGTGAGGATCAGCTAAAAAGCAAAAAACGGGGGAATCTGTATCGTAAGTTTTTTATATATATGTTACGCAAACACACTGGGATGAGCCTTCGTGCTATTGGAGAGTTGATGGAGATGGATTATGGAGCGGTATCTGAATTAGCGAGGTATTTTGGTAAGGAAATTGAGAAGAATAAGGAAATAAAAAAAATGGTGAAAATAGTGAACAAGAAAATTCGACATCGAGTACTGGGATGAAAAACATTACCGATAAATCTTTATTCTTTAGACCTGACCCCATGTTCCATGTTCATCGGACTGGCTAAAAACTGAATCCATTTGCCCCAAAAAATACGTCTTAGGAATGAAATTAGAATTAAAATTTAATATTGACTTGATTTTTTTTTTTGTTTAGGTAAAATCATACTTGAAAAAATGAAAGGAGTATAGAATGAGACGAATAATTTTTATTGGATTATTAGCATTTATGTTCATCCAGCCCTGTTTTGCCATTCAAAGTGGTGATGAAAGAGAAATTAGCCGTACCCGGGATTACACCGATGCCATTCTGAAAAAAACCCCTTTGGAAAAAATTAAAGCCTTTAAAGCCTATATCCAGAAATACCCCGACACCTCACAAAAGTTTACCAAACTAGCCTATTACATGCTTACCGTGAACTATTTCCACAATAAAAATTACCGGCAAACCCTTACATACGGTCAAAAAACCTTGAAGCTGGGAGAGATGCCCTCTCGGGGCGAGCAGGCCAGGTTGTATCTGGTAATTGGGAATGCCTACGGAATCAAGGACACTTCATTCTACAACAAGGACAAAGCCCTTAAAAACACCAATAAAGCCATTTCTCTGGCCAGAGGTCATGACAATGAAGTTCTCAAAGCCGCTAAAAATCTTAAAAATAAATTAACTGCCCCACCGGCCAAAAAAATGACCCCTGAACAGAAGATCAAAATACTGGTCTATCAGGATGAAGATTACCGGGAAGCCATTTCTTTCTACCGGTCACTGGGATCATCAGAGCAGAATACTCCTGAAATTTACGAAACCTATGCCACTGCCCTGATGAAAACCAATCAGCTGGATTCGGCCCTGAAAGAATTCAACAGCCTGTACAAACAGAATAAAAAGGGGACCATTGCCAAAAATATCGCAGAAATCTACTCCAAAAAAACCAGACGAAATAAATCCCTATATGACAAATCCGTTCAATACTACATTGAAGCCGCTCTCTTATTCAAAAAGGAAGGCAGTATATCAAACTACAATGCGGCCCTGAAGCTGGGAAAATACCAACTGTTTGAAAAATACAACTTCAATGCCCGGATTAAGAACTACAATGCCAAACAGAAAAAAAACAAAACATCCAAAGCCAAAACCGAAGCTGAAATCTCCCGTTTGAAAAAAGAACTTCGAAAACATCAGCGACACCTGAGGAAAACCTACGAATACAATGACCTGGACCCACCGACTTATGAAGAAGAGAAAACCGAAAAACTGGAAAAGAAGATTGCCCGTTTAAAATCCGGCGGTAGCGCCCAAGATGACGTTGAAGGTCAGAAATTACTCGATGATAGAAAGAAAATCGAAAAAGAATTTGATGACCGGATAAGGAAAATCAAAAGCCAATTCTAATTCCCTTTCCCCAGCTTTTCCCGCTCTACCCCCCGGAGCTGAGTGCTTTAGACCTGTTCAGAGAAAGTTGCCCCCGGTTTTGACAGTCAAAATGTAAACATCCTGCATTTATCTAATGCGAAAATGAATAAAAACTTCACCCAAAACGTTATGGTAATAGAAACAATATGATTTATCTTCCCGTATATAATATTTTACAGTTCAAAAGACTCAATAAAAAAATCGCAAAGGAGCACACATGAACAAAGTCTTAAAAATATCTGCAATCGTAATTATAATTGCCGGTCTGGTATTTGCAGTATACAAGCTGTTCTTACAGCCTGAGAAAAAAGAAGGCACCGACATCATTAAGGTCCAGGAAAATCAGGAGTCAGAAAATACGGTGAGAAGGGAAGCCTCCCTGCCGGTGAAGGTCATGCAGGTCAAGCGGGGAAATCTACCCCTGAGATTGCGGATTTCCGCCACCGCCGATGTCTGGGAAAAAGCCAGTATCAAATCGGAAGTCCAGGGAAAAGTCATCAGAATTAACTGTAAAATCGGTGACCGGGTCAAAAAGGGAGAATTACTGGTGAAGGTGGATGATTCTGAAAAAAAATTGGATGTAGAAGCGCGTAAAGCCAATAAGCTGGAAACCCTTTCCAAGTTCCTGGTAAAAGAAAAAACCGATAATCCTTTCAATCTGCAATTTAATGAAAAACAAAAAAAAGAACTGGATGCCATTGAGAGCAATTACAAACAGGCCCTGAGGGATTTTGAAAGGGGAAAAATCAGTGAAACACAACTTGACAAAATAAGCGAAAAATACGAGGAAATCATGATATTTTCCGGTACCAAAAGAGAGGAGGTGCTCAAAGCCACCGAAAAGTTAACCGATGCCATCGTATATCTGAAAAAAGCCGAGCTGGATCTGAAGAAAACCTTTATCAAGAGCCCATTTCCGGGAATCATTTCGGATTTAAAGGTCAGCCGGGGGGAGATATTGAGTATGGGTCAGGAAGTCCTAAAAATTGTAAACCTGAATTCACTGTATTTGAAGGGTTTTGCCCTGGAGACAGAAATCAAACATTTGAAAATTGGAATTCAGACCCGGATCAAATTTGACGCCTTTTCCGATCAGTATTCCTATGGAAACATTCAATCCATAAGCCCCGAGGTCGATCCGGACAAAAAGACCATCACCATTTATGTCAAGCTGGATAACCCGGATAGCTTAATTTATCCGGGAATGCATGCCGAACTGGATGTCGAATACAAAATTTACGAGAATGTAATCAAAGTTCCCCGAAAAGCCATCATTGTGAGGGGTGAGGGTGACCGGCCCCTGATTTTTGCCATCATCAATATAAAAGGCACCACTGGAACCGCTGACTGGAGATATGTGGAGCTGGGAGCCCAGAATGACGAAGAAATTGAAATCAAAAGCGGAATTCAGGAAGGTGACATCATCGTGATTGACGGGCAGTTAACCTTATCCCATCAGTCAAGGGTCAAAATTCTCAAATGAGCATCACCGACATTTCAGTTAAAAGGCCGGTTGGCACCATCATGTTTTTTGTGGGAATCATCCTGCTGGGCTTCATTTCGCTGTCAAAGTTGTCCATTAACCTGCTACCCGATCTCAGCTATCCCAAAATCACCATTCTGACCGAATACCCGGGCTCCGGCCCCGAGGAGATCGAGAAATTTATCACCACCAAGCTGGAAGGCCCGGTCAATTCTATCGCCGGGGTTAAGAAGATCAATTCCATTTCAAAAGAGGGAATATCCATCATAACCCTGGAATTTCACTGGGGAACCGACATGGATTTTGCCCTGCTGCATACCAAAGAAAAAACCGAAGAGGCCAGGAGAGACCTTCCGGATGACTGCGGGGCTCCGGTCATATTGGAATGGGACCCGTCCGCCTCCCCCATTATCATTGCCATCATGAAGAGTGAAAAAAGGACCCCGAAAAATATAAAGGACACAGCCGAATTTATTATCAAACCCCGACTGGAACAGCTGGAAGGCATTTCGAGAATTGAAATCAGGGGAGGAGACGAGGAAGAGGTTTCGGTCGAAATTGACCCGGAAAAAATAAAAAACATCGCCATCACCCTCAGTGATGTCATTATGGCCATAGAAAACAACAATATTTTCCAGAGTGGCGGCACCATCAAAAAGGACAAATTCCGCTATACCTTAAAAATCGAAGGAGAAATCAGCCAGCCTGATGAGATTGAAAACATTGTGGTTAAAGAGCTGGGCGGAAGGAGTATTCTCATCAAGGACATCGGCAAGGCCTTTTTTAAAAATAAAATCAAACAGGGTGATATTCGTTTCAATCAGGCCACCTCAATCGCCCTGCTGATTTACCGGGAATCGGCCGGTAATACGGTTCAGGCAACCGAAGACACCCGGCAAGCCTTTAAAGAACTCTCTCAAGAGTTTAAGGACCTTGACTTCTTTATCATTTCCATGGAAGCCGAACTGATCGTATCGTCTATTAATTCTTTAACCCTGTCCCTGATTATCGGAGGACTTTTCGCCTTTATTATACTGCTTTTATTTCTACAGAATTTTCAGGGGCCTATCTATGGAGCCGTGGCCATCATTATTTCGGTGGTATCTACTTTTGTCCTGATGTTCGCTATTAAGGTCAATGTCAATATCATGTCTCTGGGAGGCCTGGTCCTGGGAGTGGGCATGTTTGTTGACAATTCCATCATTGTTATCGAATCCATTTTTAGACATCGGCGCAAAGAGGACATCATCACCTCGGTCATATCCGGAACCAAGGAGGTCAGTGGAGCCATAGCCGCTTCCACACTGACCACTATTTCAATATTCCTCCCGGTAATCTATTTATATGGCATTACCGGGAAATTATTCCGTGATCAGGCGTTGACCGTGTCATTTTCACTGATTTCTTCACTAATCGTAGCCATTACCCTGCTCCCGGCCCTGGCCGGTTTCCGTTCCGTATTCAAAACCGATTTCATGGATGATATCCCGGATGTAAAGAAGGGAAAATGGTTTCATATCCCCCTCAAGGGCCTTCATTTCATTTTACTGGTGCCCCTTAAAATAATCGGCTACATTATCTATTTTATTCTGGGTGGAATTGTATGGGTATTCAAAACATTTTTAAAACACCTATCGATCCTGCTCAATTTCATATTGAAACCTGTATTCAGGGGATTTAATCGGCTTTACGAAAGCTTTGACAATTTCTACCACAACATTCTGGAAAGAATTCTGAACAAAAAAATCATTGCCCTTTACCTAAGCATCTGCATTATTCTTTTAATCCTGGGTTCGTTCATGCTGCTCAAAAAGGAGTTGTTGCCAGCCCCGGACAGCCGTAAGTTCGAGGTCAAAGCCAACACCTTACCATCCTATGGATTTGAAGAGACCAACCGCATTGCCTTTCGAATCGAGCAGAAAATAAAAAAATTACAGGGAGTTGATTTTATATTTACCGAATCCGGAGCCGTTTCAAAATTTGCTGCCCGCAGTGAGGATTTTTCGGTCAATAGTATTCATTATATTGTCAACTGCACCAATCCAAATATTCGACCCGAGTTGATGACCCAGGCCCGCAAGATCATGAATGATGAAAAAACAGACCTGATTAATTTTTCGGTTTTCCTGGAAAAAAACACACTCTCCCAATACCTTTCCGTGGGTGAAGAAAATTTTCAGATCAAAATATTTTACGAAAGCATCGAATCCGGCAAGCAGGCTACCAAAACCATTATGAGCCGGCTTATGGATATTGAAGGCCTGATGGACTTGAAAGCCAACACCGCTGAAGGTAAACCGCTCTTTGTTATCTCCTTCAAACAGGATCTGCTGAACAAACTGAATATCACCAAACAACAGATAGCCAGTTTTGTCACCCAGGCGGTCCGGGGAGACAGTGCCGGCGTATTGAGAAAAATCCAAAAAAACTATGATATCGTGGTCCGGATTCCGGTTAAAGGAATCATTGCCATGAACCGCCTCCTCTCTCTGCCCATTCCCATTAAGGGTGAATCCTATTTTTTAAGAGACCTGATCGAATTCAAGGAACTCCCCTCAATAAAAGAAATCAACCGGGAATCACAGGAACGATTCTTCCTGATTTCCGCGGATACAAAAGCAGGCGATCTGGATAAAATCATTCAAAAAACCAACCGGAAACTGGAAACTATCGAACTCCCGGCCAATACCCGCTATGTGTTTGCCGGTGAGGAAGAGGAAAGAAAAAAGGCCTTTGATTCCTTGAACCAGGCCATCATCCTGGCCATCATTCTGGTCTACATGGTCATGGCGGCAAAGTTCGAAAATGTTTTTCAACCGTTGATCATCATGCTCACGGTTCCCATGGGCATTATCGGTGCTTTTTTGTTTTTACTCCTATCCGGAAATTCATTGAATATCATCTCGGGAATCGGGATCATGGTCCTGATCGGAATCGGGGTCAACGATGCCATTGTCAAAGTTGAATACTCAAATCAGTTGAGAAAAGAGGGCAAAGGAATACGGGAGGCGATCATGACCGCATCCAGGGTGCGGCTGCGTCCCATTTTAATGACCACCTTTACCACCATCTTCGGATTATTCCCCATGGCCCTGATGACCCAGACCGGTTCGGAATTACAGCGGCCGCTGGCCTATGTGATCATCGGCGGGCTGTTCTTTACCACCTTCCTGACTCTGATTTTTGTTCCGGTCTGTTATGAAATTCTTGAAAATCTTAAGCACAAGAGAAAAAAATGAAAAAAATTATTGAAAGACCGGTAATGGCCGTCATTTTTTTCATTATTGTCATACTCCTGGGTGTGTATTCACTCAAAAACACCCCCATTGAATTGGTCCCGGAAGAGGACCTCCCCACCCTGGAAATCATCTACAACTGGTGGGGCGCATCCCCGGATAATATTTTAAAAAAGATTTTAATACCGGCCGAAGAAGAAATCATGCAGATCAAGGGCGTCGAAAAACTGAAAAGCCGTTCCACCCAGAACCGGGGAACCATCAAGGTTGAATTTACCCGGAAAACCAAAATGAATTTTGCCGAGGTTATTCTGCGGGAAAGATTGAACCGGCTTCAGAAAGAGCTTCCCTCCCAGGTGCAGAAACCTGAGATTCAAAAGAATATCCCCGAGGAATTTAAAAAAGAGCCCTTCTTCAAGGTGGGTGTTTATGGCAAGCATTCTATCTATGCCTTGAGAAGAATTGCCGACAAGGAAATCTATCCTTACCTGAATTCAATATCCGGGATCGAATCGGTGATGATCTGGGGAGGAGTTGAACCACAGATCAAAATTCAAACCAACCTGGACAAACTCAAAAGATTCGGAATCAGCCTGTTTGAAATCCAGCAAAAAATAAATGAATGTTTCTATACTGTTCAATCGGCAACCTTGAAAAAAACCGGTTCCGAGATCACCCTTTCATTATCAGAATCCCCGCAGAAAATTCAGGATATTCAAAATATTGTGGTTAAAAATTTCGGTGCCAAACAGATGCGGCTAAAAGAGATCGCCGATGTGTATCTGGGTTACGAGGAATTACGCTATGAGATGAGATTCATGGGAATGCCGGTCATCGGATTCATCATCTATAAAGAACCCAATTACAGTTCACTGAAACTTTCCGAGAAGATCCGGGAAAAGCTTCAATACCTGACCAATAAGCTGGGGGGGAAAATCGAATTCATCATCCAGCACGATGAAAGCAAAGAGCTGAAAGACAGGCTGGTCCGGCTGCTGAAGATCGCTTTTCTCATTCTAATTATTATTTTTATTATATTAATGATCATCATAAAAGATATAAAAGCCTCCATTCTGATTTTTTCTTCGGTTTTCTTTTCAGTATTCACCACTTTTACCGTCATTTATCTTCTGAAAATCCCCCTGAATCTGCTAACCTTGTCCGGACTGGCCCTGGGTTTCGGACTTTTCGTCGACAATGCCGTGGTGGTATTTGACAGCATCCTGAGACACCGGGAAAAGGGATTGGACAAGAAGGAATCTGCCATTCAGGGGGCAAAAGCAGTCATTCTTCCGGTTCTCTCATCAACCCTGACCACGATAATTGTTTTCTTCTCTTTTGCCCTGTTTCAGGGCCGCCTGAAGCTATACTATCTACCCCTGGCCTATGTGATTACCATTTCCCTGATCTCTTCAATCATTGTTTCCTTTTTGCTTATCCCCTCGCTGGGGGCCCGAATCACCCTGAAGGTCAAAGCCAAAAATTTGTTTTTCAGAAGGGGAAAATTTTTCCCTTTTATTCTGAAATACCCGCTGGTGGTGCTCATCCCGGTTTTCTGTCTGATGTTTTTTTCCTATTCAGTCTTTAAAAAAGAGGTATCGTTCGGACGTTTCTTTTCCTGGTATTCAAAAGAGAAAATCGAAGTCAGCCTGCGGTTTCCATCCGGAGCCGAATTCAATGATGTGAAAAAAGCCATAAAAAAATTCGAGGACCTGGCCCTTGCCAAACCCTATGAAAAGGAAATCACCACCCAGATATACAGCGGCTACTACCGTGGTGCTCGTATGGTCATCACCTTTCCCGAAGAGATAGAGTTTTCCGCTTTTCCCCTTCAACTCAAACAGGAGCTGGTCGGGCTGGCCACTAACCTGGCCGGAATCGGGGTGTATGTGGGCGGCTTTGACCCCGAACCCTATTATTACAATCCGGATACCGGATCTTTCCTCCCCTACAATATTCAGGTAAAGGGATATCATTTCGAAAAGTTAATGGATTATTCCAATGATGTGAAACGGAGTATGCTTCACCACAGGCGGATAAAGGATGTGGATATCCAAACCGATATGGATTTCTGGTGGGGGGGGAAGGAGAAGTATTTTGCCTTTAAGCTGGACCGGGAAAAACTCAGATCCTATCAGATGTCTCCCCGCTATCTTTTTTACCTGATTTCCTCTGTACTCATGGAACGTTCCGGAACCCAGAAACTGAAATTCGACGACAAGGAACTCTCCCTGGAAATAAAATCCATGGATGTGGAGGACCTGGAACTGGATGATATCCTAACCATGAATCTGGAGACCCAGGCCGGCATTCCCTTTCGAATCAAGGATCTGGTGGATATCGAACTATCCACTCAAAAAGGAGGTATTACCCGGGAGAACCAGGAATATGTTTCCATGCTCAGATGGGATTACCTGGGATCATCAAAGGCCGGTGACCGATATCACAAAACCATTTTCAACAACCTGAAAGTTCCGGTAGGCTTCAAAAAAAGCCTGGAAGAGAGGAAATTTCGAATCACCGAGGAAGAAGTGAGTCAGCTCTGGAGTGCCATACTGTTATCAGCTGTTTTGATATACCTGTTGCTGGGAATACTCTATGAAAATTTCTTCCAGCCCATCCTCATTATGATTTCCATTCCCCTGGCCCTCATCGGGGTTTTTTACGCTTTTGTCATTATGGATTACTCGTTTGATTCCACTGCCTATATCGGCTGTATCCTGCTAGCCGGTATTGTGGTGAACAATTCCATTCTATTGATCGATAACATCAACCGCCACCTCCGGGAGACCAAGAATATCATTGAATCGATCTCCATCGGGGCCAAGGAAAGAATCAGGCCTATTTTCATGACCTCAGCCACCACGGTCCTGGGAATGCTTCCCCTGATTATTTTAAAAAAAGCCGATGCTTCCGATATCTGGTCATCACTGGCATTGTGTACGGTTGGCGGGCTCACCACCTCTGCCTTTTTCATTTTATTCGTGCTCCCCATTTTCTACTACCTGTTTTACAAGCTGCAAGGTTTTATCTTCAACCGGACAAGAGCCGGTAACCTCTGATTTACAGACCTCACACCGGTGTTGACAATATTCCCCCGAATATATTAGAATTAAATTTTATTTGATTGGAAAAAAGGAGAAATGAACCATGGCCCATACCTATGAAGAACTCAAGAAAAAAACCGTAGCCGAACTGCGGGGAATTGCCAAGGAGACCGATCACGAAGCAGTCAAGGGATACACCCGGCTGAATAAAGAACATCTTTTAACTGCCTTATGCAAGGCCCTTAATATTGAACTCCATCAGCATCATGAAGTGGCCGGTGTTGACAAGCCCTCGATTAAAAAGAAGATCAGGGTGCTAAAGAAGAAACGGGAACAGGCACTGGCGGATCATGATCATGTTCAACTGAAAAGGGTCAGGCGACAGCTTCACAGTCTGAAGCGTAAAATTCCCAAAGCCACGGTATAGTCCACAAAATAAACTTTTTGTATTGCCTTACTTCCGGGTTTACGTTATAATTTGACTTACAAAAAACAGGCAAACAGGAGGGAACAAAATGCCGCAATACAATCCATTTGAAACCGCTCAGGCCCAGTTTGACAAAGTTGCTGAAATGTTAAACCTGGAACCCGCCACCCGGAAATTACTCAGAAATACAACCCGGGAATTTCATTTTAATATTCCGGTTGCGATGGATAACGGAGAGGTTGATGTGTTTCGAGGTTTCAGGGTCTTGCATAACGATGCCCGGGGACCCGGTAAAGGTGGCATTCGTTTTCATCCTCAGGAAACCATTGATACGGTCCGGGCTTTAGCCATGTGGATGACCTGGAAATGTGCGGTGGTGGATATTCCGCTCGGAGGAGGAAAGGGCGGTGTAATCTGTGATCCGCATAACCTCACCCCCAGAGAACAGGAGCGACTGTGCCGCGGGTGGGTGCGCCAAATGGCCAAGAATGTGGGTCCGTTTTCCGATGTGCCGGCTCCGGATGTCATGACCAGTGCCCAGCACATGCTCTGGATGTTAGATGAATATGAAACCATTCACGGTGCCAAATATCCCGGTTTTATTACCGGCAAACCCATTGGAATGGGCGGTTCGCTCGGAAGGACCGAAGCCACCGGTTATGGTGTTGTCTTTGTGATTCGAGAGGCACTGAAGGATTTGGATATCAGACCGGAAGACACCACAGCCAGTGTTCAGGGATTCGGAAATGTGGCCCAGTACGCCATTCAATTATATTCCCAAATCGGTGGCAAGGTCATTGCGGTTTCCTGCTGGGACCAAAAGGATAATCAGGCTTATACTTACAAAAAAATGGAAGGCGTCAGACTGGAGGAACTTCAACCGATTACAGACAGTTTTGGTGGTATCGAAAAATCCAAGGCCCAGAGCCTCGGTTATGAGGTTCTATCCGGAGAAGCCTGGATTGAACAGGATGTGGATATATTGATCCCGGCAGCACTGGAGAACGGAATCAATCAGGAGAGTATTCAAAAGGTGAAACCCGGAGTCAAAATAATTGCAGAAGGAGCCAATGGCCCCACAACAATAGAAGCAGATAAGGTTATTCAGGAACGGGGGATATTTATGATACCTGATTTTTTAGCCAATGCCGGGGGTGTTACCTGCAGTTATTTTGAACAGGTTCAGAGCAATATGAATTATTATTGGGAAAAAGATGATGTTTTAGGCAGGTTGGATAACAAAATGACCGCAGCATTTATTTCCGTACACGAACTGGCCGAGAAAAAAAAGTTGTACATGCGAGACGCCGCCTACGTAATTGCCATTGACCGGGTCGCTTCAGCCTGTAAGAGCCGGGGCTGGGTCTAATATCATTCTGAATAAAACCTCTGTTTCTTATTGAATTTATCACCCTCACCTGTGATGAACCATATCTTTTTAAACTTTATGGTAAAATAAGCTAAAAAGACGTGATGGCAAGAAAAAAGAATTTATCGCAACAGACAGGTATCACCTCATTCCAAAGAAATGCATCTGAATCCGTTAACCATTTTTGTTATATGGGAAATGGAGAGTTAGGAGGTAAAGCCCATGGTCTGGCTAAAATCAAGAATTATCTTGGATCTTTCACCTCCGGACACCCGGTTGATGAAGTTGAAATTGGAATTCCTCCCCTGACAATCATTACCACTTCTTTTTTTGACCAATTTATGGAGATGAATCATTTGTACGATATTGTTGGCCTCGAAATGAGCGATGAAAAATTAGCCCATCATTTTCAAAAATCCGAATTACCCCCACTGCTAAATGGAGATCTCAGATCACTGATCAGCAAAACCAATACACCACTGGCCATCCGCTCATCCAGCTTGCTGGAAGACAGTCTCGATTCACCTTTTGCCGGTGTGTACCAAACCAAAATGATCCCCAATAACCAATCCGATACCAGCAGCCGGTTCCGCAAACTGGCAGAGGCCATCAAATTCATTTATGCGTCCACTTTTTTTAGAAATGCCAGGAATTATATGAAATCCACGGGAAACCGGTTAGAATTGGAGAAAATGGCAGTCATCATTCAAAAAGTAGTGGGCCAAAAACATGCTAATCGATTTTACCCCAACCTATCGGGAGTTGGCCGCAGTTATAATTTCTATCCCATCGGAGAAGCAAAACCAGAGGATGGGATTGTCAGCCTGGCACTGGGTCTTGGTAAAACCATCGTGGATGGCGGTATGGCCTGGTCATATTCCCCCGAATACCCACACATCAGCCCCCCGTTTAATACCATCAATGATCAGTTGAAGCAAACACAGAATGAATTCTGGGCGGTTAATATGGGAAAACTTCCCGCATACGATCCCATCAAAGAAATTGAATATTTAACCCTCTTGCATCTGGGAGATGCGGAATATGATAATACCTTGAAATATATCGCTTCCACCTATGATCCGGCCTCAGACCGCATCAATATCGGCACCAGCTCCAAAGGCCCCCGGATCATTAATTTTGCTCCTATTCTGGAACTCGATCAGATTCCTCTGAATCAAGTCATTAAAAACATACTTCAATTATGTGAAACCTATTTTAAGGCCAAAGTGGAAATTGAATTTGCCATGACATTCCCCACCCGATCACATAATTTATCCGGTTTCGGTTTATTGCAGATCAGGCCAATCAATATCTCCCTGGAAATGGTTTCCATTCATACTGATGAAATAAACGGGAAAAATTGTATTCTGAACTCCGTCAATGTTCTGGGAAATGGAATCCAGAGCAGTATCCAGGATATTGTTTATGTGAAACCGGACAAATTTGATTTCAAATATTCCCGGGCTATTGCCAAACAACTGGAACAGATGAACCGGTCGTTAATTAAGAACAACCAGCCATTTCTTTTAATGATTTTCGGCAGATTGGGAAGCAGTGATCCCTGGTTGGGGATTCCGGTTGAGTGGGGGCAAGTATCCGGTGCCCGGGCCATTGTTGAGGCAAAATTGGAAAATATCCATGTGGATTTAAGCCAGGGATCTCATTTTTTCCACAATATTTCAAACCTGAAAATTCTCTATTTCTCTTTAAATCAGTCGGAAACATCGACATTTGACTGGAACTGGCTGAAAATCCAGCAAACAGTCGATGAGACAGAATTTGTAAGGCATATCCATCTGCGCTCGCCACTTACCATAAAGGTAGATGGAAGGAAAAAACAAGGAGTGATATTGACATGACCCGGCAAAAAAAAAATCAGAATAAACTGATAGCAGGCTATAAAGAACGGGTGAAAGAACTCAATTGTTTATACCAGATTGAAGAACAATTGAGAGATACTGAATCCGATCTGGATAAAACCCTGGAAAAAATCATAAAAATTATACCCTCCGGATGGCAATATCCGGAAATATGCCGTATCCGGATCCTTCTGAATGATAAAGTCATCCAGTCTCCTGGCTTTCTGGAAAACCACAGGCACCAGACTGCCGAGATCAAAACCAGCAAAGCTCAATATGGAAAAATAACCGTCTCCTATATTCAAGAACCCGGCAACAAGAAAGACGTATATTTTTTAAAAGAGGAGACAAAACTGCTCAATACCATTTCGGACCGTATTGCCCAATTCATCTGGTCCAAAGAATTAAAACAGAAAATTACCCAGAAACAGGATAACGGTCTTCAAGAGAGCATGGACAGTAAAAATGAGTGGAAACCCATCATAGAACTCCTTAAAAAATCAGAAAAAAATCTTTATATCAATATTTCCCAAAAAATGCTTTATCACCTGTGCTGGATCGGAGTGGAAAGCGCCAAACAGTTACTGGAAAAAATCACCATTGATCAAAATTTCGAAGGAGAAGATATTTCCGAGGAACTCAACCGCCCGCTGAAAAAAGAAGCCCTGGATAAAGTTATGACAATCAGTGATGATATCTTTAACATCGCAGCCAATCATCTGAACAAGGATATTATTATGTCCAGTATTCAAAAATGGATTGCCGAAGACCGTTCGCGTTTCCTGGTCCGTGCCATCGATGATTCAAGATCTTCTTTATCAGATATTATTGAAGCCCTTTCCCGCTATCAGCATCTCGATTCGGAAGGTGTAAAACTATCTCCAGCCATAGACAAAGGACTACGGGTATCATTGACTCGTCGATTTTTCTTTGATCAACTGGAATTAATAAACATCACCAAGAAATATACTGAAGTTCGTGATTACCATGATATCGTTCAGAGGATCATATCTCCTGCCGATAGTAATGGAAAATTGGGAGGAAAAAGCGCGGGCTTATTCCTGGCATCCAAAATTGTCGAAAAGGAAACCCAATTTCCGGAGCTAAAAGAAAATATTAAAATACCAAAAACCTGGTATATCAGCACCGATGGGATCATTAGTTTCCTCAGGTATAATAATCTCGAAAATATTTATGAACAGAAATATAAGGAAACCGATGAAATTCATTATGATTACCCGAATATCATTCAGATCTTTAAAAATTCATATTTCCCGCCGGAAATGGTAAAAGGCCTGTCTCTGGCACTGGATGATTTCGGGGATAAACCCATAATTGTCCGTAGCTCCAGTTTATTAGAGGATCGCCTTGGTTCGGCATTTTCCGGAAAATATAAAAGTTTATTCTTAGCCAATCAGGGGACCAAACAACAGCGATTGGATGCCTTGTTTGATGCCATCTCCGAGGTATATGCATCCATTTTTGCCCCCGACCCTATCGAATACCGTAAAGAAAGAGGATTGCTGGACTTCCAGGAAGAAATGGGCATCTTACTGCAAGAGGTGGTGGGAAAACGGGTGGGGCAATATTTCTTTCCCACTTTTGCCGGCGTGGCCTTCAGTAACAATGAATTCCGATGGTCCACCCGCATTCAAAGGGAAGATGGACTGGTCCGGCTGGTGCCGGGATTGGGAACCCGGGCAGTGGACCGGGTGGTCAATGATTACCCGGTTCTGATTTCTCCGGGAAACCCCGATTATCGGATTAATTTAACCCCTGATGAAACCGCTCATTATTCCCCCAAGATGCTCGATGTGATTAACCTGGAAAGCAACCGGTTCGAAAGTGTGGAAATCAAAGAATTGCTCAAGAATGTCGGAAACGATATACCGGGAATTGAAAATATGGTATCCATTCTTCAGGATAATCTTTTTACCACCGCCACTTCTATTCTGGGAATCGATTTTGATCAAAATAATCTGATCGTTACCTTTGAAGGTCTGTTGAATAAGACCCCCTTCATTATCCGGATGAAACAATTATTAACCGTTTTAAAGGAAAAAATGAACACCCCTGTGGATATTGAATTTGCTCATGATGGCACAGATTTTTATTTACTTCAGTGTCGACCCCAAAGTTTTTCAAAAGAAATTTCACCGGCTCCCATTCCCAAGGATATCCCGGAAAATGAAATTATTTTTTCTGCCAATCGTTTTATATCAAATGGCCATGTCCCGGATATTACCCATATTGTTTATGTGAATCCCGACACCTACAATGATATTCCCGATCTCTCCGAATTAAAATCAATCGGGCGAACCGTTGGACGATTAAACAAGGTTTTACCCAAACGCCAGTTTATCCTGATGGGACCGGGACGCTGGGGGAGTCGAGGTGATATCAAACTGGGGGTAAATGTCACCTATTCCGACATAAACAATACCGCAATGTTGATCGAAATCGCCAGAAAGAAGGGCAACTATATCCCCGATCTATCTTTCGGAACCCATTTCTTCCAGGATCTGGTGGAGTCTTCCATCCGGTATCTACCTTTATATCCTGATGATGAAAAGGTTGTATTCAATGAAAGGTTTTTTCTGTCTTCGAAAAACATACTCAAGCAAATTCTCCCGGAATGTTCTTCACTGGAAAAGGTAATTCACGTGATTGATGTTCCGAAAACCAATGAGGGTATGATCCTTCGTGTTTTAATGAATGCGGATCTCGAAGAAGCCATCGGTTTTTTATCAGAACCTTCAACCGGTACCCTCATATATTCTTCGGATGAAAAAGAACCTGCCAAAAAACTGGACAATGACTTTTGGCTCTGGCGAATACACATGGTAAAAAAAATCGCATCCGGTTTGGATCCCGAACGATTCGGGGTAAAAGGGTTATATGTTTTTGGCAGCACCAAAAATGCCACAGCAGGACCGGCCAGTGATATTGATCTCCTGATTCATTTTAATGGATCTGCTAAACAGAAAGAAGCGCTTCAACACTGGCTTGAAGGCTGGAGCTTAACCCTGGCAGAACAAAATTACCTCAAAACCGGGTACCAAACCGATGGATTATTGGATGTCCATTTGGTTACTGATGAAGATATCAAAAATAAGACCAGTTATGCAGCTAAAATTGGTGCGGTAACCGATGCGGCAATGCCCTTACCCCTCAAGGATCAACAAACAACCTGACCTGCCATTATTTCACCGCAGTTGCCGGCTGGCTCTTTCAGGTTGTTCGGGATTAAAGCGAATCAATGCCAGCTCCTTTCCATCATAGGCCGCGGAAAATGCATGGGTTCGGCCGATCCGATCATTCCAGAAACCTGTGATTCGGGCTGATTCATGGACATGGCCATGCAAGGTAATCAGTGGCTGCCGCTCTTCGATAAAACGTTTAACCGCAATACTTCCCACGTGAACATCCAGGGGAACATAATCTATTTTTTTGTTGTCCAGTGCCGCCCGATCCAGATTGGTCTTGTAGGGCGGTGTATGAAAGAGGAAAATGGCATTATCCATGGGATCATCATTCGCAAGCTTTTTCAGATCATCGCTAATAGTGGTATACATTTTTTCAGACTCCGAAACCGGGTGGGAAAAAACTCCCTCTTCAATAGGAATACAACCGGGATCAGTATACCGTGATACATCATAGCGTTCCCAGTCTTTTAAACGAAATGGAGTCGGAGGAACATAAGCATACCCGTAAACTCTATATTTATCCAGAATAAAACGCCTTGAATGACAGTAATGCCATAGACCTTTAGCCGCTGCATCCAGAATAGCAGTTTCCCTGAATCGACCATCATCATTCCCCAGAATAAGAAAAACAGGAGGGTATGAATCATTTAACCGGTTTTTCAGATCTGTCATTTTTTTCACCAGGTAATCATTTATAAAATCATTAGAATCTGAATCCAGTCCTTGAGCCGGTACTGAAAAATGAGGCAGGATATCGCCGCCGATAAAAACCGCATCGGGTATTTGTTTTTCTATTGAATGAAACAATTTTTCATATTTCTCAATATTTCCATGCAGATCGCTAACAAAAAAATATTCCATTCATTCATCCTATTTATTTTTCTTCAAGATGTCAAACGTGAATTTCAAATAGTATACAGAAAAGCCGAACCCGCAGGTTGATATTGGCAGACAGTTGTGCTACGATTATTCCAACCGTGTTACCAATATCTTTTACCAAGAAGCCGTATCCCTTTTTTATCCAGCTCATCATAATCTCTTCCCTGCTCCTGTCCGATTGCCTTCCTCAAAAAACAAAGGAAAAAAATACCCGGATTGTGAAGATCGGCACCATCCACCGGGTCAAATCACAGAACCTTTTGTTTGATCCATCACTGTCACTTTTTTCCATAATCTCTCACCCGCCCCTGCTCAAACTCGGTTTGGATGGAAATCCGATGGGGTTATTGGCAAAAAATTACCACTATTCGGCTGATTACAAAACCTGGACCTTTCAAATCAATCAGGATTATTACTGGAGCGACGGTCATCCGGTTTCACCCGAAGATATCAAATTTACACTGCTTTACAAAAACACCCATCTGCCCTTCCGTAAATGGCTGGGTACAATCATCAGAAAGATCGATATATCCGGGAATCAGGTCACCTGCACCCTGAACCAGCCCTATACCCGCTTCGATATCGAGCTGGCTTCCATCAGAATCTTTCCCCGGCATATCTGGCAGGGGATAAAAGACCCCCGGGACCGGGAATCCGGGAAGTACTATACAGGCTGCGGCCCCTATATAATCCGGGAAGCAGACCTGAACTCGGGAATCATCCGCTTCTGCCGGAATCCATACTGGAAGGGTTCAAATCCCCGGATCAATCAAATTGAAATCCATACCTACCATAACGTTGATGTACTTTCACTGGCCCTGAAAAGAGGAGATGTCGATACCTATTACAAATATGCCGATACGTTTCCATATGAAAATATCAACTCCCTGAAAGCCAGCGGCCATTTTAAAATACTGACCTTCAAACAGAACGGCCTCGTTTTCTTAGGATTCAACCTGAAGAAATTTCCCTTTTCCGATTCATCACTCCGGCTGGCCGTATTGTATGCACTGGACTATGCGGAGATCATCCGGTTGATTGCCCGTGATTATGGGGCCCTGCCCCGAAGGGGATTCATCCCGTCCCATTTCAGGTTCTATCACCCCACCGAATCCCTGCACAAAAACATTGGCCTGGCTAAAACCCTGCTGGAAGATGCGGGTTACAGAGATGTCAATGGAGATGGCTTTGTAGAGGATCCGGGTGGTAATCAACTGAAAATCAACCTGGTGGCCACCTCGATTTATATTCGTCTGGGGGAATTGATAATCGATTACCTGAAACAGGTTGGCCTCCGTACCCGTCTACAAATACTGGATCCGGCCTCCTGGGTCAATATGAAAGACAACTACAAATATGATCTGACTCTCAGCCGGACCACTCCCTGGGGAATGATGATGCATGCCGGCTGGGCCACCGGGTACTTTGACAGCCGCCGTTCCGGTGAAGGGGTTCTGCATACCCTGGATGACCCGGATTTTATCGGTTTATGTGATAATATTTTAGCCACAAAAATTCCCGCTCAACTCAAATCCCTGGCCCGGAAAATTCAGGAATACTATGCTTGCCATTTACCGGCTATTGCCCTGATCTGGAAAACCGATGTGATCCCCATGAAACACCATCTCTCCGGCTGGCATCATGACCCGCTTTTTGGAATCTATAACATAAACAGCTTACTCAACCTTCAGTTCAATGATGCCCAACTTTAAACAGCGTACCATCCGAATTTTCCTGACTTTGTTGGTGATCATCATCTTGAATTTTGTCATTCCCCGGGCCATGCCCGGAGATCCCATGATCTATTTGCTGGGTAAAGATGCATCGGTTGATCAAGAAACCCTGAACAACCTGAAAAGGGAATTGGGCCTGGATAAACCGGTGGCGGCTCAATTTTTATATTATTGCCGGGATTTGCTGCGTATGGATTTCGGTTATTCCTACCATTTTCGAAAAAAAGTGATCTCCATTATTATCGACCGAATTCCCTGGACCCTGGGATTGCTCCTGCCCTCGATTTTTTTCGGCGCTCTGCTGGGAATTTTCCTGGGTGCCCGATCAGCCTGGACCTCTCCAACCCGATTAAACCGCCTGTTTACCCATGCGTTGATTTTTCTCTATTCCATACCGGCATTTTTCCTGGCCATGATGGTTCTGAATATTTTTTCCATTCAGCTGAATATATTTCCCATGAAGGGATTTTATCAGAGCGGATCGTTCCAAGACATTTTGCTGCACTATCTGCTTCCGGTTATGGTTTTGAGCCTGATCTCTTTGTCCCGAAACTTCCTGATCATGCGGGGAAGTGTAATACTGGAGAAAGACCAACCCTATGTCATTTATGCCCGGGCCAAGGGCCTTTCAGCCGGACAAATACTGAACAGACATGTTTTTAAAAATGCCATATTGCCACTGATCGCCCTGATTGCCCTCGATTTCGGATTCCTATTCAGCGGAGCCCTGTTTATCGAAATCGTGTTTTCCCTGAATGGCATGGGAACCCTGATTTATGATTCCATTCTAAGCCGGGATTACCCCTTGATCCAGGGTATCTTTCTGACAATTACCTTTATGGTCATTGCGGCCAATCTGATCGCCGAGGGACTGCAGCTGATGCTGGATCCCAGAACCAGAAAACCAAAATGAACAAGATTCTGAAATGGGGAATTACGGTTGGCCTGATCTTCATAGTCACCTCCCTGCTCACCCACTGGCTGGCCCCCCATGATCCCTGGAAGCGCTTTGAGGCCTTTCAAATGCCAAGCCATGGCCATTACCTGGGCACCAATGACCTGGGCCACGACATTCTTTCGGAGCTGTTAGCCGGAACCAAAATATCACTGATGGTCGGATTGATTGCTGCAGCGGTTTCTTCTTCAATCGGACTGGTGCTGGGATTGCTGTCCGGATATTTCCCGGGTAAGATTCTCAGTCTGGTTCAAATGCTGACTGATATATTCCTGGTTATTCCCAAAATTCCGGTGCTCATCCTCCTGGCCGCTTTTATCAAACCCGATTACTGGTTGATAGCCATTATCCTGGGAGTACTATGGTGGCCATCCACCTGTCTGGTGGTTCGCAGTAAGACCAAGCAGTTGCGGGAAGCGGGGTTCATTGAAAGTGCCAAGTGTCTGGGATTCAAGCACGGTTACATCATTTTTTCAGAAATCCTTCCCAACCTGCAGGATGTTGTCTTTCCGAAATTTTTAATCAATCTGGCCACGGCCATGACTGTCGAGGCATCAATTTCTTTTCTGGGGTTGGGTGACACATCTGCCAAGAGCTGGGGAATGATGATCCACTTTGCCTTTGCCAGGGGCGGCTTCTTCAACAATCTATGGTGGTGGTACCTGCCGCCGGGACTGTGTATTGTGGCCGTGGTATTCACTGTATTGTGGCTGGGATACCGGTTGGAACCCCACCACAATCGCATCCAGTCTACAGATCAATTGTGATGAAATCAGGATTATTCATAAAAAACCTGCAGGTGAGTTTCCCCACCATCAAGGGCCTGCTCAGGGTGGTTGACCATATCTCACTCGAATGTCCCGGAAACCAAACCCTGGTTATTCTTGGAGAAAGCGGCTGCGGAAAATCTATCATTGCCAAGTCCATTATCCGAATTTTGGACCCGCAGGCCAGGGTTTCCGGAAAAATCAAGCTAAATGGCCTCAATCTCCTGAAACTGAAGGAAATTCAAATGGAAAAAATCCGGGGAACCCGGATCTGCATTATCCCTCAAAATCCGGATCTTTCCTTAAATCCGGTCATTAACATCCAAAACCAACTGGTCGAACCTTTAATCATTCATCATCTGACCAATCGAAACCGGGCCCGGAATCAGATCCTGCAAATACTTGAAAAATTGGGATTTGATAATGGGAAATCCATTTTAAAACTGTATCCCCACCAGCTGTCGGGAGGAATGAAGCAGAGGCTGTTGATTGCGGCTGCCCTGCTGACCAAACCGGAGGTCATTATCGCCGACGAACCCACCAAGGGACTGGACCGTTCTACCCGGGAAATCATTATCAATGAATTGATAAAAGCCAAGCAGATTGAGCAGGTTACCTTAATCCTGATCACCCATGACCTCAACCTGGCCCGGAGACTTGCCGATCAAATGGCCGTTATGTACGCCGGCGAGATCATCGAGACTTCTCCGAATGACTCTTTTTTTGGTAATCCCCGGCACCCCTATTCTCGGGCACTGCTGGATTCAAGCCCTGAAAAGGGATTTCATCCCATACCCGGCAAAAGCCCCAGCCTGGATCAATTGCCCGGCGGTTGCCGATTTCACCCCCGTTGCCCCCAACGGCTCGGCTTCTGTAATCGGGAAAGACCGGAAATAAAAACCCTGGATAGAGGAAAAGTGAAATGTCATCTCTATTAGAATTAAAACAGGTCGGGATGGGTTTCAAATTAAAGGGAACCAAATTCCCGCATCCCCTGTTTCAAGACGTATCGCTGGAAATTGAAAGGGGCCAAACCCTTGGAATAATGGGCAGATCCGGTGCCGGAAAAACCACCCTGGGCAAAATCATTGCCGGGTTAATCCGGCCCACCGACGGTGAAGTTAATTTTCTACAACAGAATATCCACAACCTGAAGCCATCGGAGTTCCGGCATTTTCGCAGCCAGGTGCAGATGATGTTTCAGGATCCGGAAGGAACACTGAATCCGAAAAAAACCCTGGGCCGGATTCTTTCCGATACCCGGTTGATTACCCGGCTGGAACCAGAGGGTCACGATCAATTGATCAAACAGACCTGTGATCAGGTTGGCCTGCCGCTCCAGCTCCTGGATTACCTTTCCTGGCAGCTATCCGGCGGTATTAACCAGCGGGCAACCCTGGCCAGAATTCTGATGCTCAAACCCCGGGTTGTTGTGCTCGATGAACCCACTTCCGCCCTGGATATTTCCATCCAGGCCCAAATACTCAGGCTATTGAAACAAATCCAGGAACAGACACATATCAGCTATGTATTCATCTCCCACGACGAACAGGTGGTGAAATGGATGAGCCAGCGCATCGGACAGTTGGCAGACCATGTTTTCAAAATCACTTCAGGTATTTAAAAAGAAAACAGATTAGGATAGCCCGGCTGATTTTTTCTTCATAATATTATCTGTTCAAATCAAGGTTTCTCTGAGAATTGCGAAAAATTTTTCTCTGGCCTGGGCTTCAATCCAGGGCATGTGTCCGCAATTCCGTAACAGAATGAATCGGAAATCAGCCACTGATTCTTTCAGCGGTTCCTCCACACCCCGGGCCGGATGGGGATCATGATCACCGTGAATGGCCACCACCGGGCATTGGATCCGGGAACCCATTTCGAGGAGTTTTTCACTTCGCCTCATTTCTGCTGCCTCTGGCCAGACCGAACGGTAAATCTCAAAGCATACATCCAGGCTCTCTGGTTCAGATTTGATGGGATCAAAGGCATCGGCCTTCGAAAACAAACATCCGATCCGGGACAATACCCGATCTTTCTCCACAGCGGATGGATCCAGGAGCTTTTCTATCAGACCATGAACTTCAGCCCGCTCTTCCGGGTTGAGCCGCTTCAAACGGGTCTCCATAATATGTCGGGCATCCAGCTCCCGGAATGGACCGCTGCTGATTAAAATCAGTTTTTCAACCAACTCCGGAAAACGAGCTGCAGTGATAAAACACAGCCAGGCTCCCCATGAAAATCCGATCAGGACCACCGGGACCCCGCTGTTTTTTTCCAAAACCGACTTCAACTCTTCAACCTGGCCGGACAGACTCAATTCGGTTTGTATCGGTTCCAGCACACCCCGATCCATGGACAACTCTTGGGCAACCGCTGACATCTGTCCGGCAACACCGGGACCGCCGTGGATTACCGCTACCCGGTAAGGCGCAGCACCGTATTTTCTGAGGTTCTTCACCCTACCAATCCAGTAACCTTTTCTTTATCCTTTTTGTTGTTAATTTCTCCATGATCCATTTCCATACCTCCTCACAAACATACCTTGCTTATTTGTCAAGGCCTGTCCCTTTTGGTTTTTGGTTTTTCAAAACACATCTATAATGGATGGCATCCACCGGACAGGTGTTCAAACAGCGCATGCAACAGAAACAATCCGCTCCCATAATTTTGTTATCAACCATTCCCCGTGCCGCTTCATTGGGACAGGCCCTGATGCAGGCACCGCAGAGAGTGCACAAA
>CBDAFS010000046.1:0-53772 GCA_965195285.1 uncultured Aminicenantes bacterium | reverse complement strand
CAGGCACTGGCGGAAGCCAGGATGGCCCGGGACCGGGGTGAAGTGCCGGTGGGGGCTGTGGTGGTTCGGGACGGAGATATAATCGGCCGGGGATATAATTCAATGATCGGGAAATCCGATTCCAGTGCCCATGCCGAAGTGGTGGCCCTGAGGAAGGCCGGTAAAAAGATCCGAAACTACCGTTTATCCGGTTCTGAAATCTATGTAACCCTGGAACCCTGCCTGATGTGTTTTTCAGCCCTGGTGCATGCCCGTGTCAGGCGACTGGTGTATGCGGCCCGGGATCCCAAAACCGGGATTTTTTCCACCGGGGCTTTCGAACGTATCAATGATATTTACAACCATTCCATTCAGGTGGAATCCGGAATCTTGCAGCAGCAAGTTTCCGATATGTTAAAGGCATTTTTTCAGGAAAGGAGGGATGCCGGAGCGGTTGAACGGGACGGTCTCGAAAATCGTTGACCCATCACAGGGTCCCTGGGTTCGAATCCCAGTCCCTCCGATTCAAAAAAATGATACCTTGTGTATCATTTTTTTGAATCTTGGCTGCGGTGAGAACCCACAATGGGTTCGACAAATTCGAAAGACTCGAATTTGGAATGTGAACGCAGTGAGCAGCCCGTCAGGGTGGGCAACAGCGGTTGTCCATCCACCCCAGTCCCTCCGCCATGTACCATACGGTGCATGGCACAATTTTGTTGGTGAGAACCCCCAATGGGTTCGACAAATTCGGACATACTAGAATTGACCGGTTAAAAAAATTTAAACATAATAACCGACCTATAAAAATATATGCTATAATTTTAACTAAACTTGTATTACAAGAAAAACTTAGGGAGATTGGAGCAAGAATATAATTTATCGATTTAGTCAAATATTAAAGTTGTGATTTTATGAAACATAAGATGTTGGTGAAAGATTTATGAGAATACTGGATAAACAGTATCTAAAAGCACAATTTTTTAATCATGTATTTAGAAAAAATGGAATTGAATTTCAAACATTTTTTGAAGGAATAATGAGAGCGGCATTCGATGATTTCGAAAAAATTAAACCGTCTGGGAGATTAGGAGATAGAAAAAATGATGGATTTAGAATAAGTAAAGGGATTTATTATCAGGTTTATGCGCCTGAATGTCCTGAAATAAAGCAAGCTGATGCAGCTCGAAAGCTATTAAATGACTTTCCTCCACTTTACGAATATTGGAACAAAAAATTCCCAATCAAAAAATGGTGTTTTGTTTTTAATGATAAAGAACGAGGCAAATCTCCACAATTGCTGGATGCTTTGTCTGTTCATAAAAATAATTATCTAAATATTGAGTTCGAAATATTCTCTTTAAAAAATCTCGAAGAAATTTTTCTTAGATTGGATAATACCCAATTGATAGATTTAGGATTTCATATTGATGTTCGCCATTCAATCAAAATTGTTCACAACCTAATCGAAAGTGTCCAGATTGACCTTGATCGAGGTCATGTTGACTATGTTTTGAAGGGAATTGAAAAAGTTAAATCAACTTTAAAGAATGGGGTGGATCCAGAATTGTTGCTAGAACTCAGAATTCTAGAAGGCAAGGCGGCCCTACTCAATGAAGATGCAGAAGAAGCCAAGAAAATATATGAATCAATTATTCAATGTCACTCTTCTGATATACGAGCAATTTTGTATTTAGCTGAAATTTATTTTTATGAGAGTGATTTAGATAAAGATGATGAATTAATGTCTCTTGCGGAAAGTATAGATACGGAACATTGGTTATTCAAAATCCAAAAATTGATAAGAGACTTAGATGACAAGATGGAGTTCGATCCAGAGAAAATTATCCAAGGTGTTCATTCTGAAGAAAAACGAATTCAATCGATTTTTTATAGAATTATTTCGATTTTTTTTTTAAAAGAGGGGAAGTTATCAAGGGCCCTTGAATTTGCAGACATATCAATAAGTTTAAATCCAGAGAGGTTTGATAATTATGTTAATAGATTTGTTATTCTTAGTGCTAAATTATTTGATGATAAACAAAGGTCATTCAATCAGATTGAAGAAGTCCTCGAAAATATAGACAAACTATTCGAGAAATTTTCTAATTTGGGAAGGGTCAGCCAAAGAAAAATAAATAATTTACATATAATAAAATTAGACCTTTTGCTTGAGTTAGATCAGTATGATACTTTTGAAGCTATTGCAAGAATGATATTTGATAGCATCTATTCTTGTTATTTGGATGATAAAACCGAATCTCTTTTAAGTAGAATTCTTTTCGATGTACTGCTTGAAGAGAATGATCTAGAAAAGCTTTCAGATTATTTGAAGAATAAGCGAACTAATTATTCTGAAGGACTCATCTATTCTTTACTTCTTCAATTTTGTCAGTTAGGAAATTTAACCACATCTGGGAAAGAATTTTTTGAAACCTTGGGAATGAAGAAGGGAATTGATTTTATTTCCAATATTGTAGATGGAAATATTCAAGAGGTGCTTAGTTTTGCCAACAAGAATCTCCAATTTATGCTTGGATTAGCGAATGGTCTCAAGGACTTTCCAGTAATCCGGAAAGAAATCATCACTGGCCTCCCACAGGATGGGCGTATACAGAATGATAAAGTCTGGCTTCTATATTATTTTGAAAACAATTTTCTTGATGAGGCTTTTGAGATTCTAAAACAAATAGATATATCTCAGATCTGTTTTTTGGATTGCAAAATATTTTCGGACTTAGCTCACAAAATGCAGGCTTGGGAAATCGAATCTAAGATCCTTGAAAGATTTAAATCCTTTAATTTGACATCAAAAGACAAACTTATTACTGATTTAAGACTTTTTTTTGCTACATATAATCTTGGGCAAAATTCAAGAGTAATTCAAATAGGACGAAGTCTTCTAAAGGAACAGGAATTAATCATTCATCATTTAAATCCAGAAGTACTAGAGGGTGTGTTGACACAAGTGATTCAAGCACAATTAAAGATAGGAAAGACTGTTGAAGCGTTAAGCCTTTTGGAAGATTATTCAGAGATTATTAAAACTCCTGAAATCAAATTCAGAATTGAAGCGGAAACTTATCTGCAAAATGATAACCCAAGAAAGGCATTAATGGCTGTTGTAGATGGGGTAAAAACTTTAAAGAATCCAAATTCAGAGGAATATGGCAGATTATTCTTAATTTTAACTCAGATAGATAATCTATCTAAGATATCTGTTTCATCCATGGCCAATGTAAGGAATGACAGTTTTGTAAAAATTAAAAACCAAGATCATTGGTATTATATTGGAGATGGTATAGGACTTGGAGCAACAAAAATTTCTAACACTGATTCGAAATATTCTTCTTTTATTGGTAGGAAATTAGGAAGCAAAATTGATTTTCCAGAAGATAAATATAGTTCTATGATTGAAGAGAGAATAATTGAAAACATTCTATCTATTGAAGGTTATATTTTCATTAAAGTGCAAGATAATTTTAAACTTCAATCTCATGAAAGAAGATGGGACTATGCCATTCCTATAGAAATACCTTCGGATGGTAAAACAATCGACACTTCCTATTTGAAGCGATTCCTTGAAGATCAAACAAGAGCAGAAAATGAATTTTTTCAATTTTACTGTGAAAGCTTCTTGCCCTTTGCCTTTCTTGTAAAAAGTGAAAATGGAATTTTACGTGCTCTAGGCAAGATTGTCGCAGAACAAAAGGGGTATATTCATAATATTTTGGGCAATAGGCAAGAATTTTTAAAGCACAAGAAAGTGGCAATAAGAATCCTTAATGACTCTGAAGCTATTATTGATGGGATATCAACATTATTTTTGGTGGAAAGTAAATTATTTAGCAAAGTATTTAAGACAATTCCGAATTTAAAAGTAAGTCAATCAGTTCTCAATTTTTTATATAATATGGTTGAATATTTCAATTCTAAAAATGGACAGAACCTCTATCTTAGCTATGTTAAGGGTGAGCCGAAATTTGGGAAAGTATCATCTGATTTTTTGGTAGCTAAGAAGGAAAATTTAATAAATTGTATTAAATTAATTGAGGATAAATCGGAGAATATTATAGCAATTTCTAATGCCAGCAAAAATAATAGTTTTATTGAGCAAAACATGCCACCTGAAATAGTTGATGCTTGTGTTTTGGCTCAGAGGGACAATTTAGCATTATTAACAGAGGATTCTCTTTACCTAAGTACTAATGCATCCGAAACTTCAAAAAGCATCCCGGAGTATTGTTCTTCCTTGTTTCTAGTTAAAGAAATGGTTGAGAAAAACCTGATCCAGTTTTCTGAGTATTTGGATTTATTTGAATTACTTTGCTTTTATAGGTGTAAATTTTTACCAATTAGTTCTGACATTTTGTTCAAAGCTGTGTTTCAAGGTGATAGTTTCTTGTCTTTTAAACCGGAATGTATTAGAGCATTTCATTTAGACATGATTCTTTCAAAGGAATATGGAGTGGCTCCTCTCACTTCAATAAAGACTATCGCTGAATTTATATGTAAAATCCTTTCAGATGATTCTATCTCACTTCGTTTCTCTGAAAATGTTTTTATTGAGATAATTCCACCATTTTTAAAAAGTCAGGGTTCCGATAGAAATAAAAGTGGTTGGTTGTTGTTGAATATTTGTTCGCAATTCATCCGATCTGAACATAAAAAAAGAATTAAAAAATTTAGTATAAAAAAAGCAACAAATAAATTGAACTACTTAGAGCACCAAATAAATATTAATTGCTCGCCTTTAGCTCTTCCTTTTAATTAAAAATATTTGAGTATTTATTGCGGGAATTTGAACAGGAAACAATTCAATTTTAGGGAACTTGAGTTTGATGAATTTTGGCGTGGAGTCAAAATTCACACGAGCGAACGAAATGAGTAGTCCGTAAGGGTGGGCAACAGCGGTTGTCCATCCACCCCAGTCCCTCCGATTCAAAAAAATGATACCTCGCGTATCATTTTTTTGAATCCTGGCTGTGGTGAGAACCCCCAATGGGTTCGACAAATTTGAAAAATCCGATTACCCAAAACTGTTGATTTCTGGAGCCAGTTCTTTTACGGATTCATGGTAGAAGATATTTCTCTCCCGCAATTTCTCAAAAATAAAATCAACACAATTTTTGTGCTTTCCAATATATTCCGGAGGGCAGATTCCTTTCTGGTTGAACAACTTTTGTTCCAGCATGCGAACCGCTGCAGTAGCGGTATAACCAGTGGTCCGGGCCATGGAACTGGTTTTGGTTTCCGGATCATAACGATCCAAAAGGTCATAGGTATATTCTAATGTTTTTCCCTCTTTTTTACCCACCACGATAAATTTAAGGATGGTTAAATCAGAATCATCTTTCTTCATTTCCCACATGGGAAACAGAAGCCTGACTGTTAAGTCTCGGGGGCGGATTTTTTGACCCTGCACATCAATCTCCTGCAGGTCAAATAAGCCGATGTCCTTGAGTAGAGCAATTTTTTGAATATGCCCCGGATAACGGAGGGTTTTTTCCTGAATATTTCTGGCTTTAATGGTTCGCATGAGGGAACGAATCCCATCACTGTTAAACGCCTCTAATGTGCCAATTTGAGGAAAATTGATGAGCTCCGGTTCAGATAGAGCCGGTTTTGAAACCATTTGGAAATTTTCAATCATTCTGGCGGGTCGTTCATATATTTCAATGACATCCAGGGGTGAAAATCCTGCTTTATATTCAAATGGCAGCTTTCTCTCCTCCGGAAGCCCACCCACGTATAGTAGTATGGAATCCAACTCTATCGATTGATCCAGGTGACCAATGATCAGGTTGCTCATCCCTGGACATACACCGCAATCAACAATTGCGGTGACGCCCTTATTTTTGGCCAATTCATCAAGTTCGAAGGGATCCTCATCATAAAATGCGATATCCACCACATTTTTTTTCGCTTCAATAACGGCTTTTAATGTAGAGAATCCTATAAAACCGGGAACCGCATTAACCACCATATCATGATCCGCAATGAGATGAATGATATTCTCCGGATTGGATAAATCTGATTTTATGGTTTTTATTGAATGTTCTTTCAGATTTTCCATAACCTGTGGATTGACATCCACAGCGGTCACATCAAAATTTGAATCCTTTGCCAGGTCAATCGCCATGGGGCCGCCAACCAATCCAGCACCTAATATGATAACTTTCATGTTTGAATCTCCTTTTTTTAAATTTTTTGGGAAGAAAAACGGATTTTTTTGATCCTTCAAAAAGGGAATTTAAATCGAAAAAGGTTGATCAGGATATGATTTTATAATCCATTAAAACGGTTGATATAAATGATTTCCTGAAGAGATTCACTCATCTGATTAATTGTTTCTCCTCCCGGTCTCACTGAATCATTCATGGTACATTATGAATACATCAATTTATCCATTTTGTCAAATCTCGAACAGAAATGGTATAATTCAAGGCTAAAAATAGACTGATCGCTATGGGAGATGAATGAGAGAACTGAAATACCAGCTAAAAACAACCATAAAACTGGCAATCCCTGTTATTATTGGACAGCTTGGACACATGATGATGGGAGTAGTGGACAGCCTGATGGTGGGCAGGCTCGGTGTGATTCCCCTGGCTGCCTCTGCCCTTGCCAATAGTATTTTTTTTCTGATCCTGGTGGTGGGGATTGGTTTTTCATATGCAATAACTCCCTACGTGGCCATGGCTAACGGCAAAAGAGAATTTTCAGAATGCGGGGTTGTTTTAAGGCAAGGGTTGCTGGCGGGACTCGGCATTGCAATCGTTTTAACTGTAATCACCTTCGGGATGACCGGGATGATTCCAGGGTTAAGGCAATCAACAGAGGTTGTGAATGAGACGATACCTTACATGAAAATATTGGGGTGGTCCATTATCCCGGTTTTGATATTTCAGGTTTACCGTCAGTTTTCCGAGGGTTTGTTTTTCATGAAACCAGCAATGATTATAATAATCGCAGCCAATATCCTTAACGCATTGTTCAACTGGATTTTTATTTTCGGTCACTGGGGTTTCCCGGCCATGGGGCTGAAAGGGGCCGGTTATTCTACCTTCGGTACCCGTACGGTGATGGCTTGTGTACTCGCAGCTTACATATTATTTTCCCGTAAATTCAAACCTTTCGCCCCCGGATTACATTATAAAAAGATAAATTGGAAGATGATGAGGAAGCTGGTAAAACTTGGCCTGGCCAGCGCCTTTCAAAATTTTTTTGAGATTGGCGCATTTGCCGGAGCAGCGGTTTTGATTGGCTGGTTTGGGGCAAAGGAACTGGCGGCCCACCAGATTGCGTTAAATATGGCCGCCATTACTTTTATGTTCGGCTTGGGGATATCGTCCTCGGCTTCAGTACGGGTGGGGAATGCCGTTGGCCGAAAGGATTTTGTCTCTGCCAGATGGGCAGGATTTATATCAATTTTTTTATCAGCAGCGGTCATGGGATCCTTTGGAATTTTATTTATTATTTTTAGAAAACAATTGCCGCAATTGTATATTACTGATGTTTCCGTAATTAATATTGCCTCATCTCTGTTGATTATTGCAGCATTATTCCAAATTTCCGATGGTGTCCAGGTGGTTTCATTAGGCATATTACGGGGCTTGGCGGACACCAGGTTCCCCACAATTATTACCTTCATTGCCTATTGGGTTATCGGCCTGCCCTGTGGTTACCTGTTTGGCTTTGTGATGAATTACAAAGCTCAAGGAGTATGGGTCGGGCTTTTTCTCGGCCTTACCGTCTCAGCACTGCTTCTGACAACCAGATTTCATAAACTCACCCGTTTAAAAACCGGTTGACCCGTTTCTACCTGCACCTGCGTTCGTAGATTCGAACCCGCAATGGGTTCGACAATCCATTCGCTTTTGTTGGTTTCTGTTGACAACCTTTACTTTTTTTGTGCTGGGTAAGCCCTCCCGAAACCTGGTTCAGGAAATAGATTTCAGGCTGGAAACCGGGGCCGGGTTAAAGATGGTTTTTTAAAATCTGAATGATTTCCAGGTTTTTTTCAATACCCAGATCAATGGCCTTTCGAGTCAACCGGTTGCTGATCGGTTTTTCTTCGGCAAAGGCCTGGATTTCGATTATGTTTTCCTTTTCCGAAGACACGATATTGATGTCGGCATCCGCGGTCGAGTCTTCCCTGTAGTTGAGATCTGCCAGGATTTTGTCATCTTTGATCCCGACTGATACGGCGGCAATGATCTCCAGTTCGGGTATTTCAGCCATCAGGTTTTCAAAAACAAGATATTTCAATAACTTGACTACTACCAGCATGGCGGCATTAAGAGCCACACAGCGGGTGCTGCCATCCGCCTGGATCACGTCGGTATCCACGAAAAAAGTTTTCCCGGTTATGGCCTTCATGTCAAAGGTATTTCTCAGTGCCCGGCCAATAAACCGTTGAATCTCAATATGGCGGTAATGGGATCGGGAGCGTTCCCTTTTCAAGCGTTGTATTCCAACCGAACCCGGGAGCATGGCGTATTCCGCATTGATCCATCCCTTGTTTGAGTCTTTTAAGAAATGGGGGGTTTTGTTTTCAAAGGTGGCGGTGGAGATGACCCGGGTATTACCCTGTTCCAGCAGTACTGATCCGGGTATGTTCTGGATATAGTCGGGAACAATATTGATACGCCTGATGTCAGAATCCTTCCGGTTATCCGGTCTCATGATTTTCTCCTGATGGTTTGGATTTCCAGCGCTGGTGAAACCACAGCCATTGTTCGGGGAATTGCCTGATTTTTTCTTCGATGAGGGTATTGCAGTACTGGGTCAGCCGGATTAAATCATCCTGGAAATCTCCGGTTTTCCGAAAGGCAACTTCATCCGAGATCTCAAAGACAATTTTTTTCGGTTCGTAATGGATAAAAACCGGTACAATGGGAATGTTACGCTTCAGGTGGAGCAGGGATACCGAGGGTACGGCACACACTTTCCGGGAAAAAAAATCAACAAATACCCCCTCTTCGGGCAGGGTGTTCTGGTCAATGATCATGCCGATGATCTGGTTGTTCCGCAATTCCTTGAGAATGGTTTTAATGGAACCTTTTTTGTAGATAATGCGGGATCCCATGTACTCCCTAAACTGGGTTACCCGTTTTTCGATCAATGGATTATCCATGATCCGGGCTACATTGTAGGTTTTTCGGTTCAGTTCCCGGCTGATAATAAAGGGAACCAGCTCCCAGTTTCCAAAATGAGCCGAAAACAAAATGACCCCTTTCCCCCTGTTCAGACTATTCTCAAGAGCCTGGCTGTTCCGGATCTGGATTACCGGTAAGATCTTTTCAGGCTTTTTCTTGATATACAAATAAATGATCTGGGTGAAAATTTTGGCAAAATGCTTGTATACATTGCGTTTCAATTGTCTGATTTCCGATGTCTTTTTTTCCGGGAAGGCCATCTCCAGGTTGTGGGTCACGATTTTCGAATGCCGGCGGCCCAGCACCCGGAACAAGAAATCCAGGCTGGCTCGGTGAAGGGGCAGCATGAACAGTGGAGATAATTGTATGCTGGTGATATAGGCCATGAAAACGGCATATTCGATCCGGTGTTTAAATAAAACCGTGTTTTTTGACATGTTTCCCAATCAGCTCATTCAGGTTAAAACTAAATTTTATACTATTTTTAGCATAAATTAAAGGAATCCCGGTCAAATTCAATTCCGAGAGCTTGATGAAATCCTTTTCCGTGCAAACCAGATAGTCAATCCGGTTTTGTTTTTTGAGGGTGTTCAACCGGGCCAGATCCCCCTGGTTGTATCCATGGTGGTCCGGAAAGGGCCTGAAAACTTTCAGGTTGAACCGGGAGAGGTCATCCCGAAACCGCTGGTTATCCCCCAGGGCCGAGAATCCCAGCAATGTGGCATTTCCAATGTCTGTTTTTCGGCCGGAGGCCTGGTGGAATTTCAGGACAGAAAAAGCGTAATAACCCTGAAGGGGGTGATTTTTTTTTCTCTTAAGTGGATGCTGGAATTCGGATTCCCCGGCCAGGTGAAGTACAATGTCTTCCCAACGGCTCAACCATTTGAAATTTCTCAGATAATAATAAGGATGGCGGGGATTGATCAGCATGATCTTCAGGTTTTTACGGATTCCGGTTGACTGAAAGCCATCATCCAGAATAATGATGTTCCGATCATTGTCCAGTGCCGTTTTTATGGATTCATGCCGGTTTTTACCGACAAAAATCTCCTGATGGGGAAAATTGTTCCTCAGCAGAATGGCCTCATCCCCGACCTCCGAAACCCGGTGCTCCGGGGTAACCCGGACTCCTGTTTTTTCATAACCGGACCGGTACCCCCGGCTGACAATGGCAAATTTCAGTTTTTTCCGGTTCAGGGCCTGACAGATTTCGTTAACCAGTGTGGTTTTACCGGTACCGCCGAATGACAGGTTGTCCACTGAAATAATGAATGCCTCGGAAAAGGCTTTTTTGCCCAGGGAACGCAGGCTGAGGGTCAGCAGGGAAAAGCATTTGAACAGAATGGACACCAGGTTCAATACCGGGGTCATTCCCTGATGAATGATTGTAGCTGGTTTAATATGCATTCTGTTGATCCTTTTTGGTTCAGAACGGTATTCAGGGCCTGCTGGCCCATCTTTTCCAGATCCAGGCCCTCGAGTTCCTGAATCGTGGCCTTAAAATCCGGTCCGTCCCGGATGATCCGATAAACACCTTTTTTGACCAGTTCCGCTCCGATATCCGGAAAATTATTGAACCAGGGGCCTCCCAGGATTATGTTGCTGTTAATGGCCGGTTCATATAAATTATGCCCTCCGATTTTTTTCTGAAAAGTCCCACCCATGAAGACCAGATCGGATATGGCCAGGATAGGGAACAGGTAGCCGATCCGGTCGAAGATAAAAACAGATTCATCCGGATTGATGCGGCTGGAGCGGGACCAGGTGGCATGGGTCAGGCCCAGTTTTTCAAGCTGTTTTTCAATTTGAACGGTCCGATGGGGATGCCGGGGGACGATGATAAGGGCGTATTTGTCTGTCAGGGCGGGCAGGGCCGAAAAAATAATTTTTTCATCAGTGGCATGGGTGCTGGCCAGGACTATGATTTTTTTCCGGGGAGGGCTGAGTTTCAGATAATTCAGGATTTCGGTTCTGGGGGGGAGGGATTTCTTGAGGGCAAAGGCTTCATCGGCCTTAATATTTCCGCAGACTTTGAGTTTGGATTCAGGCAGGTCAAAGGTCTTGAATCGCTCCCTGTGGACTTCGGATTGCAGGAAATAAAAATCGACCATGTTGAAATATTTTTTAAACAGCCACCGGCATTTTTTGTATTTCCTGTAGGCGGGTTCTGATATCCGGCCGTTAATGACAACCACCGGAATCCGGTTTTTCTCCATGATGGAAAGCCAGTTGGGCCAGATCTCCAGCTCATTGAGTATGAGTAGATAGGGATTCAGGATTTTTAAAAATTTTTTAATGACAAAACTGAAATCAAGCGGGGAGTTGATCACCCGGATCCCGCTAAGGGTTTTTCGGGCGTAGTCATAACCCGAGGGGGTGGTGACCGACAGGATGATGTTTTTATGGGTGGTTGATAGTTGGCTGATCAGGTTTTCCAGGCTTCTGACTTCCCCGACTGAAACGGCATGGATCCACAAGCTTTTTTTTATACCCGGTTCCAGGGCCGGAGAAAACCGGTGTTTGAACAGCCGACGGTATCTTTTCAAGATCAGGAATTGTATCCAGAGGGGGATCGATAGGGCCAGGAGGATGAAATAACCGATATCCAGAAAAATCATCCATTTATTATATCACAAAAGCCCGGGAGATAAATTGAATAACCGGATTTCAAGGTTTGTAGGGGCAAACGGTGGTTTGAGTGATCAGGGCGAATTGCCATTCGCCCCTACCATCTTTTCCAGTTCTATTCACGATTTACAATTTACGTTTTATTCTTTTTGTTATTCTCCTTATCCTGGATTGATATTTCTTTGGAAATGATCTCGGACAGTTCTCCCTTCAGTTTTTCGATTTTTTCCATTTTCTGGGAAATTTTTTGAAAGATCGCTTCCTGCTGTTTGATCCCTTCCTCGATGAGGTATGCGGCGCTTTCGGACCGACTTTTAAACAGGCCGGCTTCTACCAGGGTGTTGAGATTGCGGTTGGCATCATCATTGACCCGTATGGTTAACACCGTGTTTCTGGAACTCAGGGCCCGGTCAATGGTTTTCTTCAGTGATTCCACGGTTCTGCTGGCGAATTTTTCCACCTGGTCTCCGAACTCTTCAAAGACGTTTTTCTCTTTTTCTACTGATGACTGGCCTGAAGCCGGATTTTCCGACTTGCGGCTACTGGATTGATTGTCCATTTCATCCTCCTCGGTCTGCGAATACCGGCTTTGTATCGCGGTTGAAGGCCTGTAATCGCTTTCCGCTGGCAATACTTACATGTATTTAAAACCAATGTAATCAAATTACAATATACACAAAAACGAATTACATGTCAAGTTCAGGGTCATTTCTTTCTTTGAATGCTTTTTTTATATTTGAATAAAAAATAATTTGAAATTTCATTTTTTTATTTTAACCTGAAATTACCATAAAATCCGGGTTTTAAAAACAAAATAATATCGGAAAAGCAGGTGTTGAAATCGAAAATATGTTGGTATATCGGCTATTTGAGGACTGGCATTTTTGAAACCAAGGTATATTCAAGGTTTTATAACAGTGCTGTTCAGACATGCCCAATATAACTACAAAAATAAAAAAAAAGTTGACATCTGAATTTTTCTATGTTACTAAAAGTTTGAAATGATAACAATTTTAGATGGAGATTGGCATGCCTGTTTTGGATTTTATAAAATCAAAGAAAGTTATCGGACTTGATATCGGAAGTTTTGCCTTAAAGCTGGTTGAACTTAAACCCAAGAAGAAGGGAAAGGAGACCGTCTATGAATTGGTTTCCCTGGGCTATGAGCCGGTTCCTTATCAATCCATTGTCGAAGGAAGCATTATGGATTCAACGGCGGTGGTGGATGCCATCCAGCATATATTCTATGAGAGCAAAACAAAAACCAATAAGTTGTCTTTCGGAGTATCGGGCAGCTCGGTTATCGTGAAGCGAATCGAAGTCCAGAGACTCAGTCCCAATGAAATGCACGAACACATCCTGTGGGAGGCCAGGCCGCATATCCCTTTTACCCCTGAAGAAGTCAACATTGATTATGAAATTATTGAATCCGATGATGTTCATCCAGAACGGGTGGGTGTAATTTTGGCCGCGGTCAAAAAAGAAAAAATAAATGATTATCTGAATGTTTTTGCCATTGCCGATAAGGTGGCCCATATCATTGATCTTGAATCATTTGCCATCTTGAACAGTGTACTGGCTAATTACGAAATGTACCACCAACGCTGTATCGCCATTATCAATATCGGCGCTTCCATTTCCAATGTGATCATTGCCCGGTCGGGACACCCTGTTTTTGTCCGGGATATTGCTTTTGGCGGTAATCAGTTTACCGACTTGATCCAGAAAGAATTGAATCTGAAATATGAAAAGGCCGAATCGGTGAAAAAGGGCAGGCAGGTGGAGGGGGTTTCGCCGGCAGCGGTCAAGCCGGCCATCAATCTGGTTTTCAACGAACTGAAAAATGAAATCAGCAAGACCTTTGAATTCCACCGCTCCAATACCACCGAGGGCCGAATCGATAATATTCTGATCAGCGGGGGAACCGCCAACCTGGAATCCATTGTGGATTTTTTCTCCCAGGAGTTTGATATCCCGGTTGAGATTGTCAATCCTTTCAATAATATTGATATCAATCCCAAGAAATTTGACCTGGAGTTTATCAAAGACATGGCCCCGGTCTTTAATGTGGCCATGGGATTGGCTTTAAGAGCCGTTGGAGATTTAAAATGATTAAAGTTAATTTATTAAGTCCAGAAAAAAAAGATGTTGGCAGAGGAGTTGAGGTCCCAACCATTGTCGAAAAACAGAGAGAGAGCCAGGTCCATGTGGGTTCGGCCATTGCGGCTGCTGTCATCACCGTGGGCATTATTGGCGTCATGTATTTTACTCAATCCTACCGGCTGGATAGCTCCACCCGTTTCTTAGCCGAGCGAAAGGCCCGAAAAACCGAGCTGGACAATGTCTTGAAGACCCTGGAACATCTGGAAAAGGCAAAAAAGGAACTTGACCGAAAGGTCAAAGTAATCAGTGACCTGAAAGCCAGGCAGAAGCAGACCGTGTTCATGATGGATGAACTCTCCCGGGTGCTTCCGGACTGGGTATGGTTGACCCGGCTCAATTTTTCCGGAGGGGTTTTGAATATCAGCGGTCGGGCCCGGACCAATCACTTGATAGCCAATTTTATTGACAACCTGCAGAGCACCAATCATTTTTTCAATATCCGACTCAACTCCTCCCAGCGAAGCCGGGCCAGCGGGATCGAGGTGTTTAACTTCAGCATCAATTGTCGATACCGGAAACAGTCGGATAAAAAGGCGGTATAACATGGATTTTCAGAGTTTACCTTGGTACGGTCAATTATTGATTTTCCTGGTAGTGGGCGGAATTGCCATTGGAATTTTTTACTATATTCATTATTCACCCACCCAGGACACTGTCAATAGCATTGAAACCGAAATTGAAAACATTGAACGCGAAATCAAGAGAGCCGAGCAAAAGGAAAGTAAATTGAAGATGATCCGGGAGGAACTGGAAACCAAACAGGCAGTATTGGAAAAATTAAAGGCCATTTTGCCAGAAAAAGAAGAAATCAGTGCCATATTAAAACGGATTCAGTCCATTATTTCCGGTGCCCGCTTACAGATACAGAAGTATGATCCGCTGAACCTCAGACCCAAGCCGGTGTATATTGAAAACCCCATTGCCATCATCCTGGACGGCAACTACCACAATCTGGGCATATTTTTTGACCAGCTGTCCAACTTAAAGAAGATTTTCACGGTTGACAGCCTGAGCATAAGCCCCTTGCCCCGGATGGATCGGGGATATTCCATCCGGGCCACATTCACCGCCACAACCTATTTATACCGAGAAGACAAAGATAAAAAAAAGACCATAGGACCTTGACGAGGAAATTGGAGGGGGTAATTACTTAGAGGAGAAAGGCGATGAAATTTTTAATTGTGATGATCATGCTGTTTGCCATGGTAATTCCTGCCCAGCAAGATAATAAAGCAAACGAGCAGGAAGCCAAGGTGACGGATGACAATAGCCAAGCTGGAATCCCGCCGGGCGAATTCGTTTACCAGCCACAGGGAAGAAGGGATCCTTTCTGGGATTTGAGTAAAGGAGAAAAAACCAAAACTGCCCGAGAGGAACTGGAGGGTATTGCCGGTTTGCTCATTGATGAATTGAAACTAGAAGGAATTGTTTTTACCAAGGGGAAATACCGGGCTTTACTATCCGGTCCCAGTAATGCTGAGCCTCCTTTTAACGTCACTGTCGGAGTCAATGTATATGATGGTGTGATTGTTAAGATTGATTTCGACTCAGTGGTGTTTAAAAAGATCCTGACAATGCCCTTGGGAGGTAAAAAGGAAAAGTTTGAGACCAAATGGTTAAATCCTGAAAAGGAGGACAGAAGAAAATGAAATTAAAATTTGTGATTATATTGTGTTTCTTGCTGTTATTCCAACTGGCTGTACACGCCAAGTATTTTGTCTCTGATGTCGAATGTCTGGCCGGCGAGGGTTTTGTTCAGTTACATTTCAAATCCAGCCGCATCATTCCCATTCCGGACATTTTTTATCCCCAAAAGGATAACTATCAATTTATTGTCATGAGAATCAATAACATTGATTTTGACATTGATAAGAGCCGGTTGAAATTCGATTCCCCGATTATCCAGAAAGTCAATATCGTTGACAATGGAGACTTCGTGGACGTGGAAATTACCCTCAAGGAAAAGGTCAATTACCGGGTTTTTACCAACCGAAACGGGGTATATATCGAATTTCCCGATGTTAAAAACATAAAACCCGGCCCCAAAGCTGATGTTCAGTATGGAGACCGAAAGCAGAAGGACCTGAAGGAGACCGAAAAAATATCCCCTTCCCGGAGCAAGTACCCGGTGGTCATTCTGGATTCGACCACCCCGATGAACAATCAGGGGAAATGCGCCATCCGTTATTTCAAGGTGGCGGAAAAGAATCAGGACGGGATTAAATTTCAATTCGGGTTGAGCAAAAGCGCTCAGTACCGGGTGATTCCCATCCCGGATACACCGGTGCGGCTGGCCATTGATCTGGACAATACCCAAAGCAAGCGGCTCAAGGAATTCATCCATTATTTAAACGTAAAAAGCATCCGGGGGGCCTATAACTCACCCTCGGTGTTCCGGCTTGTTTTTGACCTGAAATATTTAAAAAATTATACCGTACAATTGAATCAAAATATTCTGGAAGTATCCTTTTTTAATAAGGCAGAGTTCAAGAATGAAGTGGCTGCGCTGAAAAAGCCGGCAGCCGATAAGAAAAACGATCTGCCGGCCGTCCAGACTCAAACACCGGAAAAGACGGTTGCGGACAATAAAAAACCGGAATCCATCAAGAATATTGAGCCGGTCAAGGCCGCCGCCATTAAAGTTCAGATGGATAAGACGAGCCCGGCCAGTAAAAAGAATGAAGTGACCCAGTCTAAGATCCAGACCGTTAACCCGGTTAAAAATACAAGTGAGTTCTTCAGCCAGGAAAAATCAAAAGTGGCCAATGATGATTTTACCGAAAATTTCCTGAACCAGCAGAATGAGGAGATGGACACCGAAAAGCCCCCCGTTCTCAAGACAACCATTGCCGAAGGCAAACGCAAGTATCAGGGCGAGCCCATGGATTTCAATTTCAAGGATGCCGACCTGAACAATGTGCTGTTATTTTTTGCCAAGATTTCCGGCCTGAATTTTCTGATCGATCCCAATGTCAGCGGAAAGGTCACGGCCTGCATGACCCAGGTGCCCTGGGATCAGGCCCTGGAATATTTCCTGAGGGTCAACAAGCTGGACATGATTCAGGAGGGCAATGTTATTCGCATCGGTAAGGTCGATGTGTTAGCGAAGGAGGCCCAGGAGCGGCGACGGCTGAGGGAAGCCCGGGAAATGGAAGGACGTCTGGATGTGTTTACCATTGCATTAAGTTATGCCAGGGTGGAGGAAATCAAGCCCATCCTGCAGAAATACCTCTCCCAGCGGGGCGAGATTGTGGTGGATAAACGGACCAATCAGCTGATCATAACCGATATTTCCCGCAACCGGCCCACCATTGACAGGCTGATCGAAACCCTGGATATGCCCACGCGCCAGGTATCCATTGAAGCCCGGATCGTGGAAACCGAAGCCAATTATACCAAGAACTTCGGTATCCAGTGGGGGTTCAATTTTATTGCCGATGCGGCTTTTGGAAACCAGACCTCGCTGAGCTTTCCCAATTCCATCGGGATCAACGGCGGCGGCATAGCCGACAGCAGTGCCCCGGGCTTGCCCGGAAATCTGGGTGGCTATGCCATTAACCTGCCGGCCCCCGCCTTTAACAGCGGGGCGGCCTTCAGTTTTGGAAACGTGGCCAATACTTTTCAGCTGGACATGGCCATTACCGCCATGCAGAAAAATGGTAAGGGCAAGGTTATTTCCGCACCCAAAGTCACCACCCAGGACAACCAGGAAGCCATTATCCAGCAGGGACGCCAGATTCCGGTACAGACGATTCAGAACAATACCGTGACCACCCGGTATGTTCCGGCTGCGCTGGAACTGCGGGTGACCCCTCAGATTACGGCCGAGGGCACCATCATCACCAAAATATTTATCACCAATAATTCCGCTGACTTTGCCAACCTGGTCCAAGGCATCCCGCCCATCGTCACACAGAAAATGGAGACCACGGTCATGGTCAAGGACGGCGGCACCATTGTAATCGGCGGACTCTACCGGGTCGAGGACAGCAAGAACGTGGATTCGGTTCCGCTGTTGAGCAAGATTCCCATTTTAGGTAACCTGTTCCGCAACAATCAGCGGGCCGGCAAACAGACCGAGTTGTTGATATTTATCACTCCTCGGATCAATAAATAGGAGGTCACAATGAAATTGAACGGTCTAAAAATATTCGCTTTGATTGTATTGGTGGTGGTTGGTTTTTCCCGCTGCAATATTTTCGAAGGCGGCAGCACCTCCAACACCATACTGATCATCAATTCCATTACCGATAAGGATGGTGAACTTCCGATATTTTCCAATGTTGCCTATCTGATCAATACCCTGGGCGAGGTCAATTTAACCGCAATGCCCATTAATCCCAACTTAGACCCTTTAAACGCGTCCTATTATTACTCGGTGATCGTGGACCAGATCGATGTGGAATATTCGCGTTCCGATGGCTTGAGCCAGGAGGGCCGGGATATTCCCTTCAGTTTTTCCCAGAAGGTCTATTACCGGGTTGATCTCGAAGCCATCGTCACCTTTCCCTTTAACATCGTCCAGCATGTGGCCAAGCTGGAACCCCCGCTGGTGGACCTGGTCAATTACGGTGAGGAAGAATTTCTCAAACTTGAAGCCAAGGTGACCTTTCACGGCATTGACCTGGGCGGCCACCGTGTGAGTCCGGTTATTGCTGTGGTCTCGGTCTGGTGCGGTAATTTTGGCGAAGAAGAGTTATAAACCTTTCATGGAGGTTATACAATGAAAAAATATATATTATTCGTTTTTATGATAGCGGTCATTGGCGCATTGGTGTTTGTGCCCGGGTGCAAGCGGTCGGATCTGGCTGACCCGGATATGCATGAACCCGCGGGTTTTATCATAAACCTGTCCGGAGTGGCCAATCCCGGTTTACTGTTTGTCTCTCAGGGAACCAGTCCGGCAATATCGTATTTGAACACCACTGCCCTGTACAATAATGGGACTCCGGTAACCGGCAAGAACATTGTATTTAAAATCAGTGATGATATCGGCTATTTTCCCGGTGGGTCCCGCACCGCAGTTCGGACCACCAATGCCCAGGGCAAGACCTCGATCCAGTATTCGGTTACCCATCTGGCCATCGATAAGATCGGTTCCGATTCAATGATCTATATCCAGGCCTTGATGCAGGTCGACCTGTACAATGTCTGGGAAATTATTCCCCTGCAACTGGTTACCAACATGCCGGATGACGGAGCCAACCAACTGGCAATAACTCTGGTTGATACCGGAGTGGATCCTTTGAATGTTCCAAATTTAGGACCAGTCACATTGAATTATCTGGTATTTAACAGTAAAGGAACCGATGCCATAAGTTTCTTGGTGACCATTCCGGCTACTGATACCTGGATTACCAGTTCGGTCGCCTCAGGTACAACAGACTCAACCATAGCCTTTACGGTTGCTGATAATACTGGGAATCCCTCTAGATCAACTACGATAATAATTACTGCAACAGCTCCTGCGGATGTTTTTAACCAAACAGAAACGATTACTATAAACCAATTATAATAATAAAAAAATAAACTTATTAAAAAATAAAAAAAAACATGGCTGAATTATTGAATGAAAAAGATCAACTGATTGCCCTGGAAAAGCTCTTCAATGAGGAAAAGTATGAAGAGGGGCTGGAACTGTCCGGGCATTTGCTGAAAGAATTTCCCGAATCCTTCCTGATCCGGTTCGTAACCAGCAAGCTGCTGCGGGCCACGGGCAAATTGACCGAGGCCGAGGACATCCTGTCCGATCTGATTTCCACCCATGACAACCACCTGAACCTGTTCCTGGAAATCGGGGGCCTCAGCCTGGATCTGAAAAAATACAGCCAGGCCCTGGATTATTACAACAAGGCCCTGTTCATCGATCCCTTTAACAGCCAGGCCAAGGAAGCAGTAAAAGAGCTCCAGCAGAAATCCGGAACCGAATCCGCCGAAGAGCCGGGCATCCAGGCAGCCATGATCCGGGAAAAAGAGAAATGGAGGGCCGATACCCTGCCCGAGGAAGAAATCAGCAATATTTTAGACAACTCTCTGACAGAAGAGGAAGAGGAAGACGTCTTGACCGAGGATTCCATTCAACTGGAAGAGGAAGAGCTCAATCCTTCCATTCCCGGGGTGGATGAGTCCTATGTGGAGGTGGATCAGATCAAGGTGGAAGCCGTTCCTGACAAAGTCAGCCAGGACGTGGAAGAGAGCCTGATGGCTGACCCGGTTTTTGTTGGCTCCGGGCCGGAGAAATCAGGGGATGAGGTGTCTACCGAGGATGTGGCTGACCTGTTTGTCGACAGTGCAGCGGCTCAAAAGTCCGACACGGTTACCACCCAGGTCCCCAAAACTGAATCGGGCGATGAGTTTATCACCGAGAGCGCGGCCGAACTCTACCTGTCCCAGGGACTGTATGAGGAGGCCCTTTATATCTATGAAAAGCTGTACCAGAACCACAAGGATGAGAAGTTCCTGGCCAAGGTCAATGAGCTGAAATCCAAGGGCCTCTGCCAGAAAAAAATTAAGGCACTGACGGTTTTTTTAAATATCATTCAGGAGCGAGGTGGCGAAGTTGTTTGAAGACATTTTTAATAAAATTCAAAAACAAAATAAAGAGATCAAGTGCATTGGCATCTGGGGAAAAGACGGGCTGGAACTGGAAAGGATGGGTTATAAGGAGTTTTCTCAGGATATCGAGCTCATGGGAGCCATGCTGGCCGATGTGCTATCCCGTTTCGAAACCATTACCCTCTCGGCTCTGAACCATATGATACGCATCAATTATTCCGATGAGACCCTGATGGTATTTTCCCTGACCGGGGACTATTTCATGGTGATTCTGGCCGAAAGGGACATCATTCCGGGTAAACTGGATTTTTATGTCAAGATCCACCGGGACAAGTTGATCTCTTCCTTTTAATATTTATTCAGTAACCCCGATCCGTTTTACCGGATTCTTCTCTCCGGATCAGAGACAGATAAAACAAATCATTGTTTAAACCCCAATGCGGCAGCAGGTAGATTCCCCATTTTCCCTGTTTATAGCTAAATCCGAATTCATCCAGTATCCCGGACAGGTCCTGGTTATTGGTAACGATCCGGGCGTTTTTACCGGCCACCTGCTCCAGAACCGCTTCGGTTTCGATTTCGGTAAATGAACAGACCGAATACAGGATCCAGGCTCGGGGATGGGATTCCAGCAGTGTGGTCAGCAGGCGGGCCTGGAGGCGGGAATGGCTGTTGAGCGATTCCCGGTCAATCTTCAGTTTTAAATCCGGATTTTTTCGCATCGTGCCGGAGGAGGAACAGGGGGCATCCAGCAGGATCAAATCAAAACCCTGCCGGAGTGCCGGACGGGTGAGGTCAGAAACCACCATGTGTTTGGCTGCCATCCGGCTGAGTTTATGAAATATCTGCATCATTCGGACCCGCTTCAGGTTGATGTCATTGGCCACAATTTTAAGGTCCGGTTTTAACAGTTGCAGGGTCATGGACTTGGTGCCCGGTGCACAACAGCCATCCAGCACTTTCCCACGGGCATAACGGGAGGCCACGATGGAGACCAGCTGAGAACCGGTGTTCTGAAAAAAGCCCTGACCGCGGTTGACCATTGCTTCCAGGATCCTTCCGGGATTACGGATCTCAAATGATAAAAAGGGTTTCAACTCCTTGAATTCCACTGCCCGGTCGGTCAGGTGTTGGCGAAGCCGCGAAACGGATAACACCCGGGTGTTGGCCCGGAGATGAAAAACCGGTTTGGTGTTCAGATATTGCAGGTCTTCTTCAGGGTTGGCGGAGATCCGATTCAGTTCTGATACCAGAAGCGGGGATATGGAATAACGGATCTTGGGGTCGCGGATCTCCTGCAGGTCCTTCAAGACCTGGTGACGCTGGCGGGCCAGGTTTCTCAACAGGGCATTGACAAACCCCCGCGATGAACGGTCAGACCGGCCCACGATCTCATTCACTGCCGCATAATCCGGAGTGGCATCGGAGTAGAGCAGCAGGTATACGCCCATTCTCAGCAATACCCGATTTCGGGGATCGATTTTTTCCAACCGGATCCTGGAAAAGCGCTTGATCACGGTATCCAGGATCTGTTGTTGGCGGATAATATCATAAACCAGCAGGGTGGTTTTGGGACTGGCCAAGGATTTTTGGGTTTTCAGGGACCGGTTTAACAACAGTTTCAGGTTGGATTCGGGGTGATCCTGAAAATGAGTCAGGATTTGAAAGACAGGGTCCAGAAAATTCAATTCAACAGATCGGGGAGCGGGTTTCCCAGCGAAAAGCAATAGGGGGTCATGGTCTTCTTGCCCTGGGGCTGAAATTCTTCAATGGCGAGTATGGTCTGGTTTCCGCAGCACACCTCCAGCCGGTTTCGGTTCAGCTCGATGATCTTCCCGGGCTTTTCCCGGCCCGCGATTGCTCCCCGGCCATTGGTGCCGGGCAAGGATGTCTTTGTAATCTTCATGGTTTTACCGTTCATCAGAAAGAAGAGCCCCGGCCATGGGGTGAAGGCCCGGTACTTGTTGTGTATCTGCCAAGCGGTAAGGTTCCAGTCCACCCGGCCCTCCTGCTTTTGCAGGAGCGGGGCATAGCTGGCCCGGCTGTGATCCTGGGGTTGTTTGTTGATGGAACCGTTCAGGATGTGGTGAATGGTCTCGCTCAGGAAAGCCCCCCCCTCCCGGCTTAGCCGTTCCATCAGGGTCTGGCTGGTATCCTCGGGAAGGATGTCGAATTCCTGCATGGCCCACAATGGACCGGTATCCATTTGTTTGTCGATCTCGAATACGGTAATACCGGTCCGGGTTTCACCTGCTTCCAGGGACCGTTGTACCGGTGCTGCCCCCCGGTAGCGGGGTAACAGGGAAAAATGGACGTTCACCGTGTTGAATTCGGGAATGGTATAGAGCCGTTCCGGAAGGAACTTGCCATAACCGATCACCACCCCGATATCCGGCCTGGCCAGCCTGATTTTTTCCTCCAGACCGGGATTATTGAGCTTTTCCGGTTGTTCAAGAGGGAGGTGATGCAACTCGGCAAAGGATTTCACCGGAGGGCATATGGTCTGTCGGCAGCGTCCGCCGACAGCATCCGGCCGGGTAATGATCAGTTTGAGGGTGAAATCCTTTTTCAACTCATGGAGAAAGGGGATTCCTGCTTCCGAAGTGCCGAAGTAGACAATATTACCATTGCTCATTGGCTTTCAATTTTCTGATTTCCTTTTTCAGTAATTGTTTCTTCAGACTGGAAACCCGATCCACGATCAGAATTCCATTCAAATGGTCGATTTCATGCTGGATCACCCGGGCCTTGTGGCCCTCATATTCCTGCCGGATTTCCTTTCCGTTCAGGTCATAGGCCCTGATTTTGATATGGATGGCCCGGGATAACTGGGTAGAAATCCCGGGAATGGAGAGGCAGCCCTCTTCATTGGCTTCGTTTCCTTCGGATTCGATGATTTCCGGGTTGATCAACACCATGAATTCATCCCCGTCTTCTCCCATGGTGATATCCACCAGGGCCAGCTGAATGGATTTGCCGATCTGGGGAGCAGCCAGCCCGATGCCGTTGGCCCCGTACATGGTCTGACGCATTTTTTCCACCAGCAGGGCCATTTTTTCATCTATGTTCTCTACTTCCCTGGCTTTTTGTTTTAACACGGTTTCGCCGTATTTACATATTTCAAACATGGTGCTCCCTTTCACTATTATAAGGGGTTTAGCAAACCCTGTCAATTGAAAAAAAATCCGGATTGTGTTAATACATAATTCCGGATTCAAACCATGAGCAACCGAGTCAAAATTTTAAAAACCGATGTGTACCAGAAAATCGCGGCCGGCGAAGTAATTGAGCGGCCCCTTTCAGTAGTCAAAGAACTGGTGGAGAATTCCATTGATTCCGGGGCCGATGATATTGCCATCCGGCTGGTCGGCGGTGGGATTGCCCGAATCAGCGTGGAAGACACGGGACATGGATTCGAGCCCCTGGATATTGAGATTGCCTTTCAGCGGCACACCACCTCCAAGTTGGCGGAATTGGAGGACCTGGACCGGCTCCAAACCCTGGGATTCCGGGGGGAAGCCCTGCCCTCCATACTGGAGGTGTCCCGGGTTGAGCTGAAATCAGCCAATAACCGGCAGGGCCAGGGGATAGCTGCTGTTTTTGAAAAAGGGAAAATGATCTCCCAACAGGAGATTGGATTCAAGCAGGGAACCCTGATTGATGTCCGGGACCTGTTTTACAATTTTCCGGTGCGAAAAAAATTTTTGAAGAGCGACCGGACCGAGCTCAATAGGATCACAGCCTTTTTGGAACCGTGTTGCCTGGTCAATTATAATATTTCCTTTTCCCTGGAAAACAACGGAAAATCAATATTTGCCTATGAAAAAACCAGCGGGCTGAAAGACCGCATTTATCAGGTTTTCGGCAAGGAATTTCTGAACTCCCTCCAGGAAGTCCGGTTGGAGCAGCCGCCTTATGGTTTGAGCGGGTTTGCATCCAGGCTGAATACCGGGGCGGCTACTAAAAAGCGCCAGTACTTTTTCGTCAACCAAAGGCCGGTACGGGAAAAGACCCTGATCGCCTCCCTGAACCGCTCCTATCAAAAATACCTGGAGAAGAGCCGCAGCCCGGTTGCCATCCTCATGTTTGAAGTCCCCCCCGACCAGATTGATGTGAATATCCACCCCATGAAGCTGGAGATCAAGTTCAGGGATTCCGGTTTCATGTTTCAATTTTTAAAACAGGCCATTGACCGGTCCATGGCCGGCCCGGGGGTCATGCCCGGAGCTGTCAGCGGGCTGGATTCCCTGCCGGATTTTCCGGACCGAAGGTCGCTGTCCGGACCGTTTGCGGGTGATGGCTACCCGGACCAGTTTGATTTTGACCCATCCCGGGAGTCCGGACTGTTCGGGTCCTGGACCACCGCGGATGATAATTTTTCCCTGATCGGCCAGTACCGAAATTCGTATATCATTGTGGAAAAAGACGGAGCACTGCTCATCATCGACCAGCACAATGCCCATGAACGCATCCGCTTTGACCGGCTGAAAGAACAGTACCAGAACCGGAAGGTAGTTTCCCTCTTACCCCTGTTCCCGGTGGTCCTGGAACTGACTGCTTCGGAGCAGGTTCTTTTGGAGGAAGAAAAGAGTGATCTGCTCGGGGAGATGGGATTCGAAATCAGGCCTTTGAGCGGGAATGCCTATGACGTGAAACGGTTTCCCCGGATTCTGGAAGAGCGACATGTCCGGGAGGTGATCGTCAGGATCCTTCATTTGAAAAAAGAGGAGGAGTCCGGATTTGAGGACCGGGTGCTCTCGGAAATCGCCTGCAAGGGTTCGATAAAGGTCAATCACAAACTGCTTCCCCAGGAGATGGTAGATCTGGTCCGGGATTTGTTTGAAACTTCCAATCCCGATTTCTGCCCCCATCAACGCCCCATCATGATCCGGTTGGGTCTGGATGAAATCGAGAAAAAAATGAAAAGAAAATAGAAAGGTGTTGACTTGATACGGGTACTCTGATACATTTCTAAGTTAATTTTAAGCAGGTATGACCATGAAGAGCATTGGAATCAGACGAGAAAACAAAAACCAGTGGGAGAAACGCACCCCCTTTACCCCGGAACATGTCCGGGAATTGAAAGATAAGTACGACATTCACACCATTGTCCAGCCATCCGGGATCCGGGTGTTTTCAGATGATGAATATAGCCGGGCCGGGGCGGAAATCAATGAGGACCTGAGTCAGGCCAGGGTCATTTTTGGCATCAAAGAGATTCCACTGAAATTCCTGGAACCCGGTAAAACCTATGTGTTTTTTTCCCACACCATCAAGGGGCAGGCTTATAATATGGACATGCTGCAGCGCCTCAAGGACTTGAAGACCAACCTCATCGATTATGAATGCATCATGGATGACCACCATCGCCGGCTGATTTTTTTCGGAAAATATGCCGGGATGGCCGGCATGATCGAAACCCTCCACTGTTTCGGTGAAAAGTTGAAGCTGCAGGGATTTAAAACCCCCTTTGAAAAAGTCAAACAGGCCTATCTATACGGTTCCCTGAAGGAGGCCAAAGAGAAGATTGCTGAACTGGGCGAGGAGATCAACAGCCAGGGGCTTCCCCGGGAATTATGCCCCCTGGTGGTAGGATTTGCCGGCTACGGAAACGTGTCCAGGGGAGCCCAGGAAATCTTTGACCTGCTCCCCCACAAGGTTATTTCCCCGTTGACCTTAAAGGAAATGGCGGAAAGTTTTGCTGCCGATCGGTATCACCTGTACAAGGTCGTTTTCAAGGAGGAGGACCTGGTACGGTCCAAGCAGGGGAGTTTTGACCTGAAGGATTATTATGATTTTCCCCAGAAGTATGAGTCCCAGTTTGAAGACTACATTCCCTATCTGCAGGTGCTGGTCAACTGCATATACTGGACCGAAGATTATCCCCGACTGGTGACCAAGCAATACATAAAGGATCAAACCGTTTTGCAATCCAATCTCAATCTGAGGGTGATCGGAGATATCAGCTGTGACATCGAGGGTTCCATTGAAATTACGTACAAAGCTACCATGCCGGACAACCCCTGCTACACCTACCTGGCCCAACAGGACGTGTTCCAGGACGGGGTGGAACGCCAGGGTGTGAGTGTGATGGCCATTGACAATTTGCCTTGTGAATTTCCCCGGGAATCATCGGAATATTTTTCATCGGTTATAAAGGATTTTGTCGACGAATTGATTGTGGCGGATTATGACCGGCCTCTTGATGAGCTGGTGTTATCCCCGCCCCTGAAAAGGGCCCTGATTTTACTCAATGGCGAATTTACCGTCGATTATCAATACATGCAGGAATTTTTGGACGGGAGGTTGAAATGAAAAAAGTACTGGTTTTAGGCGCCGGCCTGGTCAGCAGGCCTGGTGTGCGTTACCTGCTGGACAATGGATTGCCGGTAACCGTGGCATCCAGAACCGTAAGCAAGGCGGAGAAACTGGTTGAGGGATATGAAAACGGAACGGCCCGGGAGCTGGTGGTTGAAAACGAGGAATTATTGAAACAGCTTATCCGGGAGCATGATATCGTGGTGAGCCTGCTACCCTGGATTCACCATCAGAAAGTGGCCAAACTCTGTCTGGACTGCAACCGGGACATGGCCACCACCTCCTATGTCAGTGATGAGATGAAGAAACTGGATGGCCCGGTCCGGGAAAAGGGTTTACTGTTTCTGAATGAAATCGGTGTGGATCCGGGGATTGATCACATGTCAGCCATGAAGGTCATTGATGAAGTCCGGAATACGGGTGGAAAAGTCGTTCATTTTTATTCGGTAACCGGCGGGCTGCCGGCTCCCGAGGACAATGATAATCCTTTCGGCTATAAATTTTCCTGGAGTCCCCGGGGAGTGGTGTTGGCCAGCCGCAATGCGGCCCGGTTTTTAGAGAACGGAGAAGTAGTGGATATCGAAGGAAAGGAGCTGTTTGCCAACACCCGGCTCGAGGAGATCGAGGAAGTGGGCGAACTGGAAATATACGCCAACCGCGATTCCATGCCCTACAAAGGCCTGTACGGTTTATCCGATGCCCAAACCGTGATGAGGGGCACCTACCGCTATGTGGGCTGGTGTGAAACCTTCAAGAAAATGGTTGACCTGGGGCTGGTCGATGATTCGCCGGTGCCAGGCCTGAAAGGCAATACCTACCGGGGAATGATGGCTGACCTGGCGGGTTGTGATCCGGCCAATGATGTCGAAGCGGAAGTAGCCGGAAAAATGGGGATCTCCCGGGATTCTGAAATCATCAAGCGGTTGGAATGGCTGGGGTTGTTTGCGGATGAGCCGGTGGCTGATTACGACAACCGCCTGGATGTGCTCTGTGAGAGACTGCAGGAAAAGCTTTACTATAGACCGGGTGAAAAGGACATGATCGTGATGAAGCATACCTTTGTGGTGGAAAACGCCGATAAGAGCCGCGATCAAATCACCTCTACCCTGATCGATTTTGGCATCCCCCACGGGGATACCTCCATGGCCCGGACCGTGAGTTTGCCTTTGGCCGTGGGTGTGAAGCTGATGGCTGAAGACAGGATCAAACTGACCGGAGTCCAGATTCCCATTCAACCCGAAGTGTATGACCTGGTTCTGGCCGAACTGGAGAATCTGGATATCAGGATGCAGGAAAAGCGTACCCGGATATCCTGAATTGCCTGACCCGAAAAACAAACTGGGGCCCCAGGGGGAAAAAAGGGCCGAACGGTTTTTGATTAAGAAAGGCTATATCATTGCGGGCAAAAATAAGCGGGTGGGTGGCGTGGAAATCGATTTGCTGGCCCTCAAGGATGATTTCCTCTGCCTGGTGGAGGTTAAGACCCGTCAGTCTCTGGATTTCGGATTTCCGGAAGAGTTTGTGGATCAGAAGAAACAGGCCCGATTGATCCGGGCTGCAAAATTACTGGCTTCCCGCAAACCCTACCGAGATTTACGCATCCGCTTTGACATCATCTCGGTTTTATATCAAGGTAAAACAATTGAAATCAACCACATCGAGAATGCCTTCGAGCAGGAGTAATTAATTTTTTCTTTTACTTGGATAACAGCTGTTTATGGTCCGTTGGGCCCTCAGGGTATTAAATAATATAAAAACTCTGCGGGCTTGCGCAAACAGTCTCCTCCGCTTTACCCGAAAATGCTCTCATTTTCGGGAGCCGTACGCCAATTTTCGATGTTCGAGAAATTGGCTTCCGAAGCCGCTCCGGAGATTGTTTGCTCCGCGCGCTTTTTAATCCTTCAGGTTTTCTCTTGGAAGTTTATTGATTTAACAACAACCGTTCATGAACGAGTGAGCCTCAGGGAGGTAATTGGGTACCGGCAAGAACGAGTCGAATGGTCTTTTTTAATCGGGGAAAAAATGTCTCTGTCTGAGGCCGAAGGCCGAGTTGGACATTTTTAATGAGACGAGTTCGTATTCCGGTCAATTACCGGACGGGCGAACGAGACATGAACGGTTGTTGATTGGATTAATGGTTGACGGGAGGTCCGGGAAATCGTTACAATAGCTTTGGAGAACTAAAATGAAAATTAAAAAATATGGAATTGTTTTTTGTCTGGGCATTTTGTTTTTGTTGCCTTTGCTGGTTTCTGGTGAGGAGTGTACCACGGCCATTATAGGGCCCGAGGCATCGGTTGACGGACGACCTCTGCTCTGGAAAAACCGGGATACCAACAACCTGTCCAACAAGGTGATTTTTGTGAAGGAGGTTCCTTTCAGTTATATCGGCCTGGTCAATGCCGAAGAGACCTCGGGAAGATGGGTGTATGCCGGCCTGAACTCTGTTGGTTTTGGCATCATGAATTCGGTGGCCTACAACCTGGATCAGAAGCACGATGAAATGAAAGACCTGGAGGGGCAGATCATGGCCGATGCCCTGCGTACCTGCCGAAGCGTGGATGATTTTGAACTGTATCTACGCAAAAACCAGGGATCCAGCCTGGGAAGCCTGGCCAATTTCGGAATAATTGACGCTAAGGGAAATGCGGTCATTTTTGAAGTGCACAATAATGGATTTCACAAACTGGATGCGGCGGATACAGACAAAAAATACCTGATCAATACTAATTTCGCACGCAGCGGAAAAAAGGGTGAGGGATTCGGTTTTTTGCGATTCGAACGGGCAGCTCAATTGTTTGAGGAGAGGCCTGAGCTAAAAATATCTCCTCAATATATACTGCAGAATCTTTCCCGGGACCTGGGCCATGTGCTGCTCCGGCATCCTGCCCTGAAGGAACTTCAAAATATGCCGGCAGACCCGCCCCGGTGGATCTACTACCGGGACTGCATCAACCGGCCTTACACCTCGTCTACTGTGGTGATAACCGGTAAAAAACCGGGGCAGAAGGACTCACTGGCCACCTTCTGGGTGATTCTGGGCGAACCGGTCACCTCCATTGCCGTACCCCTGTGGGTGGAGGCCGGGCAGGTGCCCGAAGTGATGTGGACGGGAAAGGATGCCCCTATCTGTGCTGAGGCTTTTCGCCTTAAAAAATTAATCAGTCCTTCGGGCACACCGGAAAAGGAATATTACATGAAGGTCAACCGCCTGGTTAACAGAGAAAAAACCGGGTTTCTGCCACTGATACTCGAAACCGAAAAGGAAATTTTCCGGGAGACCGAAGCCTTTCTCAAACAAAAGCGCATGTCCCATGAACTGGTCATTTTTCAGAACAAAATGGCCGAAAAAGTTCTGGCAACGCTAAAGACAATTAAATAATTCCTTTTGGAACAGGTGATTTTTTCTTCTCGATTCACCCGTTATTGCTTGTTAAATCCGAAATTCGAATATCGAAATCCGAAACAAATTCAAATGACAAAAATCCAAATTAACAAAACAGTGACAAAGATATCTTTTTCAATTTATTTGTTTTAAATTTTGGATTTGTTTCGAATTTGATGCTTCGTGCTTCGAATTTTAATATTGACCAGGTCAATTTTGTACTTGAGGCTCATATCGAAGAAGAAATTCCCTCGCGCGACTAAGGATATAGTCTGACTCTTTTTTTCTTTACCTTTACCTCTACCTTTACCTGAGCCAGCATAGATCGGGTACTTTTGACATGGTTCATTTATTTAAGTATAATTTATTTTATTCAAGCCGATGTAGCTCAGCTGGTAGAGCGCTTGATTCGTAATCAAAAGGTCCCCAGTTCGACTCTGGGCATCGGCTTTTTTCCCTTCACTGAACCTGGGCAGGCGGTTCCCATGATTGAGGTAAAAATTACCGTTCAAAATACAATTTAAATTTATCTCCCATTGATTATGTGATAAAATCTTACCCAGTGTCTCATATGTATGCAACCTATACATATTCTTGACTTAAAATATTTTCCCGGGTAAAGTGAAAGTGGTAGGTATGGGAAAGGAGGTATTGGATGAGCAAAAAATCTTCAATTAAAAGACGAGACTTTTTAAAATTGTCATCAGCAGCAGTGGTGAATAGTTTGACCGGAAAACCAGTAATCGGCGTGGATGAACCGAATCCGATAGCTGAAGCCGCTAAAAAGGTGGGTCAATTGCCGCGCCGCAAACTTGGATATAGCGGCCGTAAGGTGTCAATATTGCTGGGTGCCGGCGGTCTGGAAGAGAAGTGTACCGAAGCTGGGATCAGATGCGGTATGAATTACTGGCATAAGGCCAATCGCTGGGCCCGCAGAAAAACACCGGAAGCCATCCTGAAAAACCGCGAGGCCCACTATTGCCAGGTCACTGTTGACCGGGTGGGTGGTAATCATCGTACTGGACACTTTGACGAAGATGCGCATGTAGCCTATGTCAAGGAATCATTAAAAAAGACAGGTCTGGGCTATTATGATGACATGCAGCTCCACTACGGCTACCATAATGTAGCGGAAGTTAAAAAGGAGAAAGCTTTTGTCAAGGCTTTTGAACGGTTGGAAAAGGAGGGCCTGGTGAAGCACCTCTGCTTGTCGCAACACGGGTATGCCAGTGGCCGGAGCAAGATTCCAGGCGGTCAAACCGCAGCCGAGGTTATGACCGCGGTGGTGGAGGATGGCCTCTATGAGCATGCTCAATTCATCTACTCCTATGGCGCTGATCCGGAAATGGATAAATTTATCGAGTTTGCAAAAAAAAAGGGCTTCGGTACTATTGCTATGAAAACCGCCCGGGGCATCGGACGCATGAAACAAGACCAGGAATTCATGGCCAAGTTCCCCGCGGGAACCTCACCACATCATGCACTGTGCCGCTGGCTGACCACGGCCACCCAATTGGATGCAGTGGTGATTCGGGTGAAAAACCTCGACCAGTTTGTGGAGACCTATTCGGGAGCGGGCAAAAGCCTGCGTACCAGTGACGCAAAGGCTATCCAGATGATGATCACTGAAGCTGACAAAACCACCTGCCGGCTATGCACCCTGTGTCAACCCTACTGTCCCCAACAAGTGCCGATTGCAGACATTTTAAGGTTTGAGCGTTATGCGCTGGATGATTACGACTGGAACAAGGCGCGAAGGTTCTACTCCGAACTACCGACCAAGGCCAATGCCTGCATCAATTGTCAAACCTGTATCCAGCACTGCCCGCAAAGCCTGCAGATTCCCCAACAATTGGCCAGAGTCCATGCCTTGTTGAGTTAAATTGGTTGCAGAATTTCTGTTAAATATAAAATTAAAGGGTCAAGTCTTTATTTCACGTTTCGTCACAAGTCTACTCATCTCTACCACTTTATTCTCAACTTCAGGATCATTTATGATCATTTCCTTTATTGAATTCAGTATACTGCTTACAGAACTTTCGCTTCCAAGAAGATATTCTTTACTAATTTGCTTAAGGGAATCATTTCTCAAGTAACGGGATAGATATATTGCCATGTTTCTTGGCTCATTATACGACTGCCTTTTCGCCCTGCATAAAGTTCTGGGAGGTATGTTGTAATATTTACAAACCATTTCTTTGATTAATTCAATATCGGGTGCTAAATTACCCGATTCCGGAATTTCCTTATCCTTTACCTCCGGGAAATATTTCCTTTTTATTAAATTAATGAATTTATCTCCTCCAAGAAGAGAAGGCCATTTCTTACTTTCAAATACCTTTATCAGTTTCGGGTCATCATCAATTTCCATAAATTTTATATATTCATCAATCTGATCATCTGTCTTTTCTGACAATATTGATAACAGCTGTTCACTTTTGATCCATGCCCATTCCGGAGATTTATTTATATATGCATGATGGCTGCTCCATTTATAATCTTCCAGATTATTTACCAGTTTCGCTCTGATCGGATTCCTGTGTATATAACGGATCAATTGCAAAAAGTAATTGTCAAATTCGATCAAGATCGATTTATATCTCCCTTTAAACAGAGTTCCTTCGTATTTATGGGCATTATTGAATCTTTGTGTATAAACACCATTTACATGGCGCATAAATCTACTCAGGTTTCCCAGAGGAGTATTGATCAACAAATGATAATGGCTGGGCATAAGTGAAAATGCACAGATATTTACCGACCACAATTCTGAAGATTCAATCAACAATTCCATAAAGCTATGATAATCTTCATCATCAAGATATATCTTCTCAGATCTCCTTCCCCTGTTCATCACATGATACCAGGCTCCGGGATATTCAATTCTTAATGGTCTGCTCATGAAGATAATATATCAAACAAAGTTTGAAATGTAAACTAAAGACTTGACCCCTCTTTCCCTCCAAATTGACCCCTCTTGCTTGATTTACTGTATATTTCTTGTTACTGGTTACCCAAGTTAATGTTCATTGAAAGCAAATGTATTCATTACATTTTCACCTTGTGACCAAAATATAACCATAAAACTCCACTTTTGATATTTTTTTTTTATTTTTATAAAATATATACCGATGTTTATTAATAAAAGTAAACAGGGAGGAAACTTATGAAAGCAATTATATGCACAAAATACGGACCACCGGAAGTTCTTCAGCTACAGGAGGTGGATAAACCTGTTCCCAGGGACAATGAAGTGTTGATAAAAGTATATGCGACAACAGCACACGTGGGGGATGCGAGAATTCGGGGTTTCAGGGTTCCTTTCTGGCAAATGATCCCTTTTCGAATATATTTAGGTATTAGAAAGCCAAAAAGAAGCATACTAGGGATGGAGTTAGCGGGAGAAATTGAATCAGTAGGCAAAGATGTAAAGCTGTTTAAGAAAGGTGACAAGGTTTTTGCATTTACCGGTTTTGTTTTCGGTGCTTATGCCGAGTACATATGTCTACCTGAAAAACCTGAAGAAGGAACGATTGAAAAAAAGGGATTGATGGCAATAAAACCGACCAATTTGACCTATGAGAAAGCCGCCGCCGTTCCTGCAGCAGGACTTACCATACTTCAGGTTTTTCGAAAGGGAAATATCCAGAAAGGACAAAAAGTCCTTATCTATGGCGCTTCCGGAAGTTTAGGTACTTATGCGGTACAGCTTGCCAGGTACTTCGGGGCTGAGGTGACCGGGGTATGCAGTACTTCGAATTTAGAATTGGTGAAATCTCTTGGAGCTGAAAAAGTAATAGATTACACTAAAGATGATTTTACCAAAAGCAGTGAGACCTATGATGTTATTTTCGACGCAGTAGGTAAGACTTCGCGTTCACGTTGTAAAGGCTCGTTAAAGAAAAATGGAATTTTTCTTTCCACTAATGATTTAGCAAAAATTAAGGCTGAAGATTTAATTTTCCTCAAAGAGCTTATTGAGAAGGGAAAGTTAAAACCGGTCATTGACAGAACCTATCCGCTTGAAGAGATTGTCGAGGCTCATAGATATGTTGACAAAGGACACAAAAAGGGAAATGTCGTCATAACAGTGGACCATAAAAATAAAACCTGACAAAAAGGAGGAATACTATGAAAGCAATAATTCAAACCGGGTATGGCTCACCGGATTTCTTCGAACTCAGGGAGGTTGACAAGCCGGTGGTCAAGGATAACGAGGTGCTGGTGAAGGTTCATGCACTTGCCCTCCATGCCGGTGACCTCTTCTTCATGAGAGGGATGCCCTACATGGTGCGAATAAGTGCCGGGTTTCCCAAACCAAAGAACTATATTCCGGGATTCGATGTGGCCGGGTACATAGAGGCGGCCGGTAAGAACGTAAAGCAGTTTAAACCAGGTGATGAGGTTTTTGGCGCGGGTACCCACACCTGTGCCGAATATGTCTGTGTTAAGGGAAAAACCCTTTTGCCCAAGCCCGTCAACCTCACCCTTGAGCAGGCCGCAGCCGTACCTACCTCGGCACTCTCTGCCCTCCAGGGTCTAAGGGATGCAGGAAAGGTACAGCCGGGACAGAAGGTTCTTATTAATGGTGCGTCAGGAGGGGTGGGAACCTTTGCCGTGCAGATCGCCAAGGCCTTGGGAGCCGAAGTGACCGGTGTCTGCAGCACCAGAAAAGTGGATCTGGTCCGATCCATCGGCGCTGACCATGTCATTGATTACACCCAGGAGAACTTCACGCAAAGCGAGCAGCGCTACGATCTCATCCTTGATCAAGTAGCGAACCATTCCTTGTCAGACTACAGGCGCGCGCTCAACCCCCAGGGGATCCACATACCTAACAGCGGACATAGCGGATTGGGTTTTATCATGAAGGCTTTCTTTTTGTCACTGTTCGTGCGCCAGCAGGGACGCCCGTACGTTTCGATCCCGAAGAAAGAGGACCTGGTTGTTCTGAAGGAGCTCATTGAATCCGGAAAGGTCACACCGGTCATAGACAGAACCTACCCCCTGAGTGAAATCCCTGAGGCCTTCCGCTATCTGGACCAGGGACACGCCCGGGGAAAAGTCGTCATCACTGTGGAAGGCAATTATAAAACTTAACAAGGAGGATGTCATGAAAGCGATTGTATATGAAAAATACGGACCACCGGAAGTTCTTCAGCTACAGGAGGTGGATAAACCTGTTCCCGGGGACAAAGAAATATTAATAAAGAACCATGCCACGACAGTGAATTACGGGGATGTTGTCGCCCGGAATTTTAAAAACATCCCTTTACGCGAGTTCCACATGCCTTCCCCCCTCATCTTCCCCACAAAAATATTTTTCGGGATGAGAAAACCAAGAATTAAAATACTGGGCAGTGTGTTTGCCGGGGAAATAGAAGCAGTAGGCAAAGATGTCAAGCGGTTTAAGAAAGGGGACCAGGTCTATGGATATCTCGGTCAGAACATGGGAGCTTATGCCCAGTATCTATGTGTGCCTGAAAAAGGTACGGTGGCCATAAAACCCGCCAATATCTCCTATGAGGAAGCTGTGGTCCATCCATACGGGGCCATAATGGCCGGGAGCTTGCTTAGAAAAGGAAAAATTGAGCAAGGACAAAAAGTCCTTATCAATGGCGCTTCCGGAGGGATTGGTTCAGCTGCTGTACAGCTTGCCAAATCTCACTATGGGGCGGAGGTTACCGGGGTATGCGGCACCCCGAGATTGGAATTTGTGAAATCTCTGGGAGCCGATCGGGTGATTGATTATACCCGGGAGGATTTTACCACACAGGGTGAGACCTATGACCTTGTTTTTGACATACTGGGCAAGAGTTCCTTTTCAAAAGTTAAAAGCTGCCTGAAGCCAAAGGGGCGCTATCTATTGGCCAGCTTCAAGATGAGAAAGGTTTTGCAGATGTTGAGGACCAAATTCACCGGCGGAAAGAGGGTAATATGTGCACTGGCGATGGATGGAGGGACTGAAGATCTCGTTTTCTTCAAAGAGCTGATTGAGGCGGGAAAGATAAAATCGGTTATTGACAAATGTTTTCCGTTGGAACAGGCTGCCGAAGCCCACCGGTATGTTGAGGAAGGCCACCATAAGGGAAATGTGGTCATAACGGTAGGACATAATAACAAAACCTGACAAACCAGAGGAAATGGTTGAAAATGAAAAAAACAAAAAAGGTTCGGCGAGACACCAAAAGAGTATTTATGAAAAAGGGCACCTGCTCCCGCGCATTCTCCTATATATTGAACCGCGAATTCGGTCATCCGCTCGAGAATGAGGAGCATGCCGCAGACCCGTTAGCGGGCGGAATACTGCAGCAGGGATATCAATGCGGAATGCTCTGGGGGGCTTCACTGGCTGTGGGGGCGGAGGCCTTTCGCCGGTCTGAAAACCGGGACAAGGCCATTGGTATGGCCATAAAAGCAACCCAACATATTATGAAATCATTTATTAACAGGACAAATACCGCTGACTGTTCGGAGATAACCGCTTGTGACTGGTCAAACAAATTCAGTATCGCGAAATACTTTTTCTCCGGTAAATTCTGGGCCTGCTATAAACTGGCGGATAAATGGGCTCCGGATGCGATCCGGTCAGCGACTGAAGGATTATCCCTAGATCAAACCGATCTGCCTAAACAGCCGATTAGCTGTGCTTCAGAAGTCGTCAGAAAAATGGGCGGCAGCGATGAGGAGATGGTGATGGTCGCCGGATTTGCGGGAGGCCTTGGCCTGAGTGGCAATGGATGCGGGGCACTGGCTGCCGCCATATGGATGAGCACTCTCGCCAGGGTCAGAGAACAAAACTATAAAACCTCTTTTTCCGATCCGATTTCGGAAAAGATATTAAAGGCATTTTATGAAGCGGCCGATTATGAAATGGAATGTAAAAATATAACGGGAAAGTGTTTCAAGTCAATAGATGATCATACGGAATTCATAGAAAACGGCGGCTGCGATAAACTGATCAATAGTTTCGCGGATACGAATTATGTTCAATAGACTATTTTGTTAAAAGGGGTGACAGATGAAAGTCATCGTTACCTATATGTCCCTAAGCGGAAATACCCGGAAAAAGGTAGGGGGTATGTTTTTCAGGATCGATACAAATCCTTTCTTATACAGAATGATTCCTATTTACAGGCTGTCCTTGGTTATCTGAAAAAATTAGGGAGAAAAGTGGTAGCTAAAAATGTCAAATTGTAAAGCACCGTCCCTCTTTTCTTTTGAAGACATTGTTCATCATTACAGCCAGCGTGGCAAAACCAAACGAAAGAAATAATTACCTGATAAAAACTCTCGACCCAGGTATGAAAGCACGAAAATATAATGAAGGGTGGGTAGGACAAAAGTTTCTTATATAGATTTTAAACTATAAATATTTATTTGAAAAATACCCCTAGGCAAAAACCGCTAATGATGTGTCCAATGTCCTGCCAATGAGCAGATTGAAATCATTCATTTAGGCAAAACTTCAAAAGTTAGGGAAGCCCAGTAGCTTTCCCATTCATGGGTTTGCTTTTTGACCCATTCCATGTGGGTCATTCGGATTACATAGGGCCCGGCCTTAGCGAGTGGAACAATGGCGTTCCCGTCAGTGTCGGTCCTGGTCGTACCGGCGAATTGTTCTCCCCGGCCCGGGAAACTCCAGCTCAATTCGGCATCGATCAATGGCTTGCCCCTGAACAGAACGGATACGGTCAGTTTGTCACCCTGCTTCAATCTGTAGGGATTACTCTGCGGGATGATTTCCAGGACAATGTTAAGCGGTTTGCAGGGTGTTTCATCCAGTTGATTGCCCGCCTGAATAATGGTCTTGGAATATTTTGAATAGTATTCAACGGCATCTTCATGAAGAATACCCTCCTTTTTTCTCAATTCATATATGTTTTTAAGGCCGTCATGAAGCAGATATTCATTAAATTCGTTTGCCTTCAGTTTTATCTCTCTGGGGTGCAGAGACATGGCCGCGACATAGGTTCCCTGATTTTGAATCACACAGACCGTGGTTAGGGATTTGTCCTGTATTTTTAATTCTGTAAGTTCTTTTCTTATTGTTTGTCCCAATAGGATGAATTGATTTATCCTATCCGGTTTAATGGCATTCAAGCTCCTGGGAAAATCCATGCCTGTATTGGCAAAAATTGTCAGTGGTTGCCCGGGCTCTATGACAAACTGTTGCGGAACCAGCCATAAATCATGAGCAGATCCGATTGCTGACGAAAATACCATAAGAAAACAAACCCATAATAAAATAATTATTTTTTTCAAGATAACCTCCTGTTTAAATAACTCTTAAATCGCTTAATCACCGCTTCAAGGCTCCAGGACTCTGATCTGCGTTCCCTGGAATTCTCAATGATTTTTACTTGTTTTGGGTACTTCTTTCCAGAAGGGAAAATCCGGTATCAATTGAGGCGGCCAGGCCATGGCTTCGCCCCGCTCAATGTAACGCTTCGCATCTTCTTTCAGCAAAAATCCCTCTTTTATCAACTGCAGAACCGCTTCCCTGACCTTTTCTACATATAATTCCTTTGTCGGGTAACGGGCTGCGATGGAAGGCCGGGGGTCACCGTTCTTTTTTCGTTCCTTCTCCGTTAAAACAAAAGGCCAAAAAGATCCTTCAAACCGGCCTAAATAATTGGGCGCGCCAAATTCCGCACGCCTGGGATTCCAACCCTGATAGGTACCTAGGGGTACCCGGATTTCGGGCAGGCGAATACCACCTATACCATTGCCATCCCTGTCAAATGCAGGGACCATGGCTTGATAAGGTTCACCCATCCGGGGTGGTATGATCGTTATAATACCATTGACCCAAAATTGAGGGCCGTAATCCACCCGCGGTGGTTTGAGATTCCTGCCCGGATGGCGCATGCCCGGGATTTGGGGGAATCTTTTTTTATGCTCCGCTGCCGTTATTAACTCTTTTCTATCGATTCTCGGATAGCGGCTGTCGGGCGGTAGGATGCCTTTTGTCACCCAGAGGTCCAATGCTCGCAGTAGTGCCCTGGAAATGGGATAGTGATTCAGGATATTTACGGAGTGTTCATAGATACGGCGCTGCCTGGACCGGGCATTGCGATGGGGAGCACTGCTGGTCAGGTAAATCCGGACTTTTTCGTGAAGCGGCGCATCTTTTTCCCCCGACGCGTCGGTATGAATCAAGGACGCGGAACGGGTCCAGTATTCCAATTCATTATTGGTAATCATAATATAGGGAATTTTGCCCAATTTCTTAGCCTTAGCCAGAACATCCCCTTTCTTTCCTGTCAGCAAATCTTTTTGCAGGGCATAATTAAAAGGGAAAAAATCCGCCGGCATGTAGTTGCCCTCCAGGTGACTGGGGTGGTGAGTTGTTTGGGAAAAACGGTGATTGAAACCACCTTTACCACCGCCGGCCACATGAATCCTGGCACCGTCGAAGACCATCTGTCCCTGTTTGTTTACATGAAAACCCTCGTAGATCATGTGGGTGATAAAGCGTCCTGACTGGGACACGCCAAATATATACACTTTCTCCGGGTCCGGTTTGAACCCCTTGTCCGTTTCACGAACGGCCAGGGGATTGGCGCAGCCTAAACGATCCTCTATCCGGAAACGGAAAAAAGTGAGTGCATCCCGAACAGATGCCAGTCCCAATCCCACGACGCGGGGATTCCTGACTGTGTATATCAATTCGTAAATCTTGCCGGGTAAAAAGCCGCTCTTTAGATAGAGCCAGGTAGAGTCCGGCACCAATTGCTTACCCTGCCACTTACCGAATCCCCACTGTTCAGGAGAGATAAGACGGCGTTGGCCCCGGGGTTCGTCCCGCACTGTCAAACGGGCCCCGCTTTTGTTTGTGGCATCTGCCGGAGGATAACAACGGCTGTTACCCCAGGCCAGGGGTCGACTCAAAGCGGGTTTATCGTCGAAGCTTAAAACAATTTCCGCAGCAATCTGCTGGGTAATGGGTTTGCCCATATCTGTTGCTACCGGGATATCCATTTGCAGACGTTGATCGCCAGGCCTGACATCCCAGTTCCAGGCGGTCCACAGCAGGGAATACCCCTCCCGCATCAAAAAACCGCTGCCCGCATGTTCCGTTGTAGAGGGCAAATTGCTGAAAGGTGCGTCATTCATTACTCCCAACATGATTAGGTTGCCCCGGTTATTAACATCGTAGAGCAGCCGGTGGTTTCCCTTGCTTAAGTCCAAGGGTTTCATCAGCAAAAATTCGGCTGAGAATTCCACCCAGCCCCGGGCATTTTTAGGCGCATATTCCAAATCTACTACGGCAGAATTTGCCGGATGTCGCGGATCAACTTCGAAGACCAAACGGCCTTTGAGTACTTCATAACTCCCAACACTACTGAAGGTTTTCCCATCGGCAAACAGGTATCGAGACAAAATTTCAATGCCTTTTACTTCGCCTTTAATAGGGACACAAAGCAAGACAAACAGCATGATAAGTAAAGAAATATTTTCCGCATATGTAAAGCCCTTTTTATAGTTTCCTTTTTTTCCGGTCATGGTTACCTCATTTTTTATTCTTTATCATATCATGAAAATCCGTAAAGCTGCTACCCGGTCGATAATTGTACATCAGATAGTATTTGAAAAAAAAATTATATTTTTTTAATATAATGATGTTGACAATAAGAGCGGTTGAATTTAAGGACCGTTAACAGAATGGCAATTTTCATGAAACAGTTAAAAAGGCAATATGGAACATTTTATCGAAAACAGAAAAATGGGAGCGTATAAAATGAGTCAAGATATCGAAAAAACCGTTGAAGATGAGATTACATCCTTGATTTATGAAGGAAAGAAGATCCAGGCCATCAAGGTTTACCGGAACGCAACATGTAAAGGGTTGAAGGAGTCGAAAGATTATGTCGATCAGCTGAGTATGGAATTGTATGAGAAGTATCCGGACCGGTTTATGGTAAAACCATCCAAATCAGCCGGTTGCGGTACTGCGATCTTTTTCCTGGGCTTGATTGGCCTGGCTTTCTGGTTTTTAATCTAATAAATAAAAAAGGGGACGGTTCTATTTTATTGACAGTCGATAATAACAGTGAAATATTTTAATTATGCCAAGAACAGCCAGAGCAGCACCGAGGGATGCTGTAATTCACATATTAACAAGAGGTAACAACCGGCAGAATAGAACCGTCCCCTTATTTGTTCTTTTTTCCCAGAAATACCTTTTTATCGAATTAAAGTCCCAATCCCTTGGCGACTCCATCTCCGTAAGCTGGATCCGCTTTTCTGAAATGGCTAACCATCTTTTCCTGGATTTGCCGGGGAACATTTTTAAGGGTGCCAACAATGTTATTGATCAAACGATTCTGTTCATCCGGGGGGAGTAACCGATACAGATTTCCCGGTTGAATGTAATCATCATCAACCCCTCTTTTCTGCTCATACCGATCTGCATCACCGGAAATTTTTAGAGGAGGTTCGGCAAAGGCAGAATCTTCATTGGGACCTCCAAAGGTATTGGGCTCATAGTTCACCGCTGTGCCCCGGTTGCCGTCAAATCTCATATGTCCATCCCGCTGATAGTTGTTGACTTCTGGTCCTTGGGGACGGTTAATGGGCAAACTCTCATAGTTAACTCCGAGGCGGTACCGATGGGCATCGGCATAAGCAAAAATACGGGCCTGAAGCATTTTGCAGGGTGAAAAGGATATTCCGGGGACCACGTTTGCCGGTGAAAAGGCGGATTGTTCAACCTCGGCAAAGTAGTTTTCCGGATTGCGATTTAATTCCATCACCCCGACTTCGATCAGGGGGTAATCACCGTGGGGCCATACCTTGGTCAGATCAAAGGGATTCCAGCGATAGTGTTCAGCCTCGGCTTCGGGCATTATCTGTATGTTAAATATCCATTTGGGGAAACCACCTTTTTGTATGGTCTCAAACAACTGGCGGGTATGGTAATCCGGATCTTTTCCTACCATTGTATCCGCCTCTTCCTGGGTCATGTTTTGAATTCCTTGCCGGGTTTTAAAATGAAATTTGACCCAAAATCGTTCATTGTTGGCATTGATAAAACTGTAGGTATGGCTACCGTAGCCATTCATAAAGGGGATCCCCTTGGGGATACCGCGATCTGAAAAAAGAATGGTTACCTGATGAAGTGATTCCGGAACCTGAGACCAGAAGTCCCACCACATGGTTTCTGACCTTAAATTGGTTTGAGGAACCCGCTTTTGGGTATGGATAAAATCGGGAAATTTCATGGCATCCCGAATAAAAAATGTGGGGGTATTATTTCCAACCAAATCCCAGTTGCCTTCTTCGGTGTAGAATTTGAGGGCAAATCCCCTAACATCACGAACCGTATCCGCAGAACCTTTTTCACCGGCCACCGTAGAAAAGCGACCGAACATGTCGGTTTTTCCCCCAACCTTAGAGAAAAGTTTGGCTTTGGTATACTTGGTGATATCATTGGTTACCGTAAAAGTACCGTGGGCGCCGGCTGCCTTGGCATGAACAACCCGCTCGGGAATGCGTTCCCGATTGAAATGAGCCAGTTTTTCAAGTAAAAAATGATCTTGCATTAAAGTGGGTCCACGTTCCCCGGCAGTTAGCGAAGTCTGGTTATCCGGAACCGGAATACCGGCTGCTGTGGTTAGGATCTTCTCCCCTTTCCCCTTGTTTTTGTCATTACTCATCGTTTCCTCCTATTTACAAACTAATTTAAAATTTTTTTCAATATTTAATTTTCTTTTGACAATCTTTACATATCCCACTGATGACCACTCTTGTTCTGGTTATCTCAAAATCGTTGTCCAGCTGTCGGGGAGCTGGCAGGTCATCATAGGTTTTATCTTTGAAGTCAACGATCTTCCCACACTTTTCGCAATGCAGATGGTGATGATTACTCAAATTGGGATCAAACCGTTTCGGACCGCCAAATCCCTCAACCGTATCCAACAGCTTAAGTTCAGCAAAGGTTAAAAGGGTTCGGTGGACGGTATTGAATGAGATATTTGAAAACTCTTCTTTAACTTGCCTGAATACAATTTCGGTATTGGGATGTTCGGGTGAGCTTAAAACAACTTTGTATATTAAAATGCGCTGAGGAGTGATTCTCAGGTTGTATTGTTTACACTGCTTTTTAAAAAATTCCAAATCCATATTCATTGCTTAATTAACATAGTTATTATATAGTAACAATTCTTATTTGTCAATTATAAAAATTTTTCATTAAATAGAATCACTGTCCTATTTTTAATTTAATTGAGCACAATGCTTTGCTCAGGGTTTTATAATGGTTGTTTAAACCAGTGTCCGGTTTTCAGGCAGATTTTGACCAGCATGAGCATCACCGGAACTTCGATTAAAACGCCCACAACAGTTGCCAGAGCCGCACCGGATGACAAACCGAATATCAAGGTGGCTGTAGCGATAGCCACCTCAAAATGATTGCTGGCCCCTATCATGGCGGAGGGCGCAGCATCTTCATGCTTTAATTTCAGCAATCTGGCCAGCCCATAAGTCATCCAGAAGATCAGGTTGGTTTGAATAAAGAGGGGAATGGCGATCCATAGAATGGTTAACGGCCGTGTGAGAATGATGTCTCCCTTAAAAGAGAATAATAAAACCAGAGTGAACAGGAGGGCCACAATGGAAACCGGGGTAAGCAGGTGGAGGAATTTCTCTTTGAACCATTGTTCTCCCTTTGCTTTTATAATGAGTTTTCTTGAAAAGAACCCGGCAATCAAGGGTAAGGCGACGTAAATACTGATTGAAAGTAACAAGGCCTGCCATGGAATAGGCAACCGGCCGACACCTAATAAAAATCCTCCCAACGGGCCGTATAAAACCAGCATGGTTAACGAGTTAATGGCCACCATAACCAGGGTAAGCGCATCGTTTCCCTTTGCCAGGTATCCCCAGACCAGAACCATGGCCGTGCAGGGGGCAATCCCCAGGAGGATACAGCCAGCCAGGTAACTTCGCCAGAGGGGAATTTCAAGCATTTTTAATCCTTCGTGGAGTACAACCTTTCCTGCCCCATGAATGCTTCCGATATCCCAGTCAGCACCGGGTGGAAGTTTAACCAGGTCAATGGCATCCACACCTATGAAGGTTTTAAAAAGAAAACCCAGGAAAAAGATGGCAATAAGATACATGGTGAAGGGCTTTACCAACCAGTTGGCAAAAAGTGTTAATCCAACCGGTTTGGGGGTTTTGGCGGATTTAACCACATTGGTAAAGTCGATTTTTACCATGATGGGGTACATCATAAAAAACAGGCAGATGGCAATAGGAATGGATACAACCGGGGATTCATTCACATATATGGCCAGGCCATCCAAAAATGTTGCCGTTCCCGGAGCCAATTTCCCTATGATAATACCGGATGCTATGCACAATATTACCCAAAGTGGAAGATATTTTTCGAACACATTTAACTTTCGTTCGATTTTTTCATGGTTCATGGGACTGCCTCCTGACCTGAAAAAGTCTTTATTTAGGCTACATTGTTAACATATAAATACCGGCAACTATAACCAGAATACCGCAAATACGTTTAACTATCAGTGTGCCTTTGGATTTCTCATTCCAGTTCACATATTTTTGTATGACTTCGGTAAAGGAACCGGCCAGGACTATTACCAGACAGTGACCCAGGCCGTAGGCTGCCAGAAGAGAAAAACTGTGAACAAAATTGGAAGAAGATGAAAACAGGGTAATGGCCAGAACCGGTGCCATATAGGCAAAAGTGCAGGGACCCAGGGCAATCCCAAAGATTAATCCCAGTAAAAGGGCAGCCCCGGCGCCTCTTTTTTTGAATTTCATCTGCTTAACACCGGGTAGATTGAATCGGATAATATCGAGCAGGTAAAGGCCCACAATGAAAAAAATTACTGCCACCAGGTAATTGCCCCACTTGCCGATATCCCCCATCATTCGGCCCAGCAGTGCGGTTACCAGGCCGATCAGAGCGATAGTGATCAGAATACCGAAAGAGAAGGCAAAGGAAGTCCAGAAAGCCTTCCTGAAAGATTTTACTCCCTGGTGGCTGATGTATCCCACAATCAATGGGATGCTGGCCAAATGGCAGGGGCTGAGTAAAATGCTGAGAATGCCCCAGAGGAATGCACCCAGCAGGGCAACCAGAAAGGTGGATTGCACCAATTCTGACAACCAGCTGAAGACAGATTCTAACACTACTTAACCCCTTTCAGCTTCAGGATTTTCACCAGCTCTTCCTTGGGAAAAAAACCTTCGTGCCGGAAATATTCTTTTCCGTCCTTATCCAGAAATACCTGGGTGGGGATGAGTCGTATCCTGTAAGTGTTAGCATATGGTCTTCCTTTGTCAGTCCATACATCGTAAAAAACCACCTTGACCTGGCCCTTATATTCCTTTTTTATTTCCTCCATGATGGGTTGCATTTTTTTACAGGGAATACACTTTATCGAACCCAGTTCAACGAAGGTTACCTTGATATTGTCGGGCTTTTTACCTTCTTTTTTGGCCGTATCCTTCAAATTCTGTTTATCATTATTCCGACAGACCCCCGGCAGGGATAGGGTAACCCAGGTCATAAAAAATATGACTGAAAGGGGAAAAAAGAATCTGTTGCTTCCTGAAAATACCCGGAAATTCTTATTATTCTGCATTGTATTCTCCTTTTTATCCGGATTTTCATGACAACATCTTTTTGATGTCATCGGGTTTCGGGATTTTACCGGCGATTTTAATTTCTCCGTCTACCACCAGGGCCGGGGTGATCATAACCCCGAAATCCATGATTTTGTTGATATCGGTGACCTTTTCCAATTTGTAGTCAATGTTCATTTCTCTGGCAACAGATTCTGCCGCTTCTGCCAATTTCTGGCATTTGGGACATCCGGTCCCCAGGATTTTTATCTCTTTCATGATTATCCTCCTCCTCCAAACCTTAGAATAAATATCCGTAAGTCAGACCCGAAATGGTGGCCATGATGACCACCAGGCTGACAAATACCATGGTTTTTTTTGTTCCCAGAACTCCGCGTATCACTAACATGTTGGGCAAACTTAAAGCAGGGCCGGCTAACAACAGGGCCAGTGCCGGTCCTTTTCCCATTCCCGCACCGATCAAACCCTCGAGAATCGGGACTTCGGTCAGGGTGGCAAAATACATGAATGCCCCTACAATGGAGGCAAAAAAGTTGGCAAACAGTGAATTACCGCCAACCAAATCATGGATCCATCCTGCAGGAATCAACCCTTCATGTCCGGGCCGGCCCAGCAGAACTCCGGCTGCCAGTACACCCAGAAATAAAAGCGGCATTATCTGTTTGGCAAATCCCCAGGAAGAAATGGTCCAATCCTTCAACTCATCCTTTTGAAACCAGCGGATTAACATGAATATGAGTGTTATGAGCAAGGCTCCGGTGATCCACCACTTGTTTTGAAAAATCAAAGTCCAAAGTCCGGTATCGCTGGAAGCCGGTTTTCCCCAGTTGGCAAATACCAGGATACCCACCATGGTGATAAAATAGAAGGTGTTTTTCCACAGCGGGCGTTCATCATCGGATCCGGTCAATTGAAAACCCGCTGCCATAGGCTGTTTTTTCTCTTCTTTTAGAAATATCAGATGCATCAGCAATCCGATAACAATACTAAATACCACCGCTCCCACGGCCCTGGCCAATCCCAGCTGCCAGCCCAGCACCCGGGCGGTGAGGATAATGGCCAGTACATTGATGGCGGGTCCTGAGTAAAGAAAGGCGGTGGCGGGCCCAAGTCCGGCGCCCCTTTTGTAAATTCCCGAGAACAGGGGCAAGACCGTGCAGGAACATACCGCCAGTATCGTGCCGGAAACCGATGCGACTCCGTAAGATAGAAACTTGTTGGCATCCGGCCCCAGGTACTTGATCACCGATTCCTGACTGAGGAAAACGGAAATTGCTCCGGCAATAAAAAAGGCGGGTACCAGGCACAACAGCACATGTTCCCGGGCATACCATTGCACCAGGGCCAGGGCTTCAAAAAGAGGTCCTCCGAAGGGGATAATAGCCAAAGGAAAAAAGTAGAAGATCAAAAATACAACAGCCAGCAAAAAAAAGATTTTCCATTCTTTCATTTTATTCCTTCTTGACTAATTCTGTATATTTCCATATAACGATTTATCACCATAAAATTTTTTATTTTCTACAGAGGACCTGCCGATCAGCCCGGCGGGCCAACTGTCGTTCTTTCTCCAGGTTTTTATCCTGGTTACCTGCTTGTTCGATAATTTTCAGAAGTTCTTTTTTAATCTTTTCATCCGGGGAAAGGCGGTACTCAACCCATAATCCGTCTTTTGCATCTTCAATCAGTCCGGCTTCTTTTAGTACCCTTAAATGGCCTGAAACAGTGGACTGGGATAATGAAAGCACATCGGTAATTTCGCAGACACACATGGGACTGTCTCTCAGCATGTTGAGAATTCTCAACCTGTTTTTATCCCCCAGCGCCTTGAATATCTTTTCCATTTGCTTTAACATATCGTTACCTACCGATATGGTCATTGTATTCGATTGCTTTGGAACTGTCAAGTATTTAATTATAAAAAATCTGCCCTCTGGTTTTTCCGGGTTTTTGTCCCCTCTGTTCAAAAAAATATGAAATTGGTATAATTATGACTAAAGGAGAAAAAATGCCAGACAAAGTTTCTTCGGATGCGAAAAATATTATTGAGAAAACGTTTAAGACATTTGTTAATCTGTTAAAGGAATTCCCCAAAAGTGCTTCGGAGGACTTTGTTTATGATGATTCTACCCTGAAGAAGATCGGAAATGCCGGTCAGATCCTGAAAGAGCTGGACACAATTGTTCAAGCTCAACCAAGTGCTTTTCCGGCTGAAGAACGGCAAACCCTCAAGGACTGTCAGGATATCCTGTCCGGGTTGATGGAGGAGATGCCTTTGAATTCCGAAGACGAGTTTCTATACGATCTCCTGATACATCAGAAAGTGGAAAGTGCCCGGGAGATCGTTGTCAAACTGGGTGATCTCTTCTGCTGAACCTCAGGTTCGGGTGTTGTCCCTATTCAGTTCCCTGGGGGTGGCAGGAGTAGCAGGCCTGGCTATTGTAAACATAACCGGGCACATGGTTGTGTATCCCATCCATTCTACTCTTGCGGTGGGCATGACAGTCGATGCAGGAAAACACATTGTAATTGGCGGTAAGGTGACAATCGGTGCAGGCAGTACCGGCATGGGCACCTGAATTAATAGGAAAATTGTGGTTAAAAACTGCCTGGGACCAGGACATGTGATTGGGGAAGTGGCAGCCTTCACACTGGGTGGGGAAACCGGCGGTGATGTGATTGGGATCCTGTGCCGACTGGTAATCGGCCTGGTGGCAGCCATAGCAGTTTTGGGGAAGATTGTATCCGTTGGCGTGGCATTCGGTGCAATCCAGGGTGCGGTGAGCGCCCTGCAGCGGCCAGACCAGGTTATGGTCAAAGACCGCCCCCTCCCATGAAATGGCTTCAAAACCGTGACAGATCTCGCAATTGGTGGAAAATCCGGCCTCCAGATGGTTGGGATCCTGGACCTGGTTGTATTCATTCAGATGACAGGCTACACATTGAGTGGGGGTTCCCGCATATACGCCATTCTGGTGACAGCTGGTGCAGACAGCGGTTTTATGGCTGCCGTTCAGAGGAAAACCGGAGTGGCTGTAATTGGTGGCATTCCAGGTAGTCGATACATGGCAGAGGCTGCAGTCGGTCGAGAATTGGGCGGTTAGGTGGTTGGGTTCGGTGGTATTGTTGTAATCTTTCTCATGGCAGTAGAAACAGTCGTCGGGCAGTCCGCTGAAAATATTGTTCTTGTGACACTGGGTGCAGTCCAGGATTTTATGGGATCCCTTGAGGGAGAAACCCGTTTTCTGTTCATGATTCCAGGCCCCGGGCCGGATCGATTTCCAGTCATGCGGGGTATGGCAGTCTCCGCAGTGAAGTCCCAGCTGCAGGTTATAGCGGTCATCTTTTTTGCGGATCCAGTGGCAGGCCTCACAACTGGTCGGGGTTCCCTGCAGGACTCCCTTCAGGTGGCAGTCGCCGCAGGGTACGGTCCGGTGCTTGCCGATCAGAGGAAAATTGGTCTGATCATGGGCAATGGTATCCCATTTTTTTTCCTTGGTCTTTTCTTCAGGGTAAAGGGATATGAACAATAATGAAAAAAAAAGCAGGATAAATACGACTATGATAATTTCCGTGTGCTTGAATCTTTTCATTCTCATTTCCTTATCTCCTGTAGATCAGGCGGAAAAAAAACTGGTGTTCGCTGTCCTCTTCCTGACTGGTATAGGCGTATTCCAGAGATACGGCCAAATGCCTGTTTACGATGAAGAACAAATTGGAAGACAGGGTTTGATGGTCGGTCAGGTGAAAAATTTGCTGGGTGCCGTCATTCAGGGTAATGACACCATTGTAGTAGTTGGCATAACTGAGGCTCAAGGAAAGTTTTCCGAAGCTTCTCGAAGCCGACATATAGTAGGAGTCGGATTCAGAAAACTCCCCCCGGTTCAAGTTATAATTTCCGAAAATGGAAATTCCCGATTTGAGAATATTGGTTGCCGATGCCCCCAGACGGGTGGTATGGTTTTCGATGGCTTCATCGATTTGTTCGCTTTCCCGTCGTTCGACATAGAGTCTTAAATTTGGAAGGGGTTTGATGCTGAGCCGTAGTCCGTAAGAGGTATTGAAATAAAAACGATCAATTCCCGAGTTCAGAATGGTCGGGTTTTGGGACTGTTCCAACAGGAATCGGTGATAATCCAGGCCGCGGCCAGAACTGTAGTGGCCGGTCAGATCGGCATATTTGGTTAGATTCAGGCGGATGTTGACGAATATCAGCGACAGCCTGTCTTCATTTTTTATTTTGGCATCCAGTTCATATTCCAGTTGGCCATAAAACATCAGTATATTTTTTACAGGCCATAAGCCGTTGAAATACAGGAATTGGCGTTCGGTGTCACCGGTATAGCGAACCAGGTTGTAACTCAGGGAGAGTTGCCGTGCCTTTTTTCCCAGGAACCGGACAAAAAATCCGAATTTCTGGTAATCCGTTTCCCACCGGGTATTGTAAATGTCGGGTTCGATACCCGCATACCCTCCCATGGTCAGGTATTGATTCAGTTTGACCCCCAGAATTCCGCCGGTTAGTTCACCGATACCAGCCGTATCGTAGAGGTTCATCTGGCCCAGAGAAAACATGATTTTTTTATCCGGTTTATCAAAGCTCAGATAGGCGTTATAAATAATCAACTGGTTGTCAGGGTCATCGCCGAAGGTATAACGGTTGCGGATATCAATAAAAGCGGTCCAGCCGGTTCCCGGCCGGTTCCACAGGGTTAGTTTCAAGCGGCTGCTCAGCCGGTTGTAAAAATCCACATCTTTGATCTTGAATCCCAGCCAGTCCTGATAAAAGGTACCGCGGAAGTAGAATTTGGAATCCGATAGCTGGCTTGACATCAGGTTCAGGCACACCGCCATTAGCAGCAGAATGAGTGTCCAGCCAAACCGTTTATTGCCCATTGATACTCACCATGAGTTTACCCGCCAGGAAGCCTGGGTATGGCAGGTGGTGCAGTCTTGGTATTTCCCGAGGTGGGGGGATAGGTGGCAGGCGTTGCAATGACTGCTTTTCAGTAAATAACTGCTGCCTTTTTTTCGGGGAAACTGATTGGGAGGTTTGTGACATACTTTGCAATCCTTTATTTTTTGATGAGATCCGGTGAGTTCACAACCGGCCTCTTCGTGGTCAAAATCCTCCACATCCCAGTCAATCAAAACCGAATTTTCTCCCTGATGCTCGGGATGGCAGGCATCACAGCCCTCGTCTTTATCCTGGTGGTAGCCTCTCCCCGCGGCTATACGGGACTTTAATTCTTGGTGGCAATCCAGGCATTTTTCCGGGTCGGTTTCAAAGTCCTGGTTGTGACATTTCAGGCAGTGCTGTTCACCTTCCAACTCTGTGTGAAACCGGCTGAGCGGGCCGGGAGATTCATCCGGCATGATCAGCTGGAATAAGAGAAGCAACAGCATGGCCATGAGTATAAACCCTGCTTGGCGGTACCAGGTCCGGTTTTGATTTTTGTTTAATTGGAGATATTTCATGTTCAAATCTATTTTACCTTTTTTTTTTACAATTGAAAATAGTTTTTCCGCTTAAAAATGTTTGTCATGAAACTTCCGGGGTATCCATTGGATAAAATCCGAAATGATTCATCTCTTCGGGCATCCACTGGAAGCGGTCCAGATCGATACGGTGGCGGTCATCAAACTCCACTCCCTCGGCTTCCAGCAGCTGTTTTTGCTTCTCATAACCGGATCCGGGGTTCAGGGAGATGGTGCCTTTCTGGTTGATCACCCGGTGCCAGGGCAGTTTGTCCTTTTTTGAACAGGAGTGGAGGATCCAGGATACCTGGCGGGCGCCGTTGAAATGGCCGGCCAGAAATGAAATCTGGCCGTAAGTGGCCACCTTACCGGCCGGTATTTTTTTGATCCAGTTTTTAACCCGCCCGGTAAAATCATCTTCATTTAAAGGGAATTTCATTTGTGTTTTTTTTCCTTTTTGAGTTTACCAAATTGACGCCTGTTTGACAATTGACATTACTTGAAAATCCAGAGGAACCCGAAGTAAAAAAATTCGGTTACCTCTTGACTTTAACTTCAATTTCGAGTACATCTAATCTTTAATACTTGAAAGTAAGGAGAAGAAATTGAAAAAGACACTGGTTCAATTGTTTATTCTTACCGTTTTGGTAGTTCTGTTATCGACTTCCGTTTATGGCAGCAAGTTGACTAAAAAGGATTTTGCCAGCCTGGAAGGCATTGATCGTACGTTCTATTTGGTTAACCTTGAATTTGCCTATAATAAACTGAATTTCAAATATTCCCTTAAAGAAGAAATAGAACCCATTGTTGCCGTTCTGGATGGTCAATTTGTGGAGGCATTTCCGGTTGAAAAATTGAAAAGTTCAATTGAGGAAAAACTGGATCTCAAGGTAAACACCTTTGCTTTTAATATGAAATTTGAAAGCAGGAAAGACAACGGATTTTTCAACAAGGAACTTGAGGCTTCCGAACGCTTTATTTATCACAAGTGGACGGTACCCAGTCAAAAAAACAAGTTGATCGTATCTGTTTATATATTCAAAGTCGGTTCCCGCATCCGGAAAAACAGAGCCCAGATCGAGCTCCGCTTCCTGGTTTTGAATAAGGAAAAAACCGCCTATGATACCCTGATCTATTCAACCCAGGACATCAGCTGGAAAACACCTGAGGAACTTTTCGACATTATCAAGAATAACTGCTTTATACAGTAACGATTACCGGATTTAAAAGCCCATCAGGTTACTAAATCGATGACCCCGGGTCATCAGGAGGCCAGAACATGGACATTGTGATTCTGAATGGCAACCCTGATACCGGAAAATATTCCCTGGATGCCTACCTCGAAGATCTGGGTAAAGCCCTGAAAGCTGATAAACACCGGGTGAAAATTCTGAATCTCCGGGATATGGAGATTAAATTCTGTACGGGGTGCTGGAGCTGCTGGTGGGGACCCACCCCGGGGGAGTGTGTGTTTCGGGACGAGTCCGCTGTGGTTTGCCGGGAATATATCAACTCAGACCTGGTGGTTATGGCCTCACCGGTGCTGATGGGATTTACAAGCGCGGTGTTGAAAAAGGTCCAGGACAAGTTGATTCCCCTGCTTCATCCTTACATTGAAATAGTAAATGGAGAATGCCATCATAAGAAAAGATATGACCGTTATCCGGCTGTAGGACTGATTCTGGAACGGGATAGAGAAACGGATGATGAAGATATCCAGCTTATTTCCCGAATGTTTCAGCGTTTTACTCTCAACTTGAGAACCCGGCTGGTATTCAGTATTGAGACTGCTCAATCCGTTCAGGAGGTAAAAGATGCGATTGGTGATATTTAACGGTTCTCCCCGGGGAAAAAAGAGTAATACCCGGATATTGATGGATCATTTCAGCCGGGGTTTTCTGCAAACCGGTACCCATACTGTTGAGGTAGCCTATCTGAACCGGATCCGGGAGACTAACCGGCACCTGGAATTGTTCAATCAGGTCGATCAGGTTATTTTGGCCTTTCCCCTCTATACCGATGCCATGCCAGGTATTGTCAAGCATTTCATTGAAGCACTCCAGCCCTATACTCAAAACCGGGAGAATCCGGCCCTGGGATTTGTGGTCCAATCCGGTTTTCCGGAACCGGTGCATTCGCGGCCTTTGGCCCGCTTCCTTGAAAAATTGACCAGGCGTCTGGGCTGTGCCCACACCGGAACCATTATCCGGGGTGGCGTGGAAGGGGTCCGGATCCAGCCTTCCTGGATGACCCGAAAATTGTTTTCACATTTTTATAACCTGGGTAAAGACTTTGGGGTCAACGGATGCTTTAACAAGGAGATTATCGATAAGCTGACTCCCTGGGAAACGCTATCCCGGAGCAGAATCATGTTTTACCGTATCGGGTCCTGGTTCGGTTTGACCAACCTGTACTGGAACATGATGTTGAAGAAAAACAACTCCTTCGAAAACCGCTTTGCCCATCCTTTCCGGGATTGAAAAA
>CBDAFS010000045.1:0-53315 GCA_965195285.1 uncultured Aminicenantes bacterium | reverse complement strand
ATCTTCACGATCTTCTGGGCCATACCCTTTCCGTTATTGTTTTAAAATCGGAATTGGCAGGAAAGCTGATCCATAAAAATTTAAAACTGGCGGAACAGGAAATCAATGAGGTTGAAGATATTTCCAGAAAAGCCCTCTCAGAGGTGAGAGAAGTTGTGAAAGGTTTTAGGAAAGGGGGCTTGGCAGCTGAATTAAGGGGCATTAAAGTTGCCCTGAAAGCAGCTGAAATTAAATATTCCATCCATTCAACACCAATTAAGATATCTTCAAAGATTGAAAATGTTCTCGCTTACATTCTTCGTGAATCGGTGACAAATATTATCCGTCATTCAAAAGCCACGCAATGTGAATTTTCAATTCAACATTCCGGGTCGAATGTTGAAATCACAGTAACTGATAACGGAATCGGCTATTTGCCAAATGAGAATGGCTTGGGTATTGATGGTATGAGAACGAGGATCAAACTACTGGGGGGCAAAATAAAGATAAAGTCATCCAATGGAACCACGATCCAGTTGAAAATTCCGATTAGAAGTAATACATATCCTGAGGTCCAACTTGATTAAGATTCTTGTTGCAGAGGATCAGGCAATGGTTTTGGGCGCATTGGTGGCGTTGTTGGAAATCGAATCGGATTTTGAAGTTAAGGCAACCGCATTGAATGGCGAAACTGCATTTAAGTTACTCAAAGAGCAACCAATCGATATTGTGCTTACTGATATTGAGATGCCAAAAATGTCCGGCCTGGACCTAGCTATAAAAATAAAAGAACATCACATCAAGACCCGTGTCATTATCCTGACGACTTTTGCCAGACCGGGATTTCTCAGAAGAGCTCTTGATTCAGGTGTCTCCGGTTATCTCTTAAAAGATACGCCTTCGGAGAAACTGGCAAACGCCATCCGAGAGGTGGTTTCAGGGGGGCGTTCAATAGATCCGGAATTGGCTATGGAAGCATGGACCGAAAATGACCCCTTAACCGAAAATGAGCGATTGACACTTAGGCTTGCCGGTGAAGGATTGACAGTCAAAGAAATTTCAAAACAGATTTATCTAGCTGAGGGTACTGTCCGAAACTATCTCTCTGAAGCCATCAGCAAGTTGGATGCGAATAATCGCATTGATGCTTACAGAATTGCCCGTCAAAAAGGTTGGTTGTAAAATTTTTTTAACGATTTTTGGCTCTTTTATTATGGGGGACAGGCAAACTTTGCCTGTCCCCTTCTTAACTTCACATCACTGAATTTGGGAATTGTTTTAAGACGGCATAAAAAAAGTCTTGACAAAATCTATTGTCCATTGACATATTAACTGACATTTTCATAAACTCAAGAACTCAGCCATCGTCCCCCTTCCTTTCTTCGGAAATCCGCGATTTTGCCACCTGGCTGCAGAACTGCGATTTTAATACTTCTAGAGAGAAGGGGGTGAGAGGGTAAAGAAGGGGATAAACGTCCGGTAAAAACGAACACACAGCACTCCGCTGTACTTGTTTCTTAGAACCTCCATAAATACGACGCTTTGAAGAAGAAACTTCTTTTGGTCTGAAGATAGTCCTCAGAGGGAAAATACTCGCGGTCCTCGTTGCTCCACATAATCTTCTCGTAGACCGAGCCGTAGCCGAAGTAGATTACCGTTCCCGGGATATAGGTGAAGCTGGCCAGGAAGTCGGCGTTGATCTCTTTCCAGTAGTGGTTGTACTCGATGATGGCCCGGAAGAACAGGTAGCGGTTCACCTGAAAGGTCGTACGGCTGCGCCAGATCGTGTAGTCGTAGACCTTTTCCCCATTACTGGAGCGATAAAAATCATAGTAGGTGAGACCCAGTGAAGAGCTCAGCTTCTCGAAAGGCTGGAAGAGCAGGTAGAGATCGGCCGTATTTCCTCTGCCCTGGAACGGGTCCTCCTCATCGTAGTAGATGCGGTCCGAACGTCGGTAACCGCCTTCCAGGTACAGCTGCTTGAAAATCTGGGTGTATCCGCGGACCCGCCATCCACTCAGACTGAAGCGCAGGTCGGCAAAAACCTCGTTGCCCAGGATGGCGTCAAAGCGCACCTGCGACTGGCGCGGCATGCTGAGGCGAAGCACCAAGTGATTGTAGGTCTCGAAGAGGTCACTGTGCTTGTCCAGCAGGTGGTAGCCCCACCAGAAGGCGTCGAGCTTCTGGAAGAACTTGGACTTGGGATATATATAGTGCATTATCAATACCGGCACCATGGTGATGCCGGTGCGGGTCACATAGCCCGTGTCGATGCGGAAATTCTGGCTCAGGTCGAACAGGCCCAGGTCGACATACCAGCGCCGGTTACTGAAGTTGTAGCGCAGGCCGAGGTAGTGGCCCTGCTCGTCATCGGTAGCATCCGCATCGTGGCTTATCGAGCCCAGAGCGCTGTACTCCAGGAAGCTGGTGTTGTTCAGCCGCCAGCGGCCGTCGATGCCGCCGACGCTGTTGCTGTCGCCGGAAAAACTGCGGTTAGTGAAAAAGGCACCGACATAATTATCCCGACTCATCTGCCGCTTGTAACGCAGGATGGAGAAGGCGGCGTTGCTGCCTGCATTCTCGGAATCGCCCTCCTCTTGGGCCAGGTCACCGGGATACTCGTCCAGGGCGAAAATGCCGGAAACCACATTAGAATTACCGATTTTCCCCGTCAGTTTAAAGCCCAGAAGAGGGTCGACGATGGTGCGGGTATAGACGACCGCCCCAAGGGGGTTTTGTTCCAGGGCCGTAGCGAAGTTGAAGTGCTCCATGCCCTCAAGGAAGAACGGGCGCTTCTCGGAGTAGTATATCGAATAGCGCAGGTTGACGTCGATCTGGCCGGCATCGGCCTCTACCTGGCTGAAATCGGGATTGTACGCTGCGTCCAGGGTCAGGTTGGAGGTGAGGCCGACCTTGCCGGTCAGGCTGAACTCGGTGTTCTTTCCTGTCGAGCCCAGGGCGCCATCACTGTGAACACTGTTTTGGCTGTAAGTGACAGCCGGGATAAACTCCACCGGCCGTTCGAACTTTATGTCGCTCAATTCAATCATCTGGGACTGGGTCATGATGGCTCCGCCCTCGGGATCAAATTCCGGAAAACTGGTCTGCTCGGACTTGCGGCCGATGTATCGGGTCGCCAGCAGCCCCATGGTTATTTTTTTCTTGAAGGAATAGCGCAAACTTTTGAAAGGTATGGCCACTTCCACAATGTAGCCCTGGCTGTTGATATTTCCATCGCTTTTCCAGACGGTATCGAAGCTGACGTCGCCATTGCCATCGGCATTGAGCATGCCATCCTGCTGCACACCTAGGGGATTGACCGAGAACAGGTAGCCACCCTGCCTGTCACCGAAGGTGTCCAGTACCACGCCGATCCAGTCGTCCATGTCGATACCATCCCTTTTGGACATGGCGGCCTTTATCTTGGAGGGCTCGCTGTCCCGGCAGTCAAAGGCGAAGTAGATGTATTTCTGGTCATAGGTCATCAGCACCACGGTCTTCTCAGAGGTCGGTTTGCCGTAGTCAGGTTTGAAGGTGATGAAACCGTCAAAACGGGTGGCCAACTGCCAGACAGGGTCGTCCAGCTTGCCGTCGATGACCGGCGGCGATTCAGTCTTGTGGATGGTGACTGGTGCAGCCCGGTCAGCGTGGTTGACATCGGGTCTTGCCGCTGAAAGAACCAGCGCAAAGGTTGCGATAAACCATACCATGGTTGCCAGCATTCGTTTTTTCCTCATGTTCATGTTTTTCCTCCGGCAAGGACAGACTTTGCTCCCATGTAACTGAACGAATGAAGTGATGTAAAAGTTTTACAGAAAATCATTGGAAGATTAATAAAATGAGAAAACGGGGACGATGCATTGAAACTTGGAAAATTGATAACCTAATATTCTATTCAGGGGACCCCTCCACCCCCTCCTCCCCCGATCGCCAGAGACCGGAAATGGTATTGTGACTAAAAGAGACGGATTTCTCCGCCTCTTTACTCGGCAGATGTTCAGTGCCGATTTGGATATTTCTTTTCAAGGATGCGCTTGAGCAGTTCGATGAGTGCCAGGAGCGCTTCTTTGGATGTGAGCATCCGCATGATATATCTGAACAATTGGTAGATGTTCATAGCATCCCCCTCAGTTTGCAGGATGAGCGTTTTCAAGTGATTGTATCACCCGGATGAAGGGTGATATATCCTGATCCTGGAATACGAATTTTTTGTTCGTCAATTCCGGTATGCGTGATCCGGTGATCTGATTCTCCTGGCTTATGAATGAGAGAATTCTGACATCTTGCTCAACGGAATACAATCGTCCTACAGAATCCACCAAATTCAGTACCACCAGACTTGCCTTCCTCTCCAGATTGGCCAGAAAGTGGGTCCTTTCCAGTCCTCTGATGTTGCGGGATTCTGCAATTTCGTGACTCAGGAAAACCGTGTTTCCCAGTGAGGTCAGTTTCTTCAGTTTGGTTTCGAAGAGATCAATGGCCTGTCGCCAATCCGAGTAGGCTAAGTCAGCAATATTCTCTGCCTTCGTACCATTCTTGCCGTTTGCCGTCGCAGTCACATGATCACAGGTGAACTGCCACAATCGCTCCACATGGGCCACCACAAGCGTTTGAGAGGGGCTTTTACCCTCACTGATCTCAGCACCAGCACGGATAAAATCGTCCCAATTGGAGACCTTAATTTCTTTCTTTGGCGCTAAATAGGAGAGGTTGTCATCAAGGTTGATAAACACAGGATCCGGGAATTGGGTTGCCAGCGTTGAGAGTCCGATTTTGGGCACCCCATAGACCAGAATGCTCCATGGATTTTTTTCTGTTTTGTTTTTCATGTCTCACCTCCTTAGAACGGTACAGCAACGTTGCGCTCCTGCTCTCTGAAAGCAGTTTCAGTTTCCACCAGTTCGATATTCGCTTCTCGCTTCTGATACAGACCCGACTCTTTGATCACTGCATCCGGATCTTTTGCGGAACAGAGGGGCATATAATCACAGGTCGAATTATAGAGAGTACACGCGTTGCTGCTTTTGGGGAAAGCATTGTTTTCCTTGGCCAGATGGATGAAGCTTTTGGTGTTCCAAAGATCGTTCAGAAGCTCTGCCGAATCCAGATCACTGACCGCAATGGTGCGCCGGTGATACATAGCCGGATCGCTCATCTTCTCACAGATGCGATTTGTGAACTCCTCTTCGCTCTCAGCCTTCTTTTGCCTCAAAGAGGGCTTCTCGATAACGTTGAAGATCACTCCAGCAATCGGCTCACCGAGTTCCTCTGACAGAAAGTGCGCGTACAGTTGAACTTGGGGATCCATGGCGATCCGACTCCAGAACAGATCATCAACACGTGCAGCCGTTTTGGTCTCCATGATGGCCAGGCTTCCGGTAGGTATGTTCTCTATCTCCACCTTCAACCGTACTAGAGTGTCCAATTTTCCACCAAATCGGAAGTTTGCAGAAGACCGGTGAGTTTCCGGGTTGATAATTTTTCCGGAGAGTACACGTTCCACTCCCAACACATCGAATTGATCAAAATCATCCTGGTAGATCCGGCTGTAGTTATCGATCACCCCCTGCAGAATGCCCCGTGCCTTCGGGGAAACAACCTCGTTTAAAAAGGTGCTCTTCTCAACCGGAACCTGGGTGTAGAAATATTCAAGCCAGCGATGAACTGCCGATCCCAGAATAAGAGGCTCTGATTTCTCTACCGGCTCGATTTCCTCGACATACCTCCAAAAATATTTTCTCGGGCAGGTCAGAAACGACTGCATTGCGGAATAGGTCAGTACCTGTTTACCATTTCGATTTGTCATGATTGTCACCTCCTAAAAATTTCTGTTTCAATTCTTCAGCTTTCTTGATTCCATCCGGTGTGATGATGACGGATTTTCCGTTGCGGAACTGTTGAATCATTTCCTTCTCTTCCATTTCATTCAGAACCTCAAAAAGGAATCCTTTCCAGGCCCGGTAAATTTTCTGGCCTGGATCGTTTCGCGAATCTTCCTCCCAGCCGGAAAGGTAGAGAAGAAGCAAATTCAATTCGATCATTTTTTCTTTCATGGTTTACCTCCTTAATTGGTCATGTTGACCAGAAAAATATAGCCTCGGATATTCTCGCGACCATTCACTTCAATTCGGTATAACACTGATTTAGATTCCGGAAAGAACGTAATGTAAAAATCGCTGACACAGTCCAGCACGGTCTCAGTCCTTTTCCGATTGACCTGCCGGGTCAGTACCTTCCGTTCCAAATCGAAACGGTACAGTATTGTCTGAACAGTCTTCTCTTTAAACCGCACGGTAAAATAATCTGATCCACACTCAAACACCGGCTTCCGCGACTCTGGCAGCCCTTTGCCGCACTTGGTGAGATCACTTTTGATCAAGTCAACCGCCCGGAAAAGTGTTTCCAGCCGCTGCTGATCCTTAACATTGGCCTGTTTTCCTCGGGACAGACCGGTCCCACTTGTTGATACATTTTGCATTTAATCCTCCTTGGATTATGCAGGAATATAGGCGATATGCGCTATGTTCCTGTCATAGACTTATACCAGAAAATTGAGATAGAATTATTATTTAAAATGTGTTTAATTTGTGGTAAAATTTTAAGTCAAGTAGTTTGTAAGCATCATTTATAAGGCGGGAGATGACTAATAAGTCTGATATTCAATTTAAATTCTTTGCTTACATTATAGAATCTCCTTCTGCAAATGCTTAAAGATAATTTAGAAGGATTGTTTTATTCTGACAATGAGTGAAGAAGACTCTAAAACTTATGCCAAGTTACTATTCAAGGACTTGGGATACTCTGTAACTCTAATACCAGAATCGCAAAAACACAAAGAAAAGCGTGCTGATCTGAAGGCTATCTATGGGAGTGATGAGATCATTATAGAGGCAAAAGGGAAAGAGGCACATAAAGATTACATTGATCTAATAAAAGAGGTTAAATCAAAGGGATTAGCATCATCATCCCGTAAAGTTGTTCCTTGGAGTGCACTTTCATCAGTAGTGAGAGAAGCAACCGAACAACTCCAGAATACACCTGCTCCAAAAACAGCACTTCGCATTCTTTTCATTTCGAGTCTAAACGATGACTGGAAGTATGTACTTGATGCATCTAGATACTTACTGTACGGAGAGGTTAAGCTGAATCTTTGGCGCGAAACCGATGCCGATGATAGATATTGCGGATCTCTTCCGTGTTTTTACTATGAATTCTCTGAGTTTCGCAATTATCCAATTCTTGATGCTGTAATTCTGGGTGGCCCAAAAGGGTTGATGTTACTTATAAATGAGTTTGGTGAACGCAAGACTCACATAAAAAAATCTCTGCTATACTCAAAAGTAGAGAGCACCTCATTATTGCTCGATCCTGAATTAAAAAGATCCAAAGGTGAGGCTCTCGCAATACTCTCCCCAAAACCACTCTATGGAAAAGAGCGTTATCAATATCTTCTCAACACTTACGGATTTAAAACAAGTGTAAATAATGAATATCAGTTCAATGGACTTATTATGGTTTAAGATTTCGAGAAAACATCTCTGGTGACGATAAATTTATTGAGTTAAAGTGATTAAATTGGACTAATCAAATTGCTCAACAATTTTTATTTCATCTTCTTTCAATCCGAACAATTCATAAACAAGGTTATCAATTTTGCGATCAGTGGCATCAATCTGACGCTGGATAATAGTTTTTTCACGCTCATTGTGGGTGAGTTGAAGTTTTTTATGAAGGTCGATAATTGAGGAAACAATCAATACAAGTTTATCATGGATAGATTTATCTTTTAAAATGGTGGGATCAATAGGACGGATTGGGAGTTCTTCGACATGATGTTTTTTAACTTCCGCTAGTGCCTCTCCTTTTTCAGGATTCATTATTGAATAGTAGAATTCAATTAATGAGGAATTGATTATTGCCAATATGTAATTCAAATCATAATCATTTGATTTCGGTAATATAATATGCAGATTATTTCTTGCAAAGAAAGAATCATCTGATATTACTGCTATAATTGAATCCCCAGTTTGTCTTACAACAATTTTGCTAGGTGCTTTAAAAATCTCTACATCACGTGGAGCTGCCAGCCATTCTCCATAAAGAATCCAATAATTATTATTCCATAGATTCTGATATCGGTTTATAAGACTTCCACGTAGTAATGGAGACCATTTATTATTTGGTTTTAAGTCCTTTTTCACATATGGTTTATCTTTCACGATTTCATCAGTTTGAGGAGGTATTCCCTTACCTTTTTCAAAGGGTTTTATTCCATTATAAACGTCGCAAAATTCTGAAAGAGGACGAGATTTATTTCGAATTTTTCGAAATAAATTCTGAACAGCCTCAGGTGCTACTATATTTATTGGATCTCCATTTCTTGGGATACCCTTCAAAAAAAGTGAATGCAAAGGCCTTACTCCTGTATTGTTTTTAACTTCGACTATTAATTTTTCATTCTTTGGAATAAATCCTGGAACTCGCTCAAATATAAGAACATGAGTATCAACAACGGCCTTAAAAACTTTTTCTGTTAGGTGTAGAATTTTTAGCCAAAAAAATTCATTAGTTAAATAATATCGGATATTTTTATATGTAATTGATTGTAACCAAGTGTTGGAAACAATTACTCCAAGTAATCCCGTAATCTTTAAAATTCTGCTATAACGTTCCAGGAATAATAAATATAAATCCTTCTGATAATCTTGATATTTGTACTTTATTGAGAAATATTCTTGTTCTTTATCAGAGATCATGTATCCATAGGGCGGATTACCAATCACACAATCGAAGCCACCAGATTTCATTGCCTTGGGGAATTCATAATCCCAATCAAAGGGATTTATTCGTCTCATTTCATCAGGATCAGTTATCAGTTTGCTTGAGAAATAATCTGGACCGATCAGGGAGTTTCCACATTTAGTGTTAGCAGAGAGGTTTGGCAGAGCTCTCTCTTGGAACAACATACGCGTTTTGCCTATTGTCTCATCAGTTTCACCTTCCATGACCTTAAGCAACAATGACAGCTTCGAAACCTCAACCGCCTGGGGATCAATGTCCACACCAAAGATATGTGTAGTAAGGATGCGCTTTTTCTCAGCAATTGTTAACTGCCATTCGCCTCGGCGGCTCTTGTATATTTCATTTTTGAATTTTTCCGGTTTATGTTCTTCATACCATTTCTGGCAGTGATCAAGCAGGCACTGGAAAGCTCCTAAAAGGAAAGATCCTGAGCCGCAGGCCATGTCCAATATCCGTAATGGTTGACCGTTTTTACCACCTGCAAGCTGGGCAGGACTTTTGCTCTCTATTAACTTGCCAACCGTGTTTTTAACAATATAATCGACAATGTAGGCAGGCGTATAGTAAACTCCGCCGGCTTTGCGCACTTCGGGCTTCTCTTCAACTTTGGCACGATGTTCTGTAGTTAAGCGGATAACTTTTCCCAGGAATCGCTCATATACGGTCCCCAGAATTTCCACTGGTAGGACACCGAAATGGTAAGGAGAGCCATGTTCAAAATAAAGACTCTGCAAGATGGGCTTGAACACCTTGTCATCGATTGTGAGTTTTGGAGAAAGCAAATCAGGAGACTCGGATATGTCTTCCTCTTTACGAAAATGAAATAGGCCGGAATTATATTTTTCATCCGCCATGCGGCATAACTTGCTCATAAAACGCGAGTAAATTTTTGGTTGTTCACAGAGCTTAAGCAATTGACCATAAGGTTCGATGCCTCTGTCTTCAGCCATTCGTAGGAAAATAATTCGGTCAATGGTATGGTGTACAACTTTGTTTAAATCGTCAGGACCAAGAAATTGATTGCGCAAAGCTATGTTACGGGCCAGAGAATCACGCCAACCCTCAATTTCCTTCAGAAATTCATTATCAACTTCAGAGGTACCTCGTTTGCGCTTTGAGGCTGAAAATTTATCAAATGCACCTGACCAAACAGCCTCACGTGAGAAGATCTCCCATATTTCCTTCCATCGGTCTGGGTATTCCTCATTTCGAAAATACTGGATTCTGCTATAACCAGCTTTATCTGATTGGCGTGGCCTAAGTGAACAGTCATACACGGCCAATTCTTCGAAATCAGTCAAGATAGAGAGAGCCACTTTGGCACTCCAGCCATAACGGCGCAATTGGTAGGCCGGCCCGGGATCAGCATGGATATTAATACCGCATTTTTTGGCTTCCGCATAAAACTTTGGGAGAGTCCCGACACGGAAGGTGTAATCCGGAGCTTTTTGATGCCCCTCGATCTCTAAACTGTCCTCAGGAACGACTTCGCGATATTGGGGAGCAGTCATGGCTGAGTTTCGCACGTCCCAACCCAGAGCTTCGAAAAAAGGATCGATCAAACTTTGGCGGACATGAGCTTCTTTGATCCCAGGAGCAAAAAATGCCTTTTTGTTGGTGGCAAAGTACCGGCATAATTTGGCTATATCTTCTCGTCCCTGTTCGAAGGTTTTGCTCATGGCTATTTGCTTAATGTTTAACCGATTCAGCCCAGATTGTCAACATATAGGGCTAAAAAAGGTCAAAGAATATGTCTAAGGACACCATTGCCCACTGAATCCAAAAAGGGCAGCAGGTGGCCAGAGAAATATGGTAAGGCAAAAATGGGCGTATCCGCCACATTATCCAGGAATATAGGCGTTATAGGCATTTTATCAACCATATATGCCCATATCCATACCATAGAAGAGATCGTCGCTTCTGGTGGATTCAGGAGTGTTTTGAGGGCTTTTATTGGTGACTTTAGTAGATGAAATAAATGTTTTACCGTAGCTTTTTTATTAAAGAAAGAACTGGCTATATTCAGTGGCACCTGAAGGAGTCAGGGCCAGTGCCTCATTTTATAGCCTGATTGAGACGGCAAAAGCAAACGGCTTAGAACCATCAAAATACCTTCGATATTTATTTGAAAAGTTTCCGTATGCCAAAACCTCTGAGGATGTGTTTAATTTATTACCCATGAATATCTCAAAAGTAGACTTGAAATAAAATTTTCAATTCTGTATCATAAGTTTTTAGATACTTTAAAAGTTGCGCTTACGAAAAAAGATAAAAGAAATAAAGAAAAAATAATAGGAGTCTTGACAAAATGAGCATTATTTTTTGGACAAGGACCTCAAAAATACAAAGAGCTTTAAATAAACTGAATAGTAATGATTCTGAAACCCGATGCAAAGGCGCAAAAATCATCGACAAGTTAGGCCTAAAAGCCCTCAAAGAGGGTGCTGATTCTCAAATAATTATTAATACACTCATCAAGGGTACAGGAGATTCCAACCAGTATGTCCGACTTAAATGCCTCATGGCCATTAAATCTATTGAAGCAAAAAGTTCGGATATTGTTTCGGCCTTGGAGAAGTGCCTGACTGATTCTTATAATTATGCTCGATCAGCCGCAGCTGAAGCTCTCAAACAGATAGGGAACGATGCTGCCAGAACATTCCCATTTGTGCAGAGAGCCTTTGCAGTAGAAAAAGACTGGATAGCGAAAAATTCTTTAGAGGATGCAATGGAGGTTTTAGCTGAAAAATATTCTGTCTCGAACAAGAAAAAAACTATATTGTCCAAGGATGAAATCAACACTATTATACAGAATTTAGAAGCTGCCTCAGTATCTAATTTAGGGAATCGGTTTAATTTTGAGAAGAAGCTTATTATGTTATCTAAAATAGGTCCACCCGCTGCACCTTCCTTAATGAGATTAGCCTTGATTTGTATTCCACATAATGATTATCTAGAACATGAATGGGTTTTAAGGGAACTTGAAAAAGCTGGTCTGAGTGACTCTGGAGATGTTAGTGAAACTCTTGACTGGGTGGAAAAGGAATGCGAAGGCTGGAAGGGATCCAGCAATTATACTCATCAGGCTAATAAAGCTAAAGAGACTGCACTTAGCCTTATAGGAAAGCTTGGTAAAAATGCAATTCCAGTACTTGAAAATTTATTGGAGAATCAGTACAAAGATTTTTGGGGTACAAAAGGAGAAGTAAAAGAAGTAGCTATGGAAGTACTTAATGAGCTCAAAAAACGTTAGCACATGTCTAAAAAATGTATACTTTTATTTTATTTCCTTCAGTCTTTTTTCTGCTGTTTCACGTACATCTTTATGTTCATCATTTTCAGCAATGTCTGCAAGTAATTTCTGATCTTCTAATTTCTGCACTGCATATCGGCGGACAAATTCATCTTCATCATTTTTGGCAACATCGGCAATATACATTTGGTTCCCCAATTTCCAATACGCCGCTACTCGAACAGATCTTGCTTTATCATTTTTAGCAATTCTTGTTAGTAATTTCTGATCCTCTAATTTTTCCACTGCACATCGCCGGACATACTCATCTTTTTCTCTTTTAGCAATTTTAAAGAAAACCTTTTGCCATTTCTTGGGATCTAATTTTTTAACTGCTTCTTCGCGGACATAACTATGAGGATCTTTTTTCGCAATATTGGCTAACAAATCCTGCCATTTTCCAGGATCTAATTTATCCATTGCGGATATTCGAATATTTTTATCTTCATCATATTTAGCTATGTCAGCCAAAACTTCCTGGCATTTGGTAGGGTCTAATTTATGGATTGTATTCATTCGGATCTCACAATAGCCATCATTTTTCGCAATATCGGCTAAAATTTCTTGGTCCTCTAATTTACAAGCCGCTTCGTTGCGGACAAATTTATCTTTATCATTTTTAGCAATTCTTGTAAGTAATTTCTGATCCTTTAATTTTTTCACTGCGGTTTCGCGAACATCTGAATCTTTATCATATAGAGCAATTTCTGCAAGTAATTTCTGATCCTCTAATTTTAACACTGCTCCTTGCCGGACAATTGACTCACTATGATATAATAAATTATTTTTCTCCATTGATTCCTCATGACCTCCTAAAATGGAATGTTTTAAATTCTATGATAACTTTCTATCATATCTATAATTTATTTTCAATTTTTATTGATTCAAGCCAGCATTTAGACCTAGTGATTTTAATTTATTTGTAAAATGATTTAACAATTTTTTTACAAATAATAGGAATCACAAAAAGTAAGATATTTTTTAAAAATATATTCCTACTTACTTTTTGAAGAAGGGTAAGAACTAATTCCATAATTAGATGTCACAGAATATTTACCCCGCATCGATGCTGAATCAACTATAAAAAGAAGTTGAAAAGTATGCGGTTAATTAACCGCATACGAATAATGCCTCTAACAAGGCTTTTGCAGCGGACCACAAAAGCCGCGCGAACTCGGATCATGTTGAGCCTCACGTGTGACGTTCACGTCAGAAAGGAGACATACAGAAAGGATGGCTATACTCACTCAGCACACTATGTAGCAGTACTCGCTGTGATCGGATTGATGGTTTTCTTCCTGGCAATCATCGTATTTCTCGGGGTCATATCAGAGCAGAAAGACCATCTCTGTGCCGTGGTGTCCATCTCTACTATCTTCGGCGTCCTCAGCGTAATCTTCGCCGCATTTCAATACATCCAGGAAGAACGATACAGACGTGACTACATCTCTCTCAACCGCGCCCGCGCAGCTGCTACAGACTGCTAATCACCACTGTAGAGCCATATCGTTACATCTAATCCATTATAATACTGTTCAATATGGTTAAATGTGGTTAATTATGGTCACAAAAGTAGGGAGAAGCCGATGCCCAGAGTCGAACTGGGGACCTTTTGATTACGAATCAAGCGCTCTTTAGCACCAATATAGTCAAGTGTCACATACGACAGGTGGGATAGAAGAGGTGCGTAATGGATGGTTGGGGAAGGGCACTTCATTCATTATAAATATACCTTCCAGGATTGCGGAGAATCGTTTCTGAGGCTTTATTTTCGTCTATGAATGATGTTCTAAGTGTCATTATTTTCACAACCCTTTTTGCTAAAACAATAAAACGTTGCCAACGTCATTATGATTTTTGTTTTGATGAATATGTCAGTTATAGTGAAAAAAAGATCGCGCGTTCTCGTCTATTTCTCGCATTTTAAAAAATATCTTCAGTAAAAAATATGCCTCTGAAATTGAAATGTCTGAAAACCGGAATTATTTTATGCGGGAAAAATGCGGGAACGAGAAAGCTGATTCTGCAGTCCCAGAGAGGATAATGGGCTTTTAAGGTTTTTTCATGCGGGAAAAAAGCGGGAAAGGTCAACGGTTTTTTTCTGACAATAGAGTAGGGGAGTGAAAACACCAAACCTGGAAACGCTTTATGGGAGAGGGTTTTATGGCGGAGGTATGTACCGTATGGTACATACCGGAGGGACAGGGATGGATTGACGCCTGATGACGTCAACCCCTTTGGGGCCGCTCGTTTCACTCACGTTCTAAAATTGAACGTTTCAATTTTATCGAACCCATTGTGGATTCTCATCAAGTACCCAGAATTTAACAAAATCATACCAGATGGCATGATTTTGTTAAACGGAGGGACAGGGATTCGAACCCCGGGACCCGGTAAAGGGTCAACGGTTTTCAAGACCGCCGCATTCAACCGCTCTGCCATCCCTCCGGGAAGCCTGATTTTATCAAAATCCCGCTAACCTGTCAATCAATAGATTTTACTCTATATGAATTCAAATCCGAAATTCGAATACCGAAATCCGAAACAAATTCAAATGTCCCAAATCTAAAAATATTATTTATATTTGTTTGTTTCTTGAATTTGTATTTTTAACATTCGTACTTCGGATTTAAGCGCATTCTGTAACTCATTCCCCGCATTCATTCAACAGATTGATTTCCAATGAACAAATATCTGGATTTCAAACCGGGAGCGGTGTATAATTGATCTGATACCGTAACTGTTTCGCTTTGAGGTAAATATTGATTGAAGTTCAAGATTTGAAGGTAATCAAAAAAGGCAAGTCCATCATCTCCGGCATCAACCTGACCATCCGTCCCGGAGAAAAAATCCTGATCCAGGGTGAATCGGGCAGTGGAAAATCCACCCTGATTAAATCGATCTTGTTTTTTGAGCGGTTTTCCGGAACCATTTCCTTCCAAAATCAGAAAGTAGGGGAGCATAACCTGATTGGTTTCCGAAGTCATATCGGTTATATCGGCCAGGTCACCCCCAATCTGGATGAATCGGTGGTTGATTTTTTCAAGATCCCTTTCCGTTACAAATCCAACCAGCAGCTTCGCTTCAATCAAGAACAAATCACCAAGTTGATTGAGACCCTCAATTTCGATGATTCCGTACTGGAAAAGAGATATAACGATCTTTCCGTGGGGGAAAAACAACGGCTGCTCATCCTCCAGATATTACGGCTGAATAAGCCGATTTATATATTCGACGAGGTGACTGCATCCCTGGATAAAAGGAATATTGCCCGGGCCATTGAACTGATCACCCGGAATAAGAAGAGAACCGTCATCTCCATCTCGCACCATGCCGAATGGAAGAAATTCTCCGACCGGGTGATTGAAATGAAAAAGGGCCGCATTTTCAGGGACCGGAGTATTTCATGATGGGTGCATCCAAAATATCCTATCTGAATCTGTTTTTTTACCTGCTGCTGATTGTCATTCCCATCCTCATATTCATGTATTTGCGGATCAAGCTGATAAAACGCTTGATCATTGCCGTCATCCGCATGGTGGTTCAGCTTGGATTTGTAGCGGTTTACCTGGAATACATCTTCGAGCTAAACAATCCCCTGATCAACGGTTTGTGGATTGCCATCATGATCCTGGTGGCCAATCAGGCCATTGTCAGGCAGAGCGGGTTGAAGTTCAAGGTCTTTTATTTCTCCACCATGCCAGCCTATTTGATCAGTATCATTTTCATTTTTTTGACCTTCTTCATACTCTTCGATATCCGGGTCCTGTTATCGGCCAGGTATCTTATTCCACTGGGAGGGATGATTCTGGGTAATATCCTCCGTGGAAATATCATCTCACTGGACCGGTTTTACCACTCGATTTCCAAGCGGCAGGATGAATACATTTTCTATATTTCCATGGGAGCATCGGTCAATGAAGCCCTGAAGCCATTCATGGCTGAAGCTATAAAAGCAGCCATATCCCCCTATATTGCCACCGTGGCCACCATGGGACTGGTGTCTCTGCCCGGCATGATGACCGGCCAAATTCTGGGCGGAGCTTCACCCCTGGTGGCTATTCAGTACCAGATCATGATCATGGTGGCCATCTTTGTAACCTCCACGGTCTCTACTTACCTGGTATTGGTGTTTTCCTCCGGCCGTGCCTTTGATGGTTTTGGCCGTCTTAAAGAGGGGATTTTTATAAAGGGATAGAACCAAGGTCTTATCAGGTAGTTTCCTGCGTGAGTAGGTCGATTGATTTTCAAAAACTTTTATGATACCATTCAGCTGATGATAAACAGAATGAATCCCCCCTTATTACATAAATGGATACCGGTGATCCGGGTAGGAGATGTCCGTTCCCGGCTGACAGGCTGCGGTTAAATGTTTGGCCCGATTGGTTTCCCGGAATTGATGCTGATTTTTATGGTAGTCCTGTTATTGTTCGGTCCAAAAAAACTTCCGGAGTTTGCCAAATTTTTAGGAAAGGCCATCCGTGAATTCAAAAAAACCGTCAATGATGCCAAATCGACCATTGAAGATGAACTGGGAGATCTAAATGTGACCGAAGATCTAAAGGAAATCAAACAGAACCTGAATGAAATCAAATCTGCCACTCAGCTTAATCTGGATGAAGATAGCTTCTTATCAGAACCCAAAAAAAAAGCTCAAGCCACCAAAACCACCAGGCCTAAAAAGAAAAAGTGAAAAAAACTCCCAATGAAATGTCATTCCTTGAACACCTGGGAGACTTTCGCAAGCGGATTATTCATTCTGTATTTTTTTTATTGATATTTTTTTTGGTTTCCTGGCATTTCCGGGAAGATATTTACAACTGGTTATCCCTTCCCATTCTACAGTACCTGGACGACAAACTCATCTATACTTCCCTGACCGAACCCATCATGATGTACATCAAGATGTCCTTTATCTCGGCCCTGTTTCTGGGCTCTCCCTTCATATTTTATCAGCTGTGGCTCTTTATCTCACCCGGGCTGTATGCCAAGGAGAAAAAATATGTATTACCATTTATCATAATGGCCACTATCTTCTTTTTTCTTGGCGGGGCCTTCGCTTATTATATTGTATTTCCCATGTACTGCAAGTTCCTGCTGGGTTTTGGTCAGGATTTTCAGCAGCTGATTAAAATTAAGGAGTACTTTTCTCTGATATTGACGGTGCTTCTGGGCATGGCCCTGATGTTCGAACTGCCGGTCATGGTTTATTTGCTTTCCAAGCTGGGACTGGTTACCTCAAAATTTCTCATCAAATATTTTAAATATGCCGTGGTATTGATCTTCATCATTGCCGCTATTTTGACTCCGACCCCCGACATTGTCAATCAGTCGATTTTTGCCATACCCACCATATTGCTTTATTTGTTGAGTATTGGCATTGCCCGCGTTGCCGGAAAAAAAGGTTGAAAGGCGCAAAACCTTTAATTAATATTTAACAATATCGACTGGATATTTATTTTAAAATCTGTTAAAATAAAAGAAACCAATTTTATGGAGGGATAACCATGATTATTTACTTTTATAAATTAATTTTTGTATCCATATTTGGCCTGATCGGCTATAATTATCCGCCCTTTACCGGCACTTCGAAAATGACCGGTGCTATTTTGGGCGCTCTTTTTGCCCTGACCCTTTCGGTTTTAGCCATAAAGGTTAAAAATACCGAACTGAAAGATTTATGGAGCGCATCAATCGGCCTGCTGGGGGGTATTTTCATCGGCTGGATTCTTTTTGAGTTATTCAGTCTGATCACGGTGGCTTTCGGGGCCCATGTATTTTTCAAATCGTTGTTCCTGATCGGTTTTCCCATAACCGGATTGTTTATCGGAAGTCATAAACCCAACCTGTTCGCCCCCATGAATATAAAAGAATTCTTCCGGGGCAGCAGTGCTTTCACCGATTCCTTTCTCTTGGATACCAGCGCCATCATAGATGGCAGGATTATCCAGGTCACGGATTCGGGTTTCATTGAAGGGGAACTCATTATCACCCAGTTTGTATTAGCCGAACTTCAGATGATTGCCGATTCCAATGATTCCAGTAAAAAAATCAGGGGCAAGCGTGGCCTGGATATCATCGAACAATTGAGAAAAAACAAACAGTTGACCGTGACTATCCTGAACAAGAATATATCCGGGGTAAAAGAGGTGGACCAGAAACTGGTGTTGATGGCCAAGGAAAACAATTTTAAGATCATTACCAATGATATTAACCTGAGTAAAATTGCCAAACTCCAGGACATCAAGGTCCTTAACATCAATGAACTGGCCTTTGCCCTGAAACCCATTGTCCATCCCGGAGAACATTTAAAAGTCCATATTACCAAAGCGGGAAAAGAGAAAAATCAGGGATTAGCCTACCTGGAAGATGGCACCATGGTGATTGTGGATGACGCAAAATCGGCCATAGGCCAAACCCTCCAAATAGAAGTCACATCGGTCCTGCAATCCACTTCCGGCAAAATGATTTTCGGCAAGAAAACCTGATGCTCAAGATCAGGTCGGGAATCGGTTATGATATTCACAGGGTGGATAAAGGCACCGGACTTCATATCGGCGGTGTCCAGGTGGCCCCGGACCTGGGTTTTATCGCCCATTCAGACGGAGATGTGCTCATCCATGCCCTGATCGATTCACTGCTGGGCGCTGTTGGAGAACCCGATATCGGAGAGATGTTCCCGGATTCAGATCCGGCATATAAAAATATCAGCAGCCAGATTTTGTTGAAAAAGATCCTGGATTTGTTAAAGCAAAAACATGTTGAGATCATCAATATTGATTGTGTTCTGATTGCCCAGCGCCCCCGGATTTCACCCTTTAAAGAAGCCATAAAAAGAAATGTAGCGGGTATCCTGAATATTCCGATAACCGATTTCAATGTAAAATCTAAGACCCGTGAAGCTCTGGATTCGGTGGGTAGGGGAGACGGTATTGAATGTTACTGCATTTCCATGGTGAGATACACCCGGTAAGGCGATCGCCAAAAAACCATTGAGGATGACCAAACGCAACCCCTTGATAACCATAATCGGTGTTCCCAACACCGGTAAGTCCACGCTGTTCAACCGTTTGATCGGAAAGCGCAAGGCACTGATCCATTCTGATCCAGGCATGACCCGGGATATTTTCAAAAAGACTTTTGAGATCGATGACCGGCCCTATACCCTGCAGGATTCGGGCGGATTCTTTGTGAATGACGAAATGATTACCCAAGAGATCAATAAAAAAATAATGGAAGCCGCCCGGGATTCGGATCTGGTGATTTTTTTATTTGATGGCAAGCGGGAATTGTTGGGGTATGAGAAGGATCTGTACCTTCATTTGAAGAAAATCCAGGACCATATCCTTCCGGTGATGAACAAGGTGGACAACCCGGAAAAATTCATAATGCCTACTGGCTACTACTCCTTGAAATTGGATTATATTGAAATATCGGCCGAACACAACGTGGGAACCGAAATCCTAATCGGAAAGATAGAAGCCAGATTTTCCGATTACCAACAGAACCCGGTAGCATATGATCCATACCCGTTGGCGGAAACCCGGATCAGTATTGTGGGTAAGCCCAATGTGGGAAAATCATCCATCATCAACCGGATTCTGAATGACCAACGGGTGATTGTCAGCCCAATCCCGGGAACCACCCGGGATTCGGTGGATCTGGAAATAAAAATCAAAGGGCAGAAATTCATTTTTGTGGACAATGCCGGTATTCGCAAACTGCAGAAAGTCAGGGAAGATACCGAAAGTGCAGCGGTTATCCGGGCCGGCAAAGATATAAAAAAGGCCGATATGATCATATTTGTGGTTGACCTGTCCCGGAAGGTTGACCAAAACGATCTGTATATTGCCCGTAAAATTCTAAATTCCGCTAAGCCGGTTATCCTGGTCGGAAACAAATGGGACCTGGTGGAAAACAAAAAGACACCGGAAGCGGTTTTGAAAAAAATCAAAAGCCGGTTCAACTTTTTGTATTTTGCCCCGCTGGTTCTGGTCTCAGCCAAAACCGGAAAGAATATCCACACCCTGATCAACCGAATCGAGGCCATCGACATCTATTTTCATACGGAGATCAAGACCTCGCAGCTGAACAGAATTATACAAAAGATTTTGGTTGAAAAAAAATTGACTACCGAAAACAATAAAACATTCAATCCCAAATATGCCAGCATTGAATCCCGGCGTCCTTTTTTTATCTGCTTCCATATGAAATCGCAGATTCGGTTGAAAGCGTCCAGCGAAATGTATGTTAAAAAGCGAATCCTGCAGGAATTTAACCTGGAGGGCGTTCCTATCTTTTTTAAAACTATAAGTAAAAAATGAATGGATGGAATGTGGACTGTGCCAGTTTAACTGAAATAGTTACCGGAAAAGTCCTTAAAAGCCCCGTGACGGCCCGATCTCCCTTTATACACCCTCTTCCTCATGTCGGGAGATAACATGGCGATCAGGCTTGCTTTTTTTGATATGGATGGGACTATTTTTGAAAGCTATATGGACTGGTCCAATATTAAAAAGGAACTGGATTTAGAGAATCGGAATATTCTAAGAGAAATTTACCAGGTTCAACAGGTAGATCATCAACGCTTAAAATTACTGGAGAAGCATGAAAAGGAAAATACCCTCAAGACCCAACCCATTCGGGGAATCCCCGAATTCGTCACCTTTTTAAAACAGCAGGGACTGAAGCTGGTCCTCATCACCAATAACAACAAAGCCAATACCGATTATCTGCTTGAAAAATTCCATTTGGAGTTCCATAGAGTGGTGACCCGGGAGGCAAGGTTATGGAAGCCTGATCCGGATGCATTTCTGTATATGATGGAGGTGCTTTCCTGTTCTCCGGAAGAAACCATTTCAATAGGGGATAGCCATTACGATATTGAAGCATCTAAAAGAGCCAATATAGCCAATATATATATCAAATCGGATATAACAAATGATGTTAAAACATTGGATGACGTGGTTTATTTTCAACATTATTTTGAATTAAAAAAAATCATTGAATATCGCTTTTTTCTCTGATTACAGATTTAATCGGGTAGGGGGACCCTACTATGTCGACATGTCGACATAGCAATTCTTATTACAACGAACAGAAAAAATATCGCATTTTTTATATTTATTATTTTAATTTTCTTGACAACCTGATAAAATAATATTATTAAATAAAAAGGACTTGTTTCTTGCTAAATCTACTCAGGAGAAAAGAATGATCATAGCCATTGCCAATCAAAAAGGGGGAGTCGGCAAAACCACCACCTCCATAAATCTGGCCGCCGCTTTTGCCTTCCAAGGCTACAAAACCCTGCTGGTGGATATGGATCCCCAGGCCAATTCAACCGTTTCGTTTATTGATCTACAAAATGTCAAAAACTCGGCTTATGAGCTAATGGAAAACGCCGATGTTCCTCTGGAAGAGGTTATTCAGAATACCGGCATTATCAATTTATCCGTAATTCCGGCCTCAATTTCCCTTGCCAAACTGGAATCCAAATTGATAGGGGAAATCGATAGCCATTTCAGGCTCAAGGATAAAATAGATGCTATTAAATATAAATATGATTTTATTATTATCGATACTCCGCCGACACTGGGCCTGATTACCATCAATTCCTTTGTGGCTGCCACCCATTTAATTATACCGATTCAGTCGAGCTATTACGCCCTGGAAGGAACCGACGACCTGCTGGAAACCTATGAAAAGGTCAGAATCCGAAGCAATCCGAACTTGAAGCTGCTGGGGGTATTGATTACATTGTATGACAAACGCACCACCATTGCCAAGGACAGCAAGGAACATATAGGTAAACTATTTGGAAAAAAAGTTTTTAAAACCATCATCTCAAAAAGTGTCAGGCTGGAAGAGAGCCCGGCCTACAAGGAATCCATTTTTACCTTTGCCCCGAATTCAAAAGGGGCCAAAGAGTATCAACTTTTATCAGAGGAGATATTAAAAAATGCCTAAAAAAGTCGGATTACCCGAATTTATCAAATCAAGGCATGACATGCATTTTGTAGAGGAAATTTCCACCCGAACCCGCACCTCGATTATCCGGAATATTCCCATCGATAAGATTGTCACCAATATCCTTCAGCCCCGAAAGGATCTGGGGGATCTGGAGGGATTGGCCCAATCGATAAAGGAATTGGGTATCATTGAACCCATCATTGTTCGGACCCGGGATGGAAAATTTGAAATTATCGCCGGTGAAAGACGCTTTAAGGCTGCAGAATTGGCAGGGTTAAACGAAATTCCCTGTATCGAGCATGAGGTTCCGGACAACGAAGCCCTGGAGATCACCATCATTGAAAACATCCAGCGCAAGGATCTGAACCTGTTTGAAACTGCCTTTTCATTAAAATCACTGAATGATATTTATGGCTATACCCACCAGGATATTGCCCAGAAAATCGGAAAATCCAGGGTTACGGTCACCGAACTAATCCGTATCACAGAACTACCACCAGATGTAGTCAAGAGATGTCTGGAATTGAATATTACCTCGAAAACATTCGTTCTGGAACTTTCCAAACTGAAAAACAGAGAGGATATGTTAGAGATGTTGAAGATGTATGACAAAAAACCGTTTTCAAGGGATGCAATAAAAGAGAAGCGAAAAGAAATTTATAAGAACAAAGATAAAAAACCAGTGTTTAATTATAAGTTTGTAACATCAGACAATACAATAAAAATTAATTTCAAGATAAAATCCGAAGCGTACGACCGGGATAAAGTCATCGAAGCTTTGCAAAAATTGATTGAAGATATAAAAGAAAACAAAATAAAAGAATTTAAAAATAAATAAAGCAATTCACATAAAACTCAATCACATCGATTATTGAAAAGAGGACATGTTTATATCAAATTATAATAGCTGGTTTACATAATATATCTTATCCGACATAATAAACATATATTTTATTCCATTTATTCCAATATATCTAGTTAAATTAATTATTTGAATCCATCTCTCTGGTACTTGTCACTAAAACTCTCTGTAGCCTTGTCAGTAAGAACTAATTAGAGTTTGTCATTAAAGCTCTATGTAGCTTGTCATTATAACTCTCTGATTCTTGTCATTAAGAACTTATCATAACTTGTCATTACAGTTTTCTGGGGATCTTTATGACGTGAGCTTTGCGATCTTATGACGTTCACGAAGTGAACATATGACGCAACCTATGGTTGCATATGACCATGAATAACCAGTTTATATTGTTCTTATCTTCAGAACTTCTTATCTTCTCAATTTCTATATTCTGTCTACCAAGCTTTTTTATATTTGTTAAGAGTCATCAATGTTTTAAATAAAACTCTCATGAGTGCGAGAAATGGACGAGAATCGACGATCTTTTCTTTAATTAGAGAATATATATGATAATAAATAGATTCCGGTTAAAAACCACTATTATTGTTGATATTTATCGATTGTATACTGGCAAAAATAGAGCATTGCCGGTAACATCTCGCTGAATGCCGAGTCGATCATCTGCTGGCTGGTGAAAAATCCTCCTTGAATGAAGAGTTCGGGTGGCAATTCAACCGTAAAAGATGGACTGCCGAAAGTTCCGTAAATCCAGTCATCGGTATCTCCGTTGGTGGGATAGATGGCAATGGCACCCGCACCATATTGATAAACCCGTCCATTCACCTGAAAGATCAATTCCGCCATCCTCCGGGCTATCTCCTCCATTTCGGTATCATCGGTAGTTGGTGTATCAGTATATCCCCAAGGGTATAAAATCAATTGGGAATAATTATGAAAATTTAAAGATCCCGAGGGTGGATGAATCAGCAGAAATTCCCTGACCGCCCGGGTTTCGGGTTCTGAAAAGGCATAGGGTCCCCGGTAAACCGCATCATCCGGATATGGGCTGGAACCGATGTTGTCATATCCCCACTGGTAGCCGTAATTTCGGTTGGGATCCACTCCCCAGCTCAAACCACCATTATACCGGCGGTTTTTGCGCCACATGCGGTAGGTGTGTATGGAATATTCCAGGCCATCCGGGTTTTGAATGGGCATGATATAAAGCTGGCCGCCCTCCACGATATCACGTGACTGTTGATGGCTGCTGTAATTCTCCAGTACAAACCGGGCAAACAAAAGCGGAATCTCAACCGATATCCATTCCCTGGCATGATGACAGCCACTGATAAAAATATTCGGTTCAGCCTCTTCGGATAATACATTGTCACTGATTTTGAGCACATAGATCTCACGGCCTTCTATGGATTGTCCCGCACTGGATAATTGGGCCAAATCGGGAAATTGTCTGACCAGATCCTCCATTAGTTCCACACTTTCCGTGTATGTGTGATAATCACCGATACTCCCGGTGGTTTTTACCGGTTTTAAAGGACATGGATCCATTGCCTGCTGACGAAAAGAGATGCCGGACCGGGTCAGGGTAATCAGTTCATTGGGCTTGACCAGGAAATAGCAAACGTTGTCAATCATATAGAGTCGATCCAAAGGCAGTTGGTGCTGGATATAGGCCCGGTAATCTTCCAAGCTCATGGATACCAGGGACCCGGTCGATGTGTTTGGATCATCGGACAACTGGGAAAACAAACCGATGCAGCCCAGTACGATTAAACTGCCAATCAGTATTTTCATTGATCTGGCCATTATTTTTCTCCTTTTAAGTCATAACCCAGGGTGGTACTGAGAATAAAATGGCTCTGAGAATAATTTCCAATAGATCCGGTAAAAAAGGCCATGCCCAGGTCCCCGCTGAAACGTTTCCAGCGTACCCCCACCCCGCCGCAAAAAACATGAATGGTGGTGGCAGGCTCAAGCAGGGGTTGCGGGTCCAGCCGGTATCCGGCCCTCAGAAAATAATCATACCGTTCTCCGTGGCAGCCATATTCGATCCCCAGGGCTGCCACCAGGGTATCTCTCATATCGCGGTCCAGTTTTTCCTGAAAGAATTCGTATTCATAGGCAGACCAGAAGACCATCATGACTTCGGTAGCCAGAATTATTTTTTTGTCCGTTTTCATGGATTTTTTCTGCCAGATTAAATAGGAAGTGGCCAGTTTTATTTTGGCTGGAATATGGTGGTTGTCCTGGCTGCTCTGGTGATCGTAGATCGAGTGGGAGGGAAAATTACTATCAAATATTCGGTCCACACTTCTATCAACCTTTCCATAAAACGCATAATCAAAAACCGCTCCCAATTCCCATTTCCGGGAAATGGAAACCGTCAGGCCCACCGATAGGCTCATGGACCGGGACCGGTGCGATTCTTGGTGTTCAATAATCGAGTAGTAACCGCCTTCGAAGTAAAAATGTTCGATCATATCTACAGACCGTTGACCGCTGCCGTATTCCATTCTGGCCCCCAGCCGAAATCCGGTTTCCAGTTGAGTCGCGACACCTATAAAAAAACGATCCTCCTTTCCCTCGAATGCACCGGAATAACCCCAGGCCTGGTCATCCTGGTCAAAATCTGGAAATTCCAGGATGTCCGATAGGTACCAGCCAATGGACAGATGGAAGGATTTCAGCGGTATTATGATTGAAAAACCACTGATACGGACATTTTTGTCATCCAGTCCATTGGAGGCATTCAACACCCCCTGGTTGACCCCCCAGTATTGGAAGGCCTGGAAATACATGAATTCCAGACTGCCACCCAGGATAAAATGATCATACCTGGCCAGCAGGGCGGGATTGGCAATAGCGGAAAATGGACCGGCTGACAGGAGGGAAATACCTCCGGTGGACATCATCCGGGCATCATGCAGAATTACCCCGTTCCAGCTGATGGCAGCTGATTCCTCGTTCCGGTAATCAAAATTCTGCGAAAATGCAGGCAGGTGCAATCCAATCAACAAAACAAAAAAAACTGTCAAACAAGTAAAACTTTTATTCGCAATAATCTTCTTTCTGATCATCGAAGTTTGGGAAACAACTTTTTTAATATTTTTATGGATTCGGGAAACAGTTCTTCGAGATAAACATATCTCCATTCCGCATAAAAAACCTTCCATTTCTGATCCGTTTTCTTTAGCTTGATTGTGAAGCGGTAGGTTTGTCCTGAATAGGCAACGATTTTTCTGAACATTTTAGCGGCACCGTGGGAGAGCGATACATCGGTCTGGATTTCAGCCTGGGCCGGTTTCAAAACCTTGAAATGGGTGGCCAGAATATTGACCACGATTCCGGAAAATTCTTCAAAATATTGGTTCAATACGGTTTCCATGTCATCCTTTGAACGGTCTTCCATATCCCGGAAATTTTCGGTTAACACATCGAGGATACTGGCCGTATACTGGTCTTCGATCAATTTTTCCATTGATTCTACCAGTTCCAAAATCAAATCCTCATCGTTTTTCCCTTTTCCACAATTATTGAATATGATAATCGATAAACTTAACAAGAAAATTTGGTTTAATAATATAAATTTTTTACCGCTTTTCATCCTCATTCACCCATGCAATCATGCATCCATGCAATCATACTATTTATATCAGAATATCTTCCTGATACCCCAATTTAATCAACTTTATTTTATTCGGGTCCGCAGTTCCCAGATGATGACGGGAATCAGCCAGGAAAACATGTTTGGGAGGCGGATTCAGTGGACGCATCTCTCCGAAATAATCCTTTCGCTTGGCCTGAAGTATGCGGACACCGGTTGAATCCACTGCCACCGGATCAAAACCGATAATCATTCCATGGTATTTCCAGATATATCTGGGATTGAAATTATGGGGTCCAACACCGTGAAACTGGGGGGTGAACATGACCAGGATATTCAAGCGGGTTTTGTCCTTTACAATCGGGAGTTTCCATATGGTGGCCAGATCCGCGCAGGAATCCGGGTGATACTCCTGAGGACGGGGCACGAACATAATATAGTTTTTTATCAGGCTTCCCACCCCGGACCAGTGGTGGGATCGCATAGGCCGGGCATTGATCAGGGCCGTGGAATATTTAAAGATTTCCTGCCTCAGGATTCCCCGGTCCCCTACTCCGATTCGGTTTTCCGGAATTCCGGCATTCATGATCCTTTTTTTAATGGCATTTTCCACCTGGGCAGTGGTGGGAATGAAACGCCAGATATTGCTCTTGATGCCCACAATATCATCTTTTTTTAGTATTTTTTTCCAGCATTCAACCGGATTTTTTTCCCCCATGAGCGTGGTGATTCCTTGATCCAACATACGAAGCACAACTTCGAATACGGGCTGGCCCGAACTGTCCAGTACGGCCGGATCCCTGACCAGTACAACGGTTGCTCTATGCCGGACCGATTCTTCAGTCAAGTTTTCCTTCCCGCCTGAAGCTATAAAAAAGGTGCTTCCCACTGCGGCCATGGAAGCGCTTTTCAAGAATTCCCTTCTGGAAATACCGGTTTTCTTTTTCATGGTGATCTCCTGGTATTATAGATAATGTGATTGTCTTGTTTATTCCACCAATAAACGGGCAAAAATATCATCAATCTCTTTTTTACTGCCAGCATTAAATACCAGCCACAGCTGTTTACTTTGGATTTGACATCCGGCCCAGCGGTTGTCCTGGATATTTTCGATACCACTGGTTGAACCTTTCAGATAATACTTCCTGAAGTCCGAATAGGCTTTCTGTGCCTTTTCGAGCTCCGGATATTCCACCAGGAGCATAAAATATTTTCCGAATCCTTTTTTGTACTGGGCCAGAACCGCTTCCGTATGCCGGTCAATGTGCAAAATGTTGTCATTGGATATAAAATAATGACTGTTCAGCCAGATGTAATGATTGAAATAGCGAATGGATTCCCTGACCAGATCTTCCGCAGGCAGCAATTTCAGGATAGAGGGCAGCTGACCTTTCTCCCCTATGGTGCCTGCAATTTCCCGGCCGATATGCAAGATCGCCTGACGGGCCACTTCGGTTTCAGGATAAGCCAGAATGGAAATGTAAAATTGCCCCTTCCAGAAAATTAACAACCCTCCTCCGTATTCACAACCCTGTCCAATGGAATCATCAATAGTCTCCCGGCTGTGGGAAAAAACACCGAAAGCTTGATGTGAGTTACCCATATCAAACAGATCAATGGTGATATCCGGCTGGTCTTGTCCTGTGTATGTGCAGGACAGAAGCTGTTTGAAGCCATAGGAGAGATAGAGCTCGGCGCCGCCGTTTATATAGTCAAACAGGTTTTCCGGTCCGTAGATCTCAAAGGTTGACGGTTTTTCCCAAAGAGATAAGTGATCCGGAAGTTGGGAAAATATTTTGTTTAACGGATTTTTCTGGGGCATGAGACAGACTGCGGTTATTAATAGCAGGGGAATAACCTTTAGCATTTTCACCCGGTAATCCCCTACCCGCTTATATCTTTCTGAAAACCCGGGCCGGTAAGGTAATGATGGCCTTGATCAGATCAAAAACCGCATCAACGGTTATTCCTAATAAGCGAAAGGGCAACATTAGCAACCATACAAAGGGGTAAAGGATGATGGCTAACAGAGCCAGAGGCCAGCATAAAAATAATAACAACAGCCATAATAACAATTTTGTCATATTTCACCTGCTTTCAAAATATCAAATTAACAAAAAATAGTCAAAGTCAGTACGGATTAACCGGGCGATTCGGATTTTTATTTTCAAATTCAATGATGTCTTGGATGATTCTGGCTGTTAAGCGCCCGGCAACCGCAGCACCGGTCCCGGATCGGGGAACCACGGTTGAAAAAATGATTTTTTCTCCATTTCGGAAAATCACAAATCCCACAAAAAGTGAATGATCCCGGTAAAATTTGGTCTCAGCTGTGCCGGTCTTGGCATAAAATAACCGGGCCTGTTTCAATTTCCTCGAAAACACCCCACCTGCCGTACCCGAATCAACTACATTTTTCATGGCCTGTTTGATCTGTTCGGCAATATCCGGGTCGAATATCCTGGACCTGCTTTTTTCAGGGTCCGGTTCAATCAACTCCATTTTTTTATCCACAGAATTATACATGTTGATTGATTTTATCACCGAGGGGTAGAACAGACATCCGTTATTCAGTATGGTGGACACCACCAGGGAGTTCTGCAGAGTGGTCAACTGGAGGTCACTCTGTCCGATGGAGAAATAGGCAATATCACTAGGGGTATAGGCATTCACCGGAAAAACCGATTCGATGCTGGTAAAAGCATCATAGGGGCTCCGGTTTAAAAACCGGCCAATTTCGGTATGGTTCAAGTTGGCCAGCAGATCAATTCTTCTGTTGAATCCGAGTTTCTCGGCAAATTCAAGTACCGGATAGTCACGGTAGGTTTTCTCCAAAGGTATGTTGGATTTTGAAATAAAGTAGCTACTCTTTTTATAAAGGGCGCTGTCAAGGGTTAACATGAGGTTGTGATGCAGGGCCAGGTAAGCAAAATAGGTGTTGTACGAATAGGTCAGGGCATCTTTCAATGAGCAAAATCCATAGGGAATATTGTGCCCTCTGAAATTCTGAAGTTGAAAGAAGACCTGTTTCCCGTTTAGCATCCGGCTGCCTTTCAGATCATTTCTGGGGAAATGAGAAAAATCACTGGTGGAATTCAGTAAATGTTTCAGATGGGAAAATTCATAACCACCGGTGGCCTGATGCTTTTGTGAAAGCGAATGTAAAAAGGCAATTGAATCCAGCACTTTGACTGTTGAACCGGGATTGTATCTCCATTTCCAGGCTCGATTCAGTTCCGGAACTTCATAGGCACGATAGGGTTTCAACAATGAGCCGTTGAGCATTTGCATGCTCTTTTCATCATAGGGGTAACAGGCGGAAACCAATATCTGTCCCTTGGAATTCATGATTATCATGGATGCTTCGTAGAAATAATTCTTGATTTTGTTGATTTCGGTTTTCAAGGACTCAATCCGGTTTTGCATATCGATGATATTTCTCATGGTGATCGCCCGATAGTATTCATTCTTCAGGGTCATGAGTTCGATACGGGCCCGGGACAGCTGGTTTTCGGTTTGGATGAGACGATCTTTCAAATTCAGATAAACCGGGTTCATGGATTCCCTTTTCTTGATATCCCCCAGAAGGGAGAACAGGTGGCGGACAGCAATCTTCTGCCATTCGGAGTTCAAGGTCAGATGAATCTCACTAACTCCCTTTTGCTTATGAAGGTTATAAAAAACCTGTTCGATGCCCCAGGACCCGGATTCGGCACTTCCCACAATGGCTTGCAGCTCGGAGCTGGCAACCGGAGAGTAAAAACGGTGAAATTTATCATTGATTTTCACACTGTAGGCTAATACTTGCTTTTGGGTATCAAAAATAGTGGGTTTTTTGCTTCCTTTTCCCCGCACAAAACTGGATCTGCGCAGGATTTTTTGCTGCAAAACGATTTGGTTGTTTTTTATCTTGAAGAGCCTGCTTCGGAGATATTTTTTCAAATATCCTTTTTTGGAAATCATTACCATCAGGGTGTTAAGTCCCGGTCGGAGATTCCGGGTAAAATCTTCCGGATTTACAATCGGTTGATTATTGATCCAGAGCAGATATTGTCCTAAAGTAAATATTCTCCAGCTGGAGGAAAGCGGTCGGGAATCAAGTCTGAAATCTTTTTTAAAAAAGCGGTGCTTGACCCCCCTGAAAATGGGATTCCAATCCTCGTTGTACCAGATAGATTTTATATCCGCAGCCGCATCATCCGAAGCACTAAAATAGGGATTCAGACGAACCGCCATCCAGTGGGTCATATCAATGGATGAACTCCAGGTTTCATCGGTGAAAATACTCAATATATTTGACGTAGAGGTTTTAATATCAGCCTTCAGCTGGAGACTGGCAATACTGATGCTTTGGTTGAAGTCGAGAATATTTGAGATTTTTACATAGAGCCTGTTTCCATTTCGACCGAGAGATATGTCCTGTACCCCGTCGAAAAAACTTCTTCGGGTAAAAGGTCTTCCCTCCTGTCTGAAGCGGTAATCGGCCACCGAAAGCAGTCGGACCCGGCCGGGAGGCCGGTTGAAATCAATCCTGAATTCAACCTCCTTGGAATCTTTTATCAAGGGACCCCAATAATAATCTTCTATACCGGATACCTGGGGGATATCCCGGAACCAGGTTTCCGCCGGAATCCAGGAAATATTTCCCACCCGGTAAAATACCCGATATTTGATGTCATCATTGACTTTAATCCCAAGTCCTTTCAGGAAATAAAGGTTGTTCATTTTCTTGATTTCCCGGCAAAACCAATTCCAATTGCCCTTCTTTTTCATTTTTCGGATCCGTGTTTCAGCCTGAACCAGGTAATGTTCAATTTCCTTCTGGTCTTGGAAATCCATCCATTCAATATGATGCTGCTTCAGGAATTCATTTAAATCGGATTTTTTCAGGATGACAATTTCCCTGATCTGATCCAGAAAGACCGGATCGACCGGGTAGAAATTATTCTGCTTGCGGTACAGCATTTTACGGTCCAGCATTTCTTTGATGTCCATGATACCGCCTTCGTGAACCGCATCGGGAATGTACTGGCGGTTCAGTAATTTGTCTGGTCTCAGACTGAACAGGAAAAGACCTTTTTTCCCCAGGAACAGATTGTCTTTGTTTTTTTGGATCCGGTAACGATTCCCCTCATTCAATGACTTCAGAGAGGCGGTGATAGGCGGTGTCGGTGAAACGGTTTGGTTCTTTTTCAGGTAGGAAACGATGAGATAGATGATATCGGCAGAGACCAGTTTTTCCTGGCCCCGGGAGCCCCTGAACATTCTGGATTTCACCCGGTTAAAATCGAATTTTATTTGCAGTGTGGTACCGTCGTCATGTTTGCGGAATTTAAAGATATCACCTGATTTCAAGCTGATCCATCGGTTTTTTTCGATTGATTGGGAGTTGATATTTTGAATTCGTATCATAGTGACCGCTTCGGATTTGACCTGAATGCCAGCGCCGGTCTTATTACGCCTGAGGTGAATCAGGCGCCCACCAAATTTGCTTCTTTCCGGAATTATTTTCTGCAAAAGTTCCGGTTCTAGTTCTATGATCAGTTTCTTCAACAGTTGCTTATCCCTTTCAGAAGACAAAATCCGTCTTTTGGTGGGAGACATCCAGCCCCCGATATATTTCTCATTACCGGGAAGCGGCAGGATTTCCCTGAGTGGCCGCTGAAAGATTTTTTTATAGGATCGGACTTTTGGTTGAATTTCAAAGCGAAATTGTTTGGTTCTGGCAGAAATGATATCGTCGTGACAGATTTCCATTTCGGTGTTGATATTCTGGCCATTCAGTTTTATCTCATAGATAAAGGGTTTAATATAAAAATGATCATTCTTTGAAAATATTTTTAAGATACGGTCGTCATCCTGAAATTCCTCCAGATAGATAATCTCGGTTTCATCCCCTACCTCTTTGGGAAAGGAAATGGATTGGATCCTCAGCAGTATTAAAGTAATCATCAATAGAAGAACCAGAATAAAAATAAAAAAACTTTTTTTCATGACCTTTCCAGATTATTGATTAATACCATGATCAACAGAGAAAAGGGCAGGGAAAAGAGGAGCAACATGTTATTGGAATAGGAAAGAAATGGCAACGGCTGGCTCATGATGGGCAGTAAACCGACCACATACAGGGCCGGAAAGAGAAACTGGGCGCAAAAAATAACCGTCAGGAATTCGATTACATAAACCTCCCATCGAAAAGGTCCATCCCTGAACCGGGTGACCAGCCGGTGAATCAAAAAAACCAGCATTACCAGGGTGGCAAAAATGAAAACAATACCGGCCAGGCCAAAAACGCCGATATACAGGCTGAAGCTCAAGTCCTGTTCGATAAGGGGGACATGAACGGCCTGCTCCATAACCTGGGTCGGATTGCCCAGCAAACCGGCTCCCTTCATCAGCCACAGCGAGTTAATGAACTGATAAGACAGGTTATAGTCCTGCCAGGGATTCAGCCAGGAGTCGATGCGGTCTCCCAGAACCCGGGGGACGGACATATTGGAATGCCAGACCGCTCCCAGGACTGAAAGTAGTGCCAATATCAGCAGGGCGGAAAAGATGAACTTACTGATCAGCTTGAAGGTTTTAGCATATTTTCCCATCCATATCCTCAGCAACATCACCCCTATCATCAATAACAGGGCCAGAGTAAGAATCAAATTGTAAGGCCTGGTTTTGAACGGAAAAGTGTATTCTCCGATAGAAGCGATTGAAATGGCTAGAGTTGATACAATTATAAGAAGCAATATGATCTTAAACAAGAAGGATTTTTTAATCTTGATGATGTGATAAAGAAACACAAAGGAAAAGACCAGCAGAGGGGAAAAATCCTTTAAAAACACAATTAACAACAAAAAGGGTACCAGCACAAGTCCGTATATCCATAGGACTCCCAGGTGCATGCCCCGGTCGATCCGGCTCACCCAATCGGCAAAGTAAATGGTCAACAATATCTTTCCGATTTCAATGGGAAGAAAGAAAAAGCCCGCCACCGAAACCCCAAGCTCTCCACCTAAAAATACCTGAAGTACAATGAAAAAAAGAGAGAGCAAAAGCAACAGGTCGGAGACAATTATGTAATTCCAGCCCTGATGGTAGAGTACTTTTCCCAGGCTGAAAAACAGTCTCTGATTTTCGTTTTTATTCAGGTCTGAAATGACTTTTTCATTGACATTTCTCAATCCCAGGGGTTGATGATAGAGATTTTGAATTTCATAGATTAAATCCTTACGTAGCTTGATAAAAAAAACGAAAACAATATATCCGGCTGCCAATATTAAAAAAAACCTAGAGTAAAGACCGGGCAGCATAAGCAATAATCCCACAGCCAGCGGGATTTGAAATTTGGTCTGTTTCAGAATCCGGAAAAGCAGTATCCAAATCTTGTTGTATTTACTGAAAATCAGCAGGAAAAAAAAAGCCATGACAAACAAGAAAAGCCCTTTGGTTCTGTATTTTTCGAAGTTCTTTAAAAAATAATTGTTGTAAAGGGCCAGACTGCCGAACATGATATAACCCAGACTGAGCATGAAATAGACAAAATTGAATATAAAAAAATTTGATCCCCTGACCAGGTTCAGATTGAAGATTTTAAATTTTTTCCCGGTTACGCCGAATAAATTGATAAACCAGAACAACCAGAATGCACCGGTTAAGAGCAGCAGCCCATTGGAGAATAATGTATAATGCTCCTTTTCGGTCCTTGACATTACCACCGCATTTCCAGCTTGGTTGGCAACGGTGAACCGGTCCTTTCCGGCAATGGACTGCGGTGAAATGAATTCAAATTGATGGGGGTATTTCAGGTGAATATAACTTCTTCCCGGGATCACATCATTCAGATTGCTGATAATGCCGCTGAATTGATCAGCGACCCGGATTCTTTCCGGATTCAGGGGAGACAGAACAATTTTCTTTTTATTGACTTTTAATTTATACGGTGTATATCCCAATATGATTTGGTGTTCCCGGTCATAACTCAGGGTCCTTTGAATTTCCGATAAGAAAAAGCTGTTGCTCCGGGTGGAAAATCGCATGGAGAAATTGTCTTGGCCGCCGGCCGGAATGATGGTGAAATCACCCTGCATATTGATGAGTCCGGGAAGGAAAAAAATAATGACAAATGAAATCAGAATCAAAACCGAACCCATTTTCCATTTGGTTTTGCGTCTGATTTGAGTGATCAGAATCAGGGGGAGAAAGCCCAGAATAACCAGGATCTGTTTTGCATTTGAAATATATCCGGATAGGAAGGGAAGTGACCCAATCAGCAGCAGGAAGACTGCCCCATTGAAATGATTTTTCAGATAAAGATAAATAGCCACAGATAAGAGCGATATGATCAGGAAAACAATAAAATAATAAATATTCAGCCCCAAAAGAGAATTCTTTGACTCATAGGCCAAGCTGGCAATGGCCCGGGATTCCCGGGACGGAAGTATCAGGGTATTGAACCCTGCGGTTATTTTCTCAACCGGGCCGTAACGGATATACACGTTTTTGTTCAGAAAAGTGGATATGGTAATGATTTTTCCTATTGAATCCCGGTTGGTGGTTATGCGGAATTTGATAGACCTTCCAAGGGGATACTGACGGTTCAGGCCCAACACTTCGATACTATCCTTTCCTTGGATCTCAATTTTATCCCCGGGCCGAACCACCATCTTATTCAAATACCGTCCATTGATGTCGACATTTTTGGAATCACTGATGTTTTCCACCAAAAACCATTGGTCTTTCAGTTTTAGCTTGACATGAGCGGCATCAGCATAAGGATTTTCTATGGTCAGGTCAGAAGCATCCTTCTGGTTTCCGATAATCACCTGGGATTTGGACTGATCGACCGGGTATATATATTTTTGGGTGAAATAAAAAGTATCGGACTGATAGTCATAACATAATAAAAAAAACATGGTAAATATGGCCAGAGTGGAAAACAGCATGGCCCATAATGAATTCAGTCTCGGCTCAACCTTCATTTTGATAATGATCCTGAAGGAAAAGAAAAGCCAGAGCGTCCATGAGACATAAAGAATAATATAAAGTATGGTTTTCATGAACAGGCTTCAGTTAATAGTAATTGATTTTTATTTAATATTCTTTTTCAATTGCACGGTTTTCAGGAATCCCTGGATATCCCCCTTTAACTGAGATTCGATAACCAGAGGAATCACAAACAGAAATACCCGATTACCGATAAATACCAGGTCATTGTTTTTCAGGGTGTGGGGACGTGTAAACCGATCGAGTTCCTTCAATTCCTTCTCTTCGCAGGTTGTCCGGATCCGGTCCAGGAAAGATTTCAGCCTGGCCATATTACGGTTATCGATTATCGGTTTTAGTTTCAGGGGAAAGATTTTCTTTTTCTTCAGATCTTCCGGTTTCAAAATATAGATGAAATTGGACGATGAAATATTATAGAGGTCATAACTGTTCCTGCTCTTTTTTAAAAAAGCATGATTTCTGGATGATCCGATTCTCCAGAAAGCATCCCGGGTTTTATTGAGTTCAATGGTATTTTCCGGAGAGCAGTATGCCGGATCCCTGCCGATCACATAGTAATCGGATTTTAAATATATTTTTTCCTTCAGTGTGCTATCCAGCATGCAAAAAAAATAAAGCTTTATTTCATCATCCTGGATTCTGGATATCATATCATTGGAGAAGGCGTATTGATGGCCGTCCAGAATCGTGGAAAAATGAATGCTATCCCCTATTTTCTTTTTGTAAATTTGATTCTTTTCCCCGGATAAAAAAATTGAAATCTCGTTATCCGGACCTGAGGCCTTGAATTGAAGGGCGTTTGCACGGGTGTCCAACCGCATCACATAATCGGTTATATCATCATCCCGGTTACCCGGTCGGGGGAGCAATATCATTTCACTTCTGAAATAAGGCAATATATCATGATCTATGCCTGTTTGATTATCCTTTTGGTTGAGCGACTTCATTTCCTGGCTTATTTTTTCCCAGCTAAGGGTTTCCAGTGTAGTCTCGGAATCTTCGACCGCTTTCTCAATGATTTCCGTATGGTTGTATGCTTCGTCCGATTCATAGCAAATCGATATCTTGAAATCCATGATATCCGGTCTATCCAAATATTCAGGGTTTATTCGATAGCTCAGCTTGACAAAACCGGGCCCATATTCCTTTTCGGGTTTCCTGACACATACCGGGATATGGCGGTTTTCGGCATCCGGAAAGAACCGAATATATTTTCCCTCATCATCGATCCGGAAACAGATATATCGGGATTTCTCCAGGCTGAAAATATCCGGAATGAACAGGTTGTGATACCAATCACCTCCCACATAAAAATAAGCACCTGCATTTTGATGATACTTGACCGGGTAATCTCCGGTAATCAGAATTTTTTCACCCTGAATACCCTTTTCCAATCTGAAAAATTCGACTTCGATATCGGCGATGGTTTGTTTGGATTTGTAATTGGTGGAAATCCCCTTTATTTCTCGGAACAGCGGTGGTTGATCATACTTGAAATTAATGAATCCGCCGGAAATTATCAGGAATTCATGGGGATTTAAGTGATAGGGATCCTTGAAATACCTGTTTGGTTCTCCCAATTGATCCCGTACACCCCGGCTATTGAAGATAGCCAGGATATCGGATTCCCGAACATAATGAATATGTTCCAGCTCCAGCTGGTACTCTTCATTGAGTATTTTTCTAAATCTGTCTTTCCATTCATGGCTGAAACTTTCAAATTGCATGACCAGGGCATCCGAATATACCAGGTAAATTGAATTTATGGATCTGAGATTCTTCTTAATCCGTTTGAAAAAACTGGAGACCACCAGATTCAATTTGAAGACCTTGGGCCGGGGCAGGTTTTGTTCATCAAAGTCTATTTCAATCACCTGCATGAACTCTTCATTGAAGAACAATTCACCCTTCTGGTGTCTGGAGGAGCTGAAATCCGAATCCCCCAGCGTCAAGGAAATGATTTTTTTGATGCCCTGCTTAACCCATTTTCCCATCGAACCTTGATTGTCTTCAGCCATTTTATTATCTATTTAATAAATCATTGGATTAAATTCCATTATACATAAAATATTTTTTTTTGTTAATATCAACAGATGTATTGAACCAAATCAGTCTCCGGTACGTTATAAGGTTTAATGAGAACAATGAGGAGGTATGGTTGAATGAAACGTTTATACCGAAGTCAGAAAGATAAGATAATCGCCGGTGTCTGTGGAGGCATCGGGGAATACGTTGGCATTGACCCGGTCATCATCAGAATCATCGCTGTGATACTCTTTTTCTGGGGCGGCAGTGGGGTCATTGCCTATATTATTGCCATGATCATCATTCCGTTGGATCCGGGGACCGTTGAGTCGGAGCAGAAGAAAACCACCAAAGCGGTGTCCAAGGGTGATAAAAAGGAAGTGATAAAAGCGGGTGGTGATTCCGGGGCATTCATCATCGGAATTGTGCTGGTGGTGGTAGGCTGCATTTTTTTAATGCGTAACCTTCCGTTTTTCAATGAATATTACTGGTGGTTTCGCCATCAGATCGGCCATATCTTCTGGCCATCAGTTTTGATCGCTTTGGGAGCCTTTATGATTATTCGGGTAACCAAAAAAAAATGAGAGGTCCCCGACCTTTTCATTTTAATAGGCGTCTCCGCGAGGCAATATTGCATATACATATAGTTTTTTTATCTTTTTCTCCGGAGTGAATAAAATTCTCCATTTCCCTACTCTCAAGCGAAAATCTCCCTTAAGCTCCCCGGTCAAGGACTTTATATTTTTTGACTTAAAAGGATTCTCTGAATTCTCAAGTAAAGCCAATGATTTTTTAACCCTTTTTCTGACTTTTTTATCTAATTTCAGATATTGCTTCTCCGCATTGGGTTTGATTTCAATCGTCCAACTCATGGAGTGATTTTCCTTTTATTCCATCTATAACTTCCTTTTTGCCTTTTCCAATCGATTCAACCCACTCGGGTTTGGATAAAAGATCAAGGGTTTCCTGATGACTTTCTATGTATTCATCAATCAATTCGCTTAGAATGGATTTGATATCTCTTCTTTCAACACTGGAAATAATCTTTAATATATCCCTTTTTTCTTTGGGTATTCTGACGGTTACCGTATCCATATTTTAATCCTCCCATAAAATCTACTAATAGAATAGTATAATAATGGCATAGTGTCAATATATTCTTACTGTAAATATTATAAAAAAAATTTTACAATAATTAAAATCCCTTCCCCGGTTTTTTTTATAGCTTCTTAACTTCCTTTCTTTACCTTTACCTCAGCCAGTTTGATAATCATTCACCCAGTATTTATTATATCTATTTCTATACTTCTACGCACCAAGTACGGTTTTGAGTATGGTTTTTCAATCGGAGCATCTTCAGGAATTGGATAAGGCCCCGGATCACTTTCATCAGCATAGGCTTTATTTGATTTTCATTTATTTGTAATATCTTGCTATTCAAAATAGTTTTGTCGCTATCATATAAGATCTAGGGACGCCCATTCTAATGTCCCTTTATTTTTCATAAATTTGTTGATTTCACACAATGTTTAGTGTATTATGATGTGTAGGAGGACGAAATGGCAACAAACTTAGCAATAGACGATAGACTAATCCTGGAAGCTCAAAATATAGGAAAACACAAGACTAAAAAGTCAGCAGTAACCGAAGCATTAAAGGAATATATTCAGAGAAGAAAACAGCTGGAGATCATTAAATTATTCGGAAAGATCAATTATGAAAAAGATTATGATTATAAATCCCACAGGAATAGGAAATGAAAATTCTTATTGATACATCTATATGGTCTCTGGCATTTCGTCGAAAAAAAGGACTAGATGATAGAAAAGATGAATTAACTCTGAAAGAATTAAAAGAACTTATTAACGAAACCCGAGCAATACTAATTGGTCCGATAAGACAGGAGATTCTATCTGGAATTTCAGATACAGTTCAATTCAATAAATTAAAAAATAAATTAAAGGCTTTCAAAGATTTTTCAATTCATTCTACTGATTATGAACTGGCTGCGGAATTTTATAATACCAGCAGAAAAAAAGGGATTCAAGGCTCTCATATTGATTTTTTAATATGTGCTTTTGCCAAAAGAAATGAATTCACTATATTTACCTCTGATAATGACTTTCAAAACTATTCAAAAATACTTGGCTTAAAACTTCATCGCCCAAGAGATTTCAACAAATAGAATAACATTTGATTTAAATGCCTCATATTCACCCCATCCCCCTGCAAAACCCTTCGGGTTTTACACATTTTCCCAAAACATTTTTTATACCCTAAATTCGTAAAAGTATACGCCGCTTGACAGCGGGTTCAAACGTGCAAATAGACTTTATTTTCTTTGAATCAAATTTCAATACGTCCCCACTCCTTGTACAAAAGACCGTCCCCAACCCTTTTATCGTCCCCCATTTTGCATTAATTTAAAAACAATGGCGCCACCGGTGTTCTGAAAAGAAGAAGGATAAGCCGGTCCACCAGGCTGATTTAACGCCAGGATCAAAACTCCGTTTTCAATCTTGTAAATTCCCAGACTTGCTTTACCTACATATTGAGGAATACCGCCCTGCTTAATCGCAAGATCTATCTTTTTTGGATCAGCTTTTGGTTTTAAGGAAAAAGTGCCCGTGTACCAGTAGTTTGGAACATTGGGAGACTTAATACTGAATTTATCACCAGAAAATCCAAATACCATGTCCTGACCCGATACCGTACTTACCCATTCCCCTTCGAGTTCTGTTTTGTCACTTCCCCAGCTGTTTTGGGTGAGCAACCCGAAAAATAAAACACCGGCTGATATTAAGGCTACTGAAAATAAAAGGTTGATTCTTCTCATAAAAACCTCCTTACACTTCATAAAAAAAGATTTTCCCCCATTTTTTTTATTATGGTTGGAAACACCTTAGTTGTCAAGATTTCGAGATAACAAAAATTTTTAAATTTAACCTTTTATCTTTAATCTTTTACCTTTAATCTTTTTTTAATTGTCAAAATATCAATCACCACTGTCCATTTTATTTCTACATTTCTACGCTTCCTACTTCAGTCGCTAAATCAATTTTGAATCTATTTAAATAACGGGTGGCTGAATACACTTTGCCCATGGGAGATTTGAATCCTCTAAATTGCATCTGCTTACTTGAGTGTGCTAAGCAACATCCTTGGATTACCATAAACAATAGAAAATAAATCAAAATTCCAAAAGACCGTCCCCAACCTTTCTGAAAAAAGGAAAAAACTGGGGAGAGATGAAAAAAATCCAATTTTAAAGCTTATCTAAATATACTTCTCCCTTTGCCCTGATCTGAGCTGAATTTTACAACTTTACTGCTGTCCAGGTAAAGTTTCCAATTCTAAAACAACCACCGGTTGCACTATAATCATAAGATCCGCTCATAGATGTGGTAGAGTTGAAAGTGCCAGTAAAAGTTTCAGTTTGATCTGAACAGGTGGAATCCCACCAGTTTAAAGTGAACTGAACATTGGTATTGTTTACTGAGTATGTCCCGGTACGTCCGTTGGTTATGTCGGTGGAAATCCCACTGGCAATGGTCCCTGAAAAACTGAAAACATAAACATCAGTCCATCCTGCGTTATCGGTTAAAGTAAATTGCCAATTGCCAGTGATATCATAGCTGATTTCTTCAGCAGTATTGCATCCAGTTAGAAAAATTACTCCAATAAAAATCATAACCAAAAAAGGAACAAATAATTTTTTACTCATTTTTTCTCCTTGATTAAGCATTTTTATATAATAAAAATATTAACAAGTCAACCATTTTCCAAGGAATTTCTGTCTCTTCAGTGAGATTAAGCACAAAAAGGGGTGCTGGACGAAGATTGGGGACGTTGCTTTCTTGACTTCTTTAAGAATTTCCTTAACCAAATGGAGACGGAAGATTGGATTATTTATTCTCTTGGGTGGGAAAACCAGATCCCTAACAAATACAGAGAAATGTCATCCAGAAATATCAGGTATGGTTAATTAGACGCTTACTTAGAAACAATAGAAAAAAATCAAAAATTCAAAAGGTCATCCCCCACCCTTTTTCTTTTTTAAATGAATAAATTAACAATAGCATCCCTGGTTTTGTCTTTTAAAAAAATTAAAATATTAAAACCCCGTCCCCGGATTTATATACAATAGAAAAAAAATCAAAAATCCAAAAGACCGTCCCCAACCCTTTCAATCATTTCGCACCGAGAACGTTTTTTATGTTCCTATCGGAATCTTTTTAACCCCTTCCCGAAACTTCTCCAAAATCTCTTCACTCTTTCCAGAACCATACAACCAGAGATATTTATCAGCGATTCGGGGATAAAATTTATATTTGTAGGAATACTCTTTATCAACTTCGATAATCTTTTGTTTTTTCTTATTATAAAATTCTAAAAAGTAGTCAAGAAATTTTTCTTTTTTATATTTTTTCACATTCAGAATAGTTTTTATAGCATCTGACACTTGGGAATCAAACATTGGCACTTTTTCCGGTTGAAAAAACCAATAGGTTTTTAAAGTTGCTGAATAGGGAATACTTTCAATTCTACATTCATTCTTGATTTTTGATAGAACTTTATTCCATCTGATTCCTGCAGTTTTAAAATCTTCTATATTCAAATCTTTTGCAAATTCAGTTTTACAAATTTTTAGAAACTTTTGTCTGTTCTTTTTTTCTTCTCGTTTTAGATAAGAACCTACCTTCCCCCTTAACAACCCATAACTTTTTAAAAATTCGTAGTATTCAGCATCTCCCTTTCCTTGTGTCCACTTTTCTCTGGCGCATTTTATCCAAAAGGCATCCTGAGTATAATATAGATGCAATTGTTCAAGGTATGCCCATTTCCACATTAAATTTTCATTGTCTTGATTATTATTCACCTTTACCCCTTCGACAAATCTTTTTCTTTATTCTACAAAAATTAATTGCTTTTTTCAATTTTATTTAATTCTGGTATTAAAAGTTAGAATCAATTTCTAGGCTTAACCCATACAAGCTAAAATCAATAGTTGCTATAAAAACTTAACTCCTCTGATGAGATAGGCCCAGAAAAATGAATATAAATGAAATCAACCTTTGTATTTTATGCAACAGTTCAGTAAGTTCCATTTTGTATCTATATTGATTAATAAATTAACAATCTGTCTCCAGATTCCAATTGCAACGTTTCCACCTACCATCCCCCGATATATGCTGTTTTTTCTGGATTATGAAATTTTATTAAATTCAGTACCAGCGCATTTTGGGCAAGGCGGAAGTGTATCCGAATGATCATCCAGTATTACTGTTGTCCCACAATTACGGCACCTATAAGTTCCTTTTCCTGGTTTTTCTCCTGTAGTTGCCATCTTTCTCTCCTTATTTTACTTTTTTATTGCAAATAAAATTACATTCAGAGCTGTAAAAATTGTTATAATAAATGTCATTATTGTAATCCAACAAGTAAATCTCTTCATCTCTTTTGTATGCCTTTCCTGATCTCTTCTATCAAGTTCATTCAAATAATGATTTATCCCAATCTGAGTTGTATTTGCCAATCTATCATGTTTTTCAATTAATTCTGATTCAGACATTGACCTTAAATCTTTCAAACTTTCAGACATTATGTTTCCCTCCTCGAAATTTATTAAATCCAAAATATAATTTTAAAACTTTTCAAATCCTATCCCCAATTTTTACTTCCCCGTGAGGGATTTTAACCCCCTGGATTACACCAGCTTGCTTGTCGCACTCAAGCACCGATACACTTTTTTACGTCTTGCGGATAAAAGAAGTTACCGGAAAGCAATTTTGGTTATGGCGTAGCCTGAACCTTTTATGCTGTGTTAGGTGACGTGGCCTGATTTTCTGGTAATAACCCATCACACAGGTTTTCTAATGTTCTACTTATGATCTTACTTTTCAGAATACAATCGGATACGAATGGTTGATCCAAATTGCCGCAATAGTACTTGTTTCTACCTAAGCAGCTGAGGCATAGGGAATTAATTGGACAACTTTTACAGGAGGTACTGCTCTTTAAAGAGTTTTTGAAACCTGAAAGATGGAGTGGCCCAGAATCTTCGACATTTCCGAGCACATACTTCCTATCACTGATAAAAAGATGACATGGGTAAATTCTACCATCAGGAGCTACTGCCAAATACGATTCTCCAGCAGGACAATAAATTTCCTTTTGTGACGAACTAACCATTGCAAGGATCTCACCTATTATTCCAAACACTGTCTTTCCGCCTTGTCGCCAATAATCAAACCAATAGTCAACAGCTTTGATAAACAGTTGTATAAGCTGCGGTAAAGTCTCACCATGAACATACAACTTGGAGTCAGGCTTGGCCATCACACATACTATATCTGCGCGCACTGCTCCTATCTGGTCAAAGTACTTTAGTAAATCCACTATCGTTATCCCTTTCTTAATGTGCATTTGAGTAAATGTGCACTCTACTGCAAAAGGTATCCCCATATCGCGCAATCTCCCAAGATTTTGAACAACCTTGTTGTGAGTACCGCTTCCAGATGGATATACTCTTAAAAAATTATGGACCGTCTCAGGGCCATCTATGCTCACTGTGACTCTTAGATGATTATCCTTGTAAAAAGATAAGATTTCCTCATTAAGAATCATTAGATTTGTAACAATTCCGAATTGGGGATGTAGTAATTTACGAATCTCGCAAACCTTTCGAGTTTCGTCAACCGCAATCTGCATACTCTGAAGAGCTAAATGGGGTTCTCCCCCAAAGAACTGAACAAATTGAACAGCATTGTAGCTATTGAATATTTTATAGATCGCCTTCTGAATAATCCTAGGCGTCATGGTTTTAGGTATAAAATGCTCTTTGTTGTCATTGAAAACGTAACAATATTCACAACGTAAGTTACAGTGCGAAGTGACAGATAGCACTAACCTGTTCAATTCTTTTCTCATTCTCTTTCTTTCATCAGTAGCAATGTTAACACCAAAACTTTACAGCTCACTAGAGGTTTATGGGGGAAGTCCACAAGTGGACTGCCCCCATAAAACCGCTTTAACCTACCAACAACCAATACCGCAACCGCCGTTAGCCACATTAACCTCCGCAAGCCTTGCCAATTTCTCAACGTCTTCGGCCCTCATAGCAGCAATTTCTTTCCTCGTGGCTAGGATTTCGCGAATGTTCGCCAATTTAGCCTCGGTAATTCCAGCAACTAATTTAGCAGCTGCCCCTGCGTCAAGCACAACTGTTCCGGCTGTTGGAGCGGTAGGTACTCGTCTCTGCGTCATTACTATCACCTCCTTTCTTTTTAAGTTGAAATGGCAACATTACTTTCAATGCAATGTCGCCTAACTCATTCATATCCGAACAGGTCGGATATACACCTGAATTGGTAAGATATGTGAACTGTTCGCATATACATCCCTCTGGGAGAACATACATTTTCATCCTTCCAATCATGTTTCACCTCTCGGTAAAAGGCTATCCACTTTAAATGTTGTAATGAAAGAACTGAGCCCACATTTCCTTCCCTAACATTCTCAGCATATACGATGTTTTGGAGTAGCCGAAATTTGGGCAAACAAAGTGAGCCGTGTAGCCCGTGTCAAGCACCGTTACAATATTTTTTTTCAATGCTATTTTGCTTAGTTATCTTGATTTTTCTTTCTTAAAAAAGACCTAGCCAAAAAGACTTTTTGTGCAGATTAAAGAAAGGACGGTAATAAAACAAACCATACTTTTAATCTTCATAATTTTCTCCTCCCAATAATACAGATATATATAGCATTTTAAATGCCAATTTTTTTTGATACTATAAAATGTCTTTTATCAATGGTTTTGAATTTTTAATGAATTTGAATGAATATTGAGGGTGTTCCATTTCAAAACATTAATTTTTCAAAATTTATCAATTATGTAAGAATATTCGATATTATTAATGTTTTTAATGAATGTATCGTTTTAATACAGGATAAAATCATGAAATTTTCTTCCAATTTGCTTCGTAATTTATATGCCGTTTGACACGGTCTGTTGGCTAAGCTTTGCCCGTGAGGGATTTTAACCCTCTAGATTGCAACAGGCTGCTTGGCACACTCAAGCAACATCCTTGTCAAGCACTGTGAGCCTGCTTTTCAAAAAAGATTCCGTTAAAAAATGTCAATTATAGAAAAGGAGAGAAAGATGGCAACAACAGGAGAAAAACCGTTGGAATGGGCGCACTGTTGCATAAAACGTTGATATTTAATTTATTTTGCTACACTTAATTGCATTTACCATCTTTGATCATTTCATAATAATTGAATAAGTTACGAAACATATGAGACTCTTATGTATTGTATAAGAGTTTAAATATGCGAGGCAAAATAGGTCGATCGACCCGTTATAGAGACTTGTGGTACGGGACTCCACTATGTAATAAAGGAGTTATGAGTTCATATGAGGAGATATTCAAATTTTCAGGCAGTACCCGGGGTAAGTTCAGATTAAAAGTAATAGAGCATTTTGAGAGTCATGGATTGAGATCCTGCATGGATGCATATGGAGTATCGAGAGCAACGATCTATAGGTGGTTTAAGTTATATAAATCGAGTGGCAAAGAGCTGACCTCTCTAATTCCGAGATCCAGGTCCCCTAAAGTTAAGCGTAAGATGATGGTAAAAAGAGAACTGATCAATTATATCAGGAAGCTAAGGAGAGATCATTACCGTCTTGGTAAAGAGAAGATCAAACCGTTTTTGGATGAATACTGTGAGACAAATGACCTCGATAGCATATCAGTATCAACAATAGGTAAAGTGATAAGGAGATATGATATGCTCCACCCTCCCAATGGCCGTGTGTATCATAACCCGTCAAGTAAATGGGCAAAAAGGAAAGTATCTTATAAGAACAGGGTAAAGAGATCACCAAAGATATCAACTCCCGGATATATTCAGATCGATACAATGCTAAGATTTATGGAGGGGATAAGGACCTATATTTTTAATGCAATAGATCTATCGACACGGTTTCAGTTCTCTTATGCATATCACTCTGCCAGTAGCAGTGATGGTCTTGATTTCTTTAAAAAACTTGAACAGGTATATCCTTTAAAAGGAGGTATAAAAAAAGTACAAACAGATAATGGAAGTGAGTTCCTGGGTAAATTTGACCAATACCTTAAAAAGAAGAAAATAGAACATCTCTTCATCTATCCCAGATGTCCTAAAATAAACAGTTTTGTTGAAAGGGCTAACAGAAGCTTAAATGAAGAGTTCCTGATCCCATACCCTTTTTATGATGACAGGGATTTGATTAAATTTAACAAAGATCTTATGGAACATCTTATCTGGTTTAATACTAAAAGACCACATAACTCATTGGGGAATTTGTCTCCCATTGATTATGTGATAAAATCTTATCCTGAGTCTCATATGTATGCAACCTATACAATAATTTGACAAAATATTGCGAAAATTATATTTTATTAACATATTTATTAAATTATATTTAAAATGGGAAGAAGGATAAAGATCGAATTTTTTGTTTCATATGCCAGATCAAATAGCGCCAATTCAAATAAATTTCTTGAAAGATTTAAAGAACAAGTTGCTGCATCTCTTAGGTATGAGTACAAATTTTGGCAAGATGGAAATATTTTGATAGGTGAAGATTGGGATGAAGAAATTCGCACCGCTCTTAAAAGATGTAATTTAGGCTTGCTTCTTATAAATCCAGCTTTTCTTGCATCTGAATATATATTAAAAAAAGAGCTTCCAATATTTTTAAAAACTGATAAAAAACCAATAATACCTGTAATGTTACAACAAGTGGATTTTGAGAGACATAATCTAAAAGGACTTAAAAAACGTCAAATTTTTCAACTTGAAGGTGAAAGATTTAAATTTCCGAAGACATTTCTTGATTGTACAGGAAATCAAAGAGATCGTTTTGTTCATTCTTTATTTCTTAAAGTTGAAAAAAAATTAGATAATATTCACAATTTAAAAGAACAAAAAGATTTATATGTTAAAGAGGATCAATTTACAACTATAAATAGTGAGAGAGATTTGAAATATAAAGTTCGAGATGCAGTAAAAAATGCAGATTTACATTACTATGATATTAACAACTATTTTCCAAAAGGGAAATACATCTCTGAAATTAAAAACAAAAATGATAATATATTTTATATTTATATTGAATATTGGAATGATAAAAGAGGAAAAAATTTTCCAAGTGAACAAGTAGAAAAATTTTTTAAAATAGTATCTGCATCAAAATTCCCAGTTATAATAGCAACGAATGCTTTAAGATTAACAATTAAGGCTCAAAAAATACTTGAAGAATTCAACTTAAAATATAAAAAAAACAAATTATATATAATTACTGGTCAAACAAGAGATGCATTTATTGAGAAAATAAAAAATATATAAAAGACAACCTTTAGAAGTTTTGTTTTTTAGCAATGTTTAAAGCATATAAATCACATAAAGATGAAGCTGAATGTGTTTTAAACTTAATTGAAATATGTACCACTTTAATTAATAAATATAAATATCCGGATAATGATACTCGTTCAGCATCTATAGTAAACATCAGATTGGTTTCTTATTCATGCTTGGGCATTCTAAATTTATTAGAAAATTGGACCACTGCTGATACAATCATCAGACAAAATATTCCACTATTATTAGGCTTGACTCAGATTGATTCTAAATCTGTCAAACTAATGGGAGATTCACTTCATAAGACATCAAAATTATCCTTATCTTTATTGGCGCAATTTCAAATTGAGAACTGTATCAAAAATATCTGTCAAGCACTAAAAAAAAATCATAAAAAAGGTTTCTATAATATAGCTAATGATTTATTAACCTATTTAGGAAAGAATCATAATGCTATCGAAATCTTAAACACAAATGCATTAATTAGAAATAGCCTACATACCAATGGAATACATTATGGATTTAAGGGATCTGATTTTCATTCCAATCTGAAAGGAATTAGATATGATTTCTTTAATGGTCAAAAAGTATCATGTGCTTCTTTTCCTCACATTTCTCATGCTATAGAATGTTCGATTGAAGTTTTGGATGATATATTTTCTACACGACAATTAAAATCTCATACTTCATTAATACCAGATTTATATGCATCATATATGGGTTTAGGGAAATAATCGCTTTTCTAGGTTCTCTTTGGTCAACTCATACTTGTTTTTTATTTAATTAAATTATCTTTAACCATAATAAATGTTTTTACAAGTGAGTGTTCATTTTGAGAATCAAAATTATTTTTTATTTTTTTTAATAATGTTTTAGTATATTTAAATTTTGTTTTGTTAATTTTGATAACATTTTCCCAATAGGTTATGAAAAATCTAATAATTATATTTCTGTAGATAAATTTTAATGATTTTGAATATTGTTTCTGAATGAATTCTATAAATTTTTCTTGTAATTGTATGGAATCTTCAATTGAAATATTATCTTTCAATATCGCACCGATAAAACACAATAATGTAAATCCCTTTCTATCTTCTTTTTGATATTTTTTCCCCAATTCAATGACATTATTATGTGAAAAATCTTCAAATAAAGATATTTTAAAAACTTTTTCAATATCACTCTTTACCCGAGATCCGTTATTTATATTTTCAAATGATATGTTTGAGATTTTTTGTACTAATGAATCAATTTCATTTTTGTTAATTAAATTTTGAATTTTCAATATTCCATAATTAAGCATAATTGGGATTATAGTGGAGTACAAAATGTGATCTTCAAATATTTTATCTTTATAAGAATTTGATATAGACCTTTCAACAAAATCTGGTTTTTTAAGGAAAAATTCATATGACATAACAATAGCTTTTTTGAATTCTTTATTTAATATTAAATTTGGGATAAGAATTTTTATAATGATGGGATAAATTAGAAAATAATTATTCTTTGGCAAAACTTTGTAAGCTATTAATGCCCACTTTAAAGCTTTCTCATCATTTCCTATATCTTCTGCAAAAATTGCCACTTGAGTTGGTAATAAAAAATCATTATCAGATTTATACAACGAAATCAACTCATCAGACATATTTATAAACATTCCAGTTGTTGGCGGAGTATAAATTTTTCCATTTTCTGTCCCCGAAGGAGGTGATCCAGAACACGCCATAGCTGATAGATATCCACTAATATGACCAAATAATACAAACAGTTTTTTCCATGTATTGTCTTTTTGTTTTGATGACCAAAGTAATTCAATCCCTTTTTCATATGCCTTAAAAGTTTTAGAAAACCCAAATTTTCTAAAAATAAGAATTATTAACTCTCCATAACTCATTAATAAAAAACTTTCATTAATATTTTTTTTGTTTTTATTATAAAAACTAATTCCCTCCTTACATATTTTTATGGCTTTATCTAAATCAAAATGAGATACTGCTTCTGCTTGCCATAAAAATCCAAGAATTTTTTCTGAAAAAAGTGAGTTAATATTTTCTTTAAAAGCATCTGTAAACCATTTATCAGATTCTTCAAATCTTTTATTAAATAAATTTTCCCTTGCAATAATTCCTTTTATTATAAATTGAATTATAGGATTTTTAGAGAAATTTTCAAGAGAATTCCTTGCTACTTTCATTGATTTATCAAAATCCTTAATATGTTCTGCTAAGATCAATATTTGAAGGCGCTTTAAAAGACACCAAAATATTTCAATGTTCATCTTTTTTAATTTATTTTCATATTTCTCAATGTATTTCAAAAATTTGTCCCAATCTTGTTCATTACTTGTCTTATGATATTCGTTTAAATATACATTATCAAAAATCAGAGAAATTTTTTCAGTGAACTCTTTAGACTCAAAAAATATTTTTTTTGACTCAACTGGCATTTTATCAATTGTGTTAATCCATTGGATTAGTTGGGTAGGTTTTTCTATTTCAAATGCTATAAGCCAAAGGATATATTCATAACGAAAATTCTTTATTTTATTTAAAAGATCATTTCTGTTTTCAAATTGAAGAGTTTTTATAAAACAACTATAAAATAGTTGATCCTTATTATCTATTCTTTCTGTTGCCAAAACAAAAGAAATTATCATCACTCCATAAATCTCATCCTTACTTGCTTCTCTGATTAATTTCTTAGTATCTTCTAAAATGAAATCAGATTTTCTATTCAACTTTTGATTGATTTTTAGCTGCAAACTGCGTATAATTAACCTTAAATCTAAATCAATCTCTTCTGGCAGAGCTTGATTAGCCCAAATATAGGAAATCCCCCAATCCTCAAATTTTCTATTTTCAATCTTTAAAAATTCAATTAAGATATCTTTTAAAAGTAAAGCTGCCAGATTATATTCTTTAGCTTTTATATAATAAACAATAACTTGGCTCACCTCATTTTGATTAAGGAACTTTTTGCTAATTATATTATTGGCCAAGCTAATAAAAATATTTTTTGCAATTGTAAAATCCAAATTAAAAAAGCCAATGCCCTTAATGAGTGGAGATAGTTCAAACATATCCTCTGTTTGTTGAATCCAAACATTTAACACAAAACCTAATTTATCATAAGGATTTTTTATTTTTGGTTCCACTTCACTTACTAGTAAAATCTCTTTATAAGAAAATTTTCTATTTATTAAATCTAACCTATAAACTAAGTCTTTAATTTCTTCAATAACAGTTCTTGAAAAAATTAAAAAATATTGTTTTTTTTCATCTTTTGCATACTTATCCATGATTAAATCATTGAAAATGTTTAGATCATACTTCCAATCTTTTTTTTCTAAATATTTGATAAGTGAACTAATAAGAATTGGATTTCCTTTTGTGATTGTTAATATGAATTCTAAAACATTATTATTTATAATTTCGGTTTTTGCATTGTGCATATTAAATAATTCAGAAATTTCATCTTTACAAAAAGGGGGGGGTGAAAAAGTATTAATTTCATTTTCTCCAAGAGAATACACAAAATCTGAATGGAAATTATAAAAACTTGTTGATATTATTTTTATTCCATTTTCTGCACAAACTTTTGCAAAATAAATTAACTTTTGAGTTAAAGGGAAATTTAACAGCAGTTCAGGTAAATCATCAAGGATAAAAATACTATTCTTTGGTGTCTTTTTTAAAATTACACTGAAATAATCATATATATTTTTTTTTGGAACTTCTTCTCCAAAATGTGATTTAATGACTTCATCAAGATATAAATCTGAAAGTTCGTTTTTTATATCTTTAAATGAGATCCAATATTTGTTTCCAGTAAATTTTTTATTTAGTAATAAAGTTATATAAGTTTTACCTGTACCTTTTTCGCCATATATTCCTATCCATGTCAATTTTTTTAATTTTTCATATATATTATCAATAAGTTTTTTCCTATAAGAAATTTTATTTGGAATTAGTGGTGGCTCTGATACAATATTTGAAATTTTAAGAATTTCACTAATTTCACTAATTTTAATATTCTCAAATTTATTACTTTTGGTATTTTCAATTAAATTAAGTATTAATTCATAAAGGGCAGATTTTTCAACATTTATGTTTAGTGATATATTTTCAACTTGAATACCAGTTGAATAATTCCCAATTACTTGCTTTTGTTTTTTCTCCAAATTATCATTCCTTTTCTTCTTTCTTTGATTTAGAATTGTTTAAACTTATGTTTATACTTTCACCAGCTTGAAATCCTCTTGAATGATCTCCAATTTTTTGATACTGATTCTTCTTTTTACTCCTAAAGAATTTTAATATTAAGCCTAATAAAAATATTCCAATTCCTGAAAAAATCCAATAATAATTATTTTTAAAAAATTCAAATACTTTTTCCATGTCATCCTCATATATTGTCAAAAAAAGTGAGTAATTTATTTTCTATAATTTTACCTTTTCCAATGTTTTTAACTATCTCTCCTTATTTGTAAATCTAATAATAAAAAAACCTAGAGTTTTTGTCAAGAAAAGCTCTAAGTGAAATTAAATGAATAGAGTTCAGGGGAATTCTATCCTTAATGGTCTCGCCATTTTATTCTTATAACTTAACAAATGCTAGAATCAAAGGCCTGATAATCATATAGAAGGTATTCTGTATGGTTAAGATTTCTTTTTATTTTGCTTTCTATAATCCCTAGGGTGGGGGATGGTCATTGATTTCTTGACTTCTTCAACCTTTTCCCTGCAGAGGAGTGGGGACGGTGCTTTGAAACTTGGAAATTTTATGAAGTTGACAAAGTTTTGGTTTTTATTAAAATATCTATTGAAAAATTATTTTAAGGAAATATGAGGAGGCAAATTAGATGTCTATAAGGTTGGGGACGGTCTTTTGGATTTTTGATTTTTTTTCTATTATTTATAAAAAAAAATGAACCGAGAAATTATAGGTACATCATACCTAATTATTCGATTATAATGTCCCTGGATAAGCCATGTTTGAAAAATTAAGTATGGTGTCCCCCGAGTTGTTAAACCACAATCCATTGACATTCAACATACATATTATTAATATTTCTATGTGATTAAAAAGGAAATTTCCTATGAAATTACCTTATGTTGTTGTAACAATTCAAAGTTAATGGCGTTATAATAACCAAAGAAATATGTAACTGGAGGAATAAATGCTCAGAGGACGAAATCTTTTCGTATTGGTTTTTCTATTTGTTTTTGTAAGGGTGCATTCAGATTCTAGTAATCAGATTTTCAATATAAAGGTTTCCGGGACAGTTGTAAACCCCATTTATGATTCAATCAGAATAGCAGATAATGATATTACCTTGGATTCAAAGGGGAGTTTTAACCAAGTTATACATGTTG
>CBDAFS010000044.1:0-24637 GCA_965195285.1 uncultured Aminicenantes bacterium | reverse complement strand
ACCTATTTGGAATACTCTTTAAACGTATGGGAATCGCAAAAAGTTCCACCTTTCTCACCTGAAACTAAATCTCAGGTAAAGGTATAGGTAAAGGTAAAGTAAAAAAGCCAGTGCAGGCATAGCAAACTATCTCCGGAACGGCTTGTGAAAGCATTTTCTCGAACGTCGAAAAATGCTGTAACGCTCCCAAAAATGAGAACATTTTTGGGTAAAGTGAAGGAGATTGTTTGCGAGAGCCTGCCCGTTATTCGGTCTTTTTGATGAAATCTTCGATCTTCCGGGGCAGCCGGTCAATGAACGCTCCGGATACCCTGAACAGATAGGGCAGATTCCGGTTGCGCACCAGCAGCGAATCCCCTGTCAAGTCCGATATCCATAATCCGATATCCGTTGATTTTCCGGCCTGGGTTTGCTCTCCGAGCTTCAACTCCAGGGAATACTTAAAGATTTCTTTTCCGGAAGGGTGATCCAGAAATTCCCGGGCTTCGAGGTTTTCCAGAGCCGTGAGCAGATCATTGATCCGGTCCCCATCCAATTCCCCGGTACCCGCCGGTTTTACCCGGATCCAGCGGTGTTCGGGATTCCTTTGAAAATGACAGTCCAGGTCTCTGGTTTTATATATTATCTCTGAGACATCAAAGGCAAAGAAACGGGCGATTTTGGGTTCCCTGAAATCCTTGACCTTTTTATCGAAATGATCGGTAAACTTTTTGTCTATCTCACTGATTTCGGCAAAACCCGGGGTGTGGGCAAAAAACCGGTCATCCTGCCTGACTACTTTTAACACACGGGTCTCATTCCCGGTTTTCAATTTCAGCTCCAGAAGGGGCCGGTCAAAACCAAAAGCCTGCAAAGAGGCAGCACTGGCCGGTTTTGAAAAGGCAATGGCCTCCAGCCCGGAGGCAGCGGACAGAATGGTGGACACCACCGTATCAGCGGCCAGGGAAAAAACCGGTTGTTTCAGAAACCAACCGGATTTCTGCTTTTCCAGAAAAAAGCGGGTTCCCCTGGTTTTGATCTCCAGCTCCCGAGCCAGGGCAGGTTCAAACATGAATATGGTTTTGTCCCGGAAATCAAACAGTTTTTTGTCCAGCTGGTCCCGCTTGTAGGCAGCAATCAACACCACCCGGTTATCTGAACCCAGCTTTGCATAAGAGGTGAAGTCCATCTGGTTCCGAATCCCTATTAGGACAGAAACAGAGGATTCCAGGTCCCTGTTTTCAAATAACTTCAGCTCTATTTCCGGAACATCCAGCCCATACTTCTTCAGATCCTGGGCATTGATCTCGACCTGCCGGTCATATTTCATCTGGCAGAAATCATCCAGAATTCCCTGAACCGCCCATTTATCAGCCCGGGATTTCAGCGGAAAATCCAGATCCCAGCCATTACCCAGTTTCAAAAAAATAAACTTATCAGCTCCCCTGATCAATTCAATTTTATCAATCCTTTCCGGTTTCAGATCCAGAAGCCTGTCCTCAATATCCAGCCTCCGGGATTCATGCCGGTCCTGCAACCGGATCAGGACCAGAAGCCCCAGGAGCACGATCACCAGAATGCCAATCTTTTTCAGGTTCACAATTTCCTCCGATACCACCAGATTCCGATCCCGGCCAGAAGAACCAGGAGGGGCAGTAACACCAGACAATAGAAAAAAAGCAACTGACTGTCACTCCGGGTCAAGGAAATGGTGCTGGGGGAGGAGGTCCGGGGTGAAATGGCCACCAGGTCCCCCTCCTGGGCCAACCAGGAGATGATGTTGTTAAACAGGTTGCCATTTGCCGAAAAAAAGTAGTATTTATTACTGACAAAATCAGAATCTCCGCATATCACCACCCGGGTCCGTTTTTTTTCACCAACTTCAACCGCGGCAATCACCTCCAGCGGGCCGGACCGGTCCTGGGCGTTTTTCACAATCTTTTCGGTTTTGATCTCGGCCTCATAGTTTCGCTCCCCCCAAGAATTGGGACTGGTGGATGCCACAAACTCAACCGCAATATCTTTGGGAAGTGGAGACACCTGGCTCAAACTGCGGGCCAGGGGATAAAAAGTGGCATAACTGAAATTTTTGGTAATCTCATGGGGGGCATACCGGGCCACCACGGGGATGAAATAGTCACCTCCCATGGCCGATGAAACCGTATCCACAATCACATCATCTTCGATTTGAACCCCCAGCTTCTTCAGCAGGGGCTTCAGTTCCTCCCCCTGATCCGGGTTGATCATGAACAGAACCGGGCCTTTTTTGTTTTCTATATAGTCTTCAATCAGGCTGATTTCGGTATTAAACAGGGGCTGGCGCGGACCGGCCACCACCAGAACCGCGGTATCGTCCGGCAGGCGGGATTCCTGGAACAGAACCAGTTTTTTCACCCGGAAAGATAATTTTTCCAGGCCGTCCTTGGCCACAGAAAAACCATTTTCATCTGACTGTTCCGTATCACCTTCACCATGGCCCTGAAGAAAATAAACCACTTTTTTCTTTTCCCGGGTGACCTTGATGATGGCATTGGTCACCGCTTCTTCAGATATCTCTTCGATCCGGGTTTCCCGGCCGGCATATTCAAACACCACGGTTCCATCACTATTAATTTGATAGGTTTTTACCGCTGAAGGGTTTTTATCCGTATCCAGCACTTCCACCTTGATCCGGTCAGAATAGTATCCGTAAATTTCCATCAGGGAATCGAAGACATAGGCGGAAGGATTTTCCCGGGTGAAAAAGGCCTTGATTTGCAATTCCTTTTTCAATCCCCGGATCAGTTTGACCGATTGATCCGACAGGGAATAAATGTGGCCTCGGGAAAAATCAAAACGCTGGTGAATCCGGGTACCCAGATAATTCACTGCTGCAACAATGGCGATATTCAGGATCACCAAAAAAAGGATATTGCTGACAAAAATGAAATTCATCCGGGAGCTTTTTCCTTTAAAACGCCCCCAATTCATGACCAGATAGGCCACCAGGGCCATTACCGCCAATATCACCAGAACCAGTCCCGGGACATGGCCGGTGCCAAAACTCCGGATCAGGGCAAATCCGGAAACAAACATCACCAAGGCCACAACATTCAGGTATTGAGCGATCTTCCTCATCTCTACCTCCACTTCCTGAATTCCGATACCATATAGGCCAGATACAATCCCGTAAAAGTAAAAGAAAAATAGTAAACCAGGTCCTTGGTGTCCACCACACCCTTCAACAGGTTTTGAAAATGCGAGAAAAAGCTCAGATAAGATAATGTTCCCTTCCATTCCGGGCCCGCACCCTCGCCGATCCAGGACAATACCCAGATCAATAAAATGGTTGAAAAGGAAATCACCGCTGCGATCATCTGATTTTCAGTCAGTGAACTGGCAAGCATCCCAATGGCAATAAAAACCGCCCCGATTAAAAAAAGTCCTAAATAGGAGGTTAACAACGGGATGATCTGGGGATTGCCATGAAGAAATATGAACAGGGTATGGGTAACGCTCAGCATGAGAATCAGTACATAGATTATCAGGGCAGCCAGGTATTTTCCCATGATAATGGAGGACATTTTCAGGGGCGAGGTCAGCAACAATTCATCGGTTCTCATCTTCTTCTCATCCGACAGCAGCCTCATGGTCAGGAGGGGGATAAGGAATATCAATATGATGGCTATATTATTGAAATAGGGTTCGAAAACCATTTTATTCAGGCTTAACTGATTGGCATAGGTGGGATTTTGCATCATCCTGGCTGACTGACTGCTGAACCAGGTTACTATATTATAAAAGAAAAACCCGGATATCAGGAGAAAGAATGCACTGAGGATATAGGCCATGGGTGAAAAAAGATAAATCTTCAATTCTTTTTTGGCCATGATCCATATGGATTTCATGCCTCCCTCCTGCCCGGATCCGGTCGGGCACCGTCTCCGGAAATGATATTCATGTATAACCCTTCCAAACCGGCCTTGACTTCCCGGATCCCCACCTCACGCTGAATCAGATAATGGAGGATGGGATTGATATCGGCCACCATGTCTTTGAATTCGAGCATCAACGAGTTCTGGGATAATTGCAGGTTTCGAATCCCCGGGAACCGGTGCAGAAAATCGTTCCGGTCAATCCCCTCCCGGGAAGTGACCATGATCTCCAGATTTTTACTCCATTCCTCTCGGGTCATCACCGCTTTCAACTGACCCTGCTTGATCACCACGGCTCCGTCACAGACCTGGCTGATCTCCGGAAGGATATGGGAAGACAGGATGACCGTGGCACTATCCCTGAAAGATTTGATCATTTCCCTGATCTCGATAATCTGGGCCGGATCCAATCCCATGGTGGGTTCATCCAGGATCAGGATGGCCGGTTCGTGAATAATGGCCTGGGCAATCCCCAGCCGCTGGCGGTATCCCCGGGATATATTTTTCACCAGCCGGGGAAAAACCGCTTCCAGATGGACCCGTTCAACCACCCGGTTGACCGCAGAGCTGATTTTCTTTTTTTCAATACCGGAAATCTCTGCCACAAAACGCAGGTATTCCCGGACCGTCATCTCCGGATAGACCGGAACGATTTCCGGCAGATAACCCACCATCCGCTTTACCCTTTCCGGTTCAACAGTCACATCCAGCCCATTGAGCCTGACGGTTCCGGAACCCGGTGGAAGGTATCCGGTCAGTATTCGCATGGTGGTGGTTTTCCCCGCTCCATTGGGTCCCAGAAAACCCCAGATCTTTCCCCTTTCTACCCCGAAGGAAATATTGTCTACGGCCCGGACATGGCCAAAATACTTGGAAAGATTCTCAACTTCAATCATTGATCCTTCTGGCCTGAGCTACATTCTTTCCGGAACCGGTATGCCAATGATCTCAAACAGAACTTCTAGTTTTTTCCTGATCAGACCAACCAGGCTTAGCCGCAGTTGCCTGACCCGGGGATTTTTCTCAGCCATGATGGAAAACTGGTGGTAATAATGATTGCACTTCTGACATAACACATAGGTATAACTGGTAATCACCGACAGCTCGTTGCTGTCAAGAGCAAATTCGATCTGGGAATCCAGCAGTGAAATATGCAACAACAGCTCATAATAGATGGTAAGTTCCTTCTCATCCAGGAGATCCAGGTCCGGAGGATCGGGATGGGGTTCGTCGGCCTGGATGCCTATTTTTTTAAAGATACTGTTCAACCGGACCAGGGTATACTGGAGATAGGGACCGGTATCTCCCTCAAAGGTCAGGGCATCCTGAAAATCAAAGGCAATCACCGAGTTGGAATTGAATTTCACCATGAAGTAGCGAAGCGCCCCCATGGCAATCTGCCGGGCGATTCTGTCTGCCGCTTCCTGTTTCATATCCGGATTCCGGCTCAACACCTCCTCCAAGGATTTTTCAGTCAGTTTGTTCATCAACTCATCGGCCTTTACCGCGATCCCCCTGCGCCCGGACACATCAATGTGGGTCCGGGTCCGTAGTTCCGGAGTAAGCTCAAATCCCATCTCCTGAACACAGCGAGGGGTCAGGGCCACCATCTCATAGGAAAAATGCACAAAATCCCGGCCCCGGTTTCCGGATTCCAGTGCATCCAGCACCTGGGAGATAATATTCTGCAAATAGGATTGCCGCTTACCGATCACATTAAAGACCCGGCTGGCATGGCCAAAATCAAATTCAGGTTCATGGAATTTACTCCGGGTGATTTGAAGTGGATGCTGGTCCGCGTAGCAATAGAATTCCTCATAGTAAAAATCACCGGGTAAAAGTCCCATTTTCCACAGGGCATAGGCAATATCCTTGCCGATATAGGTAACTGTCTGATCTGAACGGATGACAATTTTTTCAATATTTTCCCGGTTATACCGGATCACCCAGCATCCCTCTTTTTCCGGATCCCCGGAGGGGTACATGATTCGATTTTTTTTCAGAATTTCCGCTGCCTTGGTAAAAAAGTCCAGCTCAATAATATCACTCTCCCGTACCAGAAGGTCATATTGAATGCCGGCAATTTCCATCAATTGAATATGATTGCGCAGCACTTCACGGGAAATGTAATCACTCACACTGTATTCGGGATCCTGTTTGTTTTCGATTTTTTTCAGAACTTCCCTGATTTCCCGGGTAACATCTCCCTGCTCTTCCACCATCTTATGGACCCGGGAATACAAATCCCATAAATAGTGCGCCAGGTTTTCGATCTCCCGGATCTGGGGGAGATTCATTTTGCGCAGAACCAACAAACCCCAGACCACGTCAGCCACCTGAACCCCGGTGTCATCAATATAATTCTGTACCTCCACCCGGTAGCCCAGAAAACGCAGGGCCCGGTTCAGGGTATCTCCCAGACAGGAATTTCTTAAATGGCCGATATGAGCTGATTTGTTCGGATTTATACTGGTATGCTCAACAATGACCTTTCCGGGACAGGCTTCCGGCTGCCGGTCCTGATTTTCAAGTAAATAGGACAACAGAAAATCCTTCTTGAACCGAAAATTCAGGAATCCGCCTCCGGCCAGCTTGATCTCCGAAAACATATCAAAGCCATCCTTTATTTTTTTCAAAATGGCTTCTCCCACCACCCGGGGTTTTTCCTGGATCAGCCTGGCAATCACAAATGGAATAGTAGTGGAAAGGTCTCCGAACTTGCGGTCGGGAGGAATGGAGAATTGAACATCCTCCGGGTTGATCTCGTAATCGGTTTTCAGGATAGAGACCAGTTTGTTACTGATTTTCCGCTTTAAATATTTCATTTCAATCCCTTTAAATAGAAAGTGTTGTTCCAGCTTTCAACCACGGTATAGCGACTGCGGGGATTCTGGTAAACCAGCAACTTCGAGTAAGCGGCATTCCGCATCCTGAAGAGCCGGGCTGCAGCCGGTGTCAGATTCAGCAAATGGGCCAGAATACCCCGGTTTACCGTGGCATGCCCGACAATGACTATATTCCGGTGCGGGGAAGCCATGATCTCATCAACACCCGGTTTCACCCGCTGGAACACCTGAAGAAAACTTTCCCCCCCGGGAATGGAAACCGACGGATCCGCCTGCCACTGTTGATAAAAATCCCGATTTTCCTTAATCACCCGGGCAAACTCATGTCCCTCCCATTCACCCAGGTCTATCTCCTTGAAACAATCAATGCACACATATTTCGCCTGGTGGGTCCCATTCAAAATCTTTGCGGTTTGTCGGGCCCGCTGCAAAGGGGAATGAAATACAATATCGATAGGGTTGTCTTTCAACTCTTGGCACAGCAACCGGCATTCTTCAACTCCCCGATCATTCAGGGGGTTGTCTATCTGTCCCTGAAGCAAATCGGCTTCATTGTAGGCGGTGGTCCCGTGCCTCACCAAGAAGATTGTTTTTTCCGCCTTCATTGTTGAAAAATTAAGGTGATGAAATTACTTTTTCTTTTTTCTGAAAATACTGGGAAAAGCTTTGTACAAACCCTCTTTTATCGAATCCATGGGTTTCTTTTCCGGTCCCACGATCTCCTCCAGTTTTCTCCTGGCCATGGTATGACTGGGTTCTTTGTCCAGTGCTTTGCGAAAATAGGATTCGGCCCGGGTATACAATTGCTCCGAATAAAAAAGCATGCCCAGAGCTGCATCATGCTCGGCATTCCAGGGTTCCATTTCCGCTGCTTTCAGCAGGTTTTGTTCGGCTTCCCGTTTTAAGGTGGGAAATCTCGACTGGCAAACACCCAGCAAATAATAGTGGTCGGGTTTCTTGGGGTCGCAGTGAATGGCCTTTTCCAGCGCAGATATGGCAGTGACATAATCCTGCATGCCATAGAGTGTTTTGGCTTTGCGGTAGAGGATCTTGGCAGTCTCTAACGGGTCTTCCTCCGGTTCATCCTGGGGCCCCGCTTCCCTGAAACCGCGTTGCTCATAGGCGGCCCTCTTGTCATAATCCATCAGGATATCCCGGGCCCGGTTGATTTTCTCGGCCACAAATCCGGCCTTTCGTCTGAGTTCAGAATCCTGGATTTTATTGATTTGCTGTTCGGAAAAATCATAGATATACTTTTGATAGGCCGCCTCGATATCCCGGGTAATGGCGGTTCTGGACAACCCCAGCAACTCAAAATAATCCATTTCTGAGGCAGTTAATTTCTGAAATAGCTGATTTATACGATCTATGAAATCCTGTATTTCCGTATCTGAATTCATGAATTTCTCCTTACCTATAAAAATAGTCTACCAAATTTTTATTGAACTTACAATTGCTTTTTTTAAATTCTGAACTCTCTCCCTTCATTCTTTAACACTTCAATCGCTTAAGTACCGCCTTGTTTTTATTAAGGATTTTCTTTTTTTATCTTTTCCATCAGCACCCTCCGGATATCCCAGGCTGATCATCACATCAATCTTTTTTGACTTTGGCAAACCCAGAACTTTTTTAACAGCCTTTTCATTGAACCATCCCAGCCAGCAAGTCCCCAAACCCAGTTCAACCGCCCGCAGTATCAGATGTTCACAGGCAATCCCAATATCTATGAGGCTGTATTTCACATGTCTCAATTGCCCGCCCATCCGGGCAATATAGGTAGAGTGTTCGGTCAGGACCACAATTAAGGTTGATGCTTCTCTAACAAAGTCATTCATTTTATAAATTCCGGAAAGGGCTTTTTTCACAATCTCATTCTTGATTTTTTCATCATCTACAACAATAAAAGACCAGGGCTGGGAATTACAGGCCGAAGGCGCCAGCCTGGCAGCTTCCAGGCATGAATCAATCATCTCTCTGGGAATCGGTCTGGATGAATATTTTCGAATACTTTTTCTCTTTTTTACCAATGTTAAAAAATTCATGTCTTCACCGCACAGTCTTTCACTTTATTTAATCAGGCAGCATAAAATCATACCACAGCCGATTTTTATAATAAACCAAACTTTTTTGGTTGCATTTCGTTTAACATTGTATTACCATAATGAATCTCAAATAAGGAGAAACTATGAAAAAAACCATTATTTTGATATTGTTTGTTTTGATACTGTCTCTGGGCTTGATCTCCGGCCAGAATGAAATCATTCAGGAGGTCCGTCAGCTATACAGCCAGAAAAATTTTGCCAAGGCCCTGGAACTCATTGAAAAAGGCCTGATCGACTTCAAGGACAATTCCCAGCTGGTCAAATGGAAGTTTTACACCCTGATGGAATTGAAGCATTATGATGAAGCCCTGACTCATGTGGAAAAACACCTGACCGATCCGGTGGAGTTATCCAGCGCCAAGTTACATATTTTCAAACAGCAGGGTAAATACCAGCAGGCCCTTGAAATGGGTCTGGAAAAGGAGAAAAATTCAAAACGAAAATCTCCCTGGAGTTGCTTTGATCTCATTGAATTATATATTAAACTGAACAACACCGAAAAAGCACTTGACTGGCTGGATGAGGCGGTTAACCGGGGATTCATCTCCTTCTTGTTTCTCTATGAAAAGGATTTTGCCCTGATCCAGAATAAAGATCGCTTTAAAAAGGCCGTTGACAAAATAAAGGCCAAGATCGGAATCGATCAACCGGCCAAGGATTTTTCAGTGAAATTGCTCGACGGAGAGATGTTCACCCTCTCCCGGCAGAAGGGAAAAGTCGTTCTGATCGACTTCTGGGCCACCTGGTGCCGACCCTGCCTGGTTGGAATTCCGGACCTGAAAAAATACTACATGGAACTGAATCCCCGGGGCTTTGAAATCATCGGGATCAGCCTGGACAACAATCAGGAAAAGCTCAATACCTATATCAAAAAAGAAAACCTGGAATGGAAAATGGCCTATTCCGACCAGGCCTGGAAAGATGAAACCGCCAAACTCTACGGGGTAAATTCCATCCCCTCCTACTGGCTGGTCGATAAGAAGGGCGTATTAAGGCATTTCGGGTTGAAGAAAGACCAGTTAAAAAAGGCCGTAGAAGCACTCCTGGCCGAATAAGATTTTTTTAAATTTTAATTTCCTTGAAAATCTTTAGAAGATCTTTATCTTCAAAAGATAATTCTTTTAATTTCTTTTCAATATATCCAATATCAATATTTTTATTTTTTATCATAATGATTCTAACATCCTCTATATCTCTTGGTCTTCCGGCAAATATCTTAAAAACCACCAGATCCTCTACAGTCACAAAAAGAACCTCGGTGCCCTCAATATCAACAGGATTCGCTTTTTTTATCGCTTCTCTTTCAAAAAGCGAAAAAGAGAAAATTATATCGACTCTTATATCTTTATCTTCATTTGACAGCGGGAGAACCATAGTCCTCTTTACAAAACGTTGATAATCTCCAGATATCGGAGTCAAACCGATTTTTCGGCAAACAGTTACTATCTTATCCAGAGAATCGATATTTAATCCTACAGTAATATCAATATCTTTTGTCAGCCTTGGTTCTCCATAGAGCAAAACAGCCTGCCCCCCAATTATCATATAAGGAATTTTGTGTTTATTAAAGGATCTGGCTATTGATAGGATTAGCTCTTTAAACATATCGATATTTCAAATAGATTTTATCTGTTAAGGATACCTGTTTAACAGCTCAGCAAGTTTTATATCCTCTTCAATACCTTCAAGAGGATCAGTCAGAGGAAAAATCCCCATTTCCTTTCCTTCTTTCCACAATTCTTCATATATTCTCATCTTTTTAATAAAACTGCTCTTGTCTTTTTCAAGCTGCGAATCTTCAAAACGACGATAAAACCCGATATCTTTAATCACTATCACATACCCTCAATTATAGTTATAATAACAAAATAAACCATCAAATTCAAGTAATAACAATAAAGGATCAAAGCTTTAAAATGGGATGTGTCCCTATTTAAAAAACTTCGATATATGAAGTTCCCAGATTTCCTTGTCCGCATTGTCAACCAGCTTATAAATCCTATGGTTTTGAATGGTGTAATAATTCAGGAGATGAGGTAATAACATATTAACATCAGCCAGTTCCACCCAGGTTTTTTCTATCAGCTCGCCCTTTAGTCCCAGTATGATCAACTCGTTTTTGCCCATCTTTTCCCTATAGGTGATCACATATATTTTGTCATCCGCTACCTGAAAATCTTTTATGAACGGAAGGGTGGCAGGGAACTGCAGCCTTTCTTTATACACTTCATATTCGGCCTTTAGGTCGGATTTCCAGAATTTCAGAAACTTTTCCCGTTTTTTCGGAGTCATTTTTACCGTTGAAAATTCACAGGTAACAGAATAAAGAGGTTCTCCTTTTTGATCAAAAACCTGAATAATACCGTTTTCCATATCAAGATATATCTTCTCCTGACAAACAAAATAGGACGAAATTCTCAGGTTAACCGGATTGATTTTCCGGTCATGGCGAAAAAACGGGTGCCTGTAGCGGTGAATTTCCCGAATTTTATTCAAATCAGAATCAAAGATGTTGACGGAAAAGTAGATGCCATCTTTTTCCCTCATCATTCTCATTCCCACAAAACCCTTACCAAGAATCTTATAATTATGTCCCAGGGCAACATCTTTCTTCTGCTTTAAAAACTTCCCGTTGTGGCTGAACCAGGATAATCTGCCGCTGCTGTTTATCAGAATATAATCCGCCCCGACTTCCAGGAAGGAAACAAAAGACTTGAGCTCACCCGGCCCCTCGCCCTGCCTCCCGAATTTTTCGATCAAATGAAAATCCTGAAGTGAATATATAAAAACAGTGGTCCCCTCAACAATAAACAGCCGGTCCTTTTCAACCAGTATCAGGTGGGGTTTTGAAATATCCGGAAGCTCAACCACCTGCTGGGCAAACAGGGAAGCGGCCATGAAAACCATGATGAAAAAACCGCAAATTCCATATCTCATTCTTGAATTTCCCCTCTTATAAAAGAATTATTTTATCTAATAATCAGGTATAAAAGATGTTTCGGATTTCATGCGGAGAGAGGATCCGGTTCATACCGCAGTGATGAATACTGCTCTTGCCCAGGGCCTGCAACCGCGCCACCACAAAATCAAAATTGGCCTCCGGGTCCTGGCTGGCCCCGCGCACGACCATTCTTCTGAGTACATCCAGCTGCCGGGTGACCTCATTGTTCCCGGATTCTATTGAAAGGTCCGGGGATCGGGAAGAAAGTGGCTTTTTTTTCACCCCCATCAGTTCCCTGAGTTCGGCTTCTATTCGATCCTGATCGGAGATCTTCGGCTTCCGGCGGTATTGTTGCATGATCAAATAGGGCAAGGCATACTCAGAGGAATTACGGATTTCTTCATGGTAAACCACCCAGCCCAGGTTGGTGGGAGCCATGTTGGCAGACACCAGGCTGGTCAAGTGCTCCACAAAGGGTCTGATGATATTTTCGGCAGAGTTTTCAATCCCGTCGAATTGATTGAGGACAAAATTGACCCGGAAATTACTCACAAACCGTTTCAGGCGGGGAATTATCCGGGTCCCCGGGAACCGTTCTTCCACCTGAAGGAAAAAATGATCGAAATTCGGTATTCTCCGGTTGTAACCATCTTCCAGCCGGTCAACAATCGATGCCAGCATCTGGAGATCCTTCGAGCTCAAGGTTTCTCCGGAATCGAGATTGAGGGCCCTGGGTTTCAACAATATCCGGCAAACCCGTAATAATACCGCCCTCACCATCTCGGCTGCAGTCATGGTGGCCGCCTTCATCTTGGGGGTAAACACAAGTATGCCGGTATTGGTGATGGGCAGAAAATTCAGCACCTGGTCATCGATTCCGGCCTTGATATCCAGGATCACATAATCGGCCCGGAGATGGTTGATGCCCCTGATCAATTTGTTCTTCAATTGATTATTTAAATTTACAATATCGGATATAAAATTCTGGGGCGAGGCAATCATACGGAAACCGGCAAAAATATTTTCCGGATCCAGACTTCGGTCCAGGCCAACCAGGCATTTTTCCAAAGGATGGTCTTTTTTCAAAAAATGATAGATGTCCTTGCCGATCTTCATCTGCAGGAAATTTCTCAGGCTGGAGGTGCCGGCATCCAGGTCAATGAGCACGGTTTGATACTGTCTGGACAGGGCCAGGGCCAGATTCAGGGCCAGGGTGGTCTTGCCCACCCCTCCTTTTCCAGAGGCAATTGGTATGATTTTCATTCCCGCTTACATCCTTTAATCAGTTTAAATTCACTCCCTGAAAAAATCCTCAAAACGGTCCATCTCGGATTTAAGTTCCAGGACCTCGGTCGGACAATCCTTGTGATCATGAATCCAGCAGACAATCAGGTCGCAACCGTTTTCCAGCAATTCCGGCTCCTGAACCTCGGAGCAGCGGTATTCAAATTGTATCCGGATATGCTCCCACTGATTGTTTCCCAGATCCACACAGCGCCGGGCATCACAATCGGGAAATTCCGGGCTGAGGGATTCAATGACAAATCCCAGTTCCGGAGCCACTATTCCGAACAGGAATATAACCCCCTTTTTATCAGCCGGGGCAAACCTCAGGCCCCGGAATTTTATGGATTCACCCAGAGTCCTGGGTCTTTTTTTGACCTGCTTGGGTTTTATGGTCTGGGGAATGAATTTTATTTTTTGTTCCTCCACCATTTCCTCCTCTGCCCTACCGGGTTGTTTCTGGACATTGTATTCCTCCAGGGACATCTGTGCATCTTCGATGGAAACAGCTCCGGATTTGCCACTTTGAGTGTTGAATTTTTCCGGATAGCTCTTTCTGGCTTGCAACAGGGCCTCATCCAGGCTCTTCCAGTGTTTACGGTATAAATGCTCTCCGTATTTTCCCTGGGCATCCACGGTCAGAACCGTGGGCTCCTCTCCGATTTTATTGTAAATTCGGATCAGCTCTATCAACAATTTTTCTTCACTCACAGCCGAACTTTTCACCTGCTGGTTTTGGCTGGATTTTTGCCGTTGGCCCCGGGCTTTCTCATCAGAAACCGGGGTTAAATCCGCCTGTTTCAGGGCCTGCTCCCAGCTTCCCAGGTGATATCTTACGGTTTCGACGGGAATGGTGGAATGCAATTCGAATTCATTCTGGTTCAATCCCTTGCCATCCAATTTTTTGGCCACCCGCTGAATCTCCTGGATAATACGTTCTTTGGTAATCATTGGTCTTTCCGGTTCACGGCTACGCCTACCGGCCATTCATCCCGTTTATATCTTATATTTAAAAAATGCAGATGTCAACTACTGCAGGCCGGAACGGGTTTACGGTCTTTTTTTGACTATTTTTATCCAATGGCCTACAATCTATCTAAAGATATCAGAAGGAGAAAGGCATGGATCAATCCGAAGAAAAACAGGCTCATCTGGAAGGAATAACCGGACTTTACAACGGTAATAAATACCTGATCGCCGGGGATGAGTTTGTGATTGGCAGGAGCCCGGATTGTGACCTGATCATGAAAGAGAGTACCATCTCGGCCCGGCATGCCAAAATCATCCGGACCGGAGACATTTATGAAATCATTGACCTCGATTCCATCAACAAAACCTCTGTCAACGGTAAAAATGTAGAGCGAAAGAAACTTCGAACCGCAGACAAGATCAGGCTGGATGTGTTCGAATTTACCTTTATCAATCCCCTGAATGTGGTACGAACCGAATTGTCCGAAGCGGACTTACAACTGGGCCTGCCAAAAACCGTGATCCGCTCCGAACCTGCCGACACCCAAACCTCCAGCTCCGAGAAGACCCATCCCCTGATCCGAGAATATATCAAAATCAAGCCGGACCGGCCGGCCCGAAAAGGAAACCTTTTCAACGGTCTGGTTCTGGGACTGTTGATCGCCTATATTCTCTCCTGGGGCGGACTGCTGCTGAGTGTACTGATGCAGAACCGGTTATCATCAGCCAGCATTACCGGTCTTTTCCAGGGTCAAATGATGGTTTTTCCGCTCCTGCACCTGCACACCCACTGGTTGAATATCACTCAGTGGACCCCTCCGATCGCCATCAGCCTCATCTGCCTGGTCATGGGCCTCTTTTTCGGGGGAATCATTGCACGGGATATCGGACGGTATAAACGTTCCAATACTGCCCTGATTTTCAGTGTGATTTATGTATTGATTGCTGCTGTGGCTCAGCTGGCCGCCCTGCAGTTTGATTTCACTGCCTGGCAGAACCTGGCCCGTGGAGCCGGCCCTGGAATGGACAATCCGCTTCTGAATCTGATCCTGGTAATGGCCTACTTCTGGGTGGTCAGTTTTATCATTTCCTTTATGGGCACCCTGCTGGGTAAAAAATAATTTGTTTTAAAACCATCCCCATTCTTTTACGTAATACAATAATTGGTAAAAATGTGTGTGTTTTCTATATCCTGAAGGAGGAATTCATGAAAAAAACACTATTTACAGTACTATTGGTACTCATTTTTGCCGGGTATATCTTTTCCATAGACGATGCCCGGCTGTTAAGAACCCCGGATATCAACGGGAACCTGGTTGTATTCGTATATGCCGGTGACATCTGGTCAGTACCGGCCCAGGGAGGCAATGCCACCCGCCTGACTTCACATGAAGGCCGGGAATTGTTTCCCAAAATATCCCCGAATGGAAAGTGGATCGCCTTTTCCGGGGAGTATTCCGGTTCACGCCAGGTATATGTCATGCCGGCTACCGGGGGAACTCCCCGCCAGCTGACCTATTACAACGATGTGGGAAACATGCCGCCCCGAGGCGGTTTCGACTACATCGTCATGGACTGGACCCACGACTCCAGCAAAATCCTGGTCAGGGCCAACCGTACTCCCTTTTTCGAACGTATGGGGAAATACTTTCTGGTCAGCCTGAAGGGAGGCCTGGAAACCCCGCTGCAGATACCGGAAGTGGGCTTCGGCAGCTTTTCACCCAGCGGCAAAAAGATTGTTTACACCCCCATATCCCGGGAATTCAGGACCTGGAAACGGATGAAGGGTGGCCGGGCCCAGGATGTATGGACCTATGACCTGGAGAAAGACGAGTCCAAGAGGATTACCACCTTTACCGGTACCGATCAGCATCCGCTCTGGTATGGAGATAAACTGTATTTCGTATCGGACCGGGATATGAAATTGAATTTCTGGTCATACGATCTGAAGACCGATAAAAAAGAACAGGTGACCCGGCACAGCGAATACGATGTGCTATGGCCCTCCGGTCACAATGGCCTGGTGGTCTATGAATACGATGCCCATATCTACAAGCTCGATCTGACCAGCGGCAAGACCAAAAAAATAACCGTTAACATTCATTTTGACAATCCCAACATCCTGCCCTATTTCAAAAACGTATCCAGATTTATCTCCCGTTTCGGCGGTGCTCTCACCACAACCGGGAAACGGGCCATCTTTGATGCCCGGGGCGATATTTTTACGGTTCCGGCCAAGAAGGGTGTGACCGTCAACCTGACCCGCACCCCGGGAGTCCGGGAAATGTACCCGGTCACCTCTCCGGACGGAAAATGGATTTCTTACCTGTCTGATAAGAGCGGAAACTACGAAATGTACTTGCTGGATCCAAAAACCAAAAAATCCGTCCAGCTGACCCGGGATCACCGGGTATGGAAATACCCGCCGGTCTGGTCACCGGACAGCAAAAAACTGGTTTTTTCCGATATGAACAGGGAACTCCAGATCCTGGATATCGCCAGCAAGAAAATCACCCGGGTGGACCGGGGCCGTTTTTCTCAGATCCGTCATTACGACTGGGCACCGGATTCCAAATGGATCACCTACACCAAGGAACTCGACAACAAGCTCCAGGCTGTCTGGGTCTATTCACTGGAAACGAACCAATCCCACACCCTGAGCAACGGCAAATACAATGACTACGGCGGCGCCTTTTCCCAGGACGGAAAGTATATCTACTTCCTCTCCGACCGGGATTTCACCATGGATTTCCGGACCGGTTTCTCCAGCATGGAATTCGACTTTATCTACAACAAATCCATGCGGGCATATGCCATGGCCCTGGTCAAAGATGCTCCGAACATCTTCAAAGAGGAAAATGATCTGGATGAAACAGCCAAACCGGCACCCCCCCCGGCCAAGAACAAGGAATCCAAAAAGGACAAAGACAAGAAGAAAAAAGCAGTGGTCGTGAAAATCGATTTCAAGGGCATCGGCAACCGGGTTAATGCCTTTCCCATGGGTTCCGGCCGGTACAATATGGTGCTGGATATCGGCGGGGAAAAGATCCTCTATTCCAAGGACCGGGAACTCCGGATGTACAACCTGAAAGACAAAAAAGATGAACTGATTATCAGCGGAATCCAGTATGGTTCGTTTTCCGTTGATTACAAAAAACTCCTCTACCGGGCCGAGAACAAATGGGGAATCATCGACATCAAGCCCAAGCAAAAAGTCGGTACCGGTACCCTGAAACTGGATGACCTGACCATGAAAATCGATCCGGTCATCGAGTGGCAGCAGATATATAATGAGGGCTGGCGGATCTACCGCGACTGGTTTTATGTGAAAAACATGCACGGCGTGGACTGGCTCAAGATGAAGGAAAAATACGCCAAATGGCTCCCCTATGTCAGCCACCGGGCCGACCTGGACTATATCTTCGGCGAACTGGTCGGTGAACTGAATGTCGGCCACTGCTATGTAAACTGGGGTGATTTCAAACGGGTAAAACGCATCAACACCGGCTTATTAGGTGCCGAACTCAAAGTTGATCCCGCTTCCGACCGCTATATCATTTCCAAAATTTTTCAGGGAGAAAACTGGAACAACAACACTCGTTCCCCTCTCACCGAGCAGGGCATCGATGTCCATGTCGGTGACTACCTTATCGAACTGAACGGCTACGAGGTCACCACCAAAGACAATCCCTACCTGTTCCTGGAAAATACCGCCAACCGGAAAATCACCATCAAGGTCAATTCCAAGCCTGAAACCCAGGGGGCACGGATCTACTGGATCAAGCCCATTTCCAGCGAATTGAACCTGTTCTACATGGACTGGGTGGAATCCCGCAGAAAGATGGTGGAAAAATTGTCCAAGGGCCGCATCGGTTATATCCATGTGCCCAATACCGCCATCGAGGGCAACCGGGAGCTCTTCAAGGGTCTTTACGCCCAGAGCCACAAGGAAGCCCTGATCATCGATGAACGCTACAACGGCGGTGGCTGGGATTCCATCAAGATGATCGAAAAATTACTCCGCTCCCCCAAGAGTTACTGGCATGCCCGGGGACTGGAGCTGAACGTCTCTCCGACCTTCGGACACGATGGTCCCAAGGCCATGCTGATCAACCATTATTCCTCATCAGGAGGGGATGAATTCCCATACAGCTTCCGGAAGACCAAACTGGGAATCCTGATCGGTACCCGCACCTGGGGAGGCCTGGTCGGATACGGCTGGAGCCCCAGCCTGGTGGACGGACCCTCTTTTGCCGTGCCCATGTTCGGCATCGTCAGTACCGAAGGCGAATTCGTGGTCGAGGGAGTGGGCGTTTACCCGGACCCGGGATTTGAAGTCTATGACCGGCCAGAACTGGTGGCCAAGGGCAATGATCCCAGTATTGAAGTCGCTGTAAAATACCTGTTGGAACAGCTCAATAAGAAACCCCGTAAAAAAATCACCAACCCCAAGGATCCGGATCGCTCCAAATGGTATGAAAAAGAGATCAAATAATTCTAAATTAGAAACAATAGCCAACTCGAAGGCCGAGTACATCCAGTCCCTGGTTGTACTCGGCCGTATACCCGTTGGACACATGAGAAAACATCAGGGATACCCGGCAGCGGACTGACAGCCGGTATCCCACCTCGACCGGAATCCGGAACAACACCCGGCGGCCCAACAGTTTCCGCCCGGGCACAACGGTATTAAGCTCACCGTCATGGATGGCTACCCCCAGTCCCAGATCCAGGAACAGGCCCTGCCGGTTTTGCCACTCCCATAAAAAACCGGCATACAGCTTGCTGGTATATCCCCGGGAATTGACGGTTACCCCTACGTTAGGGAGGATGATACCGGAAAGCAAACGGAGTGAGGGTTTAAAAAACACCAGCTCCAGGTTGAAATCAATCCCCCCCTCCAGGTGTAAATTGCTCCACAGGTGGTTCACATCGTGAGCTAATATTCCGGCCCGGACTTCACCGAACCATTTTTTCTCCACCGGACCTTCACTTTCGGCTGCCAGCCCCCGACTCTGAACAGAAATCCCCATCAGAACCAGCAGTAGAACCCCTATCCGTCCGGACAGAGTCAAGGAAGGATATTTGTTGAGAAACATCAACATTAACTCCGGGGCAAGGCGGGTTTGATGATGACATGGATCAGGCCCAGTACTGCAAACAATACACAGATCCATGAAAACAGATTGCCAATCCGGGTATAGAGGCCGGGCAGCCGGACCAGTTTTACCGGGTATAACAGCACCCGGGGCTGAAATAACTCGCTCTGTTCACCTGTTCGGCCCAGGGCATCAATGACCGTGGAAATACCGGTGGTACCCAGCCGGACCAGGGGAATTCCGTTTTCAACGCTCCTGGCCGTGGCCAGCATCAGGTGCTGATAAGGGGCAGAGGTCCTTCCGAACCAGGCATCATAGGTGATGTTGACCAGCAAATGGGCCCCGGCCCGAACCGACTCCCGGACCAGGGACGGAAAGATAGCTTCATAACAGATTAAAAATGCATAGGGAATGCCCTGCAGCTTCTGGACCACCGGGTCCTTTCCGGGATAGAGAACCTGGCGGCGGCTGATATGGCGGTAAATGAATGACAGCTGCTTCTCAAAGGGCAGGTATTCACCGAAGGGCACCAGCAGACGCTTGTTATAGCACCGGCCCAGTCCGGTTTTTGGATCCACCTGGATGGCACTGTTACTGGGAAAACGCCGGCCGTTCTTATATTTCATATGAAACCCCCCTAACAGGAGCGGGCGTCCCAGCTCTTGGCTGGTCTGTTCCAGGATGTTCCGGGCCTGTGCTGAATTCAGTGGTAGCTTGAACTCACCCTCTGACCAGATAATCCAGTCCGCTCCCCGGGATGCCGCCTCCCGGCTCATGTCCAGGTAGAGTTGATGGGTTTTTTGAAAACCCATTTTGCGGTGCTGGGAAGGAGTAATGTTGCTCTGGATGAGACCCACGGTCAGGGTGGGGGCTTTGGCAACTTTCTGCCGGTATTGAACCCCGCGCCACCAGCCGTAGCCCAGGACCAGGGCCACCGTAACCAGGAGCAGCAGCATTGGTTTCCAGTAAAATGTCCGTTTCCGGCGAAAGCCGTCCAGGGCATGATAGAATACGCAATTGGAGAAAAAAAGCAGATAACTGATGCCGTACACCCCGGTAATCGAAGCCAGCTGATAGACCGGGTTCACCCGGAAATGGCTCATTCCCTGCATGTAGGGAAAGATCTGGGGCATCAGAAATTCCAGGGTCACCACCAGGGCCGGAGCAAGAAAAATCCAGGCCCGGGGGAAACGTTTCACCAGCCGGGGAATCAACATTGCCAGCGCCATCCACTGAAGACTCAGGTAACTGCAGAACAGAAAAACCAGAAGCATGGCAACCGGTTTGGGCACATTGCTGAAATTGGGAATGAACTCGGCAATCCAGGAAAACAGGAACAGGTTGCCGATGGTCCCCCCGATATAGGCAAACAGCAGGTTGCCACGGCCTTTCTGGGCCCGGATGGCCCAGATGAAGGGTATCCAGGAGATCCAGTGCAGGGGCCACAGGTTCAGGGGGATATTCAGCAGGGGATACTGGGCAATGGCCAGGCCAAAGGCCCCCAGGCGCAGGAACAGCAGCCGGGGATTACCGTACCCCTTCCACAAGCCCGGAAGTTTCTGATTATCCTTCTTTTTTTTCAAATCAATCGTATTGTAAAAAAAACCAAATAAGAATGCAAACGGTTCCAAGGCCGGCTCAGATTAAGGTTAAGATAAAGACGTAAGGCGTAAAACGTAAAGCGTGAAGTTGCTAATAGTAATTACTTCTCTTTTCCTTTTTCCGCTTTCCTTATCATCAAAAATCTGTTATAATTTTGTGTCTGGAGGACATTCATGAAAATATTTCTGGATACGGCTAATATCGAAGAACTCAAGAAAGGAATCGAATACGGTGTGGTCAACGGGGCCACCACCAATCCATCCCTGATTGCCCGGGAAAACCGGGAATTCCTTCCCCTGATCAAGGAAATCACCGCCCTGGTCCCCGGACCGGTATCCGTAGAAGTCACGGCCACTGATTTTGAAGGTATGGTGAATGAGGCCCGGCAGTATGCCGAGATCTCCGATAACGTGGTCATCAAGGTTCCCATCAACCTGCAGGGACTCAAAGTGGTCAAGCAACTGTACACCCTTGGCATCAAAACCAATGTCACCCTGATCTTCTCTTCCTCCCAGGCCCTGCTGGCAGCCAAAGCCGGGGCCAGTTATGTATCTCCTTTTGTGGGGCGGATCGATGACATATCCGGGAACGGCATGGACCTGGTAGCGGATATCATTCAAATTTTTGACAATTACGCCCTGGAAACCGAAATCATCGTGGCCTCCATCCGGCATCCGCTTCATTTTGTGGAAGCCGCTATGATGGGAGCCGATATTGCCACCATTCCCTTTTCCACCCTGGCCAAACTACTCAATCATCCCCTGACCGACCGGGGCATGGAACAATTTCTGAAAGACTGGGAAAAAGTAAAAAAATAAATCAATAAAGTGAAAAAACGCCTGAAACGACTCATCGGTTTTTTTTTATACTTCTGTTCCTGGTCGGCCTCTACAATGCGGTAAAATTCTATATTTACAGCCAGATTAACCGGCAGATTCCCCACATAATCGATTTCTCCAACCTGAGTTTATCTTTCTACCCCCTGGGCATCAATATCAGGGACATCAAACGTTTTCCCCTGGAAAACAAAAACCTGGTTTCCTTTAAAAGCGTCAGCATTGAAATCCCCTTCTGGTCGATCTTCTCCAGTTTCAAGGAATTTGACCTGATCATCCATGACCCCAAAATCTTAGTCAATCAGAATCTCTTTAAGGATAAAAGACCGGCCCAGCCCCGGACCGGGGGCATTCCCTTCAAGATCAGGGCCATCAAAATCACCAATGGCGAACTCCTATTCGTGGCCAACAAATTGACCGTCAACCTGATCAAATTTAACCTGGATTCGGTTCGATTTCCCGACTATACGTCCTACCAGCTCACCTCCCCCCTGCTCAAGGTGGTTTTTCCAGTGGATCAGGAAAGGGTCACGGTACAGGGCAATCTGACCACCCGGCTGAAGCAGTATCCCGGGAGCATCAAAATAAACAAATTTTTCTGGAGTACCAAAGATTTCAGGGTGAATGCCCATGGACGGGTATATGAAAATACCACCATGGACCTCAACGCTTTTTTCCAGGGAAACCCGGAACCGGTGCTCCGGCCCCTGCTGAGAGAATTGACCGTCTCCGGTCTCATCTACGGCAATGCCCGGATCACCCTGGACCGGAACCGAAAACTGTCGGTTTCCGGGCGGTTCGATGCAAAGACCTTTTTCTGCAACCAAGAGCGATTCTCAGATCTGCAGGGGCGCATCAACTGGGACAACAAGGAGGACCTGGTCCGGATCAACGCCTTTTTTCAGGATAAAAACCTGACCACCAGCCTGAAAATCGATTCCAGAAAGAGCCTGGCCAAAATCAAGGGGTCAAACATAACCGGTAACCGGTTAGCCAAGCTGATCGATATTTACAAAGATGTCTCCCTGGGTGGGGTGGTACAGGAGGCTGACATCACCATCAATAAAAAGATTGTCAGCGGAACGGTCCGGATAAAAAAGCAGGCGGATCCCACCACTGATTTCAATTTCGGGGGAACCGTTCAATTCCGCTATGACACCCGGGACAAGGTCGCTGACTTTCAGTCGGACCGGCTGGACGGAGAATTCGGCAGTCTGGCCATCAAAGGACATATCATTCCCCCTATCAAAAAAACCGACCTGTCCATCCAGGCCACCATCAATGAAATGGCCGGCCTTAACAAATATGCCACCTATTTTATCGACTTGGACTTCGAACCCTGGAAACTCCAGAAGGGCGAGGGCCAGATCAATATTCAATTCAATCAGAACGGTTCCGAGTCGGTTTTCCGCAGTTCCATCGATGTCCGGAATTTCCTCTCCTCGGGCCAGCGCATAAACCGGCTGAAAGGCGATATCCGGGGAAAAAACCAGTCCACCCGGGGAACCTTTGAGATCCTGGACCGCTCCCTGAGTGGAAAGGCCCGGCTGGACATCCGGAATGAGGACCTGAATATCGATTTTACCGATATCCGGGGTGAATCCGCCAAGATCCTTGGCCTGCTGAACCTGGACCTGGCCATCCGGGGCCCCATGCAGGGCAGATTCCGCTATTCCCTGCTAAAAGATGAGACCCTGCCCCGCATCGAGGGAGATTTCAGTTCCGGAAACTTCCTGGCCTATGGTCTCCGCTTTGACCGGTTCAGCGGAAACCTGGAAACCAACCTGGAAACCATTCACCTGAAAAACCTGAGCCACCGGTGCTATGGCGGCCAGGGGGAATCCGATATTTTCATTGACTATCAAAACCAGAAATATAAATTGAAAGGCGAAATCCGGGGCATCCGCATCAAACGCATCAACCCCGGTTTCCAGGGGATTGGCCGGCTGTCCTTCAGCGGGGCCGGAACCTTTAATGAAGATCCCATTCGCCTCCAATACCGGATTGACCGTTTCGGCTATTACCAGGACCGCCAGAGCCAGCTGTCGGGCCAGGCCACCGTTTTGACCGATTTTTCCGATTTCGACTTCAAGACCGTGGGCTACGTTCACCATCAGCAGAAGTCATCCCCCTTCAATATTCACCTGAACCAGACCCGGGAGCAGTATACCGGGACCTTCAAACTCCACCTAAAGGACATCAACCTGATCATGCCCTGGCAGAACCACAACGGCAGAATGGTGCTCAACGGCCAGATCAAAACCGATGAAGCCGGAAAGCCGAGCTGGCAGGGGCTGGTCCTGTTGAACGGTGAGGTGTTGACCATTCCCGGATTTCCCCATACCCTGAACCAGTTCAAGGGATTGATCACCTTCCGGGATTGGCAGTTTAACCTGTCATCGCTTCAGGGAACCATGGCCGATGGCCGGATTGAGGCCAACGGCATGCTGCGGCTGGACCAGGGTCGAATCCGGGACCTGATGATCAATTTTTCCGGGCAAGAGATGAAACCCTACCTGATCGACCGCACCAGCAGCACGGTCAATGCCGATCTGAGCCTAAAACAGGATGGCGAGAAACTGCTGCTCCAGGGCAACCTGATCTTCGCCTCCCTGCTCTGGGAACGGGAGGTTGATGAGGGCATTGGATTTTACAGCCAGCCCGGTACATCCGAGAGCAGCGATAGCCTACTGAACCGCATCCACTTCGACCTCAACCTGACCGGCCGGGAAAATATCCATATGAAAAACACCCTCGGCAATTTCAAGTGTCGTTTCGATCTGAAACTGACCGGCGATTTTAATTTCCCGGTACTGTCCGGAAAGGTCATCGGTCAGGAAGGCGAGATTTTCTTCTCGGACCGGACATTCACCATGGTCAAGGCCAAACTGATATTCAACAATAAATTTCAAATCGACCCATTCGTGGACCTGCAATCCGAGGCCTTTATCAAAAACTACCGTATTCGTTTTAACATCCGGGGACCGGCCTCCCGGATAAAACCGGAATTCCATTCCTCCCCCCCCCTGCCCCCCCAGGATATATTAGCTCTGATTTCCCTGGGA
>CBDAFS010000043.1:0-66024 GCA_965195285.1 uncultured Aminicenantes bacterium | reverse complement strand
TTTATTTATCATTAGCGTATCCTCGTTATAAATGAACTATAAATTACGGCCTCACCCTCATACTTTGGCTTTGTCCCTTTTGGTACGACAATGAAATATTTGCCTGAAGGAAGCTGATTTCCAGCGTTCAAAACGGGCCATGAATTTCCGGTTTTGTAACTGCGGTTGACCAGATCATTCAGATTTTTGATGCGTCTTCCTGATTTTGTATTTTCTCCAAAGACTCTTATGGGTCTATTATCTTTCATGGTAATAACCAGATCATTGAGTTTATTTTTGGGAATGGAAACCATACCCCACCAGTAATGAGGATTTTTCTTAATTGTTCCCCTGAGATGAGCTGGCCGACTTTTTTTATCGCCCTTTTTCCCACCTCTTTCAGGATTAAAAAGCCCAATCATTAAAGGAAAGACAGATCTGCCACGGCTGGCAATATCCTTTGCAGTCCTAATTTCAACTTCAACTTGGGCGATTTTTTTGTCAAGATCTTTTTTCTGTTTCTCAACTTGTTTGAGCATTTTCCTGTCAATGACCGCCGGATATCTGCGATTGAATGCCTCCATTTCTTTGTATGCTGCCTCTACATTAGATTTGATTTCTTTTTGAAAGGCAAGGGTTTCCTTGAGTGACATGGAGCCAAGCTTGCCACCTTCAGGGACCCGGGCAAATTCTTCACCAATACGATCCTTGAAAGAATATTGACGTTCCCGCAGTGTTCGTTCCATTTCAAGACGGACTCTCTGGCTTTTTTTCTTTAGTCTGGAGTCTGCATAAGATATTGCTTTACTTTCCTGTAGATCCTCATCATCAGCCCTTTTTTTAAGTTCTGCTCTATTCTTTCGAATAGAGATAATTGTACGCTCAAACCCATCTATTTTATCATAAAAATTTTCAGTTGAACGGATTTTTTGGAGATTTGAATTCATAGCCTTTTCTTTATTTTTACTATCTGTCAGGATTTCAATTTCAGTAAGCAGGTGGGCTGTTTGTTTTGATTTACCATAGAGTTCTGCAGCTTGGGTGATGAGTATCTGGGCCATATCAATTTTATATTTGTCAAGCAGCGCTCTTGTACGACCGGATGCCATAACAGACATCTTTTTGGCGGTCGGTTTTGGGATTTTCAGGGTCGCCGGAAGAGAGGCATAGGTTTTGTGTAATGTTCTATATGCAGAAAGGTATTGTGACTCCTTTTTTGGAGGAGAAGACACAATATCATCCAGATCTTTTGTTGCCTTTTTATATTGATCAACATAGCTCATATAAGTTTTCTGTTGTTCTTTATTTTTAAGACTTGACCAATAATGGAGTGCTGCTTCAGGACCCTGCCTGTTCCAGGCAGAAATACCCTTGTCCAGTATACTTTCTTCTTTGGTTTTCTTAGTGGTATTTAATGTTGCACACGAAACCATAAACAATAGCATTAAAAATAATGCACTGATACGTGTAAGTTGCATCGTTTTATTCATTTAAATCCTCCCTTACAAGCCTAAATCCAACATCTCCATACTGTTGTGAAGGATCAAGCTCTTTGCGGTTTGAAACTCGAAGTTCATTGGGTCCATCCATCCAAGATCCACCTTTGACAATAATATTTGTCGGTCCTTCACTGGTTTGCTCTCCAGAAGATGTTGATGTCCATTGCCATACATTACCTGCCATATCATATAACCCAAAGGCATTAACGCCATTTTCAAAACTGTCCACAGGGGATGTGCCATCAAAACGGTTGTTTCCGTTATAGTTGGCTCGGACATTATCTTTTGGTGACTCATCACCCCAGGGATAAATGCCTTCTATGCCACCACGAGCTGCCTTTTCCCATTCATTTTCAGTAGGGAGACGTTTTTTTATATCAAAAAGTGTGTTTAACCATTTGGCATAGGCCTGGGCTTTTTTTTGTGAAACGCCTACCACAGGATGATTCTCCTTGTCTGCATCAGAATCATCCCAAAAATCAGGGTATTCAGATTTGGGTATTTTCATGTCCTCAAGATATACACGGTACTGCGCGTTGGTTACAGGGAACTTGTCAATACTAAAAGCTCGAACTTCTACTTTTCTTGACTCTTCATCTGCTTCGGCACGTCTGTCCTGTTTAACCGCACCAGCAGTGAATTCTCCGCCTGGAATTTTTATTTCATTTATAAAGAATTTATAAATATCCGTAAAGTGACGGAATTGAAATTCCCAGTCTAGGGCAGTATCTAAAGATTTAAGAAAAAGAGTATCATCACTTTTTTTAGAAAAAGCGGGCGTCAGAACGAGGGTAACAAATTTATCTTTGAGGTCAGAGTCATTCGGAAATTTAAGAGAGACTATCCCTTTAGAATCCGTAAGGCATATTTCTTCCTCTGTTTCTACTTCAGGAGCTTTCCATTTGGCTGAAAGAGGGAGAGACGCTATGGGTTTTCCATCAGCGGAATGAAAAGTGATTTCCAATACAGAATCATCATTGATAAAGTTCTTATCAAGCATCACTGTAGGTTGAATTGAGGACAGATGTTCTTTGAACCAGTTTATGATGGAATCAGAAAATAAAATCGATCCTTGTTTAGTTGTTGTCAAGGAGGAATAAAGACCCTCACTATAAAGTCGGGAAAGAATAGCAACTGCAACATTCAGGCGGTCTAAACTGGATTTTTCACTATTGAGCACCGAATTACCAAATTCAGCTGTCAATTCTGACCGCAGGATAGCTTCCCGGCCATCTTTAATTTCTTTCCATTTGGACCGTTTCAGGCGAAAGACAACAAAAACCTTTCCTGCTTTTTTTTCTGTAGTATATGGAGATAATTTAGGCAGATTAAAAGATTCTGCCATTTCAGAAGTGATAATTGGTTTTGACCTTAAATGGGACTGAGTTGCTTGTGTTTCAGCAAGGGCAGAAGCGATAAGATCATTCCGGGCAGATTCTTTTGCCTCTGTTGTCGTCTGTCCACTCCCTGTGCCGTAAATATATTCCGGTTCTCTTTCAAAAGTAACAATATCAACAGATGCACAAGATGAAACAAACAATATAGAAAATATTAATGCAATAAATAATGCAGAAACCATTAGAATTTTGTTTTTCATTTTTTTCCCTCCTTTTAATAGATATTGCTAAATCCATTTTTCCTCATACAATCGTAGCATATTAAAAATCTAAAATCTATGATTTTATTATAAATTTCTTAATAGTAAGCGTCAATTAAAGTACATCTTGCAAGGTGGGAGTGGTGTGGGATAATGAGGCCGACAGAAATATTTTTTTGGAGGTCATAATGTGTGATAAGAATCAGGTAGAACTGAGCCCAGAAAGACAGGAGCGGATACCTTATTGGTCAGGCCATATGGAGGGAAATTGGGGAAACGAGGTGAAAGGCTTGAATGATGAGGGTTTTAGGGGTGGAGGGAGAACCGATGGGACAAGTCGAACCGCTACCAACCTCATTTGGGACCATAAATACAAACCGGTCCTAAATATCGGTAATATCCGGCAATATTCAGTAAAGATACTTTTGGAGACAAAATCCTGAAGATGACTTAATGATGAGGGTTTTGAAGGTTTTTAAAAAGCCGATGAGCGGAGTCGAACCTGCGGCACTGGTTGTGGGTGACTGAGGGCTGGAAACCCTTGATAATTCAATATACGCCCGGAGGGAGTCGAACCCCCAACGCGCAGATTTACTCGCTCGTTCATCACTCACTCACCTTCGGTTCCCTCCCTTCGGTCAGTCATGCTGATTCACTTTGAGGTGAATCATGGGAAGTCTATATTGCATATTTCCCAAAACCCCCATATAGTAAGGTATAATCAGGCTTACGGGTCACTCAAATTGAAAATAAATTAAAAATTAACCAAAATATTTGACACAAAGCTGGCACAATTGTATTGATTGGCATTATTCTAATTATCTGTATTATTTGCACTGAATTGTACCACCAGGTGACACAGTTATGACACACCATTTAAACAAGTATTCAGATGAATATAAGTTGTTTGCACAAATTTAGCTAAGTCTGAATTATGTTTTACTGGTAGAATTTAAACCCATTTTTTATAATATAAGCTTGAGTCAAGAGTAGAATTGACTCTTGAATCAGCCATCTACGGGCGCAGCAGGGAGGCCGGGGGTCTGTTCCGGAGGTTAAAAATGTGGTATAATGAAACATTGCGTGACGCACTAAATCAAATCTGAGAATTCCGGAGAGAAATAGTATCCATCTCATGCATGTATACAGGTGAATTTTATGAAAAAAATTAAGAATATTGCCATTATCGCCCATGTCGATCACGGGAAAACCACCCTGATAGACGGGATATTGAAACAGGCGGGCGTGTTCAGGACCAACCAGAATATCGCTGAACGGGTGATGGATTCCGATGACCTGGAGCGGGAGAAGGGCATCACCATCTTCTCCAAGAATGCCGCTTTTTTTTACAGGGATTTTAAGATAAATATCGTGGACACCCCGGGACACGTTGACTTCGGCGGGGAGGTCCAGCGGATCCTCAAAATGGTGGACTCGGTCCTGCTGCTGGTGGATGCCTTTGAGGGTCCCATGCCGCAGACCAAGTATGTTCTGAAAAAATCTCTTGAGGAAAACCTGAATCCCATTGTGGTGATCAATAAGATCGACAGGCCCAATTCCAGACCCTATGAAGTGCTTGATGCGATTTTTGATCTCTTTGTGGAACTGGACGCCAGTGATGAACAGCTGGATTTTCCGGTTTTATACACCTCCGCCAGGGATGGGATTGCCCGGTATGATATGGCGGATACCAACACGGATCTGATTCCCCTCTTTGAGACCATCATCCAGCACGTAAAAGAACCTGAAGGAGACGCAAACAGTCCCCTCCAGTTTTTCACATCCGCCATTAGCTATGACACCTACCTGGGGAAAATGGGTACCGGAAGGATTCACAACGGAACCTTCCGGAGGGGAGAGGAGATCCTTTTGATTAAACGCAATGGAGAGAAACAGACGTTTAAAATTACCGGTGTTTTCACCTATGAGGGTTTGAATAAAAAGAGTATCCCCCTGGCAGCCACCGGAGACATCGTTTCCATTGCCGGTATAGATACCATCGATGTTGGTGAAACCGTCACCCATAAAGATCACCCGGTGAGCCTCCCGACGATTGCCATTGATGAACCGACCCTGGTCATGACATTCCTTGTCAACGATTCCCCCTTTGCAGGAAACGAGGGGAAATATGTCACCTCACGTCATATCCGGAGCCGTCTTTTCAAGGAACTGCTGTCCAATGTCAGCATCAAAATCGAAGAGACCGAATCCCAGAAGGCATTTGTCGTCAAGGGGCGGGGAACCCTTCAATTATCCATCCTGATTGAAAACATGAGCCGGGAGGGATATGAGTTCCAGGTATCCAAACCGGAAGTGATCTTTAAAACCATCAACGGCAAAAAGTGTGAACCCATTGAGTGGGCCACCATCGATGTCGCAGCGGAGCATGCCGGTGCCGTCATAAAAATGTTCGGTGAGCGACGGGGTGAGTTGATCAATATGTCTCCCAGTCGGAACGGATATTCACGACTGGAATTTTGTATTCCCGCCAGGGGACTTATCGGTATCAACAGTGAATTTTTAACCCTCACCCATGGGACCGGCATCCTGAATCACTGTTTTAAGGGGTATGAACCGTTTAAGGGTTCCATGATCCGGAAAGCCAAGGGGGTCTTGGTTGCTCTGGAGGCCGGAGCCAGTGTTCCGTACGGGTTGTCTAATCTCCAGGATCGGGGCACCCTGTTTATCGGGGGCGGTGTACCGGTGTATGCCGGGATGATTTGCGGTGAGCACAGCAAGGAGAATGACCTGGTAGTGAATGTGTGTAAAACCAAAAAACTGACCAACATGAGGTCCTCCGGCGCCGATGAGGCCATCCGGTTGACCCCTCCCAGGCAGTTTACCCTTGAGCAGGCGTTGGAGTATATTCAGGATGACGAATTGCTTGAGATTACCCCCAAAAATATCCGGATGAGAAAAAAGTTTCTGAATATCCACGAAAGAAAGCGGTCGGAAAAACTGAAACGCGTCAGTTAGTGTAAAGTTTCAATTTTTTTTCATAACCTAAAATCCATCAACAAACTTTGTATTGGCTGGGAATGTTAGTGAATGGTGTTATGATTGGTATTCTGAAACTTATTATTCGGAATTAGCATATATGAATCCTACTGGACCAGGTTCGGGAATGTGTCATGTTGTTCGAGGTGGATGTTTTTATTCATCTTCATATACTGTAACAACATTTTCAAGAGATATCTCTGCTCCCACTTGTGAATGGGGAGACGGTGCGTATCCTAGCTTGGGCTTTCGAATATGTGTTGAATAATGGTCAATATTTAATATTATTGATTTTTTTTTAAATTATATCGAATAGAGGAGTCTAAGAATCTACTATTGTAGAAAAAAATGACAGATGTTGCCTTGAAACTTGGGCACTATATTTATCTGTAGCCGGAAGTTAGGCCAAATACGCCCGGAGGGAGTCGAACCCCCAACGCGCAGATTCGAAGTCTATATTGCATATCCCCCAAAACTCCCGTATAGCCTTGTATAATCAAGCTTACGGGTCACTCAAATTGAAAATAAATTAAAATATAACCAAAAAATTTGACACAAACGTGGCACAAATGACTTCGAGAAATTATGTAAATTTATAACTAATAAGATTCATCTGCTCTAAAATTAATTGTGGATATTTAGTATGTATGATATTTAATAAAGTGTTGACAAACTCGTTCGTCAATATTTTTTCATCGATAATTTTCATCCAAATATCTGGGTAATATCTCGAGAGTGTTCCCAAACAAAACAGGATTCTATAGAAGGAAATCAATTCAGGTTCAAATTTATCTGGATTAATAATATGATACATCTGTTCATTTATATCAAAAATAAAATAGGGCAATTCTACCTCTATTTCCTCTTGGCTTGGGAATGATTTATTAATTTGATAATGTACGTTGGTTTTCATATCATAATATATCTTTAAAAAATTATAGTTTTTTATAAATTGTTTTTTTTCCTGTTCTGTCACATCATCTAAGAATATATCTGAAGATACTTCAAAATGTTTTTTAAATTGACTCTGAATTCTTATTTTCGCGCTACCTTTACATAAATTTGAATATATATTTTCTTCAACAAGATTATCATATAAATCTGGAATATTTGAGAATAAACTTAAACAGGATGCAGAATTATTCAGAAGGTCCATTTTTGGGATTTGAGGCAGTTCTTTAATAATGTACCCTTTTAATACTGTAACTCTTCCAAGGTTCTGAAGCTCTCTTTTTACCATTGAAGAAGCCGGAACGATTGATTTATAAAAAAGTGAAAATGTTCCAATTGGCTTTCCACTTTTCTTAGCAATTTCTGATTTAAGTTCACTAAAAAGTGTTTTCCATTTTCTTGTTTTACTAATTAATTGAAAATCACCTTTTATATGTAATCCATGATGCTTATTACTCTTGATTTGACGAAGATAATCAATAGAATGGTTGTCATCATTTTTTAATACGATTAAAGCATATGATAAACACATTACACCATAGTAGAGGAGTAATGGACGAGTAGCTAAACTTACTTCTTCTGAGGCGCAGAAATATTCTTCTGATTGTCGAATACAATATCCTATTTGTTTCGCCTTTTTTTTTAAAGTATCTTTATTAGCCTTTGGGGAAAATGATTTAATTTTTTTTAAACTAAAATTTTGGTCCTTATAAGAGTGAAGGTATTTCCAAATTTGTTTATAAGGATTTTTTGATTTTTTTGTTTTCAAATTAAAGGCCATGAAAAATCACCCCCAATAAATTCAAGATTGATGTTAATAGTATCATATTTATTAGAAATATTTAATATATTGCTTATACTATTATTCTAAAAAATAAAATAAATTAACCAAAATATTTAACACAAAATTGACGTGATTGTATGTTTCTTATATTATGGGATTATACAGGGAGGAGAAATGTATGTTAAAGTTGATGACTTGAGTCATGGTGGCTCTGGTCCAGTTGTAAAAATCAGATGTCCATATTGTGGGGCAATTGGTACTTTTGAAAATTGTCAAGAATCCTTAATGGAGAATGTTAATAAAACTTGGTTTGGTATGCGAAGATGTCCTAATGATGAATGCCATGGTATTGTATTCTATATCAACAAAGCAGGGGGGATTTTTACGTATCCCTCTCAAAAAATAGAGTTTGATAAAAATAATATTCCTCCACTGATATGGAAAACATTCAGCGAAGCAATAATATGCCATGCAGAAAAGTGTTATATCGGAGCTGGAATGTTAATACGAAGAACGCTTGAGGAAATATGTAAAGATAAGGCTGCGACAGGGGAAAGATTGATTGACAGAATCGCAGATTTGAGAACAAAAATTGTACTTCCGGAGGACCTCTTTAAGGCTATGAATAATTTAAGACTATTGGGTAATGATGCAGCTCATGTTGAGGCGAGGACATTTTCGAAGGTGGGACAAGAAGAGATTGAGATGTCATTGGATTTGACGAAAGAAATTTTAAAAGCAGTTTATCAATATGAACTATTGTTGGGTAGACTTGAAGGATTAAAAAAAACTGAAAGTTGAGTTGATTCCAAGTATTCAGAGGATACTTAACGAATATATGGAAGCTCAAAATTTAATAAAGAGATTGAGCCAATGTTATTCTGTTATTCCAAATTGGAATTATTATCGATATGATGTTTTACCAAAGAAGATGTCAAAATATCGGGTCACATTCGAAAGGATGATTATCAGAGATTACGCCTCTTTATTGGATTCTGGGAAAAATATAAAATTTATAAAGATATCAGATTACCAACTCGCAAATGAAAAGATTGATAAATAAAATTTCAGCTTGATTTGTTCTCATTATATTGATATGATTTTTTTATTATTTATCAGTTTTGAGATTGATATTAGTTGCACCACAATTGCATCGCATCTCCTCTGCTTTTCCTTTCTGAGGTAGTACATAAATGTAGGAGTTGCACTCTTTGTTTTTGCATTGGAGATTTTCAAGAAGCTGTTTGAATACATCTACAACTTCTTGAAACTCGTGGCGTTGGAAATTTGCCCATTCGTTATAATGAATGGATGGATTTATAGCCCATTGCTCAGCATTCGTTTTTGCAATAAGTTCCTTTGCTATGACACGCTTTTCGGCAAGAATTTTTCTTTCCTTATCCTGTTTCCAAAAGATGGCAGACTTTTCACCATCCTCAAGTCTTTTCCGCCAAACTTTCAATACATGAGGCATGAGGTCTCCGAGGCCATAGTTACCATCTCCTTTGAACTCAATAGGCGCCCGGAGATTATCAGCGAGGATTATAGAAGTATATTCGAGGAAGCGACGCAATAGCCCGGCAGCCTTTGCAACATCATCTTTGCCGAGTTCGTTTTGGATTTCTGTCCAGATATCATGGTCGTCCCAAACTCGCGGACCCGTTTTAACATGCCACCCTCCGAATGATTTACTGTTGTTAACCAAACCTTCGGTTTTCATATATTGGAGCCACACTCTATCGTGAGTTGTTATGATAAATTGTGTGTTAGGAAATTCTGATTTTAACAGTCGGCAGACCTCGCGTCGATGACCAGAGTCGATGGACATGAGCACATCATCAAGTACTGCAAAGGTGAATTTATTGCCAAGAGTGTGTTTCATCAGCGCAAGATAAAGACATAATCCCATGCCGTCCTGATGACCTTCACTATGATAGGCACCTGGTGGGAAAAGTCCGTACTCGTAGAAATCAACATCAAAGCTTAACTTGGCGGGCGCTGATGTAAGCTTGCCAACGAATTTCTCTTCATCCTGGCGATTTATAGTACTGTAAAATGTAGAGAAGTCCTTTGCAACATTATTGTAAATACCTTCAAGAACTGTCTCATTACTTTTATGGTAATGTTCCAGTATCCTCTGGGCGATGGAGCTCTGTGACTTCTCCTTTTTGGCCGTTATAAAAAAATCATAAAACCTGTCGTAACGTTCCTGTGCGACTGTCAGTTTGTCACGAGCATCGTCTTCAGCTGATATGTCCGGCAGAGCTTTTACAGCTTTATGACATTTGTTGACGCTAGTTTGTTGTTCTTTGGTTGGAGACCACCACGTGAATGTGACGGCTTCCAAGGCTTGTTCAAATTGATTGTAATCTTCAAGGAAATCTTTCAAGGCTATCTCTGTGCTTTTTAGCTTTCTAAGATAGGCATCCAGTTCAGTTGTCTCGATTTGTGGCTTGAGTTTATTACAATATTTTATGGTTGTTTCGATTGCCTGAACTCGCTCTGATAATGAATTGAGAACAGTATTAATATTTCCACGAATGTTTTCTAAAAGCTGCTTGGTTTTTTTTGCAGTTAAAAGTTTCTTGTTTAGATATTCACGAAGCTCATCTGCATCCCATTCCTTGTCACAAAGGGGGCAAGCATTTTCGGTTATAAAGTCACAGCCAGTCTTGATAAAATGAAAGCGTTTCGCCAATATAAGGGCGTTCTCATCGTCTCTAAGTGTTTCAAGGGTGGCTTTCGCTTTTTGCTGATTTTTTATAAGAACATCAGGTGCTTTTTTCTCGATTGTGGATTTAAGTGATGAAAGATCAGCAAGTGCTATGGTTTTTCTTATGGTAGGTTTCTTTTCTTCTTTTTTTTGAGCAACCAATCCTTCCTTAAACGAGGTGTTTTTTGTAAGGTCCGTAAGGATTTCAAGGTCAAGAATTTTTCGATTCTCATTAACCTTTTTAAGGATTGTTTCTTTATCTAGCTTGTCTGTTTCCAGGGTGATTCTCAGTTCGTTTCTTGCCCGCTTTTCATTACGTTCAGCTTCCTCCATTCTGATTTTGCATTTGTTGTTAAAGGTAGTGAGGGATTTCCGGAGCTTTTCAAGATATTCAAGTCGCAGAAGAGTCTGAACATCCTCGGAACGTTTGCCGGGTGGGGTAATTATATACTTGACAATCTCACGACGTGAAAGAGCGAATTCCGGGTGTGATTGTAACTCTTCAATAATACTCACCACATCTGCATCGTCCGGTAAAATTTTAATGTTTCGCGGATTCTTGACTGATCGATGAATCTGAACTGCCTTATTTATTGATGGGATTTTTGCACTGATTGTCACATTTGCTTTCTCAGGAGAATTACGTTGTTCAACATGGGGTGCATGATTTTTTACACTGAGACCTGTGGTTCCCTGTCCTGATAGTCGTGTCACATCTCCTGTCAGACAAAATTCGATAGCATCAACAATACCACTTTTGCCAGTTCCATTCGGACCGCATATCCCGAAATTCTTTGCATCTAGGTCAAGGTCAAGATTTCGGATACCACGAAATTCCTCAATATGAATAGAGTTGATACGAATCATCTTTCACCATCTTTGGGTGGATTGAACAAGGTCGAATTGATTTCCTCTGCTTTCGGGATGCATCCTTTTTGAAAAAGCTTCTCAAGTCTAGAAATCGATTGTTCGTCGATTTTATCATCAGCACGCAGCGCAGCAAAAAAATTCTCTAAAACTTGTAGGACATTTGGCGAAAAGCCTACATTATTAATTTCATTTACCATACAATCTTCTCCCCAATCTAGTTTGTGATAACTATTGATGAATATCGATATATATTGTATTAAAATAAAAAAGAAATATCAATAAAATTTGTTTTATGCTTAGATTGAAAAAAGTGTTCAAAAATCTCAATCCTGGTGTTAACGTATATCTGTGTTGATATTTTTTTGATTAAAATTAGTTGAGTTGAACAATTTGGTAGACATTTGAAAGGAATTATATTATAATTATAGAATGAGATTAATTAGATCGGATAATCGGCTGTGAAACAAATTGAATAATAAAATTTTAAAAAGGACATTTACTGTCCAACAAGTTGAGGAAATTACTGGTATTACAGTCAGAACTGTAAGCAATTGGATTTTGAGACGATTTATCGTCCCGATTGAATCAAAATCCTTGGGAAGGCGAAAGAAAAAACATCTGTTTGATTTTATCAATTTAATCCAGATTGAAGTAATGCATTTGCTTGGCCATGGTCTATATTCGGAATACGAATTCTGCCAGAATGAACTGTTTGAATTCAATAGAAAAAAGATAAAGGAATATATTGAAACTGGCAAAAATTGGATAATAAACATAGACCATAAAAGCTATAGAGACAGTGTAGGGTTACAGTGGTATAGAGAGAATTTTGAAAAAGTAAGTGAGATTAAAACACAGCTGGATAAATACCCTGTGAGCTTGGTGATTAATTTGAGCAAAATCAATGATTTTTTGTTGAAGAGGATTGATGAGATTCAAAAGTAAAAAAATTTCAACCCATATTATCCAATTCGGGTAATTGATTGTAATAAAAGGAGGTGTCATGTCAAAAAAAATGCTTAGTAAGAAAGAAGTTGCCGCCATTCTCGGTAAAAGTGTTCCCACGATAGACAGATTAATAAAGGGAAATAATATCCCATACTCAAAAGTAGGAGGCAGTATCCTTTTCGACAGTGATTTAATAGAGAAGTGGTTAAAATCAACTCAACCAAAAAAAGTACAACTTAAATGGCAATTTTTAGATGGTGATTAATAGTAAAAAATGATACTTGACATTAATAGAGGTTTCCTCCCATTAAAAAGAAAAACATTATTGAATGACACTAGGTTTATGAGAAAACCATTTGATGAATCCCGAGCTTGGTTGTTTTTATTAATAGTAGCAAATTATAAAGATGGATTTGTAAAAATAAAGGGCATAGAAATTCCACTTCAAAGAGCCCAACTCGCTTATAGCCTTAAGCATCTTTCAGGAATCTGGGAATGGAATATAAAGCGCGTGAGGAGGTTTCTTAATAAATTGGAAAATGAAAATAAGGTGAGCTATAAAAAATTTCCTAAGAAGGGATTTACGATTACGACAATCATAACAATACTTGATTATGGTGAATATACTCCCGTTTTAATAAGGGATACCGAGAATGTTGAAAAAAGGGACACCGTAAGAACTCAAATATATAGCAGAGAAATGGCAAAAAAAAAGAGCCAGCGGGACACCGTTGAAATTGAAGATAGGGACACAGATAACAATACTATTCCTATAAAGGAGCAAGATAATATATATCATAATATAAAAGATGATAAAGAGATACATAATATTATTCCAGAAAATATTGATACATCAACTCTAAAAGGAAGATTACAAAAGATTATAGTTGAGAATGATTTTAACTATTTATCAAAAAGCACAAAAGCAAATCAATTTAATGAGGAGGAAGGACGGTGAGCGTGAGCAACAATAATACACAAATTTCAACGAACCAGAAAAATGCCATTTATGCAATCTTGAGTGCTAGGACCATAACAGAGGGTTGTAAAAAGGCTGGAATAAATCGCTCCACATTTTATAAGTGGATGGCTGAACCAGAATTTCGCGAAGAATTTCTGAACCAGTCAAAGCAGGTTCTGGATGCCGCCCGGTTGAGATTGATTAGACAGGCAGATGAAGCTTCAGCAACCCTGACCGACCTGTTGAAGGCCAAAAATGACAATGTAAGATTAAGAGCATCAAGCCTAATTCTTGAACATGCTGCCCGATTCATTGAACTTGAAAATTTAACTCAACGGATTGAATCCCTGGAGCAATCATCAAAAGACCAAAAAAAACATCCATGAGAGAACTACACAGACGGCTCAAACAGTTGGAATCAATTGTTGGAGTGAAGAAAAAGAAAATTGTTATTCGTTATGTGAGTATTTCTCTTCAATCAGAGCGTGAAAAATACCAAAAAGAACACCCTGATTTTATATGGGCTGGAGAAACAGAAACACATGGGCGTATGTATGACCAGTGGAGAGACCCGAATCGGAAGGATATAGTTATTGAATAAATGATTGAAATCCTAGAACCAAAGGAGGTATGCAAAGTGCTGAAAGTCAGCCGCCCCACGCTTGCCCTTTTGCCCATACGAACTGTCCGGATCGGGAAGCGGGTTAAATACAGACATTCTGATGTGGAGACTTTCATGGAAGAGAATTCGAGACCGGGTAGACTGAGAATGATTGAGGCTGAACAAAAAATAAAAAAGCGAATTCTTACCAAACGTATTATTGATAAACACATCAGCATTATGAAATTGAATGAGTGAGCCGGGGTGAAGTTGAAAATCAAAAAAAAAAGAATATTATGAATACAATGTCTTACACGTTATTCAAACGGAGGAAGAGCTGGTATGTGGATTTTTCAATCAAGGGAATACGATACCGCCCCTCTCTCAGGACCGGAAACAAGGCCATGGCCCAACAATTGGCCCAGAAGGTCTATGATGATATTTTGAAGGAAGCTTATGGCCTGAGTGGAAATATTTCCTTGGAGGATGCCATTAACCGCTGGCTGAAGTATTCAGAAATCAATAAAGACTCAAAGTCATTTCAAAACGACCGGGCCAAACGTGATATCATCCTTAAGTTTTTTGGAGCTGGAATACTGGTGAAAGACATCAAGCCTTCCAGAATTGAAGAGCTGAAAGGGTATCTGAAGAGAAGCAGGAGCATCAGTGGAACCACTGTAAACCGGTATCTGGCCCTGCTGAAATCAGCCATCAATCTGCTGATAAAGGATGGTGATTATGATGGCCGCAATCCTGTATCTAATGTGAAATACTACCAGGAAGCCCGGCGCAGTGAATACTATACACCAGACCAGATCCAGGAAATCCTGGAGTATGCCCGGGGCATATCTGAAAATGCCACATCTCCCTCACAACTCTATTTCTTCCCCTTCCTCATGATTGCCGCTTATACCGGAATGAGGGCCGGGGAGATATTCAACCTGCGCTGGGATGATATCAAAGAGGATTCATTGATAATCCGAAAGAGTAAAACGGGAAAAGAACGGTTAGTACCTATACACAAAATTCTCTATCAACTTTTAATGAGTTTGCCCAGAGATAGTGTCTTTATCATAAACACTACACAGCGGCGCTCAGAGGCCTTCAGGCTACAGTGGTTAAAATTGAAGAAAGCACTAAAAATAGATGGAGTCATGTATACATTGCGCCACAGTTTTGCCTCCAACCTCCTCCATAGTGGGGCAGATGTCCAAACTGTTTCATCCCTTCTTGGTCATGCCAATCTTTCTACAACTGCTGTTTATACGCATTCAAATTTCATCCAGATGCAGAAGGCAGTAAAAAAGCTCATTCCAATGAATTTAGGTTTTAAAAATAAGGCATTAAAAAGTTCAGATTGACGCTTGAAGTATTACTTTTTTTTGTCTTCAGTTTTATCATCAGGGAATTTTTTCCAATCAGGAATTTCAGGTTCAATTGCTTTGAAGTTTAAATCAATTAAATACCCTAATACTCTGCCCTCATGTTTTATTGGTATTTCTGAGTCTTCAATTCTTATATGCTTGCTATATAAATTGGAGATTGTTTCCATTGCAGATTGATTTACAAGTGTGATTCCAGGATCAGTTCCCGATAAACGGCAAGCATAAACGACTGGTGTACCAACAACAGTCAGTTCATTATTTATTTTTGCGAGGTTGACTAAACCACTGTCAATTCCTATTCCAAGACCAATGTCTTTTAAGATAGTTGTAAAACATGTTCTTGATTCTTCATAGTGTTTTTGAAAAAAATAATGACAATCGTTTGCAGATTTTAATGCATAATAATATGAATCCTTACCTGAATAGAAATTAGGGAAAAAGGCTAAAATACCATCTCCTGTGAATTTGTCAATTACACCATAATTTTCTATTATAATATCAGTTAGCTTTTTGCATAAGTCTGTTATGAATTGAGCAAAGTGATTTGGGGTCTTTGCCTTAAGCATAAGTTCTGTTGAACGCCTTATATCAATTGAAACAACTACCGATTCTAAAGGCTTGTCAGATTCAAACTTGCCAACAAAAGATTGAGATTTTGATAATTTTTCTCGAGCTTTTGAATTAACACTGTTATAAAGATGTCTGAGCCTTTTATATTTTTCTAATTCAGTAATTTTCTCTTGATAGTTTTCAAGTTGCTCTCTTTCTGGTGTTTTTAATATTTCCTCCTGCAGAATGTTTATGTCTTTCTGCAGTTCAATAAAAGGCTGGGTTAATTCATTGTTCATGTTCCCAAGTAAGTTTGTCCAGCTTGATGTGTCGATTTCAATGCCCTTTGTCAAATGTTTTAAGCTATTTTCCATTTGAGTAATAGGAATCCAATTATCCTTTAATAATTCCAATTGCTTATCAAGCGGTCCTATAATGGTTAATTCATTTTGTTTACTTTCCTTTTGAGATTTTGGTTGCTTCTTTTTTGGTTTATCATTTTTCTTTTCCATAAAAACTCCCCATGTGATTTTTATATGTTATTATAAAATGTAAGAAATATCAAGCTTATAGGGAATGAAATAAAGTGGCTTGATATATCAGGTGACTTGATTTGAATACAATTTGTGTATTAATCGATGGATAGGAATCATGGCACAAATCGGTCATTAATTAGAAGTCAGAAAAATCGATTCTGAGGCCCGATAATTTTCAATCTATATCAGATATCATGGCAAAAGAGATTGAATGTTAGCGGGGTGTTCTAACGCCAAATAAGGGGATGTTTGGCACATATTTGACACATACCGGATAGATTAATTTATAGTGTAGGGCTGGATACCCTTGATAATTCAAATACGCCCGGAGGGAGTCGAACCCCCAACGCGCAGATTCGAAGTCTACCGCTCTATCCATTGAGCTACGGGCGCAGGGGGACATTATAACAGAAATCCGGACTCGAGTCACTGCCCGAAAACCCTGACTCAAAAATTCCTGATGTTATTGGATTTTCTCTTGCAATTTTCATTTTATTTATATAAAATATGCTCATGCCCGACAAAGACATTGAAAACATACAGGATTTTTTCCCCGGGGGAACTTCTCAGATGACTCCGGAGGAAAAATGGGATGCCATTTTTTATGATTGGATCAATAAAATCGGCCAGAAGAATCTAACCCTGAATCTCTTCGAACTGAAACTCTGGCTGGAGAGCATGGAAGCCTTTTTTACCTCGACCTATCTGGAAAAATTGATGTTCCGCTTTATTGTTCCCAATCAGAGAAATTATGAGTTTTACCTCTCCACTTTCAACCAGATTTCGGGACGAATCATCACCCATTTGAAAGACCTGGATTTTAAAAAAGATAAATATTCCCTGAATTTTGAAGAGTTCATCGTAGAGAGCATTCTGGAATCGTACATGGTCAAATCCCTGCCATATCTGCGTGATGTCTATGTGCCTGAATCCTGGTTTTACAGTTTGCGGATATTTCTTCAAAATATCAGGACTTTGGCCACTGAACTGGTAAAAGAGGATATGGTGCCCCAAAAGACCTTTTCTTCTCTAAAAAAGCTTTATCACAAGGAATTGATCAGCAATCCCATTATCATTTCTCTATTGAGGAGACGTTTCATTCCCAAGATGGACAAAATTTATCAGCCGGATATTTCCAATATCATTTCCACCATCCGAAACAAGGAACTCAAGAAATATCTGGGAATATTTTTTGTTTTCTCATACCGAATTTTGAGAATCAATAATTTTATCGGGCTGAACCTGAAAAAGGTCAGGAATGTGGATGTTACTATTCCCCTGGTACTGGCTCTGAAAAGAAGCCTGGAGCACCTTTTCGTTTTTTATGAAAAGTACCTGGAACCCAGCATGCAAAAAGAGGTCAAGGACAAGGATCTATTGAAAAAAGTCAGAAAGGTCTATGATGAATTGAATCTGGAATACCAGAAAATATATGAAGGCGAGTTGCCGAACTTTTTTGCTGAATCCGATGAGAAGTTAAACAAGAGAAAGATCATCAAGAATATCATCTTGATTTCCGATCTGGCCATTCAAGATTTAATTGAAACCATTGCCCAGTTGTTTAAACCGGAAATTTCCGGTTCCAATATTTTTGAACGATACATCTCACGAAAAGAACAATCAAGAGAATTGAAAAATAAACTGTCCAAGCTGAATCAGAAAATAAATGATTATTTTAACAAGAAGGGAAATCTTACCCAGGAAGACATATTGTTCGATTTGAATTTATTCATCGAGACCAATGTCAATTATTTGTCCTTCAAAGAATGGAATAAATTTTTACGCTATTACGATAATTTGATCAAGATCAATTTTTCTTCTGAATTTGATTTAAACCTGAAATCGTTTAATTCATTTGTGGCTAACTTGCTCAAGGATTTAACGGGGCAGGATAAATAAGTCTTGCAACACAGGTCACTCTTCCCGGATATTGAAAGAGGAGAGAGGCAATGGTTTTCGCCAGGCAAACCAGGGACGGATATATGATATAATGTGATATGAAACGAAACGAGAAAATTCTGGTTATCTTAAACCCCTCCTCCGGTATCGTAAGCAAGGACATTGCCACAGCGATTATATTCAAAAAACTCAGAAAACACTTTGATACGGTTTCGATAATAAATTCCAATTCTCCCAAGCACGGTTATGAAATCACCAAGAATGCCCTGGATCAATTTGATATCATTACCGCCTTTGGCGGTGACGGGACGGTAAATTCCATTGCCTCGGCCCTGGTAGACCAGGAAAAAGTACTGGGAGTTCTTCCCGGAGGTTCCGGAAACGGCCTGGTTCGGAATCTCCATATCCCACTTTCCTGGCGACGGGCCCTGGATGTTTTAATCTACGGGAAGGACGTCTATATCGATGCCGGAATGATTAATGACCGGTTTTTCCTGAACGTGGCTGGGATCGGGCTGGATGGATTGATTTCAAAACGGTTCAACCTGGAATCAAAATCCAGGGGAATTGTGCCCTATATCTATTACGGGGTCCGGGGAGTTTTTGAAAGGCCTTCTTTTCGGGTCCAGATCAATCTGGGAGACATCGAGTTTCAGGATGAAATCTCACTTGTGGCTTTTGCCAATTTCAAGCAGTACGGGGGAAATGTCATCATTGCCCCCTTTGCCTTGCCCGATGATAAGCTTCTGGATATGTGTATTATAAACAAGTTTAAACTTGTATCCGCATCCTTACATATTCAAAAATTATTTACTGGAAATATCCATAAACTGCCTTTTTATAAATCATACAAGTTTGATTCGGTCACCATTAAATCTCTGGACAAAGAGATCCCCAGTACGATTGATGGGGAATACGGGGAAAAAGATCAGTTTGAGTACACCATTAAGGTGTTACCTCATAAAATAAAGATCAGAATTCCAGTTTAATAGGAAACTTATCCTACTGAAGTGATCTCTCTGTAAAAAAGTTAAATAAAAAAATTATTTTAGTCAGACTCTGCGAATTTATCAACCAGAAGCGCCAATAATTCAACCCGGGCATTTTTAATTTCATTCATCACATCAATGATTTTTCCATACTCCAGTTCGACATCGGCTCTTAACTGGACCTTGCGGTCGGTAATTTGCTTTTCCTCCATGGTGTCTTCAATGATCGTTGATAGTTTGGTGATATCTTCAACGATTTTATCGCCAACATAAACGGTACCGTCTCTTTTGATGCTAACCGTTATCAATTGGCCGGCTTCCTTTTGATCCGAAATGTTTTTGGCTTCGGGAAGCCTGACATTGGCACCCTTCTGAATCATTGGTGTGATCACCATAAAAATGATCAGTAATACCAGGAGAATATCACAAAGGGGGACTACATTCGGCTCTGATTTCGCAGTCGTTGAACCCAGTTCGCTGCTAGCCATTATCCGGGCTCCTTATTTCTGTTTTAATTTGATGAAATGATCGATCAACTCGGAAGAAGCATTGGCCATTTCACCAGTAAAAACATCGATTTTGTTCAAAAGAAAATTAAAGAACCAAACAGCGATAACCGCGACTCCGATTCCGGCACCGGTGGTGATCAATGCTTCGGCGATTCCCTGGGCAGTGGAACCCAGTCCACCAGATCCTGAAATAGCAATACCCTGGAAAGCGGTGATGATTCCAAACACGGTACCGAACAATCCAACAAATGGTCCGGTCGAACCAATGGTTGCCAGAGCATTAATACCCCTCTTGAATTCCAGAATACCTTTAATGGTTGCTCTTTCGACGGCTCTTTTTGCCGCTTCAATCTGATCGGAAAAAGGTGCTTTGGAATCTGCCTGATATTGCAGTTCGTTCAATCCGGCGACCAATACTTTAGCAAGGTGACTATTCTTGAATTTTTTATCAGAACATAATTTTATTGATTCGTCAATTTTGCCTTCTTGCCAAAGCTTGCTCATCAGTCTCAGTAAGATTTGAGACTGTTTTTTGGCTTTGTTAAATACAATCAGTCTTTCAACTCCAATTGCGATAGCATATACTGACATGAACAGTATAACAAGGACCACCAGTCTGGGTAATGCACCCATTGATGCCCACATTGATGATAATTCAAATGACATAATGAAACCTCCTTTAGTGTGTTATTGGTATTATTGCCCTTGAAGATTAAAGGTAATAATAACGGTAAATCTTACCGGTTTTGGAATTCCGTTTAAAATATATGGTTCATAAACCCATTGTTGGATTGCTTTCAGTGCAGGGTTATTGAGTAGAGGATGACCGCTTACCACTCTGGCTGTCCTGACCCTTCCGTAAATATCGGTAGTGGCTTCGATAATCACCCGGCCCTGAATTCTAGCTCTCAGGGCAACATCCGGGTATTTCGGCTCGATCTTCCGGATTAACCGGGGCCTTTGAATACTGGCCACCCGAATGGCTTCGGTTATCTGAGAAGGATCTCCCAGTCCACCCAGCACGCCGCCGACGACTCCGCCTTCAACTCCACCTTCAACTCCGCCCTCTACTCCGCCTTCAAAACCAAAATCACTGACATCTTCTTCTATGATTTCGTCTGGAACTTCAATTGGGGCAACCAGCCTGCCGGACATGATTGGTTTTCGCTCGACTTCTTTTTGAGCTTCCTTTTCTTTACTTTTGCTTTTTTTACCCTTCTTTTTTGCCGGAGGCGGGGGGGGTGGGGGTGGAGGAGGAGTTGTGGACATGAATACATCAAATACTTTTATTTCAGGTAAATCTGAGTCGGCATTCAATAATGGAAAAACGACTAAAGATAAGATGGCTATTCCATGCAGAAGTAATGAAACCGGGAAGGTTAACCATTTCCTGGTAGTTTTTTTCTTGCCACTGGATTCAAGCATCGAGTCTTCTAACATAATAAACCTCCCTAAATATTATTAATAATTAATAAAATTTATATATATACCAAATTAAACTAAATTGCAAGTCTCATTTTATTTATTTATTTTTTTTTGCCCAGAAAACTTTTTTCCCAGATTTTAAGCCAGACGCAGGACTGGAAAATCGATGAATAGGTACCGACCAGGATACCCACAACTAAGGTGAAGGCAAAGGTGTGAATCACTTCACCGCCAAGAAAAAACAGGGACAGGACCGTAACCAGAGTAGTACTTGAAGTGACAATGGTCCGGCTCAGGGTTTGATTGATACTTCGGTCAAGAATAAGTTCGGCGTTATCTCTTCTCATGATCTTCACATTATCCCGTACACGATCAAAGATGACAATGGTGTCGTTCAACGAATAACCAATAATAGTAAGCAGGCCAGCTACCACTTGAAGGGAAAATTCTATATTGAAAAATAGGATAAAGGATAGGCTGATCAGCACATCGTGAAACAGGGTGATCACGGCGGCCAGGCCGTAAATGAAGCGAAACCTGAAACCGATGTAGACAAGCATACCCAGTAGTGCCCAGATAGCAGCCAGGGTGACTTTTTTCCTCATATCAAAACCCACCTGGGGACCCACGATTTCAACGCTCAAAAAGACAAAATTGCCCAGGAAGGTGTCTTTCTCCAGCGCTGAGAAAACGGTCTTTTTCAGATCAAGCGCTTCGACTTCAGCCATTGAATTGATCAGTCCGGACGTATTGTTTTTTCGGAGATCAGCCAGTTTTTCTGCACTGGCTTCCGCTTCCTGATCGGGGATTCCCCTGGCCATAAAAAATTCAGCCATATCTTTCTGAGATGTCTTGTTCAAATCCTTTTTACCCTGTTCCAGAAGAACCTTTTCTTCTTCCGTCAGCAACAATAACTTGATGGTCTGGGAGAACTTTTCCTGGGCATCCAGATCAAGTGATTTTTCTTCGGTAGTGGAAAATTTTATGGTTTTGATGAAAAACTTGTTTTCTTTTTCACCCACCCTCTGTATGATGGATTTCTCCAGACCGATCCGTGCCAGTTTATTCCGTAATTCTTTCTCGCTGGTGGGCGTTCTGAAACTCACTTCCACCAGTGTACCTCCGGTAAAGTCGATCCCAAGGTTGAATCCCTTGGTATTGAACACGATGAGCCCGGTTATCATGATTAGGGAGGAGAGTGCAAAAGCAAAAAACTTTTTCTTCATAAATTTAAAGTCAGGTTCTTTTTTAAATAACTTCATTTTCCTGCTCCTGTTAGATACTTATTTTCTGCAATTTTTTCTTTTTGGCGTAGACCAGATCAAATATAACCCGGGAGACGAAAACCGCGGTAAACATACTGGCAGCAATTCCAATAATCAGGGTTACCGAAAAGCCTTTGATCGGCCCCGTGCCGAATTGAAACAAGAATATAGCGGCAATAATGGTTGTTAGATTGGCGTCGAATATGGTAACAAAGGCTTTTTTAAATCCGGAGTCGAGCGCCGATTTGGGAGATTTACCCAGGCGGAGATCCTCCTTGATTCGCTCAAAAATGAGCACATTGGCATCCACTGCCATACCGATGGTCAAAATAATTCCGGCAATACCCGGCAGAGTCAGGGTGGCCCTGAAATAGGCCAGAACACCCATGAGAATAACAATGTTCAGGGTCAAGGCCACGATCGAGTTGATACCGGCTGCCTTGTAATAGAACAGCATGAATAGCATGACCAGTATCAGGCCGGTAACGGCGGCAGTGATACCCTTGCGGATGGAGTCCGCACCCAGTGAAGGGCCAATGGTTCTTTCAAAGAGCGGTTTCAGTGGGGCGGGTAAGGCGCCCGATCGGAGTTTTAATACCAGGTCATCCACGTATTCGGCGGTAAAACCGCCGGTGATACGATTGTCGTATGAGAGGGTGGTTTGAATGGTGGCCACTATAATGACTCGTTCATCCAGAACGATAGCCATTTTTTTTCCGATATTGGCTGCGGAATATTTTTCCAACTGTTTGGTTCCCTTGGAATTCAAGGAGAAACTGACAGCGGGGCCGCCGTAATCATCGGTGCCCCGTCGGGCATTTTTAATGTCATTTCCCGAAACAATGACTCTATTATTCAGTACGTAAAAACTCTTTTCGGTTTTTCTTTCGCTTCGGCTGAGTTTTTCCCTTAAAATGATGAAATCTTCCGGAAGAGCATTGTTGTACTCTTTGAGAGCCTCCTCTTCGGAGGGGAAGGGCCCGGAAACCACTTCATGATAGGTGAGCATGGCTGTGCTCTTGATCAAATCCTTTACTCTGCCCGGGTCATCAATGCCGGGAAGTTGTATTAGCAAGCGATCCTCGCTCAGCAATTCTTTCTGGATGACAGGCTCCGAGACTCCATATTCATCGATCCGGTTCCGAATGGTTTCCAGGGCCTGGTTTACCGATTGATCCCGCATCTGCATTTCAATATTCGGCCTGATGCTTAAGGTTACCCGGCTGGTAGAGAAGGTATAGTTCCAGTCTCTGAAATAATCATCCAGAATATCTTTTATATTGCCTTCATCTTCATAGGCGATTCCGCTCAGCTCGAATTTATTGATATCTTTTCTGGAGATCTTTTCAAATTTGATACTGGATTCACTCAGTAGGCTTTTGAGCTGGGCGATGTTCTGATCGGTTTGAATCTTTATAGCGTCATCGGTGATGACCTGCAAAACCAGATGGATGCCTCCTTTCAAATCGAGCCCCAGTCTGATCTTTTCTTTGGGTGGATAAAACATAAAAATCGAAAAACCAATTACCAGTATGATTAATCCGATTTTCCAAGTCATTGATTTTTTCATTTTTTCCTCCAAAAAATGTTGATATCAGCAAACCGATAGAATTTTATTAAATGATTCTATACATTACAATGTTTTTATTCGATGCTCATGGAATGACACAGATGAATAACTGACCGCTTATTTGGCCTTGACTGTACTTCCGGTCTGATCAACAACTCCGGAAATCGAGGATTTTGCGATCTGCAATTTGGTGTTTTTGTCCACTTCAACTTCAATCCGGTCATCCATTACCCGGGTTACCGTACCATAAACACCTCCGGATGTGATCACCCGTTCTCCGCCTTTTAATCCTCCGACCAGCGCCTGGTGTTTTTTTTGTTTCTTCCGGGCTGGCATAATGATCAAAAAATAGAAGATGACAAAGATAATGATGAATGGAAGCAGAGCACTGAGCATACTGGGTTGGGCAGCTCCACCGGCAGATTGTCCGTATAAAAGCATATCACACTCCTTTTTTATAAAGAGATAAAAAATTCTCTTTAAATGACCTAAACTTAAATTGTTTAATAGCATACCTTATTTCAGACATAAAATCAAGATAAAAATGAAGGTTGTGAAGCGTATTCAATATCGCTGAACTGATCTCTTTTGAAAGGAATAGATGTCGGAGATAGGCTCTGGAGAAATATCTGCAGGTATAGCATGAACACCCGGGGTCAGGGGGCCGCGTGTCATATTTGTATTTTTCGTTTTTAATGACCAGTTTTCCCCTGGAAGTAAACAAAGTTCCGTTTCTGGCATTCCGGGTCGGTAGAACACAATCAAACATATCCACTCCCATTTCAACGGCCAGTATAATGTCTTCCGGAGTTCCGGATCCCATCAGATATCGGGGCTTTTCCTCTGGCATGACGGGTAGCAAATCGGATATTATCCGCTCGAGTTCCGCTTTGCTTTCCCCCACGCTCAGTCCTCCGATCCCATATCCTTCGAAGTTCATTTCGGTTAAAACCCTGGCTGATTCCGCTCTTAAATCTGTAAACAGGCCTCCCTGGATAATGGCAAACTGGGCATTTTTCCGATGCGTTGATTCCAGGAAATGTTCCCGGGCCCGATGGGCCCAGTTATGGGTGATGGCCAGGGCCTCTTCCTCCTCTTTTCGGGTGGAAGGTTGGGGTTTGAAATAGTCCAGTACCATCTGGATATCTGAATCCAGGATGTTTTGGATATCGACCACATTTTCAGGGCTTAAAAAAATCTTTTTACCATCGATATGGGATTTGAAGATGACTCCGGTTTCATTTACTTTGGAATTGTCTTTGAGGGAAAATATTTGAAATCCCCCGCTGTCGGTGAGTATGGGCTTGGTCCAGGCCATGAAGTTATGCAATGATTTGAATTTCTTCATTACTTCCATTCCCGGTCTGAGATAAAGATGGTAAGTGTTGCCCAGAAGGATCTGGGCCCCTGAATCGGCCAGTTGTTTCGAGGTCAGGGCCTTAACGGTTCCGCTGGTTCCCACCGGCATGAATACTGGTGTTTCAACCTCTCCGTTTTTGGTTTTCAATAGCCCATTCCTGGCCCTGGTTTCTATATCGTTTTGTAGAATTTTAAAAAACATCCGACCTCCGGGTGGCAATTCACCTGTTGATAAATGGTTATTTAATCATGATATTCAATCCGCTTTTATTACTGACAATGATCCTGAATATTTCCCTAGCCACTTTCCGGGGTGAAACCGTCTGGTTTTTTTTCAATATCTCTGAAGCACCTATCAGGGATACCGGTGAGACCAGGTTGAAACGAATGGGTCGATAGGTTTCGGCATGGGATTTTGTGATAAGCAGCAGGGCATTTTTGGCAATGGCATAGGGCAGTACTTTTTTATAGGGCATTATTTTCCCGATATTTTCGAAACCGATGTTGATAACAGATCTGAGTCTTGTCTGTTGGATAAAAAAATCTGTGATCTCGATTGCGGTTAACACGTTATGAAAATAATCATGACAGTAGTCGTCAGCGGTCAAGGCTGAAATATTCTTGATCGTAATGGGCCCGTAATTGTTGATCAGGAATTCACATCCACTCAGATCCGGCTGGTTTCGCTCTAAGAAATTTCTGATCTTTTTCAGGCTGGACAGATCACCCTGCAGCCATTTGGCATTATCCTGATCCTTTGGTTGATGTTGAAAATAATGACCGTATACAAAAAAATCATTTTGCAGGAAGATTTCCACCAGAGCTTGACCCAACAGGCCCGATACACCGGTTATGAATATCTTATTCAAGGTGATATTGTCGTTTAAACAGTTTCAGAGTATTGGCCATGAGCATGGCCACGGTCATGGGACCCACACTTCCGGGTACCGGGGTGAAGTAAGAGGCTTTTGGGTAGGCCTTAATATGAATGTCACCGGCAATGCCATAGCCCTTTTTTTTGAATTTCTGCTGCTGGGATTCGATACAAAATTCCAATACTTCATGTTGCCGGTAAAGGAAGTTTTGCCCCACATCAATGAGAATGGCCCCTTTTTTGATCATGTCGGCGGTAATAAACCCGGGTTTGCCAATGGCTGCTACCACGAGGTCTGCCTGTTTGACCAAACCCGGCAGGTTTTTGGTTTTTGAGTGGCAGAGGATTACCGTGGCATTTCGGTTTGTCAGCATGCTGGCCAGGGGCTTGCCCACGATGAAACTTCTTCCGACCATGATTGCATTCAAACCCGACAAATCAATACGGTAATAATCCAGCATTTGCATTACCCCTGATGGAGTACAGGGGAAGATTTCAGCCCGGTTTAACAGAATATTTCCCAGATTTACGGGAAGGAAGCAATCGACATCTTTTTTCGGATCCAGGTGATCCAGGATTTCCCAGGTATTGTGGTTTTCGGGCAGAGGGAGTTGAATTAATATGGCCTGTACTCCGGGGTCCTGGTTCAGGGCCCGGATTTGCTCGATCAGATCTTGGGTTGGAATTTCCGCTTTCAATTCAATGATGTGTGAATTGATGCTCAGTTTCTGGGCAATTTTATGTTTTTTCCTGACATAGGCCTGGGAAGCCGGATTTTCTCCCACAATGATAACCGTTAGTCCGGGAGTTTTACCGGTTTGATTTTTAAGTTGACCGATTTCCTCCTTTATTTTTTCCTGAATTTCTCCGGCAATTTTTTTTCCATCCAGAATATTCACCGTTTTACTCCTCATCCCAAGAGTTCCTGGGGATTTTTGATAACAATGTTAATCCAGCAGGTGGCAGACCAGACCACTCCTTAACTTGGGTTCAAACCAGGTTGATTTGGGCGGCATGACATTGCCAGAATCGGCCACAGCGAACAACTGTTCGATTTTGGTGGGATAGAGTGAAAAGGCAATTTTAAAGTCCCCGCTATCAACCCGTTTTTCCAATTCGGTAGTGCCCCGGATACCACCGATGAAATCGATTCTGTCGTCTGTTCTGGGATCGGTAATGCCCAGAACCGGATCCAGGAGATTTTTCTGCAGTATGGAAACATCCAGCGAATCAACCGGATCGTGCACATTGAAGCTGTTCTCCCGGGCATTCAACCGGTACCATTTTCCCTCGATGTACAGACAAAACTCCCGGGGTTTTTGAGGAACCTTGATCTCTGACTCTTCATAACTGAAGTTTTCAGACAGGCGGTGAAAAAATTCGGCTTTGCATTGATTGCCCAAACTTTTTACCACCCGGTTGTAGGCCAGAATCTTCATCTGATTATGGGGAAAGATCACCGATAAAAAGAAATTGTATTCTTCGTCCCCGTGATGACCGGAATTCTGGGCCTCCCTCTTTTGCTTGACCAGGGCTGCAGCTGCGGACCGGTGGTGACCGTCGGCAACATAGAGGGCATCCAGATTTGAAAATTCCCTTTGCAAGTCTTGAATCAGCCGTGTATCGGTGACCAGGTGAAACAGGTGGCGCACCCCGTCTTTCGATTTGAAATCGTATTCCGGATGGCCTTCCATGGCCTTTTCAAACAGCTTCAGGATTTCCTGGTTGTGCTTGAAGGTTAGGAATACCGGGCCGGTATTGGCATTCAAGGATTCAATATGCCGCATCCGGTCCTTTTCTTTTACTGCCCGGGTGAATTCATGCTTTTTGATTTTATTCTCTTGGTAATCCTGAACCGAAGCGCCGGCCACCAGGCCGACCTGGATGTGGTCCCCCCATACCTGTTTATAGATATAAAAGCTTTTTTGGGAATCCTGCATCAATATTTTTTCTTTGATGAAATAATCCAGATTGTTCTTTGCTTTTTGATAAACCGGGTCTGAATAGATATCGGTATTCTCTGGCAGATCTATCTCTGGTTTGATGATATGCAGAAACGAAAATTCATTTCCCGAAGCCAGCTGCCGGGCTTCCTTTGAATTCAATACGTCATAGGGTGGCGATGCCACCAGATGGGCAATGTCTTTTTTGGGCCTTAACCCTTTGAAAGGCTCAATTCGAACCATGGAGAACCTCCTGGAACTACTAATCTTAAACGATCTATATTATAAAAAAAAGTATTTTTATGTCAATAAATCTCTTAAAAGTTTAACTGTTTTTCCTTGATTTGGCTGCGATCCGGTATAAATACCATCCTAAAATGCCAAAAACAAGAGATGAGACCGCCATGCCCATCCATTTTTCGGGGTAATGAATTTCGAGTAAATTTGGAGTCCTGCCAAGTATGACTGCAAAAATAGCAATAACCACTCCCATCAGCCCTTCACCGGCAATAAAACCGGAACCCATTAATATTCCCTCATCTTTTCCCTTTTCAACTTTTTCCTTATCCTTTCCGTATTTTTTTTCGATAAAATGTCGGAGCATACCCCCGATAAACACCGGGGTCATGGTGGAGAGAGGTAAATACATGCCAACAGCGAATGGTAAAGGCGGGATCTTAAAAAACATGGCTACAACTGCAAAAATTGCCCCAATACCCACCAGCAGCCAGTTGAGGTTGGCATTCATTACCCCATCTAAAACCGTTTTCATTAGAGTTGCCTGAGGTGCTGCTAACTCTTCACTACCAAAACCATAGGCCTGACCCAGATAATATACAGCCAGGCAAACAAAAAATGCAGATCCGATTGCCCCCAGGAGTTCACCAATCTGCTGTTTCCTGGGAGTAGCGCCCAAAAGATAACCGGCTTTTAGATCTTGGGATATATCACCGGCAATTGAGGCGGCGATACAGACAATGGTTCCAATGGTTAAGGCGGTAAATTTGCCGCTCAAATCGGTCCAGCCCAGGGTCAGAAATATGAGTCCGGTACCGAGTATAGTGACAATTGCCATACCAGAGGTAGGATTTGATGATACTCCGATTAAACCTACAATCCGCGATGACACAGTAACAAAACAAAAAGCAAAAAAGGTTATGGCTATAGAACTCGAAAAGCGCATTAAGATAGTGGTATCTTTACCAATGATTCCCGGGATAAAGGTAATAGCCAGAATAACCAGTGTGACACCCGCAAGCACATATTTTATTGAGAGGTCTTGTTCGGTCCGCAGTTTCCCCTGATTTAAAGCTGATGCACTGGAGCGGAGCTCTTTTATTCCAATCTTTAAAGATTGGATCATGGTTGGAACGGATTTGATTACTGTTAAAATTCCTGCGGCTGCTACAGCACCAGCACCGATAATACGAATATATCCCTCCCAAATCTGATCAGGAGTAAGTTGGCTGATCAGGGAAACCCCTTCCACTCCTTTTGATTGCAGATAATCGAGAACCCGGGGCGCAATAGCTTGATCTCCAAATTTCCAGGCAATAAAGGGAATGATTACCAGCCAAGAAACAGCTCCGCCGCCTGCCATAATAGAGGCAATGCGGCGTCCCAGTATGTATCCAACTCCCAGCAGGGCAGGATAGGTCTTTATTCCTATCAATCCTTTTTTAAGAAATGGAATTGGAATTTTGATATTTGAGGGCCATAAATAGAGTAAAGATATTAATCCTTTAAAAAAAGCCCCGATGCCAAGTCCCATAAAAATACTCTTGGCTGACGATCCTCCCTCAGAGGCAGCGATTAAAACCTCTGCACTGGCAGTCCCTTCTGGATAAGGGAGATATTGATGTTCCTTGACAATTAAAAATCTCCGCAGAGGAATCATAAACAAAACTCCCAAAACTCCGCCGCAGGCCGCCAGCAGGGTCAATTGCAGCAATGAAGGTTCCTGTGATTTGTCCAAATTGAGTTCATTCACCCAGATATACAAGGCTGGCACAGTAAAGATAATTCCAGAGGCCAGAGAGGAGCTGGCTGAGCCAGTGGTTTGGGATATATTGCATTCCAGGATAGTGGAAGGACCAAAGACCGGTTTTAATAATTTTAAAATTGCCACTGAAATTACTGCCAGCGGGATGGCGGTACTGATGGTAAGCCCCACTTTTAAGCCCAGGTAAGCATTTGCACTGCCAAACAATGCTCCTAATATTATACCCAATAAGACTGTTTTAATATTAAAATCCCGCTGAACAATTGATGCAGGTACATATGGTTTATGTACTGTTGAATTCACAGTATTCATTTTTTTTTACTCTATGTTTGTTATTCCAATTTCAGAATAACCTGTCTGAGTGAATGGCAGTGTTTATGATTCCCGTTCTTTTACCAGAACTTTATCGTAAATTGCCAATCCTATCATGGAAATGATTCCCATACAACCAACAATCAGCCACATGGCTATAGGGTTGATTGGTTCTCCATTTTTATGGGGAGTTGAGATAAAATACTCAAAAAGTGCTCCTCCGATTGGCGAACCGACAATTGTTCCTATTGCAATAGGCAGATTGGCATATCCCAGGTATAATCCTTCTTCTCCTTTTGGAGCAATGGCTCCTATATATTCAAACATACGGGGAGATAACATCATCTCGCCCACAGCCATTGCGGCCAGTGAGAGGATCATAAAAATACCTGCCAGGGGAATCATGATTTCCCACAGGGTCACTTTTCTGGCTATATCGGTGAATAATAATATAGGGATAATATTTATCAGCATGCCTATTGTGGTTATAATAACCCCAATAAGTATGGATTTAATCGGAGTCCATTTTTTGGTAAGCTTGGTCATTATTAATTGAAAAGTAACAATCATTATTGGATTGGCCAGAGTATATATTTCCACCGGGGCTCCGGGATCGATAAAGCGTAAAAAGAGGGGAATTAAATTATAAATTTGCACGTAAATAAACCAGAATAAACCGATTACAATAAGAAAAAAAACAAATTTAATATTTTTTAAAACATAAAAGATACCGGCAATTGCTTGACCCAGGGTTTTTTTATTTACTACTTGGCCATCTTTTTTTCCGTCACTGACATATTCAGGTTCTCGATATATAAAAACCACTATGATCAATCCGATGAGTGCAAAAACTGTGGCTGCATAGGTAAAAATTGCCGGGATTCCGAAATTGGTTCTTATAAAATAGGATACTCCTCGACCGGAGATAGATCCAATATTGATTACCATATAAAAAATGCCGAAGCCCAGAGTGGCTCTGGTTCCGGATGTTTTTTGAATGGTACCGGCAATACAGGGTTTAACAATTGAACCTCCGATGCCAATCAATATAATTCCCAGAACAACCGGAATACTGTAATCAATTGCTGTCGCAGTTTTTGCCCCAATAATTTTAGGCCAGATATTTTGGACATTCCCCAGTATGAAATATCCCAATGAAAGAATGATAAATGAAATACTCAATGATCGCCTGAATCCGAATTTATCTGCGAGAGTACCACTGAGTATAGGGAGTAAATATACCAGTCCCCACAGCAAAGAGCCATTTAGGAATGTAGAAAAGGTTGGGCTCATACCCAGAATTTCATGAAAATATATAACCACAAAAGATGCAGTAGCGTAAAAGGCAGCTCTTTCAAATAATTCAATGGTATTGGCTGCCCAGAACGAAGCAGGGAATTTTCTTTGTTTTTGAATGATTTCCTGGTTCATTTTTTGCTCCTTTTGAAAGCTGGATCCATGCCCTTGAGACCCAATTCCAACAATTGTTTTTCAGAAACAGAAGATGGTGACCCGGTTAAGAGGCAAAGAGAAGAGGTAGTCTTGGGAAATGCAATGATTTCCCGGATGGATTCCTCCCCGGTCAATAGCATCATGATTCTATCAAAACCCAGGGCAATTCCCAGATGAGGAGGGACTCCGTATTTCAGGGCATTCAGAAAAAAGCCGAATTTTTCTTCCATTTCGGTCTCGGAAAGTTTTAAAAGTCCGAATATCCGCTTTTGAAGGTCAATATCCTTGATTCGTTGACTTCCCCCACCGATTTCCACTCCGTTTAAAACCAGGTCATAGGCGATGGACCTGACCTTAAGTGGATCTGAATCCAGTAGACCGACATCCTCCAACCGTGGTGAGGTAAAGGGGTGGTGATTCGAATCCAGTCGTTTTTCTTCTTCATTGTAAAAAAACAGGGGAAAGTCGGTAATCCATACAAACTCCAATCGATCCTTGTCCTGAAAAGATTTGCCCAGGTATTCCCTGAGCTTTCCGGCCAGAAACAGGGCTTTATCCGTTTCATCTCCTATCAAAAACACCATATCGCTCTTATTCAATTGATTGGCCCGGAAAAATTTTTCCAGGTCCGCCGGTTCGATTTTCAGGGAGGATTTGAAACCCTGATCTGAATGTTTGATCCAGATCGCTCCCTTGCCGCCCAGATCCTGGCAATACCGGTTTAAGATATCGAGGTTCTTCCGGGAGAATTGTCCGGAATCCGGGATAACCAGACCTTTTATGACCTGGTTGTTTTTGACAATGCCATTTAGTATATTGGATTTCAGCAAAGCTGCCGTTGAGTTGAAGTCGCGAATGATATAGGGAATCCTGAGATCCGGAGCATCGGTTCCGTATTCGTTCATGGATTGCTGATAGGGAATGGTTTTGAATTGGGTGTTGTTTTTTTTGTTTTTCAGTTGAAAAATATCCAGCATTAGTCCATTGATGATTTCGATGAGATCCGCTGGCCGGACAAAACTCATTTCAATATCAACCTGGGTAAACTCAGGCTGCCGGTCTGCCCTTAAATCCTCATCCCGAAAGCATTTGGTTATCTGGTAGTATCGATCAAATCCCGATATCATGAGCAATTGCTTGAATATCTGGGGTGACTGGGGCAGGGCAAACATCTTCCCTTTGTACATTCTTGAGGGGACCAGATAATCCCGTGCACCCTCTGGGGTTGCCTTGGTCAGTGTCGGTGTTTCAATATCCAAGAATCCGAGATCTGAAAGATAATTTCGAATTTTTAAGTTGATTTGACTTCGGGTTTTGAAGTTTTTCTGCATTTTTTGGTTTCTGAGATCCAGGTAGCGGTATTTGAACCGGAGTTCTTCAGAAACCTGGTGGCGGTTTTCCGGGAAAAAAGGAGGCAGTTCGGACTCACTTAAAATGGTGACCTTACGGGCATTGAGCTCAACCTGACCGGAGAACAGTTCAGGATTCGGATTTGATCTCCGGATGACTTCCCCTTCAACCATCAGAATGAATTCTCTGCCAATTTTTTTTATGATTTCCCTATCCGAAAAGTCCGGATTGAAAACGATTTGAAGAATTCCCTCTCTGTCCCGCAGGTCTACGAAGGTAATACCTCCCAACTCTCTTTTCACCTGAACCCAGCCGTAAATGGTTATCTGCTGACCGATGAATTCTTCATTGATTTTGCCGCAATACAGTTTCTGGTCTACATGTGTTTTCGGAGCCATTGATCCAGGTCCTCTCTTTTTATTTGGGTTTGTTCGGTGGTCTTCATGTTCTTCACCGAAATGGATTGGTTGGCAATTTCATCCTCTCCCAGGATAAAGGTAAAGGCAGCGCCCACACGGTCACTTTTCTTGAATTGCTTTTTGATATTCCGGTCATTGTAATCCATAAAAACCGCCAGTCCTTTTTTTCGCAGGGAGGCGGACAATTTGATTGCCTCTGTTTTCAAGGCAGCATTTTGATAGGCGATGAATATAATACTGGTTTTGGTTTCCGGAATTTTATCCAGATGCAGGATGATTCTTTCGATTCCGGCTGCAAAACCGGTTGCGGGGATGTCCTTTCCACCCAATTCCTGAAAGAGATGATCATATCTACCGCCACCCAGCAGGGCATCCTGGGCCCCTAGTTGGCCGGAAGTGATCTCGAACACGGTCCGGGTATAATAATCCAGCCCTCTGACCAGGCGTGGGTTCGGTGTAAATGGGACTTCAAATGTGGAAAGTGTTCTCTGCACAATCTGGAAGTGGTCGTGGCAGTCCTGGCATAAATAATCGGTTATTTTGGGGAATTGATTGGATATATCTATGCACTGCTGTTTTTTACAGTCAAAAATTCGAAGCGGATTGGTTGATATTTTCCTCTGACAATCCGGGCATAATTCATTTTGTTGTTTTTGGGCAGCTGCCTGAAGTTCAGGCAGGAATCCCGGCCGGCATTGAGGGCAGCCTACTGAATTGATATGGATTTCAATATCTTTAAGGTTCACTTCATTCAGAAAGCCAAAGGCCGAAAAAATTAATTCGGCATCCACTTCGGCACTGGTTTCCCCGAATATCTCAACCCCGAACTGATGAAATTGCCTGAACCTCCCCTTCTGGGGTTTATCATAGCGAAACATGGGGCCGATATAAAAAAACCGGGCCGGGAAGATTTCGGTCAGCAGGCTGTTTTCCATTATTGCCCGCACAACCGATGGGGTGTTTTCCGGTCTCAGGGTAATACTCCGGTTGGCCTTATCCCTGAAAGTGTACATTTCTTTTTGAACCACCTCGGTTTCGCTTCCGATACCCTTTTGGAAAAGTTCGCTGTGCTCGAAAATCGGGGTGCGGATCTCCTGATAAAGAAACCGTGAGAAAAATTGCCGGATCCGGGCCTCCAGAAATTGCCATTTGAGAATTTCCGGCTGGAAAAGGTCTTTGGTGCCCTTTGGGGCAATGATTTTGGTCATAGGTACCCCAGTGATTTTAATATTTCCATTTGCTCTGCTGAAATCTTTCCTGGTTTTTTTTTGATTTTGATGATGACTTTGGATAATTTTATAACCGTGTTCATCAATTCGGCCTTGATTTTTTTATTCTGGTATTGACTGAGCAGATTGTTTATCCCCAGTGGATCATTGGATAGGTCGATAAATTCAAATTTGTCCTTCTCCAGCTGAGGATAATAAATGATTTGATGGGGATATTTGATGATTGAAAAACCGTCTGAAAATGCTTCCGGCGCATAGGTTTCCAGCAATAGTTGCTCGCTGGATTCTGCTTGAAACAGTGATACCCCCTGCATGGAGTCCGGTTTATTCAGACAGGCAACTTCCAGTAAGGTGGGCGCAATATTTAAATTTGAAACCAGGCGATCATCCGGGGTTTTGTGTTTTTTCACCCCTTTCCCGGCCAGGAAAAGAGGCACATTCAGATAGAGTTTATTCAGGTAATGAATGTGTCCCACACATTTCCGGTGCTCTCCCAATCCTTCTCCGTGGTCACCCATGACCAGGAAAAAGGAATCTTCATAAAGATTATTCTTTTTTAAAAAATCGATTAATTGACCAAAATGGTAATCCATATACTGCATTTCCTGTCGGTAAAGCATTTTACTGGCAGGGAAATGCAAAAAGATTTTGTAATTGAACTGAATGTTGATTTTGATGTTCCGGTTGGTTTTATTCAGAAAAACGATTCTGGATCTTTTTCTTTTGGAAAAGTAATGCAGTTTTCCCCGGGGTTCAATTTTTTTCCATCTCCTTGACAGGTTTATCTCGATTTCCTCCTCGGTTCCAGCGGAGGACAGTGAAAAGTTCATGAAGTTGATTCCCTTGATTTCAATTTTATCATCAACCTTTGGGGATTTTGGGAACCGGGTTCTTAACGTCAGCAGGTTTTTGCCGGGTTTGGCTTCCAGTTCCAGTTTTACCAGGGTTTGATCGATACTGTTGCAGGAATATATTTTTTGATTGTTGAAATGCACCGAAAAATCACCTCGGTAATGGGGAGGAAAATAGGGAGCATGAGGATCTGAATAGTGGATCCAGAAAAAGGATCTTTCCGAAGACATTTTTTTGATTAATTCGAACGCATCCCTGTTGACCTCCCCGGCGGTTTTGTACCATATGTCGGGCCTGAAATTTTCAATGTATTCATCAAAACCTTTGGCCAATCCAAAATGGGTACTTAGGACGCCCAGGGATATCACGGCCCCGGTCCGGTAACCATGCTTTTTGAAATGCTGGGCAACCGAGGTGAATGGGGCTTGGCTGACCTGTTTGTTATTGAAAACCCTGAGGGAATGAGGAGGCTGAGAGTAGAAAATGGAGGCGTGAGAGGGCAGGGTGATGGGTATCAGGGAGTAGGCCCTGGTAAAAACAATTCCCTCTTGGGCCAGTTTGGCTATATTGGGTGTCAGGGTATTGCCGGTCAATGAATAGTCAACATGATCGGCCCGGGTGGTATCCAGGGTGATCAGAAATATCCTGGTAGGGGGTGTATCTCTTCCGGATCTTGATAAGACAACCATCAGCCCTGATGCTATGGCAATCAGCAAAAATACGGGGATAATGATATGTTTTTTTTTCATGTTGAGAAGTCTCTTTTTAAAATGGAAAATATGTCATCAATCCGGTAAGACATGACCTTGGTTTCTCCCAGAACAGACATAAAATTAGCATCCCCGGTCCAACGGGGAACCACGTGCAGGTGAAAATGATCCTTAATTCCGGCCCCGGCCGATTGGCCGATGTTCATGCCGATATTAAATCCATCCGGGTGCAAATGATGCCTGAGAATTTCAATGGATTTGTTCATTAATTCCCACATCTCCATCGAATCTGCGGGAGAAATTCTATCCGGCGAGGAGTGGTGCTGGTAGGGAACAATCATCAGATGGCCAGTGCTGTACGGATATTTGTTCAAGATGACAAAATATTGCTTTCCCCGGTAACAAATTAATGTATTATCCCGGCCATTTTTTTGAATATTACAGAATATGCAGCCTTTCTGTTTACCGATTTTTGTAATAAATTCCCATCTCCATGGAGCTGATAAAAATTTCATTTCTTTTTATCTATCTCATTCTGGAGCAAGTCACCAATGGTTGTGACTGGTTCATCCTTTGATTTCAGGTATTTTTCGATATCTTCCCTTTCTTTTTTCTTGTGAACTGCTTTGAAACTGAGATGGATTCTCTTCTTATCCGGTATGGAGGTGACCATCAGGGCTTCCCTGGTTTCCCCGATTTTAAATTGCTGATTCATGTCTTTGATTGAAATTCGTTGTTCGCTAACTTCTCCGATTTTCACAAAACCTTCGATATTTTTTGATATTTCGACATGGATTCCCTGCTCAATGATCTTTTTTATTTTGATGGAAATAATACTGCCTGGTTTATACAGGTTGAAAAAATCTCTCCATTCACCATCGGATAAATGCTTCAATCCCAGCTTTACCTTGTAATTCGAGTCCAGTTCATCACTTAAAATCATGGTTTCAACTTCTTCGCCTTCGGTTAAAAATTCCTTGGGAGAATCGATCCTGAAGTAACTGATATCTGAGATTCTTACCATCCCTTCGACATTTTTATCCAAACTGATAAAAACCCTGGATTTCAGTATTTTCTTTACCATGCCCTTGACAATCTCGCCGGAGGAGTGTTTTTCAAGGTATTTCTCTTCGGGTCTCATTTCCAGTTGTTTCAATCCCATCTTGATTCTCTTTTCTTCTTTATTGAGATCAACAATCTGCACCCACAATTTATCTCCAACAGCCACATATTCTTCAACCGAACTGGGTTTACCTTCCCAGGTTAAATCCGATATGTGAAGCAGGCCTTCGACCCCTTCTTCCAATTCGATAAAGGCGCCGAAATCAACAATTTTGGTGACTTTGGCAATGACTTTCTTTCCGGAAGGGTATTTCTTATCGATGTCGATCCAGGGATCCGGATATTTTTGTTTTATTCCCAGAGAGATTTTCTGACGCTCCTTGTCAATATCCAGTATTTTCACTTCCACTTCATCGCCGTTTCTTAACTTTTCCCGGGGGTGGTTGATTCGGCCGTAGGAAATGTTATCCCGGTGAATCAGGCCGTCAATTCCCCCGATATTAACAAAAGCACCGTAATCGGTAATGCTCGAAACCACCCCTTTGATAATATCGCCAACCTGGAGTGAATTGAAAAGTTGTTTTATTTTCTCCCTTTTTTCCTCTTCCAGGATGACTTTCCTGGAAATGACCCCGGTTTTGTCCTTTGAGTTAAGTTTGGTGATTTTAAACCAGAATTCTTTTCCGAGTAAATGTTGAGGATTCTTTATATTTTTTATATCGGCCTGACTCATGGGAAGGAACATTTGCACACCCAAATCAACGATGAAGCCCTTGTTGTCATGGACCACCCTGATGATTTTGCCCAGTACCGAGATGTTGTTTTCGTAAGAATTGATTACCTTTTCCCAGCCTTCAGAAATATCCAGTTCCCTTTTGGATACGGTAATGTACCCCTGTTTCCGATTCACTTTCTGGCACATCACGGTTACAGTGTCGCCGATTTTATAATTGAAACTACTGTCCCAATCGAAAAGTTCTTCTTTTTTCAAGATTCCCTCGGTTTTCTGTCCGATATCTACAATAATATCATTATCCATGATATCAATTATTGTGCCTTTTACGGGGCTGTCATAACTGATGGATTTCAGATCATATTCCTTTATCAATTTGGAGAAGTCTTCTTCATTTTTTAGATGTGAATTTTCTTTTGGTTTTTCCATTTTTTACTCCTTAAAATTTTCAAAAAAAGTTTTCACTTTTCCGCTTGCTCTGGGAGAATTAGAGGATATCATATAATAGATCGGTACTTTTGTCAATTTTAATCAACTGACGCTTCCCGAATACATCATACCAGTTTTATAATTGAATCCCTGATACTTTTTTAGTAGAATATTTTTATGGAGAAAAAGAGAGAAATGTTTTTTATCCTGGTTCTGGTTACGGTTGTGGTGATCATTTACCAGCACACCCTGAAATATGACCTGATCTGGGATACCCAAACATTCATACAGGAAAGTTTTCTCTTAAAAAATGATGTGTCTCCCTTGTCCGCTTTCAAATATGGTTACATTTATGGCCAGTTGGGTATGCAGGATCAGAGTTTCTATTACCGCCCGGTGGTCAACCTTTCTTTCATGCTGGAGAAGAAATTATGGGGCCTGAAAAATACATCTCTGCGCCTGACCAATTTATTGATTTTTATTCTGACCATTGTTTTTTTATTCTGGTTTTTAAAACTGCAGGGTGAAGATGAACGGTTTCCTCTTGTGGCTATTGTATTATTTTCACTGTCTCCGCTGAACACGGAAAATATTGTTTGGGTGGTGGGGCGATGTGATCTTTTTCTGATGCTCTGGGGAGCGTTAACCCTGCTTCTCTTTCAAATGTTCATAAAAAAAAAGAGGGTGATTTATCTGGCCGGATCGGTTCTTTTTTTTGCCCTGGGCATCTTTTCAAAAGAGACCTTTGTTTTTTTCTGGCCCCTGCTGGTAATATACCAACTGGTCAGGGAAAAACGGTTTTCCTTGCCCTACCACATATCCACTGCCCTAATTACTTTGTTTTTTTTCTGGATAAAGAATGTCATTCTGGGTATAGACAACCTGCATTTTGTGGTGGCGACTCATGTCTTGGGGTATGTTAAAACCACCCTGTCTGTTTTTGGCTATTATATTAGAATCCTGATCTTCCCGTTTTTCTTTGATAATTTCAGTTTTGTGAACAAAATATCTACACCCATTTATACTGTTCTGGGAATCCTGTTTTTCATTATTATTCTGCTGGGGATATATATATCCAGAAAAAAACCCTCAAATCTCTTCGCCATTGCCCTGACGGTTGTTTTTCTTATCCCCTATGTGATACTGGCCTTCACCACATTGTGGCCATTTCGTATATCCTCCAGGTATATGATGGTCGCATCCCTGGGCATTATCTGGCTGGCAAGCGGATATATCTGTCGATTGAAGATTAAATTTCAAAACATCATTGTGATCGCATTGATTATTCTGTTTGGTTCGACACTCATTTCCAGTATGCACCGGTATCGAAGTGAGCGGGATTTCTGGGAGGATGCCCTGGAATCCCACCCGTCAAACAGTTTTGTCCTGCTTAAAATGGCCAATGTTTGTTCTGAGGAGAGTGATGATTTTACCTCTCTGCATTATTATAGCCAGGCTCTCAAAAATCCCCTGGGAAAAACAACCGCCATTGAAATCTCTATCGGTATTGCCAGACAGGCCTATTACCGGAGCGATTACCCAAAGGCACTGGCTTGGTTGAACCGAATCCAATTCAAGCTTCAGTCCTACCATCAATTTCAGGTCATCAAATTGCAGGCATTTATGTACATGTCGCAGGGCAAAATTGATTTAGCTGAAAAAGTGTTACTGGATAATCTTGAGCGCTACGGTCAGCGGCGGGAGATCTACCGTATCCTGTATGATATGTTGATCGGGTATGAAAAATGGGAGAAAGCCAAGGATCTGGAACGGCTCATTAAAAAAAGATTCCCGCCTCCTCATGAGATGAATACTTTCAGGAAACAAAAGGTTTTTAATAAGCTGTCAGTGAATCAAAAAATTGATTTTTATGTGAAACATAAAAACTATTCAGGGGCGATTGATTTATTGAACCAGCAGAAGCGGCCGGGTATGGATACCGATCTGTTGAAGAATGAGTTGTACTATCGGTTGGGAAATTCCGCTTATCCGCAGAAATGGGTTGAAAAAGTATTCCGTCAATATCCGGGTGATTTCCAGATTAGAAACAGGATTGGTTTTTTTTATTTAAGAAGAATGAAGCGCATGAATGAGGCTTTTATCTGTTTCAGGGAATCGCTCAAGGTAAATCCCGATCAGCCGGGAATCAAAAAATTATCTGATTACCTGTGTCAGCAGCAGGCAAAGTTGGGCGGTTATGTATTATAAAAAAATTATTTTAATCGGGGTGTATGAAATTCATGGATGACTTTTCCGTCAATCTAATAGAAGCCAATAGAATAAATATCTTCACGATTGATTCCCAGGGCCGGAAGCGGTATTCCCTTCGCAACCAGAACGGTATACTGAGAAGACAATATGATGGGAGTTGGACCAGCAGTGCCATTGAACTGGATTCCCAGAAGGGTGCCCAAAAGCATATCAACAAGAATGTGTTTCCCAAATTCGCCAAAAAGCAACCGAATGTCTCCGGATTTGATCCGGGAAAAATTCTTGATGAGAACCAGTATATTCTGAATTTTCTTAACTCCATAAACGTGTCGCAATGGCAGGTGGATTTCAGGTCCCACCGGATTGACCGGGTAATCATCAATAATCGAAATGAAATTTTGAATCCGAAATTCAGTCATTATAGCATTATGATCAAAATTAAAATGGATAGTCTAAGTAAATTCATTGAAGTGGGTGAGGGAAATACCATCAGCATGAAATTCAATTTGAGTGGCCTGGAATCGAGAATCAGGGAAATCTTGGACAATCATAAGAAATCGAAAAAGTTGACTCCAAACGGAAAGGTTGTGGTGGTATTGAATTCCGGGGATGGGGGAATACTCTTTCATGAGATTTTAGGACATTCCCTTGAAGCCGATCATATCTATCAAAAAATGTCTTCGATTACCCCACATGATATTGGAAGGAGAATTGTCTCAAAAAACGTAAATCTGCATACTCATGATCGGAATGATCCCTTTTTCAGAAACCGGGTGTGTGACGATGAAGGAGAGACCGCCGATACTTTTATTCTGGTTGAAAGGGGTATCCTTCGCAATTTTATTTCAGATTTCTTTTATCAGAAATTATTAAGGAATGGGTGCTGTGGCCACTGCCGGGTTCAGGATTTCAGTAAAATTCCCATGCCCCGTATGTATGCCCTTTATCTGCAGCCCGGGCCTTATCATGTCGATGAGCTTATCCATTCGGTCAATTACGGGATATTCGCCAAAGAGCTGGGAGGTGGAAAAATATTTTTCAATAAGAACCTGTTTTATTTTAATATCAAATCGGCCTATCTCATTGAAAAGGGAAAAATCACGGCACCTTTGGGCAATACCTTGGTCAGGGGAAATATCATTGAAGCACTGAATTCTGTGGATATGATTGCCAATGATTTTTGTTATGATAAGGGTATCAGTTATTGCCACAAGAATGGACAGACAGTGAATGTAAGAGTCGGACAGCCAACCGTGAAAATCAATAATCTCTATGTTACCAGGGGTTACCATGATTGATGCGGTTCTGAAGCAGGGTAAAAAATCGGGTTTTTCAGAGGTCGAGGCCTACCGTGAGAAAGTGGAAAAGAATGAGTATGAACAATTTTTTGATTACCATGCGGATCATTCGGTTAAAAAAGACCGACTAATGGTCAGGGCTTTCTGGGAATATGGAGATCCTGTTGGCTTTTCCCTTTCCAATCCCGGGATGGAATCGATCAGGAGTGCTTTTTTAGATATCTGTTCCCTGAGTGTGCCGGATCGGAAGCATAACTATTCTCATTTGCTTCCCGATTCGGTTGAACGGATTCAGCTGGCTATTTTTGATGATTCTATAAATCTTGAAGACAGCCAGCGTTTTTCAGATTTGGTTGAAACCATCAACGAGATCCTGGTAACCTTTCCCGGCTTAATTTTGAAAAAAATTTATTTTTCCCAGAACCTCAAAAAGGTTTATATCGGCAATACCCGGCAGCTGAATGTCAAGTATAAAAAATCAAATTTCAATCTGAAGTTAAAATTTTCAATGAAAGACAATATCATAGAGATCAATCGCAACACCACCTATTTCCGGAATATTGATCCCTATAAGTTGGTTCCCAGAGCCTTTAATTTATTGAACTCTCTGACCGATAATACCCGGGTCAATAAAAAAGTGAATCATTTCATATTTTCACCCGAAGCTTCGGTTTTTATTTTGAATGAATTTTCCGATCATTTCAAATTGGACAGGCAGGAAGGTTTGCAAAACCTGCGGCTGTCTTCCGCTTTGAATATCGCTGACAATCCCTTCATGAATGAACAATCTGGTTCAGTTCCCTTTGATGACGAAGGTGTCCAGAGCGGTGAAAAAAACCTGGTCGAAAAGGGGATTTTTTATAAAGCGATTTCCAATCTGGAAATTGCTTTTCAAAAACATACCGGATCCTCCGGAAATGGATTCCGCAGCGAAATCTCACTGTTTCCCCGGGTAAGATTTTCCAATCTTTATATAAAGCCATCGGTCGTATCTTTAAATAAACTGATACAGGAAGTCGGCCAGGGTATTTTGGTTTCCCTGTTAAAGTTAAAATATACCGAGAAGAATCAATATGTGTTTTCTGCTTACGGTTTCAATTTCAAAGAAGGAAACATTGAGGAACCGGTCCATTTCTACTTCAAGACCTCGTTTGTTTCATATTTCGTAAATCTGTTAAAGGTTTCCAGAGAAATAAAATTCTTTTATAATACGTTCAATATCGGCTCACCCTATATTTTAACCGAGGCCAAGTGGAAATCAGATAATCTTTTTGAAATATAATTTTTAAGATAATAGTTTTTGAATATTTTCAAATTCCCGGTTGGCTTCTGACAGCAGATCATTGAAAATATTTTCAATGGATTTGATATTATCAACAAGTCCCACACTCTGCCCGGCCATTAGCGAGCCATATTGAACATCTCCATCCTGAACTGCTTTCCTCAGCGCATCGGCCCAGAATTTTTCCGCTTCAAACTGGGCCTCGATCCGGGATATTTCCTTGTTTTTGATTTTGTTCAACAGGTCCAGCTGAAGTTTTCCAAAATCATTGGTTCCCTTGTTTTTAATGGCCCTCACGGCAACGATTGGCAATGCCGAATCATACTGGGGAGTGGCAAAAGCCTCCCGGGCCCTGGCCTTTTTATACCGTTCTTTGAAGGCATTGTGGGCGGGACTTTCCTCGGACATGGCGAAAATGGTACCCATCTGGATTCCGCTTGCACCCATCAAAAAAAGGTGGGCAATCATTTTGCCGGTGGCTATACCACCGGCAACAAAGATGGGGATATCCGGAAAATTAAACAATACCTGTTGAATTAAGATAATGGTGGAGACATGTCCGATGTGTCCCCCGGCCTCGTTTCCTTCCAGAATCAAGGCATCGGCGCCATATTCAATCATTCGCTGTGCGATTGATTGGGTGCTGGCAAAACACATGACTCTGGCACCTTCCTCCTTGGCCATGCGGATTTCATTTTTGCGGGGGAAACTACCGGCAAATACGATATAGGGGACTTTCATTTCAATGGATTTGTGGAGATGGTCCAGATAGTTGGGGGCAAGGGTAATTAAATTGACTCCAAAATGGATTCCTCCCCTTTGGAGCAATTCAATTTCTTTAGCCAGTAAATCAATAGGCATATTGCCAGCAGCCAGAACGCCGAAACCTCCGGCATCACTGACGGCCTTGACCAGGTTGGAGGAGCTGATCCAGGTCATGGCGCCGGACAGGATCGGAAACCTGACGCCCAGAAAAACTTGACCTTTTTCCCAGTATTTAAGATCTTGCAATGATTTCATCCGCCAATCATATCAAAAAAAGTAAAAATTTGAAAGGATATCTTTTTAATGACCCTGTTGACAAAAAATGTCATAATAAATGACAATTTTTATGAAAATAAAACGACATTCAGACCAAAATGCTGTTATGACGGGCATTCCTGTTTTGGCATCAATCATGCTTGATATTTGCCGATAACCATTAAGGAGGTTTGTATGAATAAAAAAGGTTTTACACTGATCGAATTGTTAATCGTTGTTGCAATTATTGGAATCGTTGCCGCCATTGCAATACCCAATTTGCTGACTGCGCTTCAAAAAGGTAAACAGAAAGCAACCATGGGTGATATGAAATCCATTGGCACGGCTATCGAAGCTTACATTGCTGACCTTTCCATAGCTCCTCAAAGCGGCGCCCTGCCAACCACAAACACTACCTGGTTCTGCCCCTTCTATATTAAGGTAATGCCTTCTGCAGATGGATGGGGAAGGGTTGTTATGTATGCACATGGTACCCCAGCCGGTGGAGATGGTGATATTTATTCCATCGCTTCTACAGGAAGAGATATTAATTTTGGAGGTTGGACCCAAACCGGAGATTACCTTTGCACACAGCTTTCTGATTTCAACAACGACATCATTTTCTCGAACGGAATTTTCACCTACAGCCCCAGAGTCAAGATCTAAAACACACACATTTTTTCTGCATGATAAAAAGCAGCTGGTATTTTATACCAGCTGCTTTTTTCTTGCTAATCAATTTCTTAGTTAGTTCGGTCTATGTTTTTTTTTTCTGGCGATTGGTCTATTTTTTATTTTTCATTTCACTTTTTTTCTTTTTAAGACGTTTCGATCTGAACAAGATTATTAAATTTTCGGTTGGGGGAGCTTCTCTAATTATTTTTTTTTATGGAATCATTCAAAAATTTATTCTTTTTCCCCATTATATAAGAACTTTAAATCCGGAGGACAACTTTTATTCACGGGCCATGATTGCCAGGGTTGAAAGCGGAAGAGTTTTTTCGATTTTTCCCCTTCCGGCCCTGTATGCCATCATATGTGGGATTTTTATCATATTCATACTGCATTACCTGATCTCTTCCAAAAAAAAATATTTCTGGGGGTCACTGATGCTTCTGGGTCTGGTAAATTTGATTTTAACCCAATCTTTCGGGGGGCTCTTGTACCTTTCAGTTGGAATTTTGTTTTATTTGTTCATGTCCGGGATCTTGAAATTGAAACTTCTGGCCCCCATAGTGATGGTGATCTCACTTTTGTTTTTCATTGTGGCTGGATTGAGGTTTTCAGAGTTTAAACGCCTGGAACCGATAAAATTAAGGGTATCCAACTGGAACCAGTCCATGAGGGTTATCAAAACCAGTCCGTTGATGGGAATCGGGCTGGGCAATTACGAGGCCGAAATTTCATACCATGTCAGGACCGGAGAGTCGAGTTCTATTTATTCACATAATTTTTTGCTGCAATTTGTGTCGGAGACCGGATTGATTTTTTCAGTTTTAATACTGGCTATTTTATTCTTTGAACGAAAGCGGTTTAAACCACCCGATTCAAAAAACCGGATTCTCTATGGGTCTGCATTTTTCATTCTGCTGTTTTACAATTTACTGGATATTGGTTTGTATTTTTTTTCAGCAGCCCTGGCCCTGATCATCGTACTTTCCCAGATCTACCATAATCACACTGATCGAAAACGGATTCAAGTCCGCGGTTTCAAATTCAATCTGGTCCTGTTGTTGTTGCTGGGAGCCTTGTTGATGATTCAGAATATTGCGGCTGGCTTTCAGAAAAAGGGAGATTTCTTGTTGAATCAAAAGGATTATGTGAACTCGAAAATCTATTATCAAAAGTGCCTGGCTGTGGATCCCCTCAATTTCAAATCGATAATGGGTCTGGCCTTTATTGAATATGAGGCAAAAGACTTCCGCATTTCTGAATATCACCTGCAAAAGGCCCTGCGGATTTATCCGGATTCTGCCTTCGGTCATTTCCTGATGTCGAAAATACGTTTTCAGGAAAATCAGTTTTTCACCTCATTTGTTCATGCCTCCAAGGCCTATCAAAAGAACCGATTGAACCTCCAATATCAGAACTGGTATACCCATCTAAAAGATAATCTGCAGAAAAATATTCGGATTTCTGACAGTTAACCCGATTAAAGGATTTTTGATATGAGATTACAGAGAATTGCCTATAAAATGAGCCTGATCAAGAGGGAGGTGGAATTCCTTCTTATTATGGGCTGGATTTTATTTTTCCCGGACAAGACGTCCTATTTGTACTTTTTAACCAGTGCCATTTGTTTTGGATTTTTTTTGTTCAAGGATATTTATTTCATTAAAAATATTGGCGTTTCTCCTTTTTCCTACGGCCTTTTTGTTTATAATCTGGTATTCATCATTTCGGTTTTCTTTTCCAGTTATCATATCAAGTCGGTTCTGCTGGTTTCTGATATTTTTCTGATTTCACTGTATTTTTCTCTCTCTTATTATGATCATAATGATGGGGAAAACTACTTTAATTTGATATTATATTCCATTTCCCTTTTTTCTCTGATCTGTTTCATCAATTCGGTTTCGGGCCTTTTTGATAAAAGAAACATATTTTTTGAAAATCCCATTCTCCAGGGTATTGTTTCGGGGATCGGAGTCATCATTGCTGTTTTTTATTTATTGAATGCCTTTAAATGGCCGGGCCTGCTCCTGCTAATCATAAACGTTGCCGGGATTTATGTTTCAGAATCCAAGGCGGCTTTTCTGGGAACGCTGTTAGCAGTTGTTTTGCTGGTTCTGCTCAAGAAAAAGTGGCTTATTCCGGTTGTGTTGATTTTGCTCATCCTGACCTTCTTAATTCCCAATCCGATCCGGAATATGTTTTATTTTTCCCTCAAACATGATCCATATACTTTCAATCGTATTGATATATGGAAAATGTCTTTGAACATCTACCGGGACCATATCATTACCGGGGTTGGGTTGGATAATTTTTCAGAAATTTCCAAGAAGTACAACTTCAGGCAGAAAAGGGGGCCAGCCCGTTATTTCAAAATTCCCCGAAGTCCTCACAATGATTATCTGAAGATTCTGGCTGAAACCGGTTTGGCCGGTCTGTTGCTGATCGTTACTTTTCTTTTTTTTGTTTTAAGGAAATTCTTTTCATCCTCTCTCTTTAATCTCAGCAAGATTTTGATTCTGTACTTATTGTTTCAGGCCTTTTTCTTCAATATATTGTTTCAATTCTTCTTCTTATTTTTACTAATCTTCCTGTTAAAAAATCTTTTTGAAGACAATTTGGGTTTTAAGACTTTTCATCTATATCAAAAGCTTGTCTACTCCGGTTTATTGGTGGTCATTTTTCTGTTCAGTTATTTGTTTCCATTTTTATCCGATCTGTATATCAGAAAATCCACCAAAACCAAGAATTATGTTGAAGCCTTTGAATTATTGAATCATTCCCGGGCTTTGAATCCGATCGGTCATCAGGTATATTATTCGAAAGCTTTTCTATATCTCGATTATTTCAAGAAAACTTCAGATATGGATTCATTTTCCTACGGGCTGAATGACTTGAAGAGAGCCCAGAGGCTGAACCGGAATTATCTTCCTGCTTATTTGCTGGAATTTGATTTTTACCAGGCCATCCTGAAAAAGAACCTTAAATATGCCTCACTACAAAGCGAGATTCTGGTTTCCCTTGACGCTGCAGAGAAAATTGCCCCGCTGAATCCATTTCTTCGTCTGATGAAAGCCCAGGTTTATCTGGAATTCGGGGATCGGGACCTGGCCCGGAAAGCTACCCTTGAAGCCCTGGCTATTGAACCTGATTATGTGTCAGCACTATTTTTTATGCGGGATCATTTCGGTTATTTCAAAGATATTGTCTCTTTTGACATGAGGATGAAAAAGATACGCCGGAAGGCCATCCGGCATCCCTATCCGGCCGGTTCCTATCTGGATAACCTGTTCAGGGTTCCGGTGGAAAACCAGTGATTGGCGCCGGTTTTCATGCAGAAGATGATTTGTCCAGCAGGCACCCCGTCACAAAACCCAGCAATGACAGAAGCAAGCCGTAAGGGAGTGAATAGGGCCATTGAGGTACCGGCAATGCCAATCCGAATGCCTTCAGAAAAACCAGAATGGCAAAGATCCCTCCGGCCAGTAGGCTGAGGAGACCGGCCAGAGGCTTTTTTATTTTAAACAATAGAGCAGCCATGCCGGGGATAAACAGGCCCTCAGCCATGATTTCCGATGCCAATCCCAGGGTTTTGATTATGGAATTAAATTTCAATGCAATCAGGGCCGCAAAAATACCGGCAACAACGGTAGCAGCTTTGGAATAACCTATCGTTCTATGGGAAGATGAAAGCGGCAATATGTCTCTCACCAGGGTCAGTGCAGCCAGGTTGATGGCAGTATCGCTAGTTGACATGATGGCAGCAGCAATGCCCAGGAAAACCAGGATTCCGGCGGACTGGGGTAATAGATGGTTGATAAGTTTTTCAAAACTGGCACCGGGAATGGCTCTGACTGAGATGGCGGTCAGGATTATGGCCGTATATAAAAGGCTGAAAACCATGACCGACAGGAATAATCCTCTCCTAGAGGTTTTACTGGATCTGGCAGAGGCAATGCGTTGCCACACAATGGGTGATATAATCCAGGCCAGAGTAAAGGATATGGTCATCCACCCATTTCTTTGGATATTCTCCAGAAGATGGAAATCGTTCGGGTAAAAAATAAGTGGGGTTCGAAAAAAGTACAACAGCAGAACAATGATGGCCGAGACCAGGAGAAAGAATTGCAGGCCATCGGTGAACACCACCGATAGATAACCTCCGATGTATGAATACAGTATGACGATCAGGGCACCGAAAATAATGGTGATGGAATAGTTTTCACCGATGACTGGGCCCACAAACTTACCCCAGGCCACAAATTGAGAGGCAGTCAACAAGACCATGTAGAAGAATATGAGTAACGAGGACAATGAGGCAACAGCCGGTCCGTAGCTCTCTTTCAGAAGCACCGGTAAAGATACAAAGTTTGTTTTTCTGATCTTTTTATTCAGTATGATGAAGAACAGAATGGTGATCACTGTCGGAATTCCCAGAAGCCAGATAGAACGGAATCCGTTTTTAACCGCATCTTCAAGGGTGACGATGGTGGAGGCAGCGCCGAACCAGGATGCCGTCACTGTGAAAAAAATGAGTAAACTCCCCAGTTTCCTGCCCGCATAAAAATAATCATCGAAATTTATGTTTTTACGGGATAGCAACATACCCGTGAGGATGAGCAGAACAAAGTAAATCAATAATGCGGTCAGAATCATTTCCCATTGTAATCAACTTATCCAGTATAGTAAAGATAATCATAAGGGTTGATAGAACATTGATATCAAAGCCGTAAAATGTATAATATGATTTGTTCGGGAGGTGTGCCATTTTAGAAATAAAAAATTTGTTTATAGAGGTTGAGGGAAAGGCAATATTGAAAGGAATAAATTTAGATGTGGCTGATGGGGAAACCGTAATTCTATTTGGCCCCAATGGAGTGGGTAAGAGTTCTCTGTTCATGGCCATTATGGGATTCCCGAAATATAAAATAAAAAAAGGTCAAATCATTTTTCAGGGAACAGATATTACCCGCCTGGCGGTTTCGGAGCGGGCCCGGTTGGGAATTGGCATGTCTTTTCAACGTCCTCCCAGCATAAAGGGTGTTAAACTCAAGGGCCTGGGTGAGATTATCAATTCCCATAAAGGCAATGGTGATCGTATTGAATACTATTCCCGGATACTGAAACTGGATCAACACCTGAACCGGGATATTAATCTGGGATTTTCAGGGGGAGAGGTGAAACGATCGGAGATCCTTCAACTCTTGTTGCAGAACCCGTTACTCAGTTTAATCGATGAGCCGGAATCCGGAGTTGATGTTGAGAATATCAGCGTCCTGGGTAAGGCCATTAAACGATTGCTCCACAAACAGGACCGGTTAAAAAAGAGACAGAACTCAGGCATCATTATCACCCACACCGGTCTCATTCTCAACTATCTGAATGCGGATCGTGGATATATGCTGATTAATGGTTGTTTGACCTGTTCGGGCAATGCCCGGGAAATATTCGAACTGATCCAAAAGCGGGGGTATAAGGAATGTCAGAATTGCTTAAAACAGAAATAAAACAGAAAGACCGAAAAAAATTGTTAAGTATCGGGTTTGATGTGGAAGAAAAACAGAGGAGTGCATCCTATTCAATTCTGAATCATCAGGAGGCAGGTTTCCGGAGTCATTCCCCTGGAATTGAATTGATGCCCATTAGCAAGGCGCTGAATAAATATCCTGAGCTGGAGAAGTCATATTTCTGGAAACTGGTAGATCCTGATCAGGATGAATATACCCGGAGCGTTCATGAAGCCGAACCGGTCGGGTATTTTATCCGGGTGAAAAAGGGACATCAGGCTGTCCTGCCCCTTCAATCTTGTTTTTTTATTAAAGCGGAGAGGTTTAAACAGCAAGTTCATAATTTAATTATCATGGAGCCAGAGTCATCTTTGAATATCATCAATGGTTGTGCCAGTGCCGAATACGTCACGGCCGGAACCCACATCGGTGTGACTGAAATTTATCTGAAAAAAAATGCCAGCCTCTCTTACACCATGATTCATGATTGGTCTGAAGAAGTTGAAGTCCGCCCCCGAACTGCCATTACAGTGGAAAACAATGCCACTTTCATATCCAACTATATTTCCATAAAAAGATCCAAAATCACCCAGACCTTTCCCACCTGTTACCTGAAGGGGAACAATGCTTCCGGAGTTTTTAATTCCCTGATTTTTGCCCCGGAAAATTCTGTTTATGATATTGGTGCCAGGGTTATCCTGGAGGGAAGCGGATCCAGGGCAGAGGTGATCTCCAGGACCATATCCAGTGGGGGTAAAATCATTGCCCGTGGAGAACTGGTGGGCCGGAAAAAAAATATCCGGGCCCATCTTGAATGCAGTGGGATGTTATTGAAGGAATCTGGATCCATTCAAGCAATTCCCATACTGGAAGCCTGTCATCCGGAAGTGGATATGTCTCACGAAGCATCCGTTGGCAAGATAGCTGAAGAAGAAATCTATTACCTGATGTCCCGGGGGATATCTGAGGAAAAAGCGATATCTTTGATTGTACGGGGTTTTCTGGATACCAAAATCCTGGGGCTTCCGGATTATCTTGAAAATGAAGTCGAAAAAACCATTAATCTGCTTGATGGTTCATTTTAATGGCCGGCCTGATTTTCAGACGGATTGTCTTTCCCCAAATTTCTGTTTGAACAGGATGGGTTTTTTCTCAGCTGCTGAATAACAATGGTAATACATTTATTAATGTTTAAAAATCGATCAGATTACTTTATAATAAATATATGAATATATCAAAAATGTCACCTGTTTTTATGCTCGCCATATCGCTTATATGCATTCAATGCGGCCCAAACATACAAAAAACGGAAAAATTTTTTCCTACCACAATCGACGGAGTGTACAATGTGTCTTTAAGCTACCATACGAATGAGCGATTGTTTTCAGGCAATTGGAGCGCCCCGTTGCTGGGAGAGGATAAAAAATTTCATCGTTTTCTGGGTGAGGGCGGAGGAAACATCCATTTTTTTGTAGCCCGGCCTGAACAGTATGTGTTGAGTATTGGTGTAGCAAAATCTCAGGCAAATCTGGTTGCCAGAATTAAGGATAAAACCATTCTGTTGAAACAATCTGTCAAATTTCTCCCGGCCGATCTGCTGGAACCGGGGGAAAACACTATCTTCTTGTCTGCCGACGATAGATTGAAGGTTCAGCAAATCAAAATCTATCCAACCAGGATAACAAAATACCGCAACTTCAAGGAATTGCTTAACGATGATACCGTGCTTTTTCTACCCGGATCGTTAAGGTACTACATCAAACCGTTACCATCAGAGGCGATTTCCCTGAGATTGAACCTTTTCAAGCGGAATAAAATAAAACTCAGGATTCACATCAGGGGACAAATTGATAGGACCGAGGATGTTCGTACGATTAAAAACGGTCAATTGTTCCGAATCAACCTTTTGAAAAATCAATTCCAAGAGGTGACCCTTACTCCCTTAAATCTGGAAAGGGGTTACCTGAGGGTCGAGGAGAGTTTTTTAATTCAAAACCGGGCAAGAATCAGAGCCGATCTGAAGAGGCAAAAAGAAATTAAGGATTGGGCTGCTAATAAAAACGTGTTGATCATTCTTCTGGATGCCACCAGAAACGACCATGTCGGTTACAACGGTTACAGCCGGATGACAACTCCCAATATCGATCAATTGGCGAAAAACTCACTTGTTTTTAAAACCTGTTATTCGGAAGCCTCTTACACCCTGGCCTCGACAGGTACTCTGTTGACCGGGCTCCCTCCCGATTACCACAGTGTCGTATCAAAGTATTATTCTTCCCTGGATCAAAAAACCACCACTCTATCCGAACTGTTTAAAAAAAAGGGATACTTCAGCGGTGCCATATCGGGGAATCCCAATTTCGGTAAAGCCTACCGGTATGATAAGGGATTCTCTGCCTTTATTGAACTGTTTAAAGACAAACCGACTCCTCTGGCCGGAGACTTCATTGCTCCTTTTAAAGAAATGCTTACCCGGATCAATAATCAGCCGTTCTTCATCTATCTCCACGTTCGCGAGCCCCACGATCCATATAAAATGCCTCCCCCTTTTCTGGGCCGTTTTCAAAAAACCTATTTGGAACAGTGTGAGGCGTTAAGCGAGATAGGAAAGGCCTTCTGGAAAAGCACGGTGGATAAAAATGACAATCTCGATCTGTTAAGAAAAATCTACGATGAAAATCTATACTATGGCGATTGGGCAACCGGTCAAATAATACAAATCCTCGAACAGCGCCAATTGTCTGAAAATACAATAATAATTTTTATTTCCGACCATGGCGAGGCCATTGGCGAAAATGGCCAGATTGGACATGCCCATGTTCTCTACGAAACCGGTCTGCGTATTCCCTTGGTAATTCGAATTCCGGGTGTAACTCCGCGAATCATACATCAGGCTTCCATCACTTCTGATCTGGTTTTGACTTTAGCCATGTTGTTTGATCTGGAATATTCATACATTGAATTTACACACGGACGTAACCTTTTTCATCTTCCTGAGGAGAGGCGGTTGTTCGCCCGAAGCATTAACATCAAAAATTACCCCGGATATCGGGTCCAGCAGTTTCCCTATAAATTAATCATTCGATTCCCCATCAAACCAGGGGGGGAGGAATTGTATAACTTGGCGGATGATCCGCATGAACAAAACTGTTTGACCGATCACCAATTGGTGAGAGAAACCCTGATGTTTTATCTCTTCAACCATTTAAAAAATGCAGTAGAGCTTCACCCGCAGATTCTGAAGCCGCAATTTCGGAAGGAGGATTTAAAATCGTTGGAATCACTTGGATATTTATAGCAAAGTAAAGGCACCAACAATTTTCTTTACTTTAATCCAGGTCGTCCAGTTTGTGGGTTCCTATTTTATTTAGACGGATTGTCTTTCCCCCAAATTTCTGTTTGAACAGGATAGATTTTTTTCTCAACTGCTGAATATCAATGGTAATGCCTTTATTCCGGGTGATTGTGAATTGATCTCTTTTATGAATGAATAGGCGATAATGATCGTCTGTTTGATCCAGTCGGTAATGATCGAAATCCGATCTGTAGCCGAAATATCCGTTTAATATGGCGTCACCGATAACCCCGGCGGCTCCTATGTAGAACATGGAACTCCAGAGTGGATTTCCTCTACGGTCTTCCCATTCAAAAATGCCGAAATTGGTAATATTTTTACTGGCTATTTCCAGCAAATAGGCTTTGGCCTCCTGACGGAAATTTGATAAAAACATCGCTTTTACCAGTTTGGCTCCAATCCAATCCCATTGGCCCCCATTTTGATAATGCCAGGGGATTGACAGTGCCGGGTGGGGAAAAAATCCCTCTGGATAAGGCGGCAGCAGGGTAAAGCAAATGTTAGGCAATTCGTATGTTTTCCTTTTTTGTTTCAATATCCCGAGAAATTTCTTGATCTGTTTTGGGCTCATCAATCCGGCCAATATGGCTTCTGCATTACCTCCGATGGGCAGGATTTCTTTTTCAATATTCAGGTGACGGTCGGATGTGGGGCAAATGTGGATGATGAAGTAACCCCTGTCTTTTAAATACAAATGTTTCAATGTTTGCTTACGGATAACCTGATGGCGCTTTTTCCAGATGTCCACTTTTTGGTATTTTTTAAGGTGGCTGAAAATAAACAGCAGTTTTTCCATGGCCTGAAGGTATTTGGCCTGGGTGTAGGTCGAAAAAACCAGGGTGGATCGATCGGACATTTTGGTGGCCCGCTGATCCGGATAGGAGTTGTCTACGTCTCCCCAGTCAGCAGTCAGGCCGCTGTAAATAAGGTTCCAATTCGGATCCCGGCGCTTTTTCCAGACCCAGGCCAGGGCCATTTCCAGCCTTTCTGTTATGGTTTTGCCCCGGATTTTCTTTTTCAACCACAGGGATTGCTCAATGGCTATTTCATAGGCAGCCATCACCATTGAGCTTTCCTGGTCGGACGAAACCGTGTTCTTATCGCTTTTGCTCGAAATATCTATCCAGTCTGCGATTTCACCGTTGTCCTTTTGATGTGCAAAAAACAGCTCCACCATATTTTGAAAAATTTTTAACGGATAGTGATGCTTGGCATAAGCGATAAAGGTAGAGGTGTCTCTGATCCATATCTGGGGATACAGCGATCCGGTAGAAAACCCCCAGATTCTATTGTCTTTGATAATTTCACAGTTTTTCAGGGTGATTCGTAAAACATATTGCTCTTTATTTAAAATGGGAATGTCGGTTGAGTAAAAAGTTTTTAAGTATCTGTTTTTAAATTCAGGCGATATTAGTTCTTTCAGGTCAAGTTGAAATCTGCATGTCTTCCAGCCCCTGGCGGCTCCCCAGAATTCTCCCTCCTTGACGAGATCGAATTCGACCCGATATAAACCGCTTTGGTCATAATCAAAATAGATGGGCAAGGTAAAATGGGAGAAGTGTTTTTTTTTTATTATCACCGGCAGTATGAATCGCCGGTTGTTAAAGGATATCAGGTTTCCCTTTCGGTCATACAGGTGGTAAGAGAGAAAATATTGATCTGCGGGTCTCAGGTTTTCGTTCAAATTGTTTTTTACTTTCAGGTTCAGGAGAATTTTTTCACCTTGATAGGCTGTGATGGTTTGGGTGGAACAGGATAATTCTACCGGGGCAGAACTGAGGGGATAAAGTCCTACCAGCAGGAACAGTAAAATAGTAAAGGCTTTTTTCATTTTCGGCCGGATGTTTTCATAGGGTAGCAAATTGAAATAAAATGTCAATTCATGGTCATTACTGAATACCGGTCAGCCGGACTCGGATTTTGTGTAAATTCCCGAAGATGTTGTTTTTTCAGACAGAATGACCTATACTTTAAACAATTGGTCAGGAGGTATTTAAATGCCAGAAGAGATTGTCGGAAAGGTAAGTCATTTTTTTGCCCAACCCGTTGTTGTGGGCATTGAAATAACCGGTGTTCTCAGGGTTGGAGACCGAATCCAAATCAAAGGCCACACCACTGATTTTCAGATGGATATCGAATCAATGCAGATAAACAATGTAAATGTTGAAGAGGCCAAGCCGGGCGATTCAGTGGGGATAAAGGTTCCAGAGAGGGCTCGAGTAGGGGATACGGTTTACAAACTTACCGATTGATTGACTTGCGGGAGTATGGCATGATATTCAGTGTGAATCGGTGCTGATGGTTATGGAAAATCTCCGTTGATCCCGGTTTCCTTCACTGTCGATTACATCCAGCCGGTGCCATCCTTTTTTCATCTCAAATGCCCGTTTGTGATTTCTGCGGGTATACCCTTGGTAGATATCATCTATGTACCAGTATACGGTGCGGTTTTTTATCCGGTGGGCAACTTTGAAGGTGATTTTCTGTAATTTACCGTCAAAGTCCCGGGGAATCCAGATTTTAGCTCGCTGTACCGGGTAGATGATCTGCATGGCTTTGGTTTCAGAATTGCCGGGACAATCTGCTTTATGGGGTGGAATGCGGGAAAGGATCATGCCTTTTTCCCTCAGGTACTGGGATACATCGGGAGGATAAAACAGGCGATTGGTTTGTTTGTATTCATCGGGTTTCCAGCATAGGGAGCAAACTTGGAATTTTTCATCCAGGGTGATGAAAATGGTTCGATGGTAGGGGCAGGGTTTCAGGGGTTTCAGGCTTTTCGGGGATTTGGCCCAATAGGTTTTCGGACAATGAGGTCCGGCGATATAGCCGGTTTCCAGGCATAGTTTGACTTTTTTCAAATTGATTTTTGATTGGTCAAACCATTTGTAGCGGGGTGATTTCGGAAGATAGTTGAAGATATCGAACATGAGCGGGGCTGCGCAGCTGGCCCCGGACAAATTGGGATTCCCCTCCCCGTTGAAATTGCCCACCCAGATGGCAATGGTCCACTGGGGTGTCACCCCCACCGACCAGGCATCTCTCTGGCCGTAGCTGGTGCCGGTTTTCCAGGCAATGGGGTGTCGGTTCTGGTATTGCTCCCAGTAAAATTCCGATCCGGGTCGCTTCACATCCTTCAGAATATCCAAAGTCAAATAACAGGCTTCTGGGCTGATCATATTAAATCCGGTTCCGGTAGTTTCCGGGTGATCTGAGCGGGTTAGTGCCAATGGCATGAAATTCCCCCGGTTGGCCAGTCCGCAGTACAGTTTTGCCAGGTCAAAGAGTGTGGCCTCGGCTCCGCCCAAAATGAGGGTGAGACCATATTCATCCGGTTTTCTGAACAGGGTAGTCATTCCGGCTGATTTCAAAAACAAATAGAATTTATGCAGGCCGTAGGTGTTTAGTAAACGGCTGGCCGGAACATTCAGTGAATGAATCAATGCATCCTTGGCTGATATCAGGCCGGCATATTTTTGGCTGGCATTGGAAGGGGAGAAACTGCCAAAATAAGAAGGGACATCTTTGATGAGGGTCTGGGGAAGTATGACACCTTCATCCATGGCCAAGGCATACAGGAATGGTTTCAGAATCGAACCGGTGGAGCGGGAGGAAATCAATCCATTGTTCTGTCCCCCGTATTGCCTGTCAAAAAAATCTTGGGAACCCACGTAAGCCCGGACCTTTCTGTTCGGGGTTTCCACCACAAGGGCAGCACCGTTGTATATTCCCTGTGAGTGTAAAAAAAGGAGATGTTGCCTGACCAGTTCTTCAACCCGGACCTGGTGTCTCTGGATGATGGTGGTATGGATATAACCGGATTTCATATTGAGCTGGTTTTTCAAGGTTTGAGACAGATGAGGGGCATTTATGAAAAATGGCGAAAACTTGCGGGCCAGGGGCTCTTGTATGCTAACCAGATAGGTTTCCCGGTCAATCACTTCCCCCCCCAACAGGGTTTTCAAAAGGGAATTTCTCTTTTTCAACAGTTCTTTTCTGTTGGACCGGGGTGAAATGAGTCCCGGAGAGTTGGGCAAAACAGCCAGAATGGCAGATTCACTCCAGGTCAGATGATCGGGTTTTTTGCTGAAATATTTTAGTGAAGCGGCCTGGTACCCGATGATGTTTCCCCCGTAGGGGGCATGGTTCACATAGAATTGTAAAATCTTTTTTTTTGAATACTTGAATTCAAGTTTCAATGCCTGAAAAATTTCGAGTATTTTGTTTGGGATTGTACGGGGTTTACTTAAGGCCAGCCGGATGACCTGCATGCTGATGGTACTGGCTCCGCTCCTGACCCTGCCCGAAGACAGATTTTGGAACAGAGATCTGAAAAGTGAAACAGGGTTAATCCCCGGGTGCTGAAAGAAATATTTATCTTCAAAATACAGGATACAGGTTTTCAGTTTTTCCGGAATATTCAGCTGATAATCAGGGGGAAAACACCATTGTTGATCATCATTCAAGAATGCCCTGAGAATATTTCCCTGTTCATCTACCACAACCGTACTATAGGATAGCTGAAACAGGGGGCGGGGAACCGGAATCAAGGTAAAAAAAACAATGATGCCAGCCAGGGTTATCAGAAATATTTTTAATAATTTGGACATTTTTTTATTATTCAACAACCGCCTGCCCTGGATTTTTTTTTGGATTGTTTTCATGACCTTTCTTATACTAACATTTACTTCTGTCTTTTGGAATGTTCATGGTCGAAATCCGATTATGAAATTGCATTTGTTCACAAAAATCCTTACAATAGATAATTGGAAATCCATGATGCAATTATCGGATAAGGCCATTTTCTGGATGGTCCTGCTCATTATCGGACTTTTGTACTTTATCTATTTACCGGTAAGCTATGACTTTGACGGAACGGTTTTTAGTCATTTCTTGAGGTATGCCCTTCTGGAAAACAATTTGAGTCCGGTGATTCAATCCCATCATTTATTTTATTTCCCGCTCAATTTTATCATCTACAAGACCCTCAACCAGTTAACCGGTTATCAGGTTCTGGAATATTTTCACCTTCAGCTTTTTTCACTGGTTTTTGGGCTATTGACTCTGATGATGTCATTCAGGATCATGAAGAAAATAATTCCTGACCGGTTTTTTTCGGTTTTAGGGGTTTGCTTGATTGCCGGATCCCATGGGTTCTGGAGTTATGCGGTTGAAGCCGAAGTTCATATGGCCGGGTTGTTTTTCGTCGTTTCCGGGATCTATGTTTTGTTTTTCAAGCCACCTGCTCTTAAAAATACAATTTTATCCGCCTTGTTACTGTCCATGGCAAGCGGGTTTCACTTAACCAATGGATTGATCTGTTTTTCGGTATTGATTTATTTTATTTATGAACGAAGGCCTCTGGTTTCCGGGATACAGTTTTTTGCTTTTTACGGAATCTTCTTTACGGTACCTTACTTGATCTATTCTCTATTCATCCACCATAACCTGGTTAAACATTTATTGAATATTCTTTTTGGGGTAAATATGTTCAGTGGCTACCGGATCAACCGCTGGGAAGGTCTCTCCATAAACGGAGTGTTTAATTCGGTAAAGGCCCTTGGGGCCAGTATGCTGGTTCCGGTATCTGATGGTTTTGTAATCATTTCAATTGGATTACTCGCAGGCATAATATTGATGGCCTTTGCCCTCAGACTTAAATCGGGGAACCGCCAAATAATGCTTAAAATCATCTTCTGGATTATCCCTTATTTTTTGTTTTTTTGTTTTTGGGAAAGCCAGAATATTGAATTTAAACTCAATATGGTGGTCCCGATTCTAATTCTCTTTGTTTTTTCATTGTCCGGATTGAGACGTCGGAAATTGGGGAAAGGTATTTTGATTGGGGTCAGTTTGTTTCTGTTTTTGGTTAATTTTTTTGGCAATATTAAGCCCCGCAATGATATTACCGCCAATAAAAATTATTTATTGGCCCGGGCCATAGGGGATAACACCGCCAAAAATTCCAGCGTGTTCATTGCCGGCAGCGGAAGCAATTCTTATAACTACGGAAAAATATATATTCCCTATTTTGCTCTGAGAAATGTGATTATTCTTGACTGGAAACTGGGCAAGGGAAGCACTTTCGATCTACTGAAGCAGGAATTGGATATCGGTCTGAACCGGGGAGAACCGGTTTATTTTTTGTCTGAAATCACTTCAATGACCGGGACGGTCCGGGAGGTTTTGAAAAAGCATGGATTGAGCCCTTCGACCTTCAATAAATTTATAGACCAGATTGAATTCTCCGAGCCCATCCCCCTGATTAATAACTATTATCTTAGGCAGGTGCTTGCGCTGAAGTCACCTTCTGGTATTGGAATAGGGTTTAAGCCGATAAAATAATGAAAAATCCAATCGATATAATCCAGACTGTTTTTTGTACTGATCGGTTTGTTCACTTAAATGGCTATATCATATAATTCATGAAATGATTAATAAAAAAGAACAAAAGGATCAGGCTTTATTTGACAGAATTGCCTGGCAGTATATCCGGAAAGATATGATCCGGTCATCATTGATTTCCCGGAAACAATTATTGTTGGATGCGGTTCAACCTCTTCTTAGCCAGATGAATTCCCTGGGAGTGATTCTAGATATCGGTTGCGGTGTGGGAGCCCCGGCCAAATACCTGCAGGGGTATTACCGGAAATATATCGGAATTGATCAATCGGAAAAAATGATTGAGGCCGCCCGGATTTTCAATCGGGGGAATCCCCGGATTGAATTTATCGCCGGAAACATAAAAACCATGAAATTGTCGGGTGAGCCAGCCGATGTGATTCTCTCCATCGGGGCATTACATCATATGACTGAACTGGATTTGGTTATGGATTCCCTATGCCGACTGGCCAGGCCAAAAGGTTTCATTCTGGCCATCGAACCTCAAAATGCCAATCCGCTCATCCAGGTTATGCGCAGAGTCCGGGGATGGGTGGACAAATCCTATTCCCAGGATCAAGTTTTTTTCTCCAGAGATGAATTGATCGATCTTTTTCAGAGAAACGGAGTCCGTAATTTATCATTTGATTATTTGGGATATTTCTCGACTCCCCTGGCTGAGGTTGTTCTGTATCCTCAGTTCTTTTTTTCGCCTCTGAGCCGGGTGGCTGCCGGTTTTGATTCATGGTTGATCAACCATTTACCCGAGAAGCTGAGAAAATTCAGTTTTAAGCTTGCGATCCGGGGTCAAATTGGTTTCTCCGAATAGAGATCAGATGATTTGATATACCGTGTACCGGTGATCCCGGTAAATGGGTTTTAAGTGTTTCAATAAATGCCCCAATTTTTTCCATTGGGTGTCAGACAGGTGATACATTCTTGATAATCGCTCCAGTCGTTTCAGTCCCTTTTCACTATACATCAGGTGGGTAATTTTTTGTTTATGCATCCGGGTTATTATCTGGACCGGAACCATTTGAGTTTTCAGCATTCCGATCAAGGGGTGTTTGTCGGCAAAAGAGCAGGCTAGAAAAGGTCTTTTAATGTAAAAAGTGCGGTCCTCACCCAGAATCATAATCCGATGATCTGGTGATAATGAGTGATTGATAAACTTGGCTACCCGGTAATAGGGAATCAGATTCAAATAATCAAGGTCGGGGTTGTCGGATTTTTCCCCGATTTTCAGTCCCAGGTATTGAAAACCCTTAAAAAATTTTTCCTGCAGATCAAACTGGAGTATCAGATGAAGCAGGAGTAGCGGGATCAGAAAGGGGATGAATATTTTTTTGACCAGTCTTATATGAATCACTACCTTTTCAATTCCGAGGGCAGTAGGGATAGAAAGCAGCAGTAGTGAACCTAAAAAATATCGCGGAACTTTGGCAAACTGCATCAACAGTAAAAAAGCAAACAAAGAGGAAAAGATCAATACCCGGATTTGTGTGTTCCGGGTGGTGAAAAACAAAAATGGCAGGGAAAACAAAAAAAGAATTCCCCAGACCGCTGTCAAGCCGTATTGATAGGGTCGGGTAAACAATTCGATCGGATATTTCAGATAATCCAGGATCTGATGATCCGCTCCTCTTTTCAGTATAGATGAAAAGTTTTTAGCTTGTTCGGGGCTCCAGAAATCACTTTTGAAAACTGTATTTAAATAAGGGTATACCGGGTTTTCGCTGATAATGGTATTCTTAATAAACCAGGGGAGCAGGCAGAGAAATATCATGATTGAAACCAGGGGAATGACCACCATCTTCTTCTTGAATGGGATTTTGGTAAACAAAAAAACCGCCAGCATAAAGGCGACAGCATAAATGGCAAATATATACTTGGTCCCGACAGACATTCCCAGAAAAAGTCCGGTCAACCAGAGGTTGTTTTTTGATCCCGGCATCTCCAGATATTCAAAAAACAGATAAAACCCGGAAAACAGAAACATCAGCCCCAGCATATCGGTTTTTGACGAGGAGGAGAGAAACCCGACCTGGGGGATCGAATAAAACAGAATCAAGGGTAACAGGGTAAATGTGGGCGAAAACTGATTTTTATACCAGCGGAACATCAGGATGAGAATTGCAATTCCTGACCACAGGGAGAGCAGTTTGGGAATCAGCATGGTTCCGCCCAGCATAGAAAACAAGTATAACATTTCACCGTTCAGAGGGAGGTTGGAGTTGAAATTACAATTCCAGGCGGTGATTCCACCCTGTTGCAGGTAAAATTGGGGAATGGCCAGATGGTATAAAAGGGAGTCATAAAAACTGGGAGGGAACAAACTGTAGAACAGGTTCAGGCCTAAAAAAACCGATAGCATTATACCGAGGACAGAGGCTTTCCAATCGATGGACAGTTCTTTCAGATAAGGAATGTTTTTAAGAAAAAGGATGTTCCCGATGAGGATGATTCCCCAGAAAAACCAGGTGCTCAGCAGATGCAGTGAAGCTGCCAGCAGGGTTAAATAGGAGATGAGACCCAACCCCAGGCTTATACCCAGAATCAGGTGGGATAACCGGTCTCCCTGATTCTTGGGCTTGATAAAAAAAGTGGAAATTCCATAGGCCGATCCGAGCAGCAAAAACAATTCGATTATGGCAATAATATTTATCTTCCCCAACTTTCAGTACTTTTTTTATTGATTAAATCTGCCAGCAAGCCGATCATGAGGATGATGATGGAAAAAACAAACAGCATGACCGTGGTATCGGTTAGGTTCAGGTTGTAAATATCCCGGCCCAGTGAAATAAGGGTCATGAAGAACACCATAAAAAAGGCTGGCATGAATACCCTCAGGGGATTGAACAACATGGCCAATCTCAGTATCAGGAGAATGAAATTGTAGGTGTCCCGAAAGGGCCTGATTTTGGATCTGCCTTTTCTTTTCATGTAATCGATGGGCAGGTTTTTGATTCGATGGTTGCCCATGATAAAGGCCAGGGTCATGGTGGTGGTAAATGAGAATCCATCCGGAAAAAGCTTCCGGTAATTACCGGCAATTTCTTTTCTGAATAGTCTCATGCCGGAATTGACGTCTTTAATTTTGCGTTTAACCAGGTACGAAGCAAAGCGATTCAGGAACCATTTGGCCGGTCGCCTGAAAAACGGGATGGCTCTTACTTTTCCGGTTCTCTCTCCCACTACCATATCAAAATCATTCGCATATTTCAGCAGGTCAGGAAACCGGTCTAGGGGATAGGTCCCATCAGCATCACAAATCCCGATCCATTCGAACCGGGAATTCTTGATTCCGATTTTGATAGAAGCCCCGTATCCCAGTTGAAAACGATTGGAAATAACCCTGACACGGAGGTCATCCAATTTGTCCAGTTGGTCCTGAGTGCCGTCAGTGGAAGCATCATTGATGACAATGATCTCATAACCGTTTTGGGATTTCGAAAATACCTGATTTAGTTTTTTGATGGTTTCCAGAATAGTTCGGGATTCATTAAAACAAGGGATAATAATTGAGATTTCGGTTTTTTGTTTGGCCATGTCTTTTCTTATTATAATATATTCGATTATTTTTGGAAATACCCGGCTGTGTAATAATACCGGTTCAGCTTCCATTGCCAGAAAGCAGGAGAAATAACTTTCCTTTGACTTTTGGCTTTTTTTTCGGTATATTTCTAAATCAGGATGGTGGTGATGAAAAAACTTTTTTTTTCACTGATCATTTTATTCTTTCATATCACTCTGTTTTCACTGGAAGAGAACAGCACTCAAAATGACCTTGCTTATTTCACCGGTTTGAGAACCGCCTATTCGGATGCCAAAGTGGTGTTCAGTGATACCGATATGGAAAATTCATTGATCTCTATGGTTTTGGCGCTTGAAGTGAGAGTTGACATTTTCGATTATTTATCGCTGGGTTTGATTGCCGGATATAACTGGAATCATTTCAAGGATTCCCTTCAGGTCACCTCGCTTCCATTATCCCTGGAGATCGATACTCAAAGCAATAATTCAATGGTTTTTGGTCTTAGCCTGATGTCTGAATTTTTTTCCTCCGGTGATTTCTCGATCTCAGCCCGCGGAGAATTTTTGTATTTCAAAAGATTCGAGCAGGAGACAGAAATAAATTTAGACATTGTTACCGGTTCTTCACTGACCAAGCACTGGTTTTACCAGGGCACACTGGATCTGGTATTGAAATATCATGGCCTGGATGCCATTATTCTGTATGCGGGGCCTCAGCTGAATATTATCAAAGGAACACTCACCATATCGGAAACCATTGCGGAAATTGAAGCGGAGACTGAATTGAAACACCGTCAGAAAAATCTTCTGGGGATCGTGGGCGGCGTTGTTTTTGAATTTACCAGGAATTGGGAAGCCGGTCTGGAAATCAATTATTTTTCGAAATTGACGATCTCCGCCAGTATTTTTTATTCGTTTTAGGAGAGATTCATGGTTAAAAAAACCATATTTTTACTTTTTTGCTTTGTTTTGACCTTAAATCTGTCACCTGTTCTGACCCGATGGGCCTACTATCATGGGGGCGAACCTATCCGGAGTAGCGGTAACCAACGCTTTGTCCCCAATCAGATTATTGTGAAGTTAAAGACTCAGGAATGGGGAAAAAGGTTGGCCTCCGAGATTCTGCAGGCCAGATACCCGTCGGAAATCACGGGAATAGGGATTCACAGTCAAACCGGATATTATATTTGCCATATTCATCCGTCCTGTGATCCCGAAGGGTTGCTTTTGGATTTAAGACAAAATCCCCTGGTTATAGATGCTTCGCTAAACTATATGGCTCGCCTGGCTTCCGAACCGCCCAATGATAGTTTTTTCGTTTTTCAATATGCATTATACAATTATGGCCAGGTTTATTTCCCTACCGATGACCTGGTTGGGATCAGCGGGAGTGATATCAAGGCACTTGATGGCTGGGACTGGTCCACCGGAGACAGTGAACTTGTCATTGCCGTGATTGATTCCGGGGTGGCTCTCCATCACGAAGATTTAATATCCAAAGTGGTTCCCGGATATAACTTTATTGAAGACAGTTTTGATGCCTATGATGATAACGGGCACGGTACCCTGGTGGCATCCATTGCCGCGGCAGAAACCAATAATTCCATTGGTGTGGCCGGGGTTTGCTGGCAATCCATGATCATGCCCATCAAATGCTTTGATAGCCTTGGCGATGGCAGTTATCTGGCCATAGCCGGTGGCATTCGGTTTGCTGCGGATCAGGGAGCCCGGGTCATCAACATGAGTTTTGGCGGAGAGTCCGATAGTTTTATTCTTGAAGATGCCTGTCAATATGCTTTTTCAAAGGGTTGTGTGTTGATTGCTGCAACCGGAAATGATGCCGGTCAAGTGCTTTATCCGGCCCAGTATGATGATTATTGTCTGGCTGTTGGTGCCAGTAATGCCTATGACCAGCTGGCTGATTTCTCAAATTTCGGGTCTCAGGTGGATGTGGTTGCACCGGGAGTCGATATTTTTGGAGCCCTATTTTCCCCTGATGAACCTGACAATCTAC
>CBDAFS010000042.1:0-42188 GCA_965195285.1 uncultured Aminicenantes bacterium | reverse complement strand
AGCACAGTTCCTCCAGGTACCAATAAAAGGTTTGGTGAAATTGTTGAGAAACACAACGAAAAAAAAAAAAATCAAGATTTTGCCATTGTATCCAATCCTGAGTTCTTGCGGGAAGGAACTTCTGTATATGATTATTTTCATCCTCCTTATACAATTATTGCATCTGAAAGCGAGAGAGGAATCGAAATTACCCGCGAGTTATATAGACATGTCAATGCTCCTGTTGTAGAAATGACGGTCCTGGAGTCGGAAATTCTGAAATATGTGTCTAATTCTTTTCATGCATTGAAAATCTGTTTTGCCAATGAAGTGGGGAATATCTGCAAAAAAATGGGTATTGATTCTCACCAGGTAATGGATGTATTTTGTCAGGATACCAAGCTGAATATTTCTTCTTATTATTTAAAACCCGGTTTCGCTTTTGGTGGATCATGTCTTCCCAAAGATTTGAAAGCATTGACCATGATCGCGCATGATTTTTATCTGAAATCTTCGGTTTTAAATTCGATTGAGGAGAGCAATCGAACCCAGATTGAAATGACCCAGGAGATGATCAAAAAGGATAACAAGAAGAAAATTGGATTTTTGGGTCTTAGTTTTAAACCCGGGACCGATGACCTGCGCTTCAGTCCCATTCTGGAAGTCATTGAACAACTAATGGGCAAGGGTTTTCAGGTAAAGGTCTATGATAAAAATGTTCACTTGTCGAATTTAACTGGAGTAAACAAGGCTTATATTCAGAGTAAATTACCACATATTGAGAAAATTTTGAAAGGGTCATTAAATGAGGTGGTTGCGTGGGCTGAAATTGTGGTTTTGGTCAATAAAGAAGAAGAATTTCGGAAGATTAAGTTAAAATCCAACCAGGTTATCATTGACTTGGTTCGAATAAAGGAACTGGAAAAGAGCGCTCACTATGAAGGTATTTGCTGGTGAAAGGAAGAGTTAATGAAGAAAAAAATCCTGATTGTTAATCCGGTGTCTTTGTTTCCTACTGTGATGATGAGTCAGAGAAGAACTCTAAATAAAATTAGGTGCCTGGCTAAAGATCATACAGTTGATGTGGTTACTTTCTGTCAGACTAATGAACAAGTAGAACTATCCATCAAGAAATTTCGTAATATTTGCCGAAATTTTTATCCTCTAAAGTCAATAAATCAGAAAGATAGCCTCTTTAAAAGAAAATATTATGGTTTTAAATATAATATGTTCTATTATTTAGCAGGAATTCCCCGAGAATATTCTTATTATGGTAATAGACATTCTTTGAATAAGATAATGGATATTATTGCCCGTAATCAATATGATATCGTTCAGATTGATTACTGGTATCAGGGTAAACTCTTTTTGAAAATGGATGGAGCGATATTTAAGTCCATAGATACCCATTATTTAGTAGATGAAAATATCCAATTACACAAACAAAAAAAATATTCCGGTACATTTTCATTTTTTAAGTACAGAGAACTCAAGAAAAGTAAAATACTTGAGCAGCGATTCTTCAAAGCTATTGATTTAATCATCCCAAATTCCAGGAGAGGAAAAGAAATTCTGGATGAAAAGTTTCCTTCTTATAAATCCCTATTGATCCCCAACGGGCAGGATGTAGATTATTTTAAAAGTTATAAAACCAGTCCTAAAAAAAACACCCTATTGTTTTATGGCAGTATGGGATCTAAACAAAATGTGTCTTCTTTTTTCAGGTTGTGGAAAAATATTTTACCCTTGATTAAAAGAGAGATTTCCGATATCAAATTGTTGGTGGTGGGTGCGAATCCACCCCAAGAGATTTGTCAATTACATGATAATAAAAATGTAATTGTCACCGGTTTTATTGAGGATATCCGTGAATATTTAGGTAAAGCCATGGTCATGGTTATCCCAATGGAAATCGGTTCCGGATTTCGAGGCCGGGTGATAGAGGTGATGGCCATGGGTGTTCCGGTCGTGGGCACACCGAATGCATTGAACAGCATTGAAATGGAGGATGGTACTCATGGTTTTATTCATGAAAGCGATACAGAGATTGCTCAGAGTGTTGTTCGATTATTGACCGACTCAAAATTGCGTGCCTATATGAGCTGTGAATGTAAAAAGTTGGTATCTGAAAAATATTCATTTGATGCCACTTTTAGCAGATTGTCTGTCTTTTTCTCTTCAATCAAGTAAAAATTATTGAGAAAAATGAATCATTTTAATGAATTTTTTGATCAAATTCAAACCGGTTCTATTGAATTCGATCATAAAGAATCGAGTGAGTTTGTATTATTGGTATCCGGAGATTTCTGCCCAATAGGGAGAGCGGAAGAGCAATGCTTATCTGGCCGGGTGGATGAAATATTTTCAGAAATTATGCCCTTATTAAAACAAAATGAAATTGCCATTACCAATTTGGAATGTCCTCTGACCCTATCTGATAGGGGTATAAAAAAAACCGGCCCCTTGCTAAAGGCCCACCCAAATTGTGTGGAAGCCTTGAAGAACGGAAATTTTAATGTGGTTAATTTGGCCAATAATCATATCCTTGATTATGGCGAAGCCGGATTGTTAGATACTCTGAAAATTTGTCAGAAAAACAATATTCACACCGTCGGGGCCGGGATCAATCAGAATGAAGCAGCAAAACCATTGTATATAAAAATAAAAAATAAATTGATTGCCTTGATTAATGTAACCGAGCATGAATTTTCCATTGCCAGACCTGATTCAGGTGGGGCCAATTTGCTGAACCCTATTCAGAATTTTTATCATGTTCTTGAAGCCCGTAAGAAAGCTGATTATTTGGTTGTGATTGTGCATGGAGGTAATGAACATATTCATTTTCCCGGACCTGGTCTGGTTGATATTTTCCGATTTTTTGCCGATATTGGAGCCAATGCTGTTATCGGTCATCATCCCCATTGCCCAGGTGGAGTGGAACTGTATAACAACACTCCGTTGATTTACAGTCTGGGTAATTTTGTGTTTGACTGGCCTGATGAAAGTTTTGCTCCCTGGTTTGAAGGTTTTATAGTTCGTTTGCATTTTTCAGAATCAGGAGTATCCAGACTTGATTTTCATCCGTATGAACAATACCGTTCAAAACCGAGTGTATTCTTGCTCGAAGGTTTTGAAAAAAAAGAATTTTTGAGGAAGATCGCACGATTTTCGAAAGTTATTGCTGATCCTGAGGAGCTCCAAAAAGAATGGAGAGAACTAAAGCTGACACGAAAACACTATTTGTCAACGGTTTTAAATTTAAATCGTGTAGAAAAATATTTGTTAAAGCAGGGCTGGTTCAATGCTAAAATATTGAAGAAAAAAAAACTTCTAAGGATTTTAAATATATTACGCTGTCAGTCACATCGGGAATTGGCAATAAAAATAATTGAAAATGAAATATGTGAAAGGGAATAATAATGCTAGTTGGGATTCATAAAGATCCATTTGGAAAATTCCGAGATTTGAATCTAAAATTTGAAAAGATTCTGGAATTTAATGATATAAAAAGTGTGAGACTGGAGGCAAGTCAACATGATTTTTGGGAAGTTGTCCCCAAACTGGATTTGTTTATATACAGCTGGATTCACTATGACACCTATTATCATCCGGCCACCACCATACTGCCCATAATTGAAAATCATTACGGGATTAAATGCCTCCCGAATCAGAATACCTGCTGGCATTATGATGACAAAATCAAGCAATACTTACTTCTAAAAACATATGGATTTCCGGTCGTTCCTTCCTGGGTGTTCTGGGAGAAAAAAGAGGCTTTGTTGTGGATTAAATCAGCTAAATATCCATTGGTCTTTAAATTGAAGAGCGGTTCCGGATCATCCAGTGTGTTATTGGTGAAAGAACAAGATCAAGCCCGGCATCTGATTGATATCATGTTTGGAAAGGGAATGGTGACCGGAAATATCCCTGGTTCTAGATCCACTCGATTTAAGGATTTTAATTTGTATAAAGAATTAAGACATTTTGCTCGACGGATAAAAAACAAGTTAGAAGGAGTTGATATTTTTCCTTACTGGCAGCTTCATAAAAATTATATTTATTTCCAACAATTTTTACCTGGGAACAAATATGATACCAGGGTTACAACCATTGGAAACCGTATTTTTGCCTTTAGACGATTTGTTAGAAAAAATGATTTTCGTGCTTCTGGAAGTGATAACTGGAACCTGGATAGATCACATATTGATATGGAAATGGTTAAAATCGGTTTTGAAATTTCTCAAAAAATGAATTTCCAGGTCATGGCATATGACTTTATCTATGATGAAAAAGGCAAACTGAATATTGTTGAGATCAGTTATACTTATGGTGATTATCCGGAATTTTCTACTGGATACTGGGATTCAGATCTTAAGTGGCATGAAGGAAAGTATTGGAGCCAGTATCTCGAATTAATTGATGCCCTTGAGATTCCAGATTTTAAACAACCTGATATAAAGCCTATTGGACATTATGCAACGGTGATGGGAATAAAATAGTTATTTTTTAAGTATTGAATTATAAACGTTTTAAAAATTGAACATTTTATTGTTTAAGAATTCATTACAAACCGGCGGGGCTGAAAAACAAATTTTACTTCTCGCCAACAATATGGTTCAGCATGATATTAAGGTTTTGGTTGTTGCTACAAACTGTGACCAAGACTTGGTTAAAAATTTTTCAAAGGAGGTTAATTTTTATATTATAAAAAAAAAAAAGATTGGCTTGTTATTTGAAATAAGACGAATTATAAAGATTTATGATATTGATATCTGTCATACATGGGATTTTACTTCCAGTGTGATTGGTTACTTGTCAACCCGCTTTAGCCGTGTAAAATTTATTGACGGTTCTATTAGATCTGCACCTTCACATGTTATATTTCGAAAGAGTAAACCCCTATGGTTACAGAAGAAAAAAGTAAGATTATTTTCTTTACTTGGTATCCCTATCCTATCCAATTCTTTTTCAGGTCTCAATTCATATGGAATTCAACACTATCGGAAAGCAAAAGTTATATACAATTTGTTTGATAAAAAATATAGAAAAACAGAAAGAAAACCAAATCTATCAGGTAATATAAAAATTGGAATGGTTGCCAACATGCGCTGGAAAAAAGATTTTTTGACATTTATTAAAGGAGGCCTTATTGCTTTAAGAAGTATTCCAGAACTTAAATTTTATCTAATTGGTGATGGCCCTGACCGGGAAATATATGAGGGATTTTTATTAAACAATGTGCATCAAGAAGCTTTCCATTTTACCGGATTTGTGGAAAATGTATTTGATTATGTAAAAAACATGGATATATGTGTGCTCTGTAATGATGTAAGTGGCGAAGGTTTATCCAATAGCATTATGGAATATATGGCATGTGGAAAACCAGTGATTGTAACTGATATGGGGGGAAATAGCGAATTGGTCGTTGAAGGGGAAACAGGATTTCTTATCTCGGAGAAGGATGCGGAAGCATTGTCAAATAAGATCATCTATATTCTCAAAAATCCCGAGAAAGGTTATGAAATGGGCAAAAATGGAAAAAAGCGAATTTATGATTTATGCGGAGTTCAAAAGATTATAAAACAGTTTGAAGAATATTACCTGAATTTAATGAAATCTTAATTGGAAAATTGAAATGTATAGAACTTGGGTAGTGAGCCAAAAGGACATTCCAAAAATTAGTAACCTGGATACTATTGTAAAGGGTGAGAATTTTGTCTTTTATGCCCAAAAACAGAATGTTATGCAATTTGAATCCAATAATCAACAATATTTTGTTTTGATTGATGGTTAAGTATTGCCCCGGATGAAGTATATATCAGACATTTCCTTTTTTAATCCTGAAGAAATGGTTTTCCGTCTTTTTCGGGATCATAGGTCGAACTGGATTCATCGTGTAAAAGGAAGTTTTACGATTTTATTGGCCTCTAGAGATAAAATCAATATTTTTTCTGATAGAATTGGCATTAAAAAATTTTTTTACACCAATAAGGGGAGCAAATTTTCAATATCTAACCAATTGAAACATTTAACAGAGACAAATTATTTTTATCCAGATCGCGAGAGTATAGCAATCTATATGTTAATGCATCAATATATTGATGGATTGACCTTTATAAAAGATATTTTTTATAGTCCTCCAGCAGCGTGCATATCTCTTGGTCAAAATTTCCATATGGAGAATTATTGGGATTGTGAAGAATTGTTACATTGTGAAAAAACAGTTAAATCTTCAATAGAATTCATTGAGATTTTTTCAGAAATAGTTAAATCATACTATATCTGTCTCAAGCCAAAACATGTAGCACTTTCGTTGACAGGTGGTCTGGACAGTAGAACTATTTTATCTGCCTGACCCCGGATACAAATATCGCCATTAAACTTAAAAACAGCCATCACATGTCAGAAGATAAAATATTAATTAAATCTATAAACGATCATGCTGAAATCAATCAGTTCTTGAATGTTGCGGATATCGGGATCATTTTAAGGGACGACGTTGCGACAAATCAAGTGGCTTCACCCACCAAGCTTGCAGAGTATTTGCTGGCCGGGTTGCCGGTTCTGGCCTCTGATCATATCGGCGATTACTCGAACTTTATCCGAACCAATGATCTCGGGATGGTGGTTAACAATCACATCGATGACATGATTGAAGTGATCAGCCGGTTTGAGTTTCATTTGCCAAACAGAAATAGAAACAGCGAAATCGCTAAGGCCAGATTTTCCAAACAAGCGAACCTGGATATCATTAAGACCGCATTGAGCGGATTGTAGACAGAAATGATCGCATCTCTTTTTCTCTTTTCTCTCACAGGAACTTTCGGATCAAATTCCCGCGTGCTCTGGAAAAGAGCCGTCCATAATCCGAAGACAATGGAGGCAATTTGCCTATGCCTGATTGGCTGTTAGCTAGGAAACCGTTGGCGAATGAATTCTTACGCCGGATCGACGGCAATGTCTTTTTTCTCTATGATACCCACGATTTCGTCGTTTCCTATGCGGACGAGAATTTACATATCGGCATTTAAGGGTATATCATCCCCAGAGAGTTCTGCTTCGATAACTATAAGCATCTGCAAAAGGAAGAAATGGTCATGCGCTTGTATAACGGACCTATTATTGTATAAGCCAATTCGGGATGTGATTTTTTTCATGCACAATTATTCAAACTATATTTTGAAACTTCTCTAATTCAGGATTTACTTGAAAAATGAAAAGTGATTTTTTAATTACATCTAAAAATCAGTTAAAAGAAGGGCAACCTGTTGATTTGAATCAAATCTCAGTTTCTAATAATATCCAATTTTTTGCTAAAATTGAAGTAGTTAAAACCTTCGGAGAAATTAAAGTTTTAATTGATGGTTATGTGCTTCCTCGCAATGAATTAAATACTGAATATAAAAATCTGAGTCAGTATGAAATGATTTCGATATTATACCGGAAATATGGCAATAATTTGACCGAATTCATTAAAGGGATATTTTGTATTGTTATCGTTGATCATGAAACCATTAAAGTATTCAATGACCATTTGGGAATCAGTAAGTTTTTTTACTCGATCAATCAAAACCTGTTTTGTGTTTCGAATTCCTTCAAACGAATAACAGATATTTCCGGAAATCATGATCTGAATTGCAATACTTTGGCAATTAAAACTCTGCTTAATCGTGAGATAAATGGAGAAACCCTTTTTTCGAAGACATACTATTCGCAACCGGCAACCATTCTTACATTCCCTCAAAACAATCCCCAAATCGAAACCTATTGGAAACATGATACGCTTCTAAAAAAAGACAAAGGAGAAACAGATTTCAGTATTTTCGCCAGCCTCTTCCGGCAGAATATACAGGTATACAACCATTTTCTCCATCCACCCGAAAATGCTATTACCTTAACCGGTGGCAAGGATAGCCGCACCACCCTGGCCGCATTGCTTTCAGAAGGGATAAAGCCGCTCGGGATGACCTATGGCGATCCTTTGTCAAGGGATGCTGTTTATGCAAAGACATTGGCCGCTCATGCTGGTATCCGCCACGAAATAATCAACCCTCCGAAAACAGTCGAGTGGTTTGATGCCACTGCTGACGAAATTATTGCGCTGGACAATCCTTTGATCAATATTCATCGAAGCCATCGGTTTTTTGCCATGAAAAGATTGGCTGAATTGCAGGGTGAAAATGCCGCGTATTATACTGGGTATATGGGGGGCGAATTATTGATGGGTGTTTATTACGACAACCTGATTTTTACAGATTTTCTGACGAACACCTGGGAAAACGATAGCCATCATTTTGGGAATGTTCCCAATATTTTGGAAAAAAACTTCATCAAACCAGAGGTTGTGGATATTCCTGACATTAAAGATAAACTGTTAAAGCTTAAAACGTTTGATGATTCAGCTAGCAAAAGGGTAAGGCAATTTCACGGGTTGTTTGAAATAGGGATGTTGCATCATAGCCAGGATCTGCAAATCGCCATACATATATTGGATTATCCCATTCCCCTTTTTTTGGATATTGATTTTCTCGAGGCACTCTTCTCTTCATATTTCAGTTTTCTTTTCCATGACAACAAATCCAGGAACCTGTTGAAGCGCTATGCCCTTTTTAAATTTAATCTAAATGTTCAACACATCCTTTATCCCGGATTGGATTGCGTCCCCTTTGCAAAAAGAGGTTCGTACAATACCAAGGAATTCTTGAGGGGTTCTCTTTTTTGGGCGGTTTTAAAAACTGTCAGATATTTAATTGAGCGAAAAAAATATCCTGCAACTTTCTCCTATAATAAAGCGTACCGGTCTTTTCTTAAAAAATGGCTGAACGAAATAATTGCCGATAAAAATAGTCCAATTAATGGCATCTATGATGTCGTGAATGCTCTGATCGTGCTTGAACGCCAACCAGGCTTGACCATGGAGAGTCCATTGCATCGTTATTCGAACATCGTGATGCATTATCTTCAGTACAAGCATTATACAAAAAAATGAAATATCTTTTAGCTATTCTAAAAAATGAAACCCAGTTTGATCATGAGCCATGGATAAGCTCGTGCGAAAAGAAGCAGGATATTATACTGTATGATGTGATTGATATTACGGAGACCAATTGGTTATCCCGGGTTACAGCCAAAAACTACGACTTTTACCTGCTGAGGCCGCCCGGGCGTTTGGAGCATTTTAAACGATTGTACGATGAAAGGGTTTTTATAATTTCCGAGGTTCTCAAAAAAATGGTTTATCCTTCACCTGCCGAGGTTTTTATTTATGAGAACAAACGCCTGTTAAATGATTGGCTGAGTGCCAATAATATCCCGCATCCGGGCACGTTTGTATTTTACTCCGAGAAAAAAGCTTCGGATTTTGCAAATTCAAGAAACATATTCCCCGTTGTCGGGAAAACGAATATCGGCGCCTCCGGGAGTGGAGTGGTTCTGATAAACACCCGCCAAGATTTATTGCGCTATAGCAAAGAAGCTTTTGTTACAGGGGTTGGAACCAAAACCGGGCCAAAGTTTTCCAAGGGATCTCTGATAACCAAGATCAAAAAAGCGGTCACAAAAAAAGGATTTATTAAACAACGCCTGAAAGATTATTCATCCACGGCCAGCCAAAAGCAAAAGGGATTCATCATCCTGCAGGAGTTTATACTTCACACTTATGAATGGCGTTGTGTCAGAATCGGCGATTCATTCTTTGCCCATAAAAAAATCGCGAAAAATAACAAATCAAGCGGCACTTTGCTTAAAGCGTACGATTCTGTCCCGCATTCCTTATTGGAATTTATTAAAACCATAACTGATAAAACCGGCATAGCATCTGTGGCAATTGATGTATTCACAAAAGACAATACTTTCCTGGTCAATGAAATACAATGTTTTTTCGGGCAATCAGATCCTTACCAGATGCTGGTGGATGGAAAACCTGGAAGGTACAGGTTTATTGAAAACAAATGGGTATTTGAAGAGGGGATGTTCAATGGCAATCTTTCTTATGATCTCCGGCTCGAGCATGCCCTTTCCCTTATTAAAGATAAATTGAAATGAAAGTATTGTTCGTTGCCAGTGGGAATTCAGGCGCTGTTTCTCTTTTAGTAAAAAATCAGATAAAATCAATTCAAGAAAATGGTATTGATACAGCAATTTTTCCGATTATTGGCAAGGGATTGCGGGGTTACTTAAGCAATATTTTTTTACTGAAGAAACATTTGAAAATTTCGCAATATGACCTGATTCATGCGCATTATGCCTTGTCAGGGTATGTCGCGGCTTTGGCTGGTGCCAAGCCATTGATCGTTTCTCTTATGGGTAGTGATTTGAGTTTAAATAAAAAAAATATGCTTCAAAAGTTTTTTATAAAAAAATATTGGAATAAAACAATAGTCAAATCGAATAAAATGAAGGAATCATTGGGGAAATGCCTGGTTAAAGTCATTCCCAATGGCGTGAATATTGATAAATTTATTCCACTTGCGAAAGAAGAAGCCTTAAAAAATGCAGAATGGAATTCGAGTTGCCAGCATATCCTTTTTGCAGCAAATCCTAAAAGGCCTGAAAAGAATTTTCAATTGACACAAAATGCTTTTGACCGGATTAAATTAAACAAAATCCAACTGCATTGCTTGGATAAAGTTCCAACCGAATTAATGCCATTTTATTACAATGCAGCGGAAGTAGTGGTTTTAACCTCCCTACGCGAAGGATCACCGAACGTCATCAAGGAAGCCATGTCCTGCAATCGGCCTATCGTGGCCACCGCTGTGGGCGATGTTGCAGAAATCATTGGCGGAGTAGCTGGGTGTTTTTTGTGTGATTTCGATCCTAAAGATCTGGAAAATAAAATATTATTGGCTCTGAAATTTAATTGTTCGACCTTGGGCCGAGAAAAAATCATTGCTATGGGATTGGATGATCAAACAATTGCCAAAAAAATCATTTCAATATACCGGGATATTGCAAAGTGATTAGTATCCAATGAAAAAACCAGGGATAATTGTTCTGGGGGGGCATATCCAGGGTCTCGGGATTCTGCGAATTTTTGGAAGGGAAGGCATTCCTGGGATTCTCATTGATCATACCGCGTTAAACCTGGGCCGGCACTCAAAATACTGTCTGAAATTCATTAAGGCTACTGAAAATGATTTGTTAGAAAAGCTATATCAATTGGGAAAGAATGGGCAATACAATGGGTGGATCATCTTTCCCACCAATGACTTTCATGTGAAATTGTTAAGCCAGAACAAAAAACAACTTGAAAAATACTTTATTATCAGCACGGATAATTGGGAATCCATAAGGTTGTTCTACAATAAAAGAGAATCTTATAAATTTGCTGCCAAACTAAATATTCCGATCGCATCCACTTTCTTTCCCACAGATGAGAGTGACCTTAATAATATTCAAATTGAATACCCCTGCATTATAAAACCCGCGATAATGTGTGATTTTTACAGGCAGGTTAAAAAGAAGGTGTTTGTGTGTAGGGATAGTGATCAACTCAAATCAAATTATCGAAAAGCTTTAAGATTAATCCCCGCAGATGAAATTATCGTTCAGGAAATCATAAAGGGACCAAGTAAGAACCAATTTTCAGCCTGTTTTTTGTTCCTGAACGTCAAAACTTATGTTCATCTGACGGCTTGCCGCATGCGCCAACACCCGCTTGATTTCGGGAATGCAACCACTTATGCCGAAACAGCTATTGTACCGATTTTAAAAGAATATGGAGAAAGGATACTTAAAGCGGCAAACTATAACGGCATATGCGAAGTGGAGTTTAAATTGGATGAAAGAGACAATCAATATAAATTTCTGGAGGTCAATGCCCGCACCTGGAAATGGCACAGCATCGCGAACAAAGCGAAAACTCCGTTTCTCAAGCAATTCTATGGTCTCCTGACGGGAAATGAAATACAAAAAATTGATGGTTTCAATAAAGCAGGCTTTGCTCACTTTTTAACGGATTTTCCAACCCAAATTAAGCTATTACTTAATGGCTATGCATATTGGAATCGAAAAATTTGTCCCATTGAACGTGCAGTGTGGGCGGTTGATGACATTAAACCTTGGTTTTTTGAAAAGCTATATCTTCCCTTTTATTTAATAAACAGGTGAAAATGAAAATTCTTATTGAATTAAATCATCCAGGGCAGGTTCATCTATTACGTCATATCTATTTTGAGCTTATACGTAAAGAACATTTTGTAATTGTGATTACAAAAAAAGATCACATGATCAATAAATTATTAGATATTTATAAAATACCTTATATTCTTTTAGGATCAAAAGGAGAAGGAATAAAAGGAAAAATATTGAAGCAATTGCAATTTGATTTTAAAGCTTATAAGTTAGTAAAAAAATATAAATTTGAAATTGGATTGGGTAGTTCCATAACAAATGATCATGTTTCTTTTTTAACATCAATGAAATCGATACATTTAAGCGATGATGATGAAGATGTTGTCCCGTTCATCACAAAATATTCTTATCCGTTTTCAGGAATTATCCTTTCTCCTGATTGTCTTGTCTTTAAAAAATATAAAAAAAAAAATATTGGCTATCCAGGATATCATGAATTGGCCTATCTGCATCCAAAAAGATTTTCTCCCGATCCAGCGGTTTTAACTGTATTGGGATTGAATGTGGGGGATCCTTATTTTATCCTTCGTTTTAATGCCTTTAAGGCGCATCATGATGTTGGTGCCAAGGGCCTTACACTCGAAAACAAGCGCCATCTCATCGATCTGCTGAGTCCAAATGGAAAAGTGTTTATCACCACTGAAAATGAAATCGACCCAGAGTTCAAGACCTATCAATTGAGTTTATCACCGGATAAGATCCATTCCCTGTTGTATTATGCAAACATGTTTATCGGTGACAGCCAGACCATGACCTCGGAAGCTGCGGTATTGGGAACTCCGGCTCTAAAATGCAACTCTTTTGCTGGGAAATTGTCGGTTCCCAATGAACTCGAGCAGAAGTATGGGTTATGTTATTCCTTTTTGCCCAAGGAATTCAATTCTTTGCAGGAAAAAATAACTGAATTGTTAAAACTACATAACCTCAAGGAAATATGGCGACAAAGACAAAAACGAATGCTTGGAGACAGAATCGATGTCACGTCCTTCATGGTCTGGTTCGTTGAAAATTTGCCTGAAAGCGCCAGGACCATTAAAAAGAATCCGGAGTATCACCTGAGATTCAAATGAAAAAAGTCGTTTCGATCGTCGGCGCGCGGCCACAATTTATAAAACTTGCTCCGTTATCAGTGAGATTTCAAGAAAAATTAAAGAATGTTATTGTTCATACAGGTCAGCATTATGATCGAAACATGTCTGAAATGTTTTTCAAAGATCTTCAACTTAACTTACCAAAATATGACCTGGGAATAGGTTCGGGGAATAATGGGATACAAACAGGTAATATGCTTATTTCTTTGGAAAAAGTTCTTCTCAAAGAGAAGCCTGATTTAGTAACTGTTTTTGGAGACACAAATTCTACGTTAGCTGGAGCTTTATCTGCCACGAAAATGGGCATACCTCTCTTACATATAGAGGCAGGTTTGAGGAGTTATAACAGGGAAATGCCTGAAGAAATTAACCGAGTTGTTACTGATCATATTTCTGATTATTTGTTTACTCCAACCGAGACTGCTATGAAAAATCTTGAGATTGAGGGTCTTGTTAAAGGATCTTTTCTAACGGGTGATATAATGGTAGATGCATTAAAAGGAAATCTAGAGAAAGCTAAAAAACTATCTAAAATATTAGAAATAATAAAAATAAAAAAAAATGATTATTTTTTATTAACTCTACATCGCCCATATAATGTTGATATTCCCGAAAAATTAGGAAAAATAATTGATTTGTTAGGCAGAGTGAATAAGAAAGTAGTTTTTCCAATACATCCCAGAACTAAAAAAATGATTGATAATTTCAATATTATAGTTCCTGAAAATATTATATTGACTGATCCTTTAGGATATTTGGATTTTATTTGTCTGGAAAATTATTCAAACAAAATCATTACTGATTCCGGTGGTATACAGAAAGAAGCCTATATATTAAAGAAACCTTGTATAACCATTCGCTCAGAAACTGAATGGGTTGAAACTATAAATGATGGATGGAATGTTTTAGTACAGCCTGATTCCGATAATTTTGTAGAAACTATTAGTAGTTTTGAGCCTTCACATGGTCAATCTGATATATTTGGGAATAATGTTGCAGAAAAAATGATTCAATTAATTGAAAAAGTTATATTAAAGTAATAAAAAGAATAATTTGGAAGTTTGGGGATAAAATTCATGTGACAGCTTTAATCTATTTTCTAGAATATCAAATTAATAAACAATGAAAGATTTTACTATGACATTATACAAGCAGTTATTGCATTCTTTAATTGAACTGGAACATTCCTTCAAAACTCTTGAGGCTTATATCCAATCTCCTCTTGAAAAGATTGTTATCATCAGGCATGATGTGGATCTTATACCCCAAAATGCTCTTGAAATGGCAAAAATTGAGAATGAACTTGGAATTAGGGCAAGCTATTATTTCAGGATTGTTTCAGATGTTTTTGATAAAGAGATTATTAAAAAAATTGCTGAAATGGGTCACGAAATTGGTTATCATTATGAAGTTTTATCAAAAACCAAAGGAAACTTGAGCAAGGGAATTGAATTGTTTAAAAATGAATTAAATGAATTTCGGAAAATTGTTGATATTAAAACCATAAGTATGCATGGTTCTCCTCTATCTAAATGGGATAGTAGAAAATTGTGGGAGAAATACAATTATAGAGATTTTGGAATTATTGGCGAACCTTATTTTGATATTGATTTTAATGAGGTATTGTATTTAACTGATACAGGAAGGAGATGGGATGGGGAAAGCTATAATGTACGAGATCGGGTGAGAGGCGAGAGGCAAGGGGCGAGGGGAGAGGGGATAGGAGATAGAAGTAAGAAGATAGAAGATAGAAGAAAGAATATAGAAGATAGAAAGATTCTTTATAACACAAACACGATTACTAATGCAGAGGCGAGAGGCGAGGGGCAAGAGGAAAGGAAAGAGAAGATAGAAGAAAGAATACAGAATAAAGAAGAAAAAAAAATACAAACAAACAACATAACAAAATTTAAAAATTCTTTTCATTCGACGAATGATATTATAAGAGCAGTTAGAGAAGGTCGGTTGCCGGAGAAAATCATGCTGAATATTCATCCCCAGAGGTGGAATGATAGGTTTATCCCCTGGATGTGGGAGTTGGTGAGTCAGAATGTGAAGAATGTGGTTAAGAAGTGGTTTTTTGTAAAGAAAAATAGCTGAGAAGATAGAAGAAAGAAGATAGGAGATAGAAGGTCGAAGGGAGGAGAAAGGAGATAGAAGAAAGAAGGTAGAAGATAGAAGATGATAAAAAATAAGACAAAAAGTTTTAAGGAATTGGTTGTATGGCAGAAATCGCATGAACTAGTATTGAAAATATATGATCTGACTTCTGGATATCCGAAAGAAGAAATATATGGATTAACCTCACAGTTTAGAAGAGCTGGAATTTCGATTGCCGCTAACATAGCCGAAGGTTATAAAAAAAGAGGAAAACAAGATAAACTCAGATTTTTAAATATTGCTGAAGGATCTCTGGAAGAATGTCGTTATTATTTACTTTTGTCAAAAGATTTAAAATATGGATACATTAAAGAAATCAATGATCTTATGAATGAAGTTGGTAAATTAATAAATGGTTATTCACAAGCAATAAAAAAAGATTCTTAATGAATTTAAAAATTATAATAAAGAATTAAGAAGGTAGAAGTTAGAATAATAAATATAAGATTTTTATTAATTGACTTTTCTTCTACCTTCTAACTTCTGTCTTCTGGGAAAAGAACTAAAATGACCAAAAACTATCTTGAAAAAGAAAAGTTTTACTGGCTGAAAATCATTACTGATGGAATTTTGTTGGCCGGTTCATTTGTGGCCATCTATTATGTTAAAAGGCAGCATCTTCATATTGAAGAAAAGTTTCTAAAATATTTTGTGTTATTGATGATGGCCTGGATGATTGCCACGCTATTCTCCAAAAAATTTCTCAGGACAAATGAAGAGGATTATTTTTTGCAGATCAAACCCTTTATTATTTCAATTACAGCCCTTATTGGTCTGGTGTCTTTATCCATTTATGTTTTGGGCTGGTACCACCTGTCCCGGTTCATTGTGTATGGACCCATTGCTCTTTTTTTTGTTATGGAAAATGTGTATCTTTCAGTTCGCAATTACCGGTTGTGGAAAATCGGGATCATCAGGTTCATTCCTTTTTCCGTGGTGTTTTTTATGATTGAACTTCTTATTATGAGTATCACTTTTGTTTCCATCTACATCTACCGAAAAGGCACTGTTCAATTGAGAGAAGATTATATGGTATTGCTGATGGGCTTGTTTTTTGTTTGCTTTGTGGCTTCGCTCTTGATCCATAAATTTGAAATTGTGATGAATGAAAAATATCTGAATGTGATTTTTCCCTTCTGGAAATCAGAGCTGATCATGATCGGTCTGGTGGCTTATTTTGTTGTTTTTCTTAATCTGACCGTGTTCTCCCGCTTTATTATTTTAGGCTCACTTTTAGTGTTTGCTATCTGTGAAAATATTATTGTCATCCTCTATTTTTTCAAGAGGCGACCCAGATCAATCGAACCGCCCGGCAGCTCTTTTTTCAGCGCCCCTGGTGTGCAGTATGAGCAAGAAATAACAATTAAAACACCCGGGATTCAAAAAAAAGATAGGTATGTGGTGCCCGGCCGTCACTCCCGGTCTGGTTTATTGAAAAAACAATTGCGCAGTGTTTATTTGCAAAAATATACTGATGTGTTTCAATTCATCGAGGATATCATCGACCTGGGGAAGCCCGGGATTTCCAAATCTGCGTTTTTTTACACCCGCAATCCCTATAACTTTGAGATCCTGGCAGACGAATCCCTCCAATTTTTTATCAACCTGCGCAAGGTCAATGACTATCGCCGTATCAATTACAATCTCATCAGAATCAATCAGAAGTTGAAATCAGGCGGTGTCTATGTTGGCTGTTTTGAAGGCAAACAGCAGATGAAGGAACGCTATAAATCTACCTATCCCCTGGTATTGTCCCGGATCCTTTTATTTTTAAATTTTTTGTTTCGACGGGTGATGCCCAGGCTGCCACTGGTTAATAAATTATACTTCTTTATCACCAAGGGCCGGGGGCGTGCTGTTTCAAAGGCGGAGGTTTTAGGCAGGCTTGTATTCTGCGGTTTTGAGATATTAGCCCTGGAAGAAATTGATCACCAGACCTGGTTTGTTGTGAAAAAAGCAAAACAACCCAATGGTGATAAAAATCCCTCTTATGGTCCCTTATTTAAACAAAAGCGCATGGGGATAAATGGCAAATTCATATTTATGTACAAACTCCGTACTATGCATCCCTATTCAGAATACATTCATTCTTATGTATTACAATATTATCCCCTGGATGATTCCGGAAAAGTCAAAGACGATTTCCGGATGACCGGATGGGGCAAGTTCCTGAGAAAATTATATCTGGATGAACTGCCCATGCTCTTCAACTGGTTGAAATGGGATGTCAAACTGGTGGGAGTGCGGCCATTGAGCGAATCATTTTTTAACACCTATCCAAAGGAGCTTCAAAAAGAGCGGATCAAATATAAGCCAGGATTGATTCCTCCCTATTATGCGGATATGCCGGGTGATATAAAAGAGGTCTGGAAGTCAGAAAAAGAATATTTAAAACGATATAAAATGCATCCGCGGCGAACCGATGTGGTCTATTTTTTTAAAGCATTGAATAATATATTTTTTCATCATGCGAAGAGCTCATAAGAATTGTCGCCTGGTTTACTTGTTTACTGGTTGACTAAAATATTACAGAATAAAATAAATGAAGATTAAAAATTTTGAAGAACTTGAGATTTGGAAATTAGCCAAAGAGCTGACTGTTGATATTTATGAATTATGTTGTAAGCCTGGGAGATTGAAGAGAGATACCAATATAATTAGGCAAATTACGAAGTCTTCGCATTCAGTTATGTCAAATATTGCCGAAGGGTTTGAAAGATTTTCAAACAAAGAGTTCATACAATTTTTGGTTATTGCCAGAGGTTCATTAGCAGAAACAAAAAGCACAATCTATTTAATTTCAGAAATATTTAATCTTGATGTTAAATTAATCTTAGAAAGAATAAATAAGTTACATAAAAAAATAAATTCATTCATTTCATATCTGAGAAAAAATTAGAAAAAATTTTCCATCATGATAAAAACTAAAAAATATTCTTCGAAATTTTCCAGTCAACCAGCCAACCAGTCAACGAGAAAACTATTTCTAATGTACTTAAAAACTCTGATACTTCTCTCTCCCCTTCCCTTTGGTTGTGTGGGGAAGATGTGGGCTCCGCTTTTCTATCTTTTGTTGACCATTTTGATCTATGTTGGGTTCAAGGTTCAAGGTTCAGGGTTCAATGTTGAGGAGGCAGGAGAAAGAAAATTCGAAGCACGAAATTCGAAATTCGAAACAAGCACGAATAACCAAAATCCAAATGACCAAAAAAGAAGCCAGGAGATAGAAGATAGAAGGAAGAAGATAGAAGATAGAATAATAAAATCAGAATCTTTCACTCAAAACTCAAAACTTAAAACTCAAAACTTGAATTTGGGGAATATCTTATACGGAAAATGGATAAAAAGAGTTTTTGGCGCATTTCTGGTGTTTGTCGGGTTGCAAATTGTTCCGTTGCCGGTTTTTTTAGTTAAGCTGATATCTCCTAAAAAGATTGAAGTATTGAGTCAATTAGTGGATGAGTTACCTACTTTTACTTCTATATCTATGGTTCCCTTTGAAACTCTGATCTATGGACTGATTGTATTATTGTATGGTTTGTTTTTTTGGGTGATGAATCGAATTCATTTGAGAAAAAAGGAAATGGTCTCAATATTCAATACCCTGATATTGAGTGCATCGATTCAGGTGATTTTCGGATTGTTTAAATTAGCTCAGGGAAATAAAATGTTTTTCCTGTTTTTTATTCCGATGGAAAAATCTGCTATAAGAAAATTTCTTACCGGTACCTTAGGCAATGCCAACCATTTTGCTTTTTTTTTAGAAATGATCATACCGGTGGCTCTGGCCCTTTTTTTCTACCGGCTGCGGTTTTTTGAGACCGGGATTTCTTTTAAACAGCGTTTGTTGTCGCTGACCGATGAATATAAAATCGTTTTAATCTATTTTATCAGTATTTCCCTTGTGGGAATCGGAATACTCTTAACCGGTTCTCGTTCCGGTATTGTGACCCTTATCCTTTCATTTATTGTATTTGCCATGCTGTCGGTTTATCTAAAACAATCAAAAGATATTCGAAAGAGAATAAAATGGTTTTTGGTTGCTATTACCTGCCTGGCAATATATATAGGAGTTCAAAATACGGTCACTAAATTTGCTCAGTTAGAGATAGTTGAAAGCGGACGCTTTGTGCGCTGGCCCAATACCTTTGAGATGGTCAAGGATTTTCCGGTTGCCGGAACAGGTTTTGGTACTTATCGCTATTCTTATTTTTTGTATGATACCGGAGCAGGAAAATGGTCCACCCATGCCCATAATGATCTTCTGGAAATCTTATCAGAAGGTGGGGTGATCGGGGGATTATTATTTTACTCTTTAGTCGGTCTATTAATAGTTTCTATTATTAAAAAATGGTTACAACGACACCACCCGGATGTGAGAATCTTAGGATTGGGAATTATTGTCTCTATTTTTGCGGTCATATTCCACTCCATCTTTGATTTTTCTTTGAGAATTCCTTCCAATATGTTTGTTTTTGTGTTGGTGTTGGTGTTAGGGATTAAGGTTGTTAATTACCGGAGCAAAGATTCAAACATTTAAGTTCTAAGTTCTATGTTCTAAGTTCTAGGTTAAATGAAAATAGAGAATTTTGAAGATATTGAAGCTTGGAAGGAATCCAGGATTCTTGTAACAGAAATCTATTCGTATTTTAAAAATAATAAAGATTATGGATTTAGAGATCAAATTCAAAGAGCAGCTATTTCTATTATGTCAAATATTGCTGAAGGCTTTGATCGAGAGAGTAATAAAGAATTTATTCGATTTTTAATAATTTCAAAAGGATCGGTTTCTGAATTAAAGAGTCTGACTTATGCGGCCCTTGATCTTAAATATATTAAAGAAGAGAGGTCTCAAAATATTGTGGAAAGATGCACAAAAATAATCAAATTGTTAAATGGATTTATTCGTTATTTAAGAAAATCAGGTAGAAAGTAAATTTGTGAAAATGAAGTTTTTTAACGTAGAACATAGAATGTAGAACCTAGAACTAAATTTCATGAAACAACCGAAAATTTTCAAACTTTTACTTATAGTTCTTATGCTCTTCTTCTCTCTTCAACTAACTTCTCATATCTTCCTGAAACTGGGGCTGAACAAGGAAACTCCGCCCCGGTCGGGATTGTTGAAAGTGAGTGCTGCGGTTTTTCCCCTGGATGCGGAGCTTATCTATGAACATGCCTTTGCATTGTTAGAGGAACATGCCTATTTAAAAGGGGCTGACCGCCCCAAATTAAATAACAGTGTTAATGGTTTTAAAAGAGCCATAGGGTTGAATCCCCTGCTCTATAATGCCCATTTCAACCTTGGCAAAGCCTATCAACTGGCTCAAGATAATGAATCCACCCTTTATGATGATGCCTTTAAATTTTTAAAACGGGCGGCTTTTATCCGGGGGAACCGGGCTCATATCAGTGTTGAAGTCATTAAACAATTGCTCTCGCTCTGGCCTTTTTTAAACCATGAAGATAAAGAATTTTGTCAGCATTTGATGGTTAAATCGATTCCAGGCATGAGTAATGCGGATTTTACAGCCATTTTGAATGTCTGGGGGATTTATTCAAAAGACATTGAAATGCTAAAGAAAGCTTTGGTAAAGAAACCACAGTTTTATCGTGAAATATCAAAAAAATTGGAACAACTGGAACTTGATATGGAAGCCCGGCAGGAATTTCTTGCCGGTTATGAAGACTATTACCTGGACTATTTTCAGAAACGATTTCCAGACTATCTGAAAAAATCAACAGATAAACTTAAAACATTGAGGTCATGGAAACGTAGATTGAAAAATAGTATTCCCGGATATTTTAAATTAATTAAAAATTCAAATTTCAATTTATCTCTTTATAGAGAATTAAAACAAACTCTAATAAAAAAAAGCATTGATTTTTTATTTAAGGAAAATAAAAATAAACTGGGAGACACCATTTTATCTTACATCAATGAATGTGACTCCGGTGAGAATATAAATCAAATTTATCAATTTTTAAAGAAAAAAAATTTCTTTGATGAACCGGATTTAAAAAAACGGTTTTTAGAAATACTCATTTACTCAAAAATGGGTGGTTGGAATCGGGTGATCCAGCGGGGTGAAGATATTCGACAATCCATGTCCTTTGTCAGGGAAGACCAGAAGGAAGATTATGCAAAAATTCTTATGTTACTGGTTGAGGGGTATTTGAAAACCAATCAAATTGAGCAGGCGGAAGTGGTTTTACTGGAAGTAGAGAAAATATCACCTGAGAGTGATGAAGTAGGTTGGCTTAAATGTAAAATGTTGCATGTTAGAAGTCACATTTCGGATGTGAAAAAAGGGGCTGAGGATCCAGGAGATAGGAGGCAGGAGATAGAAGGAAGAAAATCCGAAGCACGAAATTCGAAATTCGAAACAAGCACGAATGACCAAAATACAAATGACATAAACATAAGCCAGGATCCAGGAGATAGGAGGCAGGAGGGAGAAGAAGGAAAATCCGAAATCCGAAATCCGAAATCCGAAACAAAAACAATAAATCAGGAGATAGAAGACAGAAGTCAGGAGTCAGAAGGAAAAGAGGAAAAAATAAAAAATAGTCGAATAATTGATTTGAAATCCACGCGATTTAAAAAAACGGTTTATTTTATGGATGATAGTGTGTTGGTATTAAATTTAAGTGAAGCTTTTAAAGAAAAAATAAAAGATAAACACCTGCTGCAGGTTTTTGTGGATGGATGGATATATTATGAGCAGTATCTGGGGAAGGTGAAGGAAGAGGTAGAGGTGAAGGTGGGGGATGGGGAGTGGAAGAAGGTTGAGGTTGAAGTAAGGATAAGGTGAGAGAGTAATAATATTACTGGAACTGAGGTAAAGATTAAGGTAAAGGTAAAGATGAAGTCGAAGAAAAAAGAGAAATTCTGGTTTTTTTTCTTAACCTTAACCTTTGCCTTAACCTCAGATTCAATCCGGATATTGATATACCATTTACATTTTACGGAAACCAAAGGTATGATATAATGTACAAGATGAGAACGTTTAACTTATTTCCGGAGATTTTGAAATGGATAACAACAATATAGATCGATTGAATATGGATGTAATGGATGAAAAACCTCTGAGTGAAACCCTTGAACAATACTGGTATGTTTTCAAGCGGCGCTGGCCCATTGTGGTATTGATCACGCTTATGGTGGTAGGGTTTCGCATGTTTCAGGTGTATCGGCAGACTACCTTCTATATGGCCAAAGGCACCCTGATGATTGAAAAGGAAAATCAAAACATTCTGAGTCTTCGCTATATGCCTTCCGCCAGTGATTGGAGAAATGAGTATTTAAACACACAGTTAAGAATTTTACGAAGCCGCAGCCTGGCTAATAAAGTGATTGAGGATCTCCGGCTGTTGGAGACTACTAATACAGCCGGGAAAGGCGAATCTTCGGGAAATACATCAACCCCACTATCAGGCGCCATAAGCGGCTTCTTGGGTGGTTTATCCATCATGCATATTGAAGATACCCGACTGGTGGAAGTGAGTTACCGGTCACCCGATCCGGAGTATGCTGCCCTGGCCATTAATACCCTGTTTGAGAATTTTATCGACTTTAACCTGCGTTTGAAAAGTGAGTCTACCAAACAGGCCTCTGATTTTTTATTCAAACAGATCGGTGATTTGAGAAAAAGTTTATCCCAGAAAGAACGGGAGCTCCAGGAATACGGAAAACGAAAAGAGCTGTTTTATCTTTCCAACCGGGATACCACGGTGGTGGAAAAATTCGGAGATTTGAACAAGGCCTATACCAATGCCCAGATCGACCGGGTGAGTATGGAAGCCATCTACCGGGAGCTCAAGGGAAAAAGGTTTGAAGATTATCCGGAAGTCAGAAGAAATTCATTAATTCAGAATATGAAGCAACAGTATTCTGATCTGGAAAACGAATATAAAAAAAAGTCTCAAATTTTTAAAGAATCCTACCCGGAAATGAGACGTTTGAAAACCCAGATGGATACAATAGCGCAGAGCATGAGACAGGAAACCATTGATAGTGGTGGAAAAGCCCTGAAAGAAGCGGAAACCAATTATCAAACCGCCCTGAAGCAGGAAAATTTCCTGAAAGACATGTTAGATCGGCAGAAATCCGAGGTGGTGAGCACCAAGACCGATGCCATCTACTACAACAGCCTGAAAATCGAGGTCAATAATGTAGGGGCTTTGCTCAATCACTTAGTGAAAATGCAGAAAGAATCATTACTCACCTCCCGCATGGAAGGGCTCCAGACCAGTAACATCAAGGTGATTGAACCGGCAGAGGTGCCTTTATACCCCATCAGTTCCAGTAAACAGCGTGTATTTTTAATGTCGTTAATGATCGGATTGTTTTTAGGTGGCGGGTTGATTTTTGGGCTGGACTGGCTGGATAAAACCCTGAAAACCCCGGAGGAGGTGGAACAATCATTGCGAATACCTTCAATCGGAATTATTCCAGCCTTAGGAAGCAATGATAAACATGATTATTATGCCTATTCTTACGGGGAGAAAAATCCAAAAGCAACAGAAAAAAAAATAAAACATATCGAATTAGCCAATGTGGTGGACCCGGAATCCAGTATTGCCGAAAGTTACCGTAATATTCGCACCTCGATTTTACTTTCAACGGCTGAAGGACCGCCAAAAGTGATGAATGTGTGCAGTGCCCTGCCCCAGGAGGGAAAAACTTCCACCATTGTAAACCTGGCCGTCTCCTTTTCAAATCTGGACAAAAAAGTATTGATCATTGACGGTGATATGCGCAAACCCAAGATTCGCAATATTTTTCATCTAAAAAATGTGGGCGGACTTTCATCCTTTTTAGTGGGGAAAACCAAAATAGATGATATCTTTTTTAAGACCGATATTAAAAACCTCTATGTGATTCCATCCGGCCCCATTCCTCCTAACCCGGCTGAGCTCCTGGACTCCAAAAAGATGGAGATGTTAATCGAAAAGATGAAAGAATTCTTTGACTTTGTGTTTATTGACACACCGCCCTTAATCGGTATTGTGGATCCGGTGATTATCAGCAGACACTCAGAAGGTACCCTGTTGGTGGTATGGGGAGGGAAAACCCCGAAAAAAGCAGTGGGAAAAGCCAAGGCCGAGCTGGATAAGTACAACATCAAGATTTTAGGAGTGGTGTTGAACAACCTCAATATGAAAAAAGCGGGCGGCTATGGATATTATCATTACAATTATAATTACAGATACCGGTATCAGGAAAAAGAATCAGAAAAGAATCATGAGTTTATCACAGCCAAAGGGAATCATAAGAAAGAAATAGGTAGTACGAGTTTTAGGAAGTAAGAAGTTCTGGTAATTAAGTAGAGGCTCGAAAACGTAATACGTGAAGACGTAATGCGTGAAAACATTATTCAAGTTTCACTTTTTACATTTTACTTTTTACGAAAATTTGTTTTTTATAGAATCTGTTATGATCTTCTTAACTTCACATCTTCATAACTTCATTGTTTAAAAATGGAACAGATAAACAAAAAACCAACTGGCCTGATTGACCTCCATGCTCACATTGTTCCGGGGGTGGATGACGGGAGTAAGTCTGAAAAAGAATCCATGGACATGCTGCAGATGGCCGAAGCCGATGGAATTGACACTATCGTGGCCACGCCCCATGTGTTCAGCAAACTCAATATTGAAAAACAGGTGGAAACCATATTAGAGAAGAGGCAGGAATTCCTAGATAAAGTCAGGTTGTTTGATTTTAAGCTTCGGGTGTTGTCCGGCGCCGAGGTGTTTTTTACATCCAACCTGAGTTTGTTGTTAAAAACATATGACAAACAACTGACCCTGAATCAGAGTTGCTTTTTTATCTTAGAGTTTCCCTTTGATTTTATATTTCCCGGAGTCAAAGCGTTTATTTTTAATATATTGATGGAGGGCTGGATTCCCATCATTGCCCATCCGGAACGCAACCAGGTGATCCAGAGAACCCCCCGTATTCTATTTGAAATGGTCGAACAGGGAGCCCTGTCCCAGGTTAATGCCGGAAGCCTGGAGGGACAGTTCGGTCCCGAGGCCCGGACCTCTGCCCTTCAATTGATCCGGCATAACCTGGTTCATGTGGTGGCATCGGATGCCCATTCGATTAAACACCGCCCCCCTAAACTTTCTTCGGTTTATTCCCATTTTAAAGAGATCGATCCTGATAAGGCAGATCTATTGTTTAAGAAGATACCGGAGGCCATTTTAAAAGATAAAGCCGTTCCCGATATCGGTGAAGCCAGGGATCCACAGAAGAAAGTGAAGTTCTTTGATATGATTAGAAATAAGATGGGAAGATGAGAAGATCAGAAGTTCTGAAGATTAGAAGATGAAAAAGAAAGACATTGAACATTTCAGGGATTTGGATGTATATCAAAGAGCATTTACTGCTGCAATGAAAATCTATGAAATGACAAAATCTTTTCCTGATGAAGAAAAATATTCACTTGTGAGTCAAATAAGGCGCTCATCACGGTCTGTTTGTTCAAATTTAGCAGAAGCTTGGAAAAAAAGAAAATATATTGCTGTTTTTAAAAACAAGTTGACAGATTCAATGCAGGAGGCATCAGAAACCCAGTCTTGGTTTGATTTCTGTCTGGCATGTAAATTTATTAATAAAGAACTATTTTCAGAATTAGATGAAGAATATGAAAAAATAATTTCTAAGTTGAATTCAATGGAAAAAAAGGCAGAAAAATTTTGTTTCTAAAGTTTTGTAATTTTAATAAAATGTTTTTAGGAAAAATATTCTCAACTTCGAAACTTCTTATCTTCTTAACTTCAAGGAATAAAAATTGAGTAAAGACAAATTCCTTATCTGTATCAAAGCCCTGATTCTGCTGTCTCCCCTCACTTTCGGATGTGCCACCCGAATCTGGTCGCCTTTGTTTTATCTGGTTGTGTTGGTGATATCCGGTATGGCCCTGGGGGGTATTCAGGAACGAATTGAAATTTTATATGAAAGAAAGATCCGGTTATTGGGCGGTTTGTTTTTTGCTTACACACTTTTTCAGATGGTTCCTTTACCCCGTTTTTTGCTGAACATTTTCTCGCCCTCTACTGTAGATATTCTGGATAGTATGAGTGCCGAACCCGTTTTGTTTCATTCCCTCTCTCTGGTACCGGCTGATACCCTGATGTTTGTCATGCGGCTGATGGTAATGGGTTTGTTTTTCTGGGTATTAATGCATCAGGATTTAAAAAAACAGGAAATGTATTCCCTGATTCATGTGCTGACTATCTCAGCTTTTTTTCAGGTGGGACTCGGTTTAATAAAATGGTTATTACGGAGCGATCACTTTTTTCTGTTCTTTTATAAAACGGGGAACACTTCCCGGTTCATGAACGGTACCTTTTTAAGTCCGGACCATTTAGCCTTTTATCTTCAGATGATTTTTCCCCTGGTGATCGGATTGATGTTGGTTAAACTCTATATTGAACGACCCTGGGATTCAATGGGTATTGAATTATGGCGGGTTTTTCTTAAAAACCGGGTGTTGATATTCTATGCTCTGGTTTCTTTAGGTACAGTCGGTGGGATTGTATTGAGTAAATCCGTGAGCGGCCGCATGATTCTGTTTCTTTCTGTCTGTTTAATGGCTGTGGGATTTATATATTTCCGGGTGAAACTGATTTCAATGTCACATCAAACCCTGCGCTGGGTGGTATTGGTGATTACCCTGTTAGCTATTCTGTTTGCGCTTCAGAGTACCATGTCCGATGTCAATCGTGCGGACCGGGAGGGAAATGTCCGTTCTGATTTCTGGCAGGACAGCTGGAAGGTTTATTCCCGGTTTCCCATTTTTGGCATTGGAAATGGAAATTTTAAAAACATCTCCTTTCAGTGCCGGACCCAAAGAGATGAATCCAAATTGATTCATCCATATAATGAGTACCTGGAACACCTGGTTGACGGAGGCATTTTAGGTTTCGGATTGTTTATGGCCTTTTTAGGGTTGTTATTGGTTTCGCTTTTCAGGATGTGGCGGCAGAGGCAGCATCCTGAGGTCAGGGTGATGGGACTGGCTATTTTAGTCAGTATTCTGGCAGCCGGGTTTCATGAGTTGTTTGATTTTGCGCTCAGGACTCCGGCCAATGGTTTTATCTTTGTGTTGATTTTAGCCTTGGGATTTAAAATGGTATTGTACAAGAGGAAATTTCGACATGAGACCTAAGATTTTCCTGAAGGTTTTGGTGATTGTAGGGGTGATTTTCTTTACCGGCCGGCTGGTATCCCATGTTTCTTTATTCATTGCTGAGAATCAGGACAGGGCGATTAAAACCAGATGTTTAAAAGCCAGTTATTGGTTTTTCCCCCTGGATTATTTTTCTGCTTATAAATATGCCTTTGGTTGGCTGGAACAGGGATTTAATAAAAAAGACAATAAACTGTTAGAAAAGAGCATCCGCTGGTTTAAAAAATCCATCAGACAGAATCCCTTTTTTCACCTCTCCCACCACCATTTAGGTAAAGCCTATCTATTCCATGATTATCCCCATAGTGAGTTTTTCGATAAAGGGGTGAAGGAACTCAAACGGGCAGTGGAAATTTATCAGAATAATAAACTTATGGTAAGAGACACCGCTGAAGTATTGCTCTCCATGTGGCCCCTGTTAACCGAAGCGGATAAAAAATTATCCCGGGGAATGTTATTGAAATACATGTCCCGGTTTTCCTGGGAGGAATTCAAACCCCTGGTTGAGTTATGGTGGCTCTATTCCAGGGAAATTCCGTTTATGAAAACGCTTCTGGATAAAAACCCGGGATTTTTATCCCCGGTAGCCCGGATGTTAATCCAATTAGAAGGCCCGTTGAACCTGCGCTGGACATTTTTAGCCGGTTATGAAACCCATGTGTTAAACCGGGTGATTCGACAATATCGCCAGGGCCCTTCGGTAAATGAATCCCGGAGTGAGTTCGAGCTTTTATTATTAGATGAATTGCGGGAGATCAAATGCTACGATAATCTCACTAACAATAAGAAATTCAATCGGGAAAGATTTCAAAAACATAAAATTCTGTTGATTGACAAGCGCATTCAGACCCTGATCAATCAATATCCTGAAAACATGAACTCTGCCATCAAAAATGAGATCAACCGGTTGATTCCGGAGTATATTGAAATCGGGCCTGAACTAAAAGACCTGCTGGACCTCGAGAATTTTTTAAACCGGAAAGGATTTTTTAAAGCCAATGATTTTGGCTCACTCTATTTAAAATTCCGGATAAAATTCAGCCAGAGCGGCTTCAGTGATATGATCGACGAAATAGAAACCCTGAGAAAATCCATCTCTTTTGTAAAGGATGACCACAGGTCCGATTATGTAAACATCCTGTTATTGCTTTCGGATGCCTATGAATCCTCAAAATTACTCACGGTTGCCGATACAACCCTGAGAGATATTCTGAAGATTTCACCGGACAACCCGGATGCCTGGCTGAGACTGGTTCGCATCCAGCAGGTCTTGGGTGATGATGACCTGGAAAAACAGGGGATGTTCCGGGAACAAGTCGACAGGCTAAAACAGAGCCGGTTTTTAACTGTAGATAAACCACAGGAAACATTTTCAGTGTTTTTAATAGATAAAAAAGAAATTGGAATTTCCGTAGATCCGGGCCTGATCAATCAATTAAGGGATAAGAAAATTATCCAGGTGTTTATCGATGGCCGCATCAGGTATGAAGAATATATTTCCTCTTTACCCTCTCCCATTGTCATTGATTTAAAAGAAAGGGAAGAAATGGTGAAGGTGAAGGTTGAGGTGAAGTTTCTTTAATAGAAAATGTGAGATGTTACATGTCAAATGTATCATTTACCATTTAAAATGGGTATGTTTTTATGATTAGTAAAGTGTGAAAAATCACTGGTCATTAGAACTCTCTGGAGCTTGTCATTTAAACTCTAAAGAGCTTGTCATTATATCTATCAAATTCTTGTCATTGAAACCCTATGATTCTGGTCATTAAGAACTATCATAACTTGTCATTACAGTTCTCTGAAGCTCTTAATGACGTGAACGTAGTGAACTTATGACGCATGCTCTGTATGCAAATGACGTGACCAATGGTCACAAATGACCATGAATAACCAGTTGTATTATTCTTAACTTCTGGCTTCTGTTCTTGAAAAAATTTCAATTCATTGTATAATGGGGATCAAAGAGAATCTAATATGAAGATGAAGCTTGGAATATTGCTCCTCGGTTTGTTAATGGCACTATTTTTAATAGCTGAGGCGGATCCTTTTTATGTTCAGATGATGGAAAAAGGCAAGGCTCTGTATTTTCAGAATCAATTTGAACAGGCGCTGGAAAATTTCCGTATCGCCAAATTTGGTTTATTGCCTGACAGAGAGTTATTGAAAGAGATTTATATTTTTGAAGCGCTTTCCCATTTTAAACTGAATCAGGCCAAAGAGGTTCAGCAGGTACTGAATGAAATCAGGACTGAATTCGGGTCAACGGCGCTTTCGGAACTGGAAGTTCAGGAACAGCTTCGATCGGATATGGAACGGTTATTGTCGGTATTTAAACCGGCTACCAAAATCCAATCAGATGGCCGGATACCCGCAGTCAAAAAGAATATCAGCCTGATGAGGGGTTTTGAAGCCATCTTTCAAAATGTCCGGGATTATATTGAGGCCAATCAGTATGCCAAAGCTGAAATCGAGATTAAAAAACTCAAGCGAATGAACAAAAAGGATATCCGGATTGACTATCTTAAGGCCCGGCTCTGTTTCGAACAAAAGAAATACACGCATTGCATTGAAAAACTGAGAAAGGTGTATAGGGCCAAATCCCCGGAGCTTCAGGATGAGGTTTTGTATTATCTGGTTATTTCCTATTATTTTGTCAAAAACTACGGTCAAACCATGGCCTTTTATCAAAAAATTGAAAACCCTTCCGATAAAAAAAAGTTGGAAACCATTATCCGAAAAGTTCGCTCGGAACGCCAGCGATTGATCGGTGAGCTGGCCTCCAGATTCGGTAAAAAAGGATTCAGCGAGCTGGTTAAACAATTTGAAGGCGATTCCTTTATCGGCCGGGATCTGTTAGGGGAAGCCCGGAACCGGTATCAGCTCAAGAATCCAGTAATTGGTGAAATCATAAAGGGTTGTCATAAAAATCCGCAAACCTGTGAGATTAACTTTTATCTCCAGGCTGCCGGTTATTATGAAAAAATAAAAAAAATCAACTTGGCTATTGCAATTTTAAAGAAATCCCGTTATTATAGCAGCAGAAAACAGGAACATATTGATGTTTTTTACAATTTGGGAGTGCTTTATTTCAAGATGAAAAACTGGCAGAAGTCTTTGGTTGAGATGGTAAAGGTCAACCGTATCCGGCAGGGGTACAAAGACTGTGATTATTATATTGAAACCACAAAAAAGTTAACTCAAGGAGGGTGATTTGAATCAAAAAGCATTTTTCAGAAAAGCAGGTACCTGGCTGACCGTATTAGTGTTCTCAATATTAATTCTTCCCTTGAATACGCTGGCTCAGGAAGAGACTGGTAGTATGATGGGGGTGGTTTACAAAAAGGATGTCAAGACCCCGTTCCAAAAGTGTCAGGTTGTTTTAACCACCCTTGAGAAGGATAAAAAAAAGGAAAAGCAGTACAAGTCCGAACCCGCCGATGATAATGGCAACTATGAAATCAAGAATGTTCCCGAGGGGATTTATAAGGCCGGCCTGATCACCAAATCCGGCAAGAAGCCTACCAAGACCCTGACCATTGTGAAGATTGTCAAGGGAAAAGTTTTAGAACGGTCATTTTTTTACAAACCCCGCAAGCCCCTGTTAGGGTATATCAATTGTGTGTTAGCGGTGATATTTTTCGGGATTTTAATCATTATTTAATGGATGTTGATTGAGAAATACAGGAGGGTATGATGCATAAAATTGGGATGTTGAGAAAATACATGTTTTTTATTTTTATGATAGCTGTGATCGGATTCGTATTTCCGGTCTCGGTTTTCGGCCAGAGCCAGAACGGCAACCTGATGGGATTTGTTTATGACAAGGATGGCAAAACCCCGCTGGAGGAGGCCCGGGTGATATTGAAAAAAGTGAAGGCCAAAAAAGGTGATAAGACCTATAAATCCGAACCCACCGGTGAAACCGGTGATTATAAGATGGGTGAGATTCCCGGAGGCAAGTACAAGGCAGCCATTGAGGTCAAAAACGGCAAGATGTATCAAACCCTATCGGTGGTCAATGTCATCGGCGGCAAAACCGTGATCAGAAGTTTTCACCTGGCCCCAAAGCGGCCCTTCTTTCTGTTTTTCATCGAGCCCTGCGGTATTGCCATGACCATTGCCGGTACGGCCCTGATCATTAAGATCATCGAAGACGAGCAGAGCCCGACTGAGTTGTGAGAGAAGTTAAGAACAAAATATACTGGTCATTTACTCGCTTCGCTCGCGTCATTTGCATGCAGAGCATGCGTCATTAAGAACTCAAAGAGTTTGTCATTAATAAATCTCATATTTCACTCTTTACGTTTTACGAGTTACAATCGAATTTCCATGAATTACACGAACAAAGTGAGTGAATTACTACGAATAACCAGTTATAGTCAAATAATTATTTAGTAAATTCATAAATCTTAACTTTTCCTGTATAATACACCATGTTATTTTGTCGAATAATCGTATTTATTATTTCTGTATTGTTTTTTTTCCAGAATAATCTGGCGGATGATTTTTTCAGAGTCAAAGAGCGAATTCTAAAGGAATCACTATTCAGGCTCGGATTTTTTTATGTCATGCCTCAGCTCACCCTGGAAAACCTGGGTTATAACACCAATATTTATCAATATGATGGTGATCCGGAGCCGGATTGGACCGCTGATCTCGGTGTAAACATCCGGCTGTCAACCCTGTTGGGAAAACGCTTCATTTTCGTTGTAACCGATCATCCCTATTATTCTTATTATGCCTATAACAAACAGGAACAGGCCTGGAATAATGAATTTCGATTTTCCGTTTATTCATTTTTGGGACCCTTTAACTTTAAATTCACCCTGGATCGGAATAATCTTCGCCGCCGGCCCTCTGCTGAATTTGGTGTACGCGTACGGTATCTGATGGACAATGAGAGGATTTCTTTAGATTATGGTAATCATCAGAGTTTTTATATCACTGTGTATGCAGAACAGAATCGGATGCAATATGAGGATGACAGTTATTTAGGTGATCATGATCTCTCTCAGCTCATGGACCAGACCCAGTACCGGCTGGGACTGAATCTTAATAAAATCATCTTTTCCCGGACTGTTTTATTCTTAAATGTGGGATATTTTAACTATCGATTTCAACACTATCCGGATAGAGACGGAGATGGTGAGTCAGTGTCTATGGGATTAAGATTTCCAATCATTGGAAATATTACCGGAGTTTTTGAACTGGGGTATCAATGGAATCACCCTGAAAACCCATTGTATGGCGATTATTCCTCTTTCTACGGGTCAGGTGAAGTTAAAACGATAGTATTTAAGCGATTTAGAATTAGTATTGAATACCTGATGGGTAATTACTTTTCCTTTTATCAACCGGATTCTTATTACAATCAACAGTCTGTTACCGGAGGCATTGAATTTTACCTGAGCCGTCAATTAAAATTGGGGTATAGATTTCGATCCGGCCTGATGTCTTATAAGGACCTGGAATACAGCGAAATAATGAGAAAAGACCGGATTCAACAATCCCGTTTTTTTGTGGGTATCAAGATATTTAAAAAAATGGGAATCGGACTGGAATATTCAACCTACCGGGTAGAGTCAGATGTTCAGAATTATTCCCGTGGTTATGACTTTTTAGGAGGTTATATTACCTATGATTTTTAAAAAAATTTGTCTGATTTTTTTTATGGTATGTCTGGTATTAAGTCTCTTGGGCCAGCAGGAAAAATCAAATATTCCTGAAAATAGAACCAAAGATTATGCCTATACCATAGGACCCAAGGATTTGTTGACTATCAGTGTGTTTGAGGTGCCGGAACTCAACATAACGGTGAGGGTGGCTGAGGACGGCACCATTGCCCTGCCATTATTGGGTGTTGTTCGGGTGCAGGGACTCAATCCATTACAGTTAGAGGCCAGGCTGGCCACGCTTTTAGAAAAAAGTTATTTGAAAAATGCCCAGGTTACGGTATTTATCAAGGAATATCAGAGTCAAAAAGTCTCCATCATCGGCGCGGTTCAAAAAACCGGTGATTATGAATTGATCGGTAAACAAACCCTCTTGCAATTGCTTTCCCGGGCCGGAGGCCTGACCGAAAAGGCCGGTAGTAAAATTATTATCATCCGCCAGTACCCGGATGGAAAAAGTGCCTCGTTAGCCATCGATATCGAAGAGCTCATGCTAAAAGGTAATGCCAGCTTGAATATCCCCCTTCAGTCCAATGACATTGTTAATGTGGCCATGGACATGTTAGTTGATATCTTTGTGTTTGGCCAGGTTAAAAATCCGGGACAGATTCAGATGAAAAAGAGTGATCAACTCACGCTGCTCCGGGCCATTGCCCAGGCCGGTGGGTTTGGCGATCGGGCCAGGAAATCATCGGTGTTGATTACCCGGCGGGAAAGCGGTAAGGAAATTAAAATCAAGGTGAATGTAAAAAAAATACTCAGTGGCAAACAACCGGATTTTAATCTCAAACCCAATGATGTGGTGTATGTGAAGGAGAGTGTTCTTTAAGAGATTTAGGTAAAGGTAAAGATGTAAGGCGTGAAGGGTGAAAATCATAAAATATTTCGTGAAGCGTAATACATGAAGAGTGAAAATTGAAGTGAAACTTGTAATTCGGTTGTTGAACGTAATGCGTAATACGTGAAGGGTGAAAAACCGTAATTCGTAAATAGTAAAATGTAATTAGTAATAAAAAAATTAAAGATAAGAAGTTAAGAAAATTGGAAAAATAAAAAAGATGGTTGACTAGTGTGTAGAGAAGCTATAAAATAAAAAATGAAGAACCATTCTTATTTATCAAAGGGGAAAAATTCACAGACTGAGAAGGAAATTGATAAAGAAATGGTTTTTGTTCCCAAAAAAGAGATTTGTGTTGAAGTGTTTGATGAGGGAGCTTTAGTGCTTAATTTACATAATAAAGAACTTACAGAGCTCAATCCAATTGAATACTGGTTCTGGGATCAGCTGGATGGAGAAAAAAATCTTGAAGAGATTGCGGATTCATATTCGAAAAAATTTGGGATATCCCGGATAGAGGCACTCTCAAAGTTGTGGAATATGTGTCAGCAATTATGGAAGAATCATTCTTTACTGGATTTAAAAAAAAATAAGAAAGGAGACATCATGAGTCAAACAAAACATATACAAAATCCTGATGTGAATCTACGGGAAGAAGATGAAGATGGAGCTCTTCTCTTTAATCCCGATACCGACCAGGTTAAGTTGTTGAGCCAGACCGGTCATTATATCTGGAAACTCTGTGAACGGGAGCGTAGTGTGGAAGAGATCATCAATGCTTTTAATAAAGATTTTGATGATGTGCCCGAAGCTCAGGTTAAAACGGATGTGGAAGAATTTTTAAAACAAATGGTAGATAGCGGTTTTATTGGAGTTATGGACGAGTCAAAAAAATAAGGATTTTTCAGATGCATAGAAAATTATTTAAGTCTCCGGAATCCGTTGTAGTGGCTCTAACCGGACGATGTAACCTGGCATGTAAATATTGCTTTTATGCGGACGAGATGGTAGCTCTAAAGGATTTACCCACCGAAACCTGGTTGAAATTTTTTGAAGAGTGCCGGGATGCCGGGATCATGAGGATGACTTTGAGTGGAGGCGAAATATTTACCCGAAAAGATTTATGGGAGTTAATTGATGGTATTGTTGAAAATAAAATGAGATTCGGTATTTTAACCAATGGGACTTTAATTACTGACAAAGTGGGTAAAAAACTGAAAAAGTACAGCCGCCGTCTGGATTACATCCAAGTGTCGGTGGATGGTTCCTGTGCAGAGACCCATGATCAAATACGGGGAAAGGGATCATTAGAAAACATGTTGCAAGGTGTCAATATCCTCAAAGAATACAAATTTCCCTGGGTGGTCCGGGTTACAGTGAACAAACTCAATGTCTATGATTTGGAAAATACACTGAAAATGCTATATAAAGATCTGGGCCTGAAACGGTTTGATGTGAGTGAGGCTTTTCCGAGAGGAGCAGGCCACTGCAACCATTCCATCCTGGAAATGACTCCGGAGGAACGGAGGTTGTCATTCAGAGTTATGCAGGAATTTGACCGAACGCATCCGGGGGTAGCCAGCGGAGGCCAGGCCGGCCCTTTAATCATTTCCAATTATATTGATAAGGTCAATAAGGCTCGCAAAACCGGTAAATTTGATTTTCCCTATAAAACCGGACACCTAACCGGCTGTAATATCATGTGGCAAAAGCTTTCGGTTCTCCATGATGGTACCTATGTTCCCTGTCATCAATTGCCCCACATCTCTCTCGGAAAAATTGGTAAAGACTCGCTCAAGGATATTTGGTTACACAATTCCGAACTGAATGAGCTCAGGGAGCGGGAAAATATTTCTCTGGAATCTATCCCCCATTGTAAGGGTTGTGAATACCAAAAATATTGCACAGGGGGATGTCCGGGGGTGGCCTATGCCATCACCGGGGAGGTCAATACCATCAACCCCAGCGATTGTTACCGGGCTTATATCGGAGAAGATCCGGAATACAGTTATTGAAACTCGAAATAACGAAGCTTCTAAAACTTAGGTTAAGGTTGAGGTAAAGGCAAAGATGAAAAACGTGAGGCGTAAAGAGTAAAAAGTGAAGATACTAAATCACCTTTTACACTTTTCGAATTTAAAATAAATTAAAAGGATAGATGTTAAAAGAAAAAAGAAAATTGGATCTTCCAGAAGGTGTTCCGCCGCTCACCACTTATTATATGTATATCACCAGTGGATGTAACCTGGCTTGCCGTCACTGCTGGATTGCACCCAGTTTTGAACCAGACGGAGGATGTGGGGAATGTTTGGATTTTGAATTTTTTAAAACAGCTGTTAATGAAGCTATTCCCCTCGGTTTAAATCGCATCAAATTTACCGGTGGAGAACCTCTGTTGCACCCCGATTTTAGGCGAATGGTGGATTATGCCACTGAAAAGGAACTCAAGACAAATCTGGAAACCAACGGAACACTGTTATCCCGAGAATTATCCCGTTACTTGAAAGAAAAAACGTCTATGTATAGTGTCGCAGTGAGTATTGATGGAGTCACAGCAGAAACACACGATTATATGCGTAATGTTACAGGCAGTTTCGAAAAGGCAAGAAAGGGTGTCCATTACCTTGTGGAATCAGGCTATAAACCGCAAGTAATTATGAGCCTCTATCCTGATAATGTAGAGGAGATCGAGCCTATGATTAATTGGGCAGTAGAAACTGGATGTGGTTCGGTTAAATTTAATATTATCCAGCCATCTGGACGGGGAGAACAGATGAAAAAAAACAATAGCCTGCTTTCCATTGAGGAACTGCTTGAACTGGGTAACTGGGTGGAAAAAGAATTGCGGTCCCGTTATTCCATTCCGCTGTTTTATAGCTGGCCCATGGTCTTTCACGGGATCAGGCGTCTTAATAATGACCTGGGTGGAAATTGTAACTTATACTATATTCTGGGAATCCTATCCTCAGGAGAATTGGCTATGTGTGGGATTGGCACTCAGGAAAAAGACTTAGTTTATGGTTTCCTTGAGAAAGACAAGGTAATTGATGTATGGAGTAGTGCAGCAGGTCTAAAAAAACTTCGTAAAGTCATTCCTTCTCAATTGGAAGGAATCTGCAGTAAGTGTATTTTCAAGAGCCGATGTCTTGGCACCTGTGTGGCTCAGAATTATCATGCCACCGGAAGGCTGACAGCTCCCTTCTGGTTCTGCCAGCAGGCAGATGAGATCGGACTTTTTCCTGCGTCAAGAAAAAAATAGATTAAATAAATTTAAGGCTTGCATTTTAATCTTTTATTTTCTATAATCCAAAAGGAGATGTAAATGGATAAACCAAAATACGAAAAACCAATTGCTAAAGATTTGAGTTCTCTGCAAATTGCCCAGGGTTCCTGTGTGACCGGTAAGCCTGAATATACCATGGTAGACTGTTCGGTTACCGGAGATATCGCTCTTAGTACCTGTGTGCCAGGTGGTGTTGTATTTCCAGCTCAAATGTGTCTGCCAACCGGTAATTCAGCAGGTTACAGTTGTATTAGTGGTTACGAAGCTGGATAAAAATATTTTAAAAATTTAATTTTCTGGAAATTTTAATTCAATTATTTATTCTTTATAATTTATGATATTAAATTCCTATACTCGAGCCGGTGAGAAGTTACTTTCATCATTATCTTCCATGACTTCATCGATTTTCCCCGAATATAATCGGGATAATGGTGTTGATGATGAACTGGTTTTGGTTACTTCTGATATTGTTTTTTACGAAAAAAAGTCTGTTCCCGATTTATGGAAAAATATTTATCAAGCCTGGGAAGTTATTAATTCTTCAGATCAAGGTTCAGAGATTAAAGGATGGAGGGTTATCTGGCAGTACGGCGAGGAAATTGTACCCGGTTTCCGGGTATTTCGACTACGGAGTAGTGAAAAGCCGGTATATTTTTATCTACTTGAAGAGGATGATTTTTACCAGGCTTCGGATAAGCTCAATAACCTTTTCTGTATATTGAGTGCATGGCAGCATTTAAAACGAAAAAAGGGTTTTTATCATGCATCGGGAGTATACGATCAGGATTCGGCCTATTTATTTGTGGGAGTTTCCGGAGCCGGAAAAACCACAACATCCAATTTCAGTGAGAAAAAGGGATACCGGATCATTCATGATGACCATGTGGTGGTGTATCAGAATAAAAAGGGAGACTACCGGGTAACCGACCGAACTCTTTCGCTTGACGGTATTCCCCTTAGAGCGGTTTTTTTTCTCAACCAGGACACAGCGGACAAACTGGATAGATTATCGCCAATGAAAACTGCCCGGGGATTGTTTGAAGGGTGCCTGGATAGTGTTGCCCGTCTGGTTTTGCATGGCGATATAATTGAAAATGCATTTCGGATTTCTGCAGATATTGCTAGGAAAATTCCGGGTTATGAGCTTCATTTCAGAAAATCCCCTGATTTCTGGGGTTTGATCCATGATGAATTTGGAAACCCACAATCCGTTTGAAACCTCTATTATCCCCGGATGGGCCAAAAAAACCGGATTCCAAAAATGTTTTATTTACCGGGGAAACAGCATGTTACCCACTTTTCGGCCGGGTCAACTGCTCTATGTACAGGAGACCATTGAAAATATTCAACCCGGAGATGTCATTATCTTCAGAAAATCACTTGAAAGCGATTTTACCGTTCACCGGGTTGTCAAACAATTGGGTTCCGGTTGGCTAACCCGGGGGGATAACAATTCCCGTCGGGATGTCCTGCCCGTAACCCTGGATCAGATTATCGGACGGGTGGAGATGGTGGAATCAAATCAACGGATATGGCCGGTTAAATCGGGGTTCCCGGTGCTCTGGAAGGTCCGGTTGAGATGGGGATTGAGGGTTTTAAAAAAATGGATTCCCGGTTTTATGAAAACAATTTACCACAACATCAGGCAGTCAAAAATAGTATACCGGATTTTGAATAAATACCTGGACAAACACCTTTTTACCATTCGGCTGAATACTCCTACTGGTACCATCATCAAGACCACTTACAAGGGGAAAACTGTGGCCCGTTGGTTCAAAGGGAAGAAAGAGATGTATTGTCAAAAACCGTTTGATTTGATTATAAAGAGAGAAGAAGTTATGAAGATTAAAAATGCAGCTAAAAATATAGGAGACAGAAGTCAGGAGTCAGAAGTTGGGAAGTTCTGAAGTTGAGAAAATCTGGTCATTTATTTGCTTCACTCGTGTCATTTACAACCAGAGGTTGCGTCATTAAGGGCTCACATAGCTTGTCATTAATAAATCTCATGTTTCACTTGATGTTTTACGAGTTGCAATCGAATTACAAGTTCCACTTTAATTTTCACTCTTCATGTATTACGTTTCACGAAAGATTTTAAGATTTTTACGCTTCACTTTTTACGTCTTTACCTTAACCTAAGGTATAATTTAGATGCAAAATTAAGAAAATTTGATCTGAACAATGAAATCATGGTTTAAATTTTTTAAACAGGGCCTATCCCACTTGCCTCCGGAAGACCGGATGAGAACGGGAAAGCCAACAGAGGGTTTTTGCCAAAGACTGAGAAACCTAAAGCCCTTTATCTCCCGTCACTGGAAAAAGGGGGTGCTGGGTGCAGTACTGGTGTTGCTTTCTTCTGCCCTGGTCTTTCCGGTTCCCCTGATCATTCGTTTCTTAGTGGACAATGTCATTTTGGCCAAAAAATTGGAATTGTTGATAACAACGGTGGTGGTTCTGGCTGTAGTTAAGTTGCTGGAAATACTGGCCAATGCTATGCAACGGTTTTACTTTGCCCGGTTTGAACAGGAAATTCTGCTGGATATCCAGCATGATGTATTGGACCGTACCCTGAAATTTCCCAAATCATTTTTTGACCGTCAGGAAACCGGTTATTTGATGTCCCGAATACTGGGCGATGTGAGTGGATTGCGCTATTTCTTTTCCAATATTCTTGTGTATATATTTACCTCAACCCTTCAACTGATGGGTGGTATTGTGCTGTTATTTTATCTGAAATGGCAGCTGGCCCTGGTGGTGTTGGTAGGATTGCCGGTTTTGATGGTTATGGTCAGGTTTTTTGCCCGCAAAATGCATGTTCTCAGCCATCACCGCATGGAGCAGCAGGCTCAGGTTTCCCGTTCATTGCAGGAATCTCTGTCATCTACCACTCTGGTTAAATCATTCTCCAACGAGGACCGAACCGTGAACAAGGTAACCGATGAGTTGCGTTCAGCCATGAACCTGGGTATTGAACAGTCCACGGTAAGCTCAGCAGCGGGCATGTCAATTGGAATAGTACCGGAAATAGCCCGGGTACTGGTTTTATTAGCCGGAGCCTACTGGATAATTATGGGGGAATGGACCTTAGGGTCTCTGTTGGCTTTCCGGTCCTATGTGGGGTTTGTGTATGGTCCGGCCCAGTTTTTAGCCAATGCCAACCTGAGTTTTCAAAATGCCTTAGCTGCCCTGGAACGGGTATCGGCCCTGTTTGATATTGTACCGGAAGAAAATTTAGGTAAAGGAAAACAAGTAACAAAATTAAAAGGGAGCATTGAATTTGATAAGGTATCATTTGCCTACAGCGGTCAGGACATGATATTAGAGGATGTAAGTTTAGCTGTAAAACCGGGAGAAAAGATTGCCATTGTGGGGCCCAGTGGCATTGGAAAGACAACTCTTTTGAGTTTAATTCTCAGTTTTTACAAACCATCAAAAGGTGAGATCCGTTTTGATGGGATTCCGGTATCTGAATATGACCTGAGGTCATTACGACGGCGAATCGGTTATGTATCACAGGACCCGGAATTATTATCCGGCACCATCATGGAAAATCTCTGTTATGGCAATCCGCAAGCAAGTAAGGATCAGGTGATTGAAATTGCCAGAGTAGCGGGGATACATGACTTTATCATGAGCCTGGAGAATGGATATGAGTCAAGGGTTGGAGAGCGAGGTGTGAATTTATCTGTGGGACAGAAACAGCGATTGGCCATTGGCCGGGCATTGATCAAAGATCCGGATATCCTGATTTTAGATGAGCCGGCCTCTGCTCTGGACAGTGTGACCGAAAATCTGATTTTTTCAGAATTACCAAAATTGATCAAAGACAAAACCCAGTTTGTCGTGGCCCACCGGATGAGCACAGTAAAAAATGTTAAGCGTATTTTATTATTGAATGATAAAAAATTAGTGGCCATGGGCAGTCATGAAGAGTTGATGGAGACCAGTGAGTTATACAGGTCGATGATAGAAGGGCAGACAGTTAATAGATGAGAAACGATACTAGAGCTGAGGTAAAGGTTAAGGTTGAGGAAAAAAGTATTTAGTTTTGAATATCGAATAACGAATGACGAACAAGGAATGATGAAGTATTTAAAAAATGAATCTTTCACTTCGACATTCGATATTCTTTGTTCAATATTCATCATTCAATGTTTTTTAAGAATTTCTTTGTTTCGGATTTCGGATTTCGGATTTTATTTATTCTGACTTCTGTCTTCTGTCTTCTGATTCCTCAGGTTAAGGTTAAGGTTAAGGTAAAGTAAAAAGAGTGAGACGTAAAGAGTAATGCGTGAGGACGTAAGGCGTGAAGACGTAAGGCGTGAAGAGTGAAAAAGCTTTTTAAGTTTCACATTTTACACTTTACTTTTTACGAAAAAATATGACTTGCCAGACCAACACTAAATGATAATGGATAATAAATTGACGGGAAATTTTACTCTGGAAATGAAACTGGTTCTGAGTGCGATACATGTGGATAAGAATAATCAAAAGGTTGATTGGAAAAGCTTTGAAAGGAGAATTAATTGGCCTCTGGTAACCAATCTGGCAATCCAGCACGGGGTGCTGCCTCTGCTTTATAAATATCTTAAGCGTCAGCAAGAAGGGGTAGTACCTCAAACAGAGCTGGTTAAGCAAAAAAACCTCTATTTAAATAATGTCGGGCGCAACATCCTGGTGACCCAGAAATTACTCAATATCCTGAAAATATTATCAACCAATGGATTTGAAGCGGTTCCCTTTAAAGGACCGGTCATTGCGGTCCAGGCCTACGGTGATATCGGGTTAAGAGCATTTTGTGACCTGGATATTTTAATCAAGAGC
>CBDAFS010000041.1:0-88584 GCA_965195285.1 uncultured Aminicenantes bacterium | reverse complement strand
GTTAGACTCTAATTTTAAAAAATCTCTTACTCCTGAATCAATTCGCCCCTGATGTATGAGGTCACCAGGTGTACATGCCCACCAGGTTTTAGACTTTTCAGAAATAAATCATATTTGAGCCATAAAACAGGGCCCCGAGGGGGGCAATTTATAGGAGATAAGTAAACCCCATAATAAGGAGCTTAGTTCTAAAAGAGCCTGAGTTTTATTTTCTTTCCAAATCCTAAACCAAAGCCTAAGTAGCCTTGGCCATGCAAAAAGTCAAATACTCGCTCCCGGAAAAAATTATCTCTCCACATTTCCTTAATTGTGAGGGTAAGCTTTAATTGGACACGGAAATCCTTAGAGGTTGACACAAATCTGACACAAGGCCTGCTGATTGATTTCCCCAAATTCCCCGGGGAAGAAGGTAGGAAGAGAATATGGAGCTGAAGGGGATCGAACCCTCGACCTTCTGAATGCCATTCAGACGCGCTCCCATCTGCGCCACAGCCCCATTCGAAAACAGTTTATACCATATTTTACCGGTTAAATCAACCGATCAGGAGAGGAGTGATAAAATGCCTTTTTTTATTTTTTCCATCACCACATCCCAGGAATAGTATTTAATCAAATAATCATAGCCCTTTTCGCCCAGTCTTTTTCTCAATCCGGGTCGATGGTATACGATTTTGAGCTGATCAACGAATTCATTTACCGATTCATAGGTCAGGCCCCCGCCGGATAGCTTCACATGCTCCTCCAGAACAGCAGATCGGCGGTTTACCAGCACCGGTGTTTTCTGAGAGAAGGATTCCAGGGTAGTAATGGACAAACTCTCCAGAGAAGATGGCTGCACCGAGAGGAGGGCATGTTTGAAGGCCAGCATCTTCTCATTCTCGGAAATATAGCCCAGATATCTCACCCCCCGGATGGGAGGGATATCCATTAATTGCTTGCCTATCAATACCAGATCAAGCAGGCAGGTCTTCTTGAGTTCCTCAATAGCCTGAAAAACCAATTCGAGTCCCTTGCCCTTCTCTATCCTTCCCGCATACAGCAAAAAGGGCGTATAGAGCATGAAAGTCTCCCTGAACAGATCCAGACGGTTCCGCGAATCGATATCAACCCCGGTCCTGACCAGATCCATCCGGTTTTTCGGTTTGAATTGCAGGGATACAAAATCCATCTCGGCCCGGGTCAGAAAGAAGAGGGCTTCTGGCCGTTGAAATACCGTTTTCATCAATTTCAGGTAAATGGGTGGTTCATCATGGGCAGTGGGGAACAATACCACCGGTTTTTTAATAACTCCAAGTCCTCTGATGGTTGTATAGTAAAGATAAGTAAAAAAAATAAAAACATCGAAAGATTCCTGATCCCGCTCCAGTGCCTCAATCAGATCCGGACACTGTGGGCCCTGCTCATTGATCCATTTCCCTTCATCGCGGTCATCCGGATCGGAATGAAAAAATGTTTCCGAGTAAGCATTGAATTTTTCAATATTTCGTTCCCGCTTCACCTGGAATCTCTTTATGATTACCCCTTTCAGCACAGAATCGCCGGAAGGATAATGATTTCCCCAGGTAATGTAATCACAGGCCGTGGTGGTAAAGACAGTCACATCAAAACCACTGGAGTTGAGCCGTTCGGCGACATTGCGAGCCAGGGTTTCGGCTCCACCCACCACCTCACTGCCATAACGCTGAACCACAACCCCAATCTTTTTCATAACTTTTTCAATTCAGTCAGCAGGTACGCCGGATTCGACTGTTTACGATATTGTTGAATTCTGTTTTTTTGCAAATCTTTTAAGCGTATATTAAGCTGCTCATCGACCAGCACCCTTTCAATCGTGGCGGCCAGGTATGGGTAATTTTTTTCATTGAATACAATTCCGGCTCCTCCCAGGGTTTCCGAAACCGCTCCGGCTCCGTAAGCAATGACCGGAACCTGAAAAAAACAGCTCTCGATCAAAGGCAAACAAAACCCTTCATGTTCGCTCATGGAAACAAACACATCCCCGAGCTTGTAGATAGCCAGCAGCTCCCCGAAAGGAACATGGCCGGTAAATACAATATCCTCGGAAGTCAGGAGAAACCGGGCCGCCAGATCCTTTAGCGAGTAAAAATATTTTGGGAGCGAATCGGTTTTTCCGGAAACAATCAGGCGAATGGATGGAGAAATATACTTTTTATAAAAAAACAGGATCTTGATCAGGTGCTCGATTTTTTTATTGGGAGAAATCCGACCCACAAAAATGATATTTTTGCGTTCGTCCTTGAAAAGATTTAAAAAAGCCCGGGTATAGGGTTGGGAAAAATCATCCAGATTGATCATGATGGGAAATACCTGAATATTCTTAAAATCGTATTCCCGCAGTTCATCCGCATTGTATTGGGAATCCGCTATGACCAGATCAAAACTGTTGTTTAACCTTTTCAGTTGATTGCGGCCCTCCTGGGTGAATCTCACCAGTTCATCCGAAAAATCAATAAAAAAATGAGGCGGAGTGATGTTATGGTAGATCATGACTTTCTTTCCGCTCACCCGATTAAAAAAATCGGACAATTCCGAGGGAATGGCAAAATGAAGGATTTTGAGAGAATCCGGATCTTCCCGGTAGTCTCTATAGAAAACAGCCTTATCCCTCATGTTTTCATCGATGGAAAGGGCAATAATTCGGCTGTTGATTCCCTGGCTCAATAAATATTCATGAAACCGAAGTGTGGAATTTCCAATGGCATCTCCATAATGAAATGCAGGCAAAAATTGTTCAATTATCATTTTTTAATGGTCTTTTCAACACAATTTTTATAGATGTAATGCGTTACCAAGCGAGGGGTATTGATGATTTTATAAAATTTATCTAAAAACTTAAGGGTTGCTTTTTTATATTTCTTATCAATTAAAGGAAAGTTTTCATACAGTGAATATATCTCTTTCTTATGATTTTCAAAACGAACAAATATTTGGTCAAATACGGCTTGGGGCTGGCAAAAACCCTGGAAAAATCGGTCCTTGGTTGAAGTACTTTTTGCCCGTTCAGTGGGGACTGCATACAGTGTATCCACAATCCCGGAAAAATCAAAATCATAGGGTACGCCCAGGCTTGCTCCCCCTGATTCTGGTATAATCCGTTTTACATTGTGATCTGCTATGTATGACCAGTCTGTATTTCCAATCATAAATTGAAAAACCGATAAAAATGAACTCTGTTTGGAATCCAGGGTGTATAAAGTACTATCATCAATCTTCAAATATTTGCACTGGTTTCGAGCAGCCATCATCTCCACCGGTTCAATAAAAAACCCATATTTTTTTAGTTTTTTGTTTTTTCGGCCACTGTTTATATAGGTAACATGGACAAGTCTGACCCGGAAGCTCATTTCCGTAAACAGATTAAACAATCTATATGCCAGATACTCACGAAACAGATATTGTTGGTACAATTTTTTCTTATTCTGGCAATGGGTAACCATCTTTAATTTTTTTATCCCTTTAAAAATAGTATTTTTAACATCTTGTTTTTTAAACTTCAGCCTCAGAGGGGGGAAATTGCAGATTCTCGGATTTAACCTGAAAATGCCCCGGGTTTTCAGCAAAACATCTACGGTTATTTGATCGCCGTTATTTTTTAGATAAATAATTTTGGCCGGGTGATAGGCCTTATTCTTTCCTCTGTCATTGGATATTTTCCCAATATTACCCACAATCTGAACCTCTAAGATCTTATCATTCTCAAACAATAATTTTTTTGCTGTAAGTTGACCGGGGAAAATATAAGAATTCAAACAATAAAATATTAAAATCAAAATAATCTTGCCCCAAAATCTTTTTTTTCCCATGGCTATATTGTAAAAAAAAAATGTGAATTAGTAAATAAAAAAAATGATAAAATTCCAGTTTATTTTTTTATCATAAAAAATGTTTTAGACAAATTAAATTTTATATGTTATCTATATTTTGCTAAAATATTTCACCCGGAACTGTTCTTTATTCGTATTATTTAATAGAGGAGCGGGATTTAATAAAAAATTTAAGGGTGCATGAATTGAAAAAATCAACGAATAAAATTCTTTTGGTTTCAGGCATTATTGGACTGTTATTGATTATCCTGATTTTGCTGAAAAGGAATATCATTACCCTTTTATGCCACAGTGATTTTTTCCACCACTCATTTAATAAATTACAGATAAAATTGGCAGATAATGTTAACATTTTTAATTTTCAATTATCCATAAATGACATGCAGTTTCTGAATAGCAATGAGAAGGGTTCATCTTATGATATCAAAATCTGGCAAGAGGTGAATCTTAATATTAATAATAAAAAATACAGAGTCGAAATTTCCCATTTTGAGAACTACTTTAAAAAGTTTCAACCGATTCAGACAAAACAACCCCTCTCAATTCGATTCCCGGCTAACAATTGTTTTAATCAGGTCCGTCAGTACGATTTGTTTCAATTGCAGGAAATTGATCTGTTTGAACAGGAGCTGGTGTATGATCTCGGTAAAAGGCTACATTTATATATTCCAAAGACCCAAGTTGTCCAGATTCTTTTTGATTATTCTTGTTATGGCCTTTACACCTTAAAACAGGCTTTTGATAAAGTCTTTCTTGATCAGCACCATCTGGATGATTCCATCATATTCAGGTTTAATAAAAGTGAAAAAGATAAATATTCTCTTTCATATCTATATGATGAGCAATTAGATGAAGAGACCAGAATCCATCTGGAACAATTCTTGAAACTTCTGGAGATTGGTGATAAAAATCTATTAATAAAGTATTTTGATTTAGATTATCTAACCCGGTTTGAAGCCTTAAGAAGATTACTAAAGGCCAGAATGAACTTTGTTATCGCTGAAAATTTGAGGTACATCTACAGCAAAAGCCGGGGTAAACTGTATCCAATCCTGGATGAAGCCAATATTCTGAATATGAGGTGTAAGAGTAAAAATCAAGAACTGAAAAAACTAACCCATCTTATAAAAAATGATCCGGTATTTCAACAAAGAACCGATACCATCATAACCCGATTGTCGAACCAGTCTAAGGAAATCATTCAATTCCATAACAAAAGTGAGAAAAAATTCAGAGGACTAATGCGGCATATAATCTACCGTTTGAAGATCAATCTGGTTTCTGAATTTTTCTCAAAAAATATATATAAAAAAATTCTTACTGACTCTTTTCCCAAATACAGAATCACTAAAAAATCTCTCCCCTATAATCACCCATTAAAATCGGTTAAATATTATCTTGATCAACAGCTTCTTACCACGGATTTTATTGTAAAAAATGATCCGGATTTTAACCTTGAATTAGAAAAAAATGAAATTGTTTTATCTCCCGGGATTCATATTCTTAAAAGATCCCTCATCATTCCCTATGGGACTGTTCTCAAAATTTCAGCCGGAGCCAGGATAAAGGTTTTACCTCAGGTTTCTCTCATCTGCTACAGCCCGGTCCTTATCAACGGGTCCAGAGAGGAACCCGTGGTCATTGAGGCATTCGAAAACAATGATCCCTTTGGTGTATTTGCTTTTATTGGCCACAACCATAGCCAGAGTGAGATTTATTTTTTAGACTATTCAGGTTCCAGTACAGCTTCCATTTCAGGATCTTCTTTTACCGGAGGTATTTATTTCCAGGATATGGATGTAAAAATATTTAATTCTAAGATACACCACATTCACTCTTCCTCAGGAATTAAAGCGAATGGTTGTTCAATATTTTTGAAAAACAACCAGTTTCAACCAATTTTTTCCGATCACCTTTACCTTGAAAATTGTCAAGGGACTATTGAGGAAAATATATTTTTTTATAATGGAGAAGAATCCGGGATCGATGGCCTGAAGATTGTTCATTCAGATTTGCTGGTAAAGAACAATCAATTTGAAAAATTTCAAGATAAGGGAATAATCATCAGCCAGAATTCACACTGTATTTTTTTTAAGAATGATTTTAGATTTAATGTGACGGGTTTGGCTGTTAAAGACTCTTCCAGCGCCCTTATCTTTTCAAACTCCTTTTTTAATAACCGTATAGGGATATCATCATACCAAAAAAATCCTGCTTTTGAAGGAGGGCGATTATATATACTTGACAATACCTTTGAAAATAATAACACCAATCTCACCCATGACAGGCACAGCTTTGTTTTTTTACCCCCAAAATCACTCAGTTTAAAAATTAAAATATCAAAATCCATAGAAGATCAGAAACATTTTCGCCTCTCCTCAGTATTTAATCACTTGAAACATCAATTCCCTTTCCAAAATAACCAGATCCAGAGCCTGCAGATCGGTGATCACCCGGCAAATATCAATGAACGAGAGAAAACAATTTTTGTTCGACTTCCCTTTAATTCACCGCCAAACCAGAAAATCAGCTTTGAATGTAAACTAAAAAATACCCATATTTATATAACACCTCTCCTGCAAGGAATTCAGGAAAACAAAGAAAAAACAGAAGAAATAATTAAAAACCATTCAACTTATGATTTCGGTGCATTTATTTTTCTTGGAAAGATAAGTTTAAAAAACAAATATCTATCCAAAGAATATGACCTTTATATAACCAACAGCAATCTGGCACTCATAACCATAAATACACGCAATAAGAGTGGCCAAATAAATGAGATCAAGAATGAACCCAAAATCCCCTGTACCATTGGATATTTACCGTCGAATCCCAAAAACAATTCCCCTGTTGCCTTCCAAAAATTCTTCGGCAGAATAGAAGGGCGTGGCCAGAAATGGCCAAAATGGAAATACGGTTTTATTCTGGACCGGACGGTAAGACTCGAGGATATGGCCAGAGCAAAAAAATGGGTGCTTGAGAGTTCTTTTGTGGAAAAATCGCTAATGAGAAGTAAGATAACATTTGATCTTCTAAGGCAATTCCAATCTGGCTCTGATCAGACCAGAATATCCCCCAGAAGTACATTTGTCGAAGTTATTCTCAATCAAAAATACAATGGAATTTATCTTCTTACCGAACATATCAATAAAAATTTTATTGACCTGGAAGACTTTGATAAAAATGAAAAATACAACGCCTTTCTGTATCGAGCAAAAAACCGGAATGCCAACTTTACTTCTAATAATTTTGAACCTGTCAAAGATAATATTTATAGTTATTTTCCCGGGGAAAAACAGCCTGTATCAAAGGCGGATGATCCCATCCGGGGATGGCACAGTGGTTTTGCCCAGCGCCATCCAGATCCGGATCAATATGGAGAACACTGGGAAGCCATCGAAGATTTATCAAAATTCTTAGCCCTTGCTCCAGATGAACTGTTTCAGTCAGAGGTATTTAATGTCCTGGATATGAACAGTTATATAAACCTGTGGATACTCATCCAGTTAACCGATGATACCGATGGGATTTTTCAGAACCGCTATATGGCCAGATCCAAAGGTAACAAGACAAAATGGATTTTTATCCCCTGGGATAAAGATGGTGTATTGGGAAGAAATTACAAAATGGAAAAACGGCCTTATAATGAATGGCTCACCAGTCCATTATTTGAAAGATGTATGAAACTGGATATCTTTAAAAATTCTTTTATTAAGAGGTGGGAAGAATTAACCAATACTGGTATTATTTCAACGGATAATATATTTAAAATGATCAAAACCAACAAAGAAAGATTAAAAGACTGCTGGCAGCGAAATTTCCAGAAGTGGCCGGCCCATGATACTGTTTATCCGGACAGTCTGGATTTTGACCAGGAGATCGATTTCCTGAAAACCTGGATAGGAAAAAGAATTAAATGGCTGGATCAATACCTTAATGAATTGGCAAAGGAAAAAGTGGAATGAAATTCGAGTATCGCATCATTACTGTTTTGATAATTATGGTTCTTTTGATCTGGATAATATTTGATGTAATAATAAAAAAAGAGGTTCAATTTACAAAAGATTTTGAATTTACCTTCGAATCAAAAACAATCCAACAAATAAAAAATTTTGCTGAAAATGCATTAAACGACTACCTGAGCTCGGAAAAAAACAATACCCAGATACGTTCACTGGTAAATGCCATTGAATGTAATCACTTTTTACTCTATGCCAATAAGATGAGTGAAAACCGATTTTACGATTTTATTAGCCTCATTTTACTTCCGTCCCAGCGTATTGAATTAAAGGAAAAAGAAAAATATAGCTATGAAATTAAAAGATATTTAAGAAGGAAAAGAAATCTGGAAATCCAATATCAAAAATATGAAGTCTCAAAACCGATATCCAGTAAAAATCAGAAAATCGAATTTTTAAAGATCCAGGTAATCAGAACAAATTTCGAGAAAAATGAAAATCTCAGTTATTACTTCAAAAAATTCAATGACCGTTACTATTTATATTTTAGAAACAGGAAAGCCGTTGCCTATTTACCCGTATCCAATCAATCGAAAAACTTACAAAATACGACAGATGAGTGAAAAGAAATCTACCCAACCGGGCAGTAGGCAATTAAAAACCTACCGGCATGAACTCAAATATTTTCTCAGCAAAAAGGAATATACCATATTTTCAGAAGTATTTCGTAAGACCATGAGAATGGATCCAAACTGCAAAGAAAATTTTCAGTACTGGATAAGGAGTCTCTACTTTGATACCCTGGATAACAATGATTTTTACGATAAAATAATCGGCGTTAACCGCAGAAAAAAAATCCGACTGCGATTGTATGATCTCGATCAGCAGCAGGTAAAAATTGAAATCAAAAATCGCTATAATGAATACATGATGAAGGAAACTGCTTTTTTGGAAAAAAAGGAAGTTCATCAATTAATTAAGGGGGATCGGGATTTTCTTTTGAAAAAGAACAATACCACCCTAAACAGGGTTTACTATTATCTGACCCGAGATTTCTACCGCCCCACCGTATTAATTGACTATGAACGGGAAGCCTATCTCAGCGAAATCCAAAATATCAGAATAACCTTTGATAAAAATATCCGGGCCAGCACCATAGATTTTAATATATTTAACAAAAATGCCCATTTAATACCCATATTTGATCATGAAATAATTGTCCTGGAAATTAAATTTCATCAGCTTTTACCCCAATATATTAAAAAAATAATATCCAACTGTCAGGGAAATAGACAGGCTATAAGCAAATATTGTATATCAAGAATTCAATACTAAAAGGAGAAAAAAATGCCCAATGTAGATTTATTTGATTATATTCAAAAATCAAACGCAGTATTAACTGCTGGATTGGTCATCATTAACATGTTTGTTACCTTTCTGATAGCATCTTTTATCTACTGGGTTTATAAAAAAACCTATACCGGAGTGATGTACTCCAAAAATTTTAATGTAACCTTAGTGCTAACCTCAATGGTAACCGCCATGGTGATGATGGTAATCGGGACCAACCTCGCTCTATCACTCGGAATGGTCGGTGCATTATCCATTGTTCGTTTTCGCTCAGCCATAAAAGATCCCCGAGATATAGGCTTTTTATTCTGGGGTATAGGAGCGGGTTTATCGGCAGGAACGGGATCATATTTAATTGCCCTCATTGGTTCGATTATCATTGCCATCATATTATTTGTCTTTGAGAAAGGTGCCACTGAAATTTTCCCCTATCTATTGATTATAAAAGGATCTGATATTGATGAGAATAATCTGGGGGAAATCATAAAAAAGAGTGTCCATAAAAGCAACCTTCGAATGAAGAATAAGGACAAGTTGGGTTCGGAAATCGTCTTTGAAATCCGATTTAAACACGGTCAAGACGATATACTGTTGAAAAACATATCTGAAATGGATGAAGTATCATCAGTAAATATAATTTCCTATAAAGGAGAAGTTGCAGGATAATTCATTAGATGCTTACAATTGAACCTCTCGAACAGAAGAATAAAAAACTAAACTATATCATTTTTGCAGTATTCATTCTTTTGTCCACAGTTTTTCTCTACATTGCCGAGCAATATGAAAAAAATCCCATCTCCATCGAAAGTAAGATACAAAATAGCCTTGATTTTAAACTATCAGCTGATGATATCGTAAATCTGAATGAAAGTTTCAATACCAAAAAGTGGGTTTCTGTCAAGCTCATTGAAAGTAAACAAATAATTCACAGTGTAAAACTTAAACACAAATCCAATTCGATTCTCGATCTTCAATTTTATTGTGACGGTGATGTCTATAATTTGTACCGTTTTGAAAATTCAAGAAAATATATTTTTTCATTTTTTAAAACGGCAGAAAACTGGGGGCTGAGGTCCACCAATCCTCAACTGGTAAAAGTAAAATTAAATGAAATCCTGTTCGGCGTCTATATAATGGAAAAAAAAATATATGAAAAAATAAAAGACAACCGAGGCGATTATTTTATTACTCTTGGAAGTAACACCGAAAAAATAAAAACCATGCTGTATCTTATATCACAAACAGATGTCCAAATGGTGGAAAAATATTTTAATAAAAAAGAACTGGCTGCATATCTTATCTATTTTAGTTTGTTTTGTTACAATGAAATCCTCAACTTTGACAGGTTGTTATTTCACTATAGTGCAAAAAAAAAAATGTTGCAGCCGTTTTTAACTCTAGATAGTATCCTGGCCAGCCTGTTTGAGCAGGATAAAGTATTCAAGTTCCATATCGGGAAGGCAAAGAATTTTTTTACCAGAATAACCAGAGAAAATGCAGCCAACCTTTTGGCACGGCCAGATGATTATAAATATGGAGAATTAATCAAAAAAGTTCTAAGATAGAGAATTCACTATTTACTGGTATTTATTGATTAAACCCCTATTTTGAAGTATAATATTATTTTATGGCGGCGTAGCTCAGTCGGTAGAGCAGACGGCTCATATCCGTTATGTCGGGGGTTCAAGTCCCTCCGCCGCTACTTGATATTCCTCATTCGAAGCAAAAAAGGTAATGAAATTTATTTATCCTTTATTTTTCAAACATATCAGCGATCATAACCTCATCCAAGCGGGTGACACCATCATTGCTGCTTTTTCCGGGGGGAAAGACTCCCTGACCCTTCTCCACCTGCTAAAAAGGCTGAAACAGGATATTCCCATTCAAATGATTGCCGCCTATTTTAACCATCGAATCAGAAAAGACCATTTGGAGGAACAGCAATTTGTCGAAAAAATCTGCGGCTCGATGAACATTCAACTGATTGTGAAAAGTGAAAATGTCATCGCGTTTCAAGAAAAAAACAGCTTGAATCTTGAGCATGCCGCCTCCCTGCTGAGATACCTGTTCCTAACCAAAGTGAGCCGGAACCACCAATCAGCAAAAATTGCCACCGGCCACACACGGTCCGATCTGGCCGAAACTTTTCTAATCAAACTCATGAGAGGCAGTGGCTCCAGGGGGCTCAGCGCCATATTCATTCAGAAGGGTTCCCATATCATCCGGCCTTTGCTGGTTTTTTCCAGTCTGGAAATTCGGACTTTTTTAGATCGGAATCATATCCGCTTCTACCGGGATTACACCAACAGGGACAATACACTCCTGCGCAACCGGATCAGAAATATACTGCTTCCGGCAATGAAAAAAATAGAACCCAAAATTGAAGAGCACATATTCAATACGGCCACAATTATTCAAGATGAGCATGATTACCTTACCCACCAGAGCCAGGATTTCTTGAAAAAAAACCTGATTTTGAATCAGGTGCTTTCACTTGACCTTTTAAAAAAGTATCCCCTAGCCCTGCAGCGTTTTGTTTTAAGGGAGTATATCAAACGGATAAAGGGTGATTTGCTGAATATCAACTTCAGTCACATTGAAAATATATTGAAAAACAGTTCTTGCCAAAAATCAAGTTTCATTCCCGGGCTGGCCCTGCGATGCCGCAAGGGCTATCTTTATCCTGATAAATTTGTCATCCCGCCCTATAGCTATAGCATGGCTTCACCCGGTTTCATTCCCCTGAGGGAAATCGGAAAGAAAATCGACGTTAAAATAATTAAAACCTTCAGAAATCCCAAAAATAACTTTGAAATAGTCACTCCCCAATCATCTATCCAATTCCCTTTACAGGCCAGGAGCTCCAGGAGAAGCGATAAATACATCAAAATCAATTCCGGGATAAATCAAAGTGTCTATGAAATGATCCGTTCTTCCGGAATACCGGCAGATTTGAGAAACTATTACCCGCTTTTATTGGATGCCACCGGAAAACCAATCTGGGTGGTAGGCTCACCGATCGCAGATGCTTTCAAAGTTAAAGGCAAAAAAGAAACCCGGTTTGTTAAAATCTCATATTATTAGCATTATCCTTCAAGGTATTATTAATTATTTCCATTAATGAAATATTTCAATATTTATACTATAATTCAGTATAACAAATCCGGTTGTATTTAAACATGAATTTGAAAAAACTCTGGAAGAAAAAAATCATATTTTTGCTGGGCCTTATTTTCATCATATTATTATCGATAAGCCCAAAGATACTGAAAGAGACATCAAGTCCGAATTTTTGCGCCAGCTGTCATGTGATGGAAAATGAACATGAGGACTGGTTTAAATCAGGTCTTCATAGGAATATCAAATGCGTGGATTGTCATTTACCCAATGATAATATTTTCAATCATTTGATATGGAAAGCCCTGGATGGCACCAAAGATGTTATCTCATTCTACGGACGCCTCTATTCTGATCATATTACCATTTCCCCACACGGAGCAACCACCATACAATCCAACTGTATCCGCTGTCACACCGAAATGGTTTCCAGATTGTCAATAGAAAAAGAACGAAACTGCTGGTCTTGTCATCGCAGAATCAGCCATACTTTCCCTACATCCGGAATGAGTCATTTATGAGGAGGGTTTAAATGAAAGTTAAAATTTTAATCGTTTTGGTTATGGGTTCTTTTTTAACCTGTTTCTTGATAAATTGCGCACCGGAGAAACCAGAACCGGTCCTTGTGGGTACCATTTCAGCCAATGAATTTACCCCCGAAAAATGGGGAAAAGTCTACCCATTTCACTACGAATCATGGCTTCAAACCGAACAACCCAAGCCGACTGGAAAAAGCCAATACCGAAAAGGTTGGGATACCGATAAGGTGATTTACGATCGATTGAGCGAATACCCATTCTCGGCACTGTTGTACAACGGATGGGGCTTTGGAATTGAATATAACGAGCCCCGCGGACATCATTATGCAATAATTGACCAGATTGAAATTGATCCTTCGAGAACTTCTCCGGGTGGTGTATGCCTGGCCTGCAAAACGCCTTACCATAAATCATTCACAGAAAAGTATGGCATGAAATATTTAACCGCTAAATTCCAGGATGCGATCGACATGATTCCCCCGGAAAATCGCAAACTGGGTCCGTCCTGTATTGACTGCCACCAGCCCGGGGATATGTCGCTGGTCACCAATAAATTTCATATTGAAAAAGGGCTGAAGATGATTGGGAAAAACCAGCTCAGCCGCCAGGAGTTACGGAGTATTTCCTGCGGGCAGTGTCACATGACTTATTACGTTCCCCGCGATAAAGCAGGAAAAGTTGCCGGTGATATCCGCCCTCCCTGGAAGGGAAGTTCCTGGGGAAACATTTCAATTGAAAATATCGTTAAAGACCTATTGAGTGACTTCCAGAGGGAAGAATGGACTCAAAAAACAACCGGTTTCAGGATGCCCTATATCCGTCATCCTGAATTTGAACTTTTCAGCAAAAACAGTGTACACTGGAACGCCGGTGTTGGCTGTGCTGATTGTCATATGCCATATACCCGGGTCGGATCCTATAAAATATCCGATCATGATGTCACCAGTCCACTAAAAACCAATTTAAAAGCCTGTATACAGTGTCATACCGAATCAGCCGATTGGCTGGGAAAACAGGTATTTATCATTCAGGACCGCATTGCCTCACTGATTATCAGGGCTGGATATGCCACGGCAACCGATGCCATTCTGTTCGAAATGCTCCACAATGAACAAAAAAAGGGATGGAAACCGCCCCAAACCCTGTATGAAAAATCCAAATATTTATACAAAAATGCATTTCTGAGACTCGTTTTTATCAGCGCGGAAAATTCCACCGGTTTTCATAATCCGTCCGAATCCGGACGAATACTGGGAGATGCCATTGCCTTTGCCGGAAAAGCCGAATCATTACTGAGGCAGATGCTTACCCAGGCTGGGATTCAGGTTGCGGAAAAGATCAATTTAAACCTACTCCAATACCTGAATAACAGAGGTCAAAAGAAATTAAAGTATAAGAAAGATCAGCAGATCAAAGATCCTTTTAACCTGCAGAAAAATTTTTCAAAAACTCTCTAATGTTACTTTTTCCGGTGATAGACCACTTTTCCATTGACAATGGTATATTCAATCACACCCTGACCCTTCCAGCCCCTGAAAGGACAGTTATTGGCCTTGGAATGAAAGGCATCCGGATTTATGGTAAAAGACCGTTTGAGGTTGAGTAAGGTTATGTCAGCGGGCTTGCCGGTTTTCAACTGTCCCTTGTCCTTTAAGTGAAGTATTTTGGCGGGATTTGTGGAAAACAGTTCGATCAACCGGTACATATCGATTATTTTTGATTTGACCAGTTTATCATATGTCACCGAAAAAGAACTCTCCATTCCCACCACTCCAAAAGGCGCCATTTCAAATTCACGGTCTTTTTCATCCCGGCTGTGGGGGGCATGATCAGAGGCGATACAATCAATGGTGCCATCCTGGAGACCTTTGATCAAGGCATCCCGGTCTTTCTCGGTTCGCAAAGGTGGCTTTACTTTGTAAACCGTATCAAAACTGGTGATGGACTCTTCATTCAGCAGTATATGATGGGGGGTGGCATCAGCAGTCACCATGATATTTTTATTCTTGGCATTTCTAATGAGATCTACGGAACCAGCCGTAGAGATATGGGTTAAATGAAGTTGTGATTTGATTCTCTCCTGGAGGATAATATCCCGGGCCACAATGACCTCTTCGCTGGCGTTGAGAATCCCCCTCAAGCCATATTTATAAGAGATAAATCCTTCATTGACCAGTCCATCCCCCGAAATCGAATGATCTTCGGGATGTTCAATGATGGGAACCTTGCACATCTTGGAATATTCGAGGGCTTTTCGGATTAAATCCGCACTCATCACACAATGTCCGTCATCGCTGAAACCCACGGCCCCGCCCTCAACCAGATCAGCCATTTCGGTAATTTGTTCCCCTTCCAGGTTTTTTGAAATAGAAGCCACTGGAAAAACATTCAGTAATCCGACTTTCTTTGACCGGGCAATAATATATTCGGTAACCGACCGGTTGTCGTTCACCGGGGAGGTATTGGGCATACAGACAATTGAGGTAAAGCCGCCATGAACTGCAGCTCTTGAACCGCTTTCTATGGTTTCCTTGTTTTCATGGCCCGGCTCACGCAAATGAACATGCATGTCAATAAAACCCGGGCTTACTATCAATCCCCTGGCATCAATAATTTCGGTATTCTTTTCTCCTTTCAGCCCGGAACCAATTTTTACGATTACCCCGTTTTCAATGGCGATATCGATTCTGTCATTTATCCCGGATGCCGGATCGATAACCTGACCGTCCTTAATCAACAACTTCATCTATCTCTCCTTTCAACAAATATAAAACTGCCATCCTGACCGCGATACCATTGGTGACCTGCTGGAGAATAACCGATTTTTCAGAATCGGCCAGAGAGGTCTCGATTTCCACACCCCTGTTCATGGGACCAGGATGCATTAAAATTGCTGTCTTCTTGGCATAAGAAAAGACCTCTTCATTGATCTCAAAGAATTTTCGATACTCTCTGATCGAGGGGAAATAATTCCGTGCTCCCCTCTCCTTCTGGACCCTTAACATCATCACAACATCCGAACCTTTGATTCCCTCTTTTAGGTTATAATAAATTTTCGTGCCCATTTCTTCAAATTCATCGGGAACCAGAGAGGGCGGGCCGATCAGGGAAATATCATTCCCCAGTTTATGATGAAGCAGGATATTTGAGCGGGCAACCCGTGAATGCAACATATCCCCGACGATGGAGATCTTCAGATTTCTCAGGGTCTTAAATCTTTGCTTCATGGTGAGCGCATCCAGCAGAGCCTGGGTAGGATGCTCATGAAATCCATCTCCGGCATTGATGATCGAGGAACGGGCAAAGGTGGTCAAATATTTGGCTGCACCGGATGATGAATGCCTCAACACGATGATGTGTGGATTCATGGCTTCCAGGGTTAAAACCGTATCTTTTAATGATTCACCTTTTGTCAGGCTGGAAGAGGGAGCACTAAAATTGATCAAATCGGCACTCAACCGCTTGGCCGCAATTTCAAAAGAACTCCGGGTACGGGTTGAATCTTCACAGAAGAGATTGACAACGGTTTTTCCCTTCAAAGCCGGTACTTTTTTAATATCCCGGGTGGATATTTCAACGAATGATTCTGCTGTTTCCAGGATTAATTCGATGTCCTCCACACTTAATTGCTCAATACCCAGCAAATGATCCTGCTTGAATGTTTTTACCTTCATTTAAAACCTCACCGGCTCCATGATGAGTACCAGGTCCTCCTTCTCAATCTCCTTCAACTTCACATTCACCCGCTCCCGCCTGGAAGTGGGAAGATCTTTACCCCGGAAATCCGGACATATGGGTAGTTCACGATGGCCACGGTCAATAAACACGGCCAGCTGAATACTGGCCGGTCTTCCCAGCTCAAAAAGTGAGTCCATGGCGGCCCGGATGGTACGGCCCGTAAAGACGACATCATCGATCAGAATGATATCCTTGTCTTCAATTGAAAACTTGATTTCAGTCTTCTGTACCACCGGAAGGGTTTCTTGTTTATGCAAGTCGTCCCGGAACAGGGTGATATCCAGTATACCCAGCGGTAAATCAATGGATTCAATTTTCTTGATTTCCTTTCTGATACGTTTGGCCACAAATACTCCTTTTTTCTGAATCCCAATCAAAACCAGGTTGGAGATTTCTCTATTGCGCTCAAGAATTTCCATGGCAATTCTGGAAAAAGTTCGCTTCATCTTTTTTTCATCCATAATTTTTGCTTTTATTTTTTCTTCCATTTTAATCTCCTTGGTATATCCATGCCTGAAATGATAAAATCAAATTTAGCCTACTCATCCATAAAGGGAATGAATTGCCATTGAATAAACGAGTCATCGCATTGCCAATTGAAAAATAACATTTCACTCTAATTTTGTCAATGCCCGGGAAAGCATGGACCGTCCCTATGGCTGTTGAACCTGTTGCTTGTATAAAACAATCAACTGATTAAAAAAATCCATGTATTCCGGTTTTCTGAAATCAGGATAGGTCCATTCCAGCGGCGCAACTGTCTTTTTTTGTATCGTGTATTCCATATGGGCATAAACACCCTCCTGAAGGGGAACCCGATGATAGTGGTTCTTGGTGGTGGCAAGGATCACGTTTGCTTCAGATACAAAACCCGGATCAATATTAAAACGTCGTTTGCCCCGGTCAGAAAATTGTGCTTCTAACTGGTTTGAAATAATTTTTATACCCGATAATTGGGAGGGATCTATAAGTTGTTGAAAGCTGATAAATTTCCTGAACAACGGTGATCCCATCTCCGGATGGTAGTAGGAGGTCATATCAAATGGAATGATATCTGACTCTGAATCTACCGCAGAAAACCGATCGGAAAATATCTCTATTACTTTGTTCAACTGGATCCTGTCTTTAAAAATAATCCCGGTGAAAAGTTTTACTTTGTTAAACTCCCTCTCAACACCCACGGCTTCAGATTTACCGGGTCCAATCCATAATAAACAACCGACCGTTTACAAAAACAGCCGCTTTCAGGGCAGTCGGGGATATATCGTGCGGGGCATCTTCCAGTGAAACACCTCTATAATGAAATCGGTATTGATCATCCATGTAAACCCGTTCCCCGTTATAGGAAGTGAAACAAATCCGATTTGAATCTTTACAACAGGTCACTCTATTTAAATCCCGTCGGGTCGTTATTATTTCCCTCACAAATGGGTTGCGAAAAATCAACTCCAGATAAGTATCCGAATAATGGATGTTGTTGCTTCTCTCGGTCAATGCCACCGTTAAATTCAGCTGGGTATTGAAGCAGAAATCATTCACATTCTTGGTCAGATCACTATATAGGTAGGAATGATAATTGAACTCAATCAGGTTTTTCTGCTTATCTTTTGTTTTGATCAGAATTTCATTTTTCTGCGGATGAAAAGCCAATATTTCCACTTCAGCATACCTTTCCTTACCCAGGAACATGGTTGCATCAACCCGGGTTACCCGGTTATTCCGATCATCATATATCAAGGCCTGGAAAGCATTATTCAAATCTGAAAGGTAAATAATGAAAGCAGATGGATCGTCACTGAAATGAATTTTGATCACCTGGGAAGAGGTCAGATCCAATTTTTGGCCTCTTTGGATGAGTTTATTGATCTGGGAATTTGCCTGAAAGGCACGGCTGACAAAGGCATATCTTTGGATCTCCCGGATTGGAATATTTTCCAAAACTTCAACCTGATTGGTATTCTGAATCTGGGAAAACCGGCTGGTCTTAAAATTGTAACGATATATACGAAAGGGAAAAACTGGATATATGAGCCGCTTTTGATCGTAGAGAGATACATTAGAGAAAGGGGATTCAAATGCCAGCGACGCTATTTGGGCATCTGTGATATAGGCAAGTGTGCCATCCTGATTGAATCCCACCAGTGCGGATGGTATATTAATTGAGCGGCGGTAAGCTGCCTTGAAAACAAAACGTGAGCCTATTTTTTCAATGGTGTATAGATAGATCCGCTCATTTTCAGCTGCGACAGTAGAAAAAACAATTCTGCTTAAATCCGTTGATGTGAAAATCTCCTGGATGACTCCCTGATATTTCATGGTATTCGAAACCTTCATTTTTTCAATATCGATGATATAAATTTTTTCCGGATCACCGCTCCTCATAATGGCTACAGCCAACAATAGCGTGTCCGATATCCATTTAATTCTTTTCACCTCAAAAAAAGAAAAGTTGGGGTATTCGGGAAATTGATATTTGTCTGGGAACAACTGTTTCAATCCTTCTGTATCGTTTCCGCTCAATATGGAACGGTATATCCAGTTCTGGACATTGAACTTGTCCTGAAATTTTAAAAAATATTGTCCCATTAACCGGTTGATATCCCTGTCCCACTTGTTTTTTGAAAAATATTTATAAAGCTGATTCAATGCACGGCGGTCCTTCAACTCCAAAAGAACTCTGGCCAGGGTCTTGGTATAATCATCGTTGTAGTGGTCGAATTTCAAATTAATTAATATGGCTTTGGCATCTTTGTAATTTCCCCTGGCCATGAGATATTTTGCCTTCAACAGTTTGGCCTCGGAACTCTGGGGTTTGTTCTCCAGGGCCAATTCAATATATTGACCGATTGATTCCAGGTTGTTCAAATTATAATAGGCCTGAGCCGTAAAAAAATTAAAATAGAAGTTACTCGCTTTTTTATCCGCTTCCGGTTTCATAAGGTTCAGGGCCAGTTTAGGCCGGGAAGTCATCAAATACAATTTTGCCAGAAGAATCTTGAATTCCGGAACATGGGAAAACTTCAGGGCCCGGTTGAAATAAAACTCAGCCCGGGGATAATTTTTTTTCTTTGTATACTCAAAACCCAGACATATATAAGGGGAAGGCAGTCTAGGATTCAGCCTGATCGCCCTTTCCAGGTTTTCAATGGTGGCGGTATTTTTCATTTCCACCGTTGACAGGGCAATCCCAATCAGAGCGACCTGAGACCGGTGATTAATCCCCAGATAAGCTCTGAATTCTGAGGTTGCATCCCAGCTCTTTCCCTGCAACAATCGCATGAAACCGTTTCTCAATTGGTATTCGGATCTATTTAAAAAATACAGTTCCATCTGCTTCTTGGCCATGGCAATATCATCCAGGAGGTAATAGGTAATCCCTCTATTAAAATGAAGTTCTCCCGCTTGGCCAACCAGGAAGGAAACCAGCAGAAAAAATGAAATTACAAAAATATATTTTTTCATCTTAACCTCACCTCACCCTAAGTCTATCATTTTTTGGATTTAATATCAAAACCGAACCCTTCATTTCCCTACCCGTTGATTCCGGAAAGAATCCGAAAATTTAAATCAAAATAATCAAATTCAACATATACAATACGACCAGTAACAGCGCATTAATGGAAATCAGATTAAATACTTTGTAGGATGATTTTCTGACCAGGGCAAAGATAACAATGAAATTCATCATCATGACAATAATGCCACAGGTCATATTGACAGGTGATGAATCGACTAAAACATCCCCTTTCAGGTAGAAAATATCAATCAGAAAAATAATGGCGATGTTAAACAGGTTACTGCCGGCAATATTTCCCAGAAACATGTCAAAGGCTCCAATTCTGGCACTGGAGATTGAAACCACCAGTTCTGGAAATGAAGTGACAAAGGCCAGAAAGATGACCCCCACAAAGGACTCACTCCAGTTCATGACTACCGCTATTTCTTTTCCGATCACTGGCAGATAAATCCCGATTCCGATGATAACCAGTGCGGAAATTATAAAATTGATAATTTCCGTCTTTAAACTTTTGTTGTTATACAATTCAATTTTAATGGAAATTTTTCTCTCTTTAAACAGAATTCGTAGAAAGACAATATAAAAGACAAATATCATTAATGAGGAAATTCCCACATTGAAAATGGTGACACTGAAATTCAGGGACAGGAACAGGGTCAGCAAACCCACCATGATGAAGCTGAAGCCCAGGGGCATGATATCACCCTTTTTTTGATGAATATACAATTTTTGCTTTCTGAAAACACCTTCAATCAGGGCAATGATAAGCAGGTTGAACACGCAACTGCCGATAATCTCCCCCACTGCCAGATCCGCAGATTTTACAATTGCCGCCGCCGAAATACCGGTGAACAATTCAGGAAAGGACGTGATCATGGATATAAAAACAACTCCCATGAAAGCCCGGGACAGTTTCTTTTTTTCAGCGATAATATCCGCACTCTTGGTGGCACGGGTTCCGAAAATAAAAATCAGTATGAGCAGAATGACAAACTTTGTCCAGACTAAAAGCATTTTACAGGGCCCATTTCAACTTTTCCGAAAGCAATCTAAAATAGTTCATGTCCTTGGAACCAATGATTTTCAATTTTTTCCTGTAAATACAAACATCAAAATAATCTCCGGTGGTAATCGGAATCGCCGTTTGTCCATCAACAGTAATAAATACTTTCTGGGATTCTGAAGTCAGTTTTACCCTGATTGTAGAGGAATCCGGAATGACAAAGGGTCTCAGGGTTAAAGAATGAGGACATTGTGGTGTGATGACCATCCCGTTGACATCAGGAGCCACAATCGGCCCGCCGGCGGATAAGGAATAGGCCGTTGAACCGGTGGGCGTGGAAATAATGAGCCCATCGGATCTTATTTCAGCCACTTCATCCCCGTTTATACTCAACATCAGGTTAATAATTCTGGCTATATATCCCTTACTGGTCACGATATCATTCAGGGCAAGATATTCATCATCCTTGAAATTCAGTTCCAGCAATTTCCTCTCGGACACCTTGGCTTCCGAGGTGAAAATTTCCACAATACTGCTTTCTAGGTTGTCTATGCACAGTTCGGTCAAAAAACCCAGTGAGCCCAGATTAAAACCGGCAATGGGGATATTGTTGTTAACTGCCTGCTTGGCCACCGATAACAGGGTTCCGTCACCGCCTATCAGAATGATAATGTCAACCTGATCACCGATTCGCTTACGGGGGATATCACTTTTCATATGGATCAGCTTGGCCGCAATATCCTCCAGGACAATCTCGACTTTCATCTCTTTCAAGATATCAGTGGTTTTTTTCAGGTACGGAACCACGTCGGGATGGGGTTTGACCACCAGGCCCACCTTTTTAAATTTCAATTTCATCGTCTATTATTGTATCACTAATAGTATTTTTATTTCCATACACCAGAAGAAAAAAATACTCCTGGTTTCCTTTTTTTCCTTTAAGCCCTGCCGGAGTAAATCCCTTAACAGCAAAACCGGTTTGTTCGATTATACTTTTAACCTTGAGAATGGCCCTGACAATGGCCGTCCGGTTTTTAATCACTCCTCCCTTGCTGACTTCTGTTTTTTCAACTTCAAATTGTGGTTTCACCAGGGCCAGGATACGGGACTGTTTGAAAACCTTCAAAGCCGGTATTATTTTAGTGAGAGAGATAAATGAAACATCTATGGTGATCAAATCCGGATCCGCCTGAATATCTGACCGGCTTAAATAGCGGGCATTCTTCTTCAACAATTTCAAGCGGCTGTTCTGTCTCAGTTTATAATCCACCTGCTCAATATTGACATCGATACCGATGATCGAATCCGCTCCCCGTTTTAAGAGTAAGTCGCTGAAACCGCCGGTAGAAATGCCGATGTCTACTATTTTCATGCCTCTGGGCTCGATATCAAAGATCTCAATTGCCTTCTGTATTTTAAATGCGGCCCGTGAAACAAAGGGATAGCGCTGTTTTATTTCTATTTTGGATTCCCGGGAAACTTGTTTATCCGATTTCATCACAATCTGGCCATCCACTGCCACCTCACCGGCCATGACCAGAGCCCGGGCCTTTTCCTTGGATGGGGCCATTTCTCTTTTGACCAGCTCAAGATCCAATCTCGCCTTATCCTTACTCATCTGTTTTCCCGATCACGATCCCCGAAACTGATCTGTGTCATTCTGGGTTCAATCTTCATGGTCAATAGACTTCAACATTCGGTATGCCATACTTGTGGTATAAATAATTGATTCGATAGGTCTTTTCAATTTCAGGTTTCCGCAAACCCTTGGCAAGATTGTTCATGAAAAAACGGGTCTTGAGCTTCAAGTCCGGGTCCGATTCGAATAGTGCCAGCAATTTTTCATGAATCGGATTCAGGTCAATTGATTTTTTACTTACCAATCTCTGATAAATTCCTTCAAAGTCAGATTTCAATCCGGACAATTCCCGGGGAAATTTTTTCAGGAATTGCTGTATATCAAATAATTCGTTCTTCTCAGTTCTCTGGCTATCTCCAACGTTTAACTCCATAAACAGCCTGAAATTTTTTTTGACCTCATAAGAAAAATTGGAAAAACCATTGATACTTTTTTTTTTGACCTGCCAACGAAGAACCACATTGCGAATGGAATCGGTAATAACCTCTAAAGGAATCTGTTTCTCCCACCAGCGAAAAAGGATGTCAAAATCCCTGGTGGTGATAATAAAATGAATATCGAAGTGATAATCGAGATATTGAATGATTCGGATAATATAGTCATAATCTGCCGTGCTGTCTTTCGGGATATTTATTTTCCCGGACCTTTCATTGATCACTTTTTCAGGCCTTGATTTTCATGAATTAATTTCAAGCCATAATAAATCAAATTGGGTTCGTAGAGATCTATATTTTTTATTTTATTCAGGAAATAAAAACTTACCCCTCCGGTGGCAATAACCGTGGCCCCCGGACCAATAATTTTCTTATACTCATTGATCATGAACTCCAGGCCACCGACACAGCTGTAATAAATACCTGAACGGATATTGCCTTCGGTACTGGTCCCCAGAATAGAATCCGGTATGGTAAAGGCAATACGGTCTAATTTTGCCGTATTACTGGCCAGGCTTTTGATGGATAATTCTATACCCGGAAAAATGCACCCGCCGATATATTCATAATTCTCACTGATAATGTCGAAGGTGGTGGCAGTCCCTGAATCAATGACGATCAGGGGTGGTTTGGAGAAGTGAATCCCACCAACGCTATCGGCAATCCGGTCGGCCCCGAGTTCCTGAGGTGTGTCCACCTTGATGGTGATACCGGTTCGGGTACGATGATCAATAAACATGGCCTTTTTTCCGAATAGACTCTCTATAGCAGTAGAAAGCGATTGATCTATATAGGGAACCACAGACGAAATGATGATTGAACTTATTTTATCCAGGTGGGCCTCTCCAACCAGATTTTTCAAAAAACGAACTGTGATCCGGTCCGGGGTAATGAGCTTGTTTTTAAAAACAATCCGGTCCCCGGAAAACAGGGCAATACCCACACATGTATTACCGGTATCAATGGTCAGCAGCATGACTGAATTATATTACAAACCGGTCATCATTTCAAAAATTATCTTCTGAAAAATTCACTCAGGCAAAACAACCCCTCAGAATCGCCGCTATTTCTGCTTCGGATTGCTCAAAATAGAAATGCGTTCAATAGACCAGTTGCCGGGCGAAATGATAGATATTCCCCTTTTGGGAGCTGTCATAAAATTGAGCAATTTCCGCAAGGGATTCATCGGTTCTCCGACCTTTCGACCTTTCCCCATTCCACGTGTTCTGACACCCTCCGAATGGAGGACTTCAGGATCCGGAATGGGCTTCAGGCAGGTTAAAAGAATGAAAGTATTAATTCCAAATGCGTCTCCGCTGATGCTGAAGATCTCCCGGTTGCCGAGCTGAATCTCAGCGGGCAATTTGCCCCTATCGGTAAATTTTGCCGGCAGCTTGTTTTCGATGCCTCCCAAAAGCCGGTTGGGGAACAGTAGGTTGATCCTGCCAAATTTGTCAATCGAGAATACATAGACATAATGAAAATCAAAATTGGGGCAAATTTCGGTGTTATCGGTTTTTAAAACCAGGCCGTAGATTTCACCCTGATAGGCAATTCCTTCGGTTTTTAATCTTCCGGTTCGGGTATTCTTCAGGGCCAGATGGTAGGGAAACCTGGATTCATCCGGAGGAGAATCAATTTCCAGCCAGGCTTTTATCTTCATGATCTGCCCGGTGTAATGCTTCAGTTTTCCCACAACCCCGGCCAGATTCCCCTGAGAACCTTCCAGCTCCACCCAATCCGTCCGCGTGGGCAGGGGAAGATACTCTGACTGATCTCCGGACACATTGGGGAGCAACAGGGCATAGCCGATGAGCCCATCCCGGTACTGCCCGGTCAGGATGTAGTGGGCACTTGGGGCAGAATCAACGGATTTTAACAGGGAGTTATCCCCATCAATTTCAGATACCATCCGATTATACAGATCAATCGGAGGCGGCAAGCTGAGGAAAAAACGGATTTCGGTTGGTTTGGGGACCGATATGATTTTAAGTAATTTGCCAAGGGGATTGACACCCAGGTTTTTAGTTCCGGCCCCGTCCAGTTTAAGTTTCCAGACCTGATTCTCCCAGAACATGATATGGGACGGCGATTCAGCTGTGGGATCGCTTACCCAGACTATCCCTTTGGCTCTGATCGCCTGATATACCTGCTGAGCCAGCCGTTTTAAGGCAGAATACCCGGAGCCGGTCTTTGGTATATACAATCGCAATCTTAATTCGTTGGCAATCACCCATCTGTCAATTTCAAAGAGATCCCCGGAGGCGATCCGGTTGATATCTCCCTGGATGACATCTCCGAAACTAAGACTTAATCCCCTGACCTCGGTAATTCGAACCCGGGCAGCCTTTGGATTTTTGAAACGCTTCAACTCGCAACCTTTTCTGATACCCGCGGCCATCCCTCCCAGAAACGAGACCCGGTTTTTATCTTTGAATACCTTTTGAACCGCAATGATAGTCTGTCCTGAAATTTCCCCGGACCGAATCCCAAACAGCGGGGCTTTTTTTCGCTCCGGAGTGGCTTCAATATTGGGTTCCTGGATTTTACCCTGGGCCCGCATTAAGGCTTTTACCCTGAGGAGAATGCGATTGGCAGGTTCACTAACTGAAACGCTTCTCAATGTTTTCAGCAAAGCCCATGTAAAAAGACCGTGTTTGTGATTGTCTTCATCGATAATTTCAGATGCCTGTTCAAAATCCTGGGCAGCTGAAATGATGAGTGCGCCTTTTTCGGCAGGAGTCTGTTCAAACCAGGTGGAATCGGCAGCATCCCGTAAATCCGGAGATAGATATCGGTATTTAACCTGAATTTTCAGTCCTCTGGATATGGATCCGCTGTGACAGGAATCAACGATAGCGGTCAGACATGCCCCTTTTTCCTGAACCGCATTGTATAGTTTCCACAATTCCTTATCCCTGATATCCCTTGCTCCCCGATACGAATCGGAGGGTACCAGACTTTCATCCAGGCCATCCTCCTCTCTGGTTGAGGAATTGGCAACCTGGGAACCGTGACCCGCATAGAAAAACAGGCAGATATCACCGGGTGAGGCTGAATCGATCAGATGGGTTTTGAAGGTTGAAATGATATTTTCCCGGGTAGCCGACTCATTTTGCAAAACCCGGATGAAACCCGGTTTGAAACCAAAACGGGCAATTAAAATATCCCGCATGGCTTTCATGTCATTGACCGCCCCGTTCAGATTGTCCCAGGATCCGCGGCCTTTGAGTTGGGAGAGCATTTTCTGATTTTCTTGAACCGAAGTCAGATTGGGCCGATAAATATCAATACCGACCAACAGCGCCCTTCTGGTCTGAGGGACAAGTTCAAGACTCAAAATCATCAGTAACGATATTAAACAAAACCAATACTTGTCGAGGCCCCTATTTCGGGATGCACTTTTTTTCATAAAAAAATATACTCTTTCCCCCCTCCGGGGGAAACGATACAATGATTTACTTGAGAATGGGTTGACCGGATTACCGCCACAGATTCCAGGTAAACCAGGCATGGCGGGTATAGTAAACATAGGGACCCCATTTCAAATAGGTTCCATTGGTAAAATCAGCGCGTCCATACAGAACCAATCTTGTTTTACAACTGGTATAGACACTCAGCGTACTGTAGCCATAAACAGTTCCGCGATAGTAGCCGTTGGCATAGACTTTTATTGTCCATGGAGTATGATTCCTGTATTGAATCCCGCAACCGCCTCTTTTCTTTTCAATTTCCTTGCTGGGATCATTGAGCTGGACATCTTCTTTAATATTCTCATCTTTAGCCTCAGCCTTGCTCTTCTCGGCCTTGGTATTGGCCTCGGTTGTCTTTTCCTCTTTTTTGGCGTCATCATCAATACCAAAAGAAAGGGATGCAGAAAAAATAAAACACAATGCCACAAATAAAACAATCAACAATTTTTTACTCATTTATAACCTCCCGTTATCAATACAATAATTGTATAAATTTGATTTTTTATTGTCAAGGCTCCCTCACCGGGTTTCAACCATTTGCTTTTTGAAATAATCTTATTTATAATGACTTCTTTTCCTGGAGATTCTCATGACCGATACACAAAAATCAACCAACCAGCGATTGCTGAGATGGGGATTCTTATTTCTGGTTAGCATAGTAATCATGACCAATTATTATGTTTATGATGCCATGTCTTCCATAAAGGAAACCATGCAGATTCAGCTGGGTTTCAGCTCTACCGAGTACGGAATGTTGGTTTCATTCTACTCATTCCCCAATACCTTTCTGTTAATGGCTGTTTTTGGGGGGATATTTCTGGATCGTTTCGGCATCCGGAAGACAGGGGCATTATTCACCCTATTTTGTGCCATGGGTGCATTGATAACAGCCTATGGGGCCAGCGACCTTTTCAGGGATAATGGATTCGGATATGTTTTGTTCAACTCTTTTCTTCCCCAGTATTCACCTGAACTAAAAATGATGATATTAGGCCGGTTGCTGTACGGTCTCGGTGCCGAAACCAGTATCGTGGTCATCAACAAGATAATAGTCAAATGGTTTCGGGGCAAGGAACTGGCCTTTGGCTTTGCCGTAAACCTAGCCATCGCCCGGCTTGGAACTGCAGCGGCACTTATTTTCTCACCCATTCTCATTGAAACCAAGTCAGGCTGGACCACCGCCCTCTGGGTGGCCTCGGTTTTCATGGGAGTGGGATTTCTATTCTTCCTGATATACAATTTTTACGATAAAAAATACGAAAAAAACACCCGATCCAAGTCTATGTTAGAGGCTGATGAAAAGTTTCATTTCAGAGACATCGTTGAAATATTGAAAAACAGATCATTTATCTTGATCTCCCTGCTCTGCCTCACCTTTTATTCGGCGGTTTTCCCCTTTCAGGCGTTTTGTCCGGATTTCCTGCACAACAAATTCAATTTCTCTTTAAAACTCAGCGGCATGCTAACCAGTTTGATCATATGGGGAACTATTGTGTTCACGCCTATCTTCGGGTTGTTTGTGGACCGAAAGGGTAAACGGGCGACACTGATGACCTTCGGGTCAGGGATGATCCTGGTGACCCATTTAACCCTGGCTCTGACTCATGTGACTCCCTTCATATCCATGTTTATTCTGGGCATCTCCCTTTCACTGGTCCCAGCAGCCATGTGGCCAGCCGTGGCTCGACTGGTGGAAGAGAAGCGACTGGGAACCGCCTATGGAATCATGACATCCATTCAGAATCTGGGTCTTTTCGCCTTTCCCATTCTGGCCGGCAAAATCACCGACCTGGTCAATCCCGGAATCACCATTGAAATGCTCAGGGACGGAACCGCCAACCTGAACTATACCTATACCATACTCATGTTTGCCGGACTGGGTCTATTTGGATTCCTGTTTGCCCTGTTGCTGAAGCAGGAAGATAAAAAGAACCCCCAGTACGGGCTGGAAATACCCGAAATCAAAGATTCGTAATGAATGGTCAGGTAGCTCGCAGGAGCAAGAGCAACTCGTCAGAATTAATTCCAGGTTAAGTAAAAATTTCTGGCTTCTATCTTCTGTCTCCTGGCTTCTGACTCCTGACTCCTCAGGTTGAGGTTAAGGTTAAGAAAAGAAAAAAAAACTACTGGTTATTCAATTCTTGGGATGGTAATTTTTAAAGACAATGAATTTATTCTTGAACAGGATGGTTATGAACTGGGATAACCGGTCATAAACCGGCTTTACCGAGTCTCCCATTTCCTTTTCCAGCAATTCTCCGATTTCGTGAACACTCCGTTTGCCATTTATCAACCTCCAGGATTTGGTTCCTTTTTCATCTAAAATAATCCTGACCCATTCGGACCGCCCAAACTTCATTCCTATCTTTCTGAGCAGAGGACTCCTGAACCGGGGAACCAGGATGTAAATTTTACCCTCCTGGTTTTTTCCCCATTGGCAAATGATTTCTGGAATCAGATCTAATAAGTTCTCTTCTTTATTTTTCAACTGTTATTATTTTCCCGGATTTTCTTCAGCGGTATCTGAATCATCATGTAGGCCAGAAAAGCCAGCGTTCCAAAATACAAAATAGTTCCGACAACTCCATTGGCCACAATGGCTTCTTTGTCCGGGGTCAGGTTTCCGATTAATTTATTCAGGAAATCCTCCTTGATGGATACAAATGCAGCCAGTAAAATTCCGGTCAGCGCCTCACCCGCCACCAAGCCCGAGGCTAGCAACAAACCAATATTTTCGGATTTTTCCCTGATGCTTTCAATAAAACCGGCCTTTTCCTCTCCGGCTAATTTCTTATGGGCTGATTTGACTTCAGCATATTTATTGGTTTTTTTCTCGACAAAATACTTGATGATACCGCCAATGAAAATAGCTGCTGTGGTTCTGAAGGGCAGATACATGCCTACTGCAATAAGCATGGGAGAAGGCGATTTGATTAAAATCAGTCCCATGGCAAATAACATACCCGCTATTACCAGGGGCCAGGCCATTTCACCGCCCACGATACCCTTGGACATCATGGCCATTAAACCAGCTTGGGGTGCGGGAAGGGCATCAGAACCAATGGCATGAGCGGTCGGATCTCCGGGAACTTTATCCAGCAGCATGATGGGAAAAATCAAAAACAGGGCAGCCGCAACCACACCGATCATTCCGCCGATCTGCATTTTCCAGGGAGTACCACCTAATATATGACCGACTTTCCAATCCTGCATCATATCACCGGCCACACCCGCCACACAGCAAACAATAGTGGCCACGGCCAGTGTTGCCGCCACACCCGGATCTCCTTTCAGTCCCAGGACCACCATCAAAAGCGCAGCAATCAACAGAGTGGTCAGGGTTAAACCCGAAATGGGATTGGATGAAGAACCGATGATCCCCACCAGATAGCCGGCCACTGCGGCAAACAAAAACCCGGCCAGAGCCATGACCAGAGCCGAACCAATGGCGCCACCCCACCCTGAACTCTCCGGAGTTTTGATAAACTGCTGGAAGATTCCGATCATGACCACCACAATGATGAGTATGGCAACAATAACCATTCCGAAAGGTAAATCTTTATCAACCCGGGAAACCGTCTCATCCGATTTTCCGACTTTTTTAATATCCGCTATCCCTCTGGAAATTCCCCCGATCAGGTTTTTACGCATGGAGAAAAGGGTATAAAATGCACCCACCAGCATGCCTCCCACAGCAATGGGTTTCACGGTTGAATTGTAGGCGGACTTGGCAATAGCAATCCAGTCGCCGCCCGCACCAAAGGGCAATAGATCCCCGCTCATTAAAAACAATACCACGGGCATCAAAAACAGCCATCCGAACACTCCACCGGAAAAAGTAATAGCCGCCAGTCTGAAACCGATAATGTATCCCACACCCAGAAAAGCGGGTGAGGCTTCCGGGCTGATCAATAGCAGCCCCCCGTCTTTGCCGAATTCAGCTGCCTGCCCGGCTCCGGATTCAATCACATTGCTGTTGCCATCCAGCAGAGAAATCTTCGATTTTCCCAGTTTCAAGAAACCCTGGAAGTATCTTTTTATCAGTGAAAACCCCTGGTCATGCCGGAGCAATTCAATTAAACCGGCCAATCCCATGGTACCGAATACCAACCCGGCTCCGGTAGCACCACTCTGACCGCTCTTGACAATCTGGGCACAGGCCTTGCTCTCTGGATAGGGCAAGGTCTGATCTTCGATCATGGTTCTTCTCAAAATGATCACAAAAAGAACACCCAAGACACCACCCACCAGCATCAGGACTGTGGCTTTGACATAACTGAAGCTGTCCCAAACCCCGGTCATGACAAAAGCCGGAATGGTAAAAATGGCACCGGCCGCCAGTGCCTCTCCGACCGCGCCGGTGGTCCTGGCCAGGTTTTCTTCCAGGATGGTTCCCTTGAAAATCCTGAGAACCGCCATGGCAATAACCGCTGCCGGAAAAGTGGCTGCCACCGTCATACCGGCTTTCAAGCCCAGATAGGCATTGGCAGCACCAAGCACAATGGCCAAAATAATACCCAGGAAGATCGCTTTAAATGTAAACTCCTTCATTGTACTTTCAACAGGTACGTAGGGTTTAAATTCTTTGCTCATGCATTTCTCCTTTTATCCAGATTCAAAATAAAAAAATATTATACAGATAAGCAAAACCAAAAGTCAAACCATGACCGGAGTCCAGCTTCTTATGGACAACCCGATCTTGCCATCAAGGCCGTTTGCTTTCATTTTTTTTTAACTCAATTTTCCGATCCAGCCGGAGTCTAATATCACCCCCCCACTCTTTGGAGGCCAGAATGAATCGCAACTGTTCCATGGTTTTCAGGTTCTCTCCATCGGCCATCACAATGATATCACCCTTTTTGAGTCCGTATTTCTCGGCCAGGCCCTTTTTTTTGATGGCAGTAATTTGAATGGTATCGTTGATTTTTTTACAGGAGAATCCCCATTCCGGAAAATGGGAATGCTGGGGCTTGGTTATTGAAAAAACATAATCCCCAATTCCGCGTGAAAATACAGCGACCGCTGGCAAGTTCTTGGCAAACATTTTTTTCATGGGATGTTCCTCAGGGTCGGATTCCTTATCTTTGGTTGGAATCAGTACCGGCATAATAGTGGTGAGCCGGGCCCTTTTGTCTGAGCGTTGAAACCGGAAGGGTATGCCCAGATGGTAGGCCACATGAAAACTGCCGGCAATGATAATCCCTTTGTACCCTCTGAATTCCCTTTTGGCCAGTGTCTGTCTCATGGATTCAGCCATCACCACATCCCAGCATTTCTGGGAATCATAGACATTTTCAAACCAGAACGGAACTTGCAGGGCAAAATCCCCGAAAATGGTCTTGATCAAATAGCGGTGCTGGGGATGAGAAACCTTAATGCCGGGAAACAATTTTTTTTCATCAGGGCTCAGTGAATCGAATCCCTTTCTGGAAACCTTACGCAGGATATCTCGCGATACATTGAGGCCAATGGTTTTGATCCGGTATTTTTTCAGGACATCCATGATCAAACGGGTATATCCGAAATTATAAGAGGTTTTTTGATACCAGCCGGTTTTCCGGATTAGTTCCGATTCCGAAATCTGTCCATTCCGCCACAATTCCAGGGCTTCATCATCTTCTCTTTTAAAAAACTCAAAGCCCACAATTATTCGGGGATATTTCCGGTACAGGGCTTCAATCAAATCCCTCTGGAATACATGACAGTCATAATTATCATGAGATTCCCCGATGACAATCAGGTCCGTTGAACCGGCAGCCAGAACCAGATCTGAAAGATTGACAATTTTACCGGACCCGGTTTTATAGATCTGATTTTTTTCAATTTTTCCCAGATCATACTTATATGGGGAAGGCCCGATTGGAAGGGTATCCTGATGGGAATCGGAAAACAAACCTGCCCCAATCAGGAATAAAATGATCACGTTGAAAATCAATATTTTTTTCATCACATCCTCCGTTTACTGACTTGTCTGGCCCGGTTCTATATGAACCGAGATCACAGTCTCGGAACCGTATCGACGTTTCAGCTCTTCTTCCATCCGGTCGGAAATATCATGGGCCGTTTTGATATTCAGCCGGGGATCTACCTCGATATGAATATCGATTACCATATTTTTCCCGACTTTTCGGGTTTTAAGGTTATGGGGATTACGGACACCTGAAATCCGTCCGCTTATGTCCAGAATTTCACTTTCAATCTGATCTCCCAGCGATGCCTCCAGAAACTCATCAATACTGCTTCGGATAATTGAAAATGAAGCCTTGAAAATGAAAATCCCCACGATGACAGCGGCCACAGGATCCAGCACACTCCATTTTTCCCCCAGAAAAACTGCTCCGGCAATTCCGATCATAACACCGATGGATGATAAGGCATCCGAGCGGTGGTTGATGGCATTGGCAATCAGGGACTGGCTGTTCAATTTTTTCCCGCTTCGAATGGTAATGATATAAAGCCATTCCTTTATGATTACCGATATCAGTGCCGCCACAAATGCAATCCAGGTTGGCCGGTATATGGATTCTTTTCCAATAAAATGAATGATGTTTCCGATTCCGGACCAGCAAATACCGATACCGGTGGCCAGTAAAATAACACCCAGGATCAGTGAGGAAAGGGTCTCGAATTTGCCATGCCCGTAGCGATGGGTGTTATCGGCAGGTTTATCGGATAGTTTCAATCCGATAATCACAATGATATCTGTGGCAAAGTCCGCAAAAGAGTGCACCGCATCGGCAATAACCGCCCCGCTTCTCCCGATGATTCCACCGGTAAATTTAAGTATGATCAGGGTTATATTGGCAACAATCCCGATCCGGGTTATCCGCAGGGCTTCATTCAAACGACTATTTCCGGTCATGGCAAATTGGACGAAAAACCGAACGGGCTGGCCAGGCTTTCAATGTATCACCCATGGGAATACAGGTAACGTTTTATCTTCAAAGTAGCGGTTTTTTCAAAGGGCTCTTTCTGTTCAATTACCCGGGAAAGCCTTGAAAACGAAGACACTTGAGAATTGATCTCCACTTTCAACTGGTCCAGCACATTAACGATGAATTCCCCTTTCTGCTTCTCGGTCTTTCCCTTGGTTTCCTGATCAATCAGATCATAATCCGGGTACACCCAGGCCTCCAACAGCCCGTTGTTCTCAATAACCAGAGATTCTATGATAAAAAAGCTGGAATTGATTTTTCCTTCAATGGCCTCCGGATATATATTCTCTCCATTGGACATCAGGATCATATTCTTGGATCTTCCGGTAATGTAAAGGTTATTGTATTTATCCAACCGACCCAGGTCTCCGGTCTTGAACCAGCCCTGTTCATCCAGAACCTCCCGGGTCAATTCGGGATTCTTGTAATACCCTTTCATGATATTGGGTCCCCGGGCAACAATCTCCCCGATCCCGGTTTTCGGGTTTGTATTTAAAATTCGGATTTCCACACCTGGTATGGGTTTTCCGGTCGAAGAAATTTTAATGGTTTTGTCTTCGAACGGACCACCGGCCAGCAAAGGCGAGGTTTCGGTTAATCCGTATCCCACCATGTAGGGAAAACCGGCTCTGTGGAAAAATTGTTCGGCTTCCAGATTAAAAGAGGCCCCGCCAATGGCCATGACAACCAACTCTCCACCGAAGAACTCCATCACTTTCTTATTTATTTTTTTATATATCTTACTCTTTATTCCGGGTAGGCGGGTTAACATCTTGATTAATAGGTTTTTTTCCAGAACAGTCAGTACTTTTTTCTTGTAGATTTTTTCCAGAATTATGGGCACGGCACAAATCACCTGGGGTTTTTCAGCCTGGCAGGCTTTTTCGATTAGCGGGGGAGTCGGGGTTTTGCCCAGGTAGACAATGCGGGCGCCACTCCAAATCGGAAATAAAAAACCGGTGGTGAACTCAAGGGAATGGGCCAAGGTGATGAGGGAAAGAAAAGTCCAGCCAACCTGGATATTTATCAGGATTGGCATGGTCATAACATTGGAAATCAGATTATGATGGGTCAGCATGACCGCTTTTGAATGACCGGATGTTCCCGACGTATAGATGATTGAGGCCAGATCTTCAGCACTGACTTTCCCGGATTGCAATCCGATGGTCCGTGGGATTTTTTTTATAAAATCAATGGCCCGGTCCAGAAGATCGGATATCGGTTCCACGGTCAGAGTCTGGTCATCGGTCAGGAAATCATCCAGGGTGATGATGTGTTTCAGCTTCCCCTTTCCCAGGTCTCCTGCTTTTTCCAGTTGCTTCTGAGTGGTGAAAAGCACCTGGACTTCGGAATCGACCAAAATATGCCGAATATCGGATTCCGGCAAATTGGGTAGAATGGGGACCGCAATGGCCCCGGCCCGTAGAATAGCAAAATAACTGATTCCCCAGTTGGGAGAATTATCACCCAGAATAGCCACACGGTCCCCTTTCAGGACGCCTTTTTTCTCCAGAAGGCCGGCCACGGCAATCACTTTATTCAGAAATTCCCGGTAGGTTATCGGGGTCTGGTTGGCAAAACCCAGAGCCGGGCGGTCGGCAAACTTTTCGACTGATGAATCCAAAAAATCATTCAGGGTTTGAGGGATATCATTGTGTTTTTCCATAATCCGATTTATACATCATTCCAACATTTTTTTCAAATCCATTGACAAACCAATATTCAGATATCAATTGAATGATGGTCACATTATTTGAATATATGGAAAATTGAAAACTTGACTCCCTTGAAGGGCGGAACCACAAAACACTGGCCTCCACTGCACATCTGCCCCCCCCGGACCGTGCCCAGAGAGAGTTCGATAACCGTGATTCCCTTCAGAATCAGCTTGATCCCCCCGCTATAAAAATGATTAAGATCCATGATCCGGTTATGGGAGTATTGATGCAGAAAATAAAACGATAAAACAGGTGCCAGGGATACCTGAAGGGAATGATCCTGCTCCTTGAAGACAAATTCCCCGTCCCGGTAATGTTTATTCCGGGCTGAAAATTCAAGGCTCCAGCGGTTGGAAATCTGATAAACCAGGTCAAATTTAAATTTCTTTATGGGATAAAGTATATCCTTGATCCCATAGGACACTGAAACATCCAGACGATCCCAGAGATCCTCAAGAATCAGTCCCCCATAGGTATGATCTCCCTTATCTTCATACTCCCGGTAGCGCCCGTGGTTGACAAAAAATATCAGATCCGGGTTGAACAGGGCATACTGCACCTGAAACCTGACCCCATCGGTATCTGAAATGGATGAGACTTCATCCTCCCGGTCAGCAACCGGGGGATTGTTCATTTCATTGTTGAAATGATGGTATTTTTTATATTCAACCAAACAGGTGACAGGGGCATAATTAAAGGTCAGGCTCGAATAAAGGCCATACCCGTTCTCGGCCAATAAACCGTTTTCCAGAAAGTCCAGCCTGGCAAATTCGGCGTAATAACTAAAATGTTTTAAAAGCTTATTACCGCTGGCGCTGAGGGAATATGTCAACCGTTGACCCAGCTGGAGCCGGGAATCCATATCATTGATATAACTGAAATGCAAGCCCAGATAGTTGTCTTCAAGCCATTCCAGGCTGGTTTCGCCACCAACCAGGGCCCACTTTTGATCCTCGGTCTCATCCTTGACCACTCCGGCCAGTATCCTGAAGTCGAGTCTCCCCCGGTGGTAGCCAATATCACCGCCGGTAATGGTTCGCTCTCTCAGTACATCCTCGTTTTTTAAAACCGATAAAACCATTCCCCGACCCAGTAAAGCATAGAAATCACCGGCATTGACTTTCCAGTGGGACTTCTGATAACGGATATAAAACCGGTAGATATCCACTTTCAGGTTGTCCAGGGTGTTATTGGGGGTTTGTTTGTAGAAATTAAATCCCCTCAGGGTGAGACCCAGCGACCAGTTCTTTAAACTGGCGGAAAGGGAAATTAACTCGTGATATTAGTGTTTCTCCTCGGCAACCTCATTATATTGATAGATCAACTCATTGGTCACCAGAAACTGCAGGCTCCTAACCGAAAATGCAGCCAGCCCGAGAGGCAGCCCCAGCAATACCAGGACCACAAGGTAAAATGATATGGTTTTCTTCAAGTTACTTTGAACTGAGAATATTCTTTATTTTATCTTCAATCTCACTTTCCACTCCGGGAATGTACCCGGTATGGACATAGACAATATTGCCCTGATAGTCTACAATCATGGTAAAGGGGATTTTCAGGGTGGGATTGTACAAGCGAGCCACTTTGTTTTCCGCATCAAACAACACCGTAAATTCAAATCTCCTGGCCTTGATGTAACTCTCAACCGTGGAAAAAGCCGAGGCCTCATCTATTGAAATGGCCAGTACCTCAACCTGTCCCCGGTATTGTTTCTGGATGGTGTTCAATCGTTTTAACAACTTCTTGCAGGGTTTGCACCAGAAGGCCCAGAAATCAATGACAATGATCTTACTGCCCAGGTGCTCGCTTAGTTTAAAAAAATCACCATCCATTTTTTTCAGGCTGAAATCGGTTACAGTCACGGCCTGGATTTGAGAACCAAACAGCCAGAATACCAGAAGGAAAAAACCGATTCTTTTCATTTTCAGAGATAGTCTTCGATAACGTTTTTAACCGCCTGTTCATTAAATCCGGAAACCCGGTATCTGATGATAAAGTCCCGGTCAACGATGACATTGAAAGGAATGGAACTGAAATTATAGGTGTTAACGGTTGAATAGTCCGGATCATTGACCACAATAAAACCGATATTGAATTCCTGAACCCAGCGTTTGATATCACTCAGGTCAGCAGGATTGGAATCTTCATCCTGGTAAATACACTGCACAACCTCCAGTCCCCTTTCCTTATAGGTATTGTACAATTCCATTAATTTTGAAGCCTCCGTACGGCAGGGGCTGCACCACATGGCACTGAATACCAGCATAATGACTTTGCCCTTCAAAGATTCCAGGTTAAAACTGCCTCCGTTTTGATCGTTCTCAATGAAATTTACGGTAATGTTATTGAGATAAACCCCGATCACCGGATCGGTATCCTGATCATCCTGGTTGTCAACATCACTCCCGGTCTTGCAAGAGAACATGACCAAAATGAATAACACAATCAATATTAAAATAAAAATCCTTTTGAGCATTCTAACCTCCTCTGGCGAAAATGGTATTTTCAAAACAACTTCCCGCTATTATAACACAATATGCTACCAGAATGGTAGTATTTCGTAATGCCTGCCGTGACTTGGAAGGGAAATTTTGCTATAATATCCCCTTGCGCCTGTAGCTCAGAGGATAGAGCGCGGGATCCCTAATCCCGGTCCACCCATGGTTTTCCTGCCAGGCGCGTTTAAGTTCCACATTCAATGTTCAAGGTTCAACGTTGATTATTTAATCATAATATTCGATATTAACAGGTTTTAAAGCATCCACCCCACTTTTTTACAGGTTCTTTTTCAGAAGCAGGAAGAAGATTTGAAAAAGTCAAATAGTCAAGCACCGTCCCCATTTTTTCGTCCCCATTTTTTCATTTTTTCATTTTTTCATTTTTTTGTCATGAAGAGACCTGATCCCGATTTTTTTACTAATTTCCTTTTTAATCCTTTTGTGATAACTTGTTATCGGGCAAAAGCATGGTATTTATCAGTATCTTCAATGATGTAATGGGTCCGGTAATGCGGGGACCTTCAAGTTCTCATACAGCCGGATCCTATCATATCGGCCGACTGGTTTATTCTATGATTGAAGAGGATCCAACAGCAATTGAATTTACTTTTGATCCCGACAGTTCTTATGCCCGGGTTTTCCGGGAACAGGGTGTTGATCTTGCTCTGATAAGCGGGCTTCTTGGTTTATCCTTAACGGATGATCTTTTTTTTCAGGCCCTTAAAATAGCAGAAAAAAAAGGCTGGAAAATTAATTTCAAGATATCCGAATTGAAACAGGCCAGTCATCCCAACTTTGTACTGATAGAAATAACCGGAAAAAGCAATCAAAAACTCACTGTCGAAGCCCAATCAATCGGAGGAGGAATGATCAAAATTACCCGTCTCAATGGTTATAACGTCCTCCTCTCTGGCAAAGCAGTAGAATATGTAATTATTTGCCACAAAGATTCCAGGAAATTGATATCACGAATAAAAAAAATGGCTGGTCTAATAGATTCTCCTGATATTTCTGATCAGAAAAATGAGAAAGTTATTGTAGCTCGATTTGAAAATCGAATATCCCAAAAAGATAAAATTAAAATAGATTCATTAGAAGGGATCAAAAAAATTTGGACAACTTCTCCAGTTTTCAAAGTCAAAAAAGGCAAAGAATTGTTTGTAAGTGCCCGCGAAATGATCCGCACGGCCGAAAAACAAGCTCAATCATTGGGAGAAATTGCTCTGGTTTATGAAGCGAATCTTCTCGGAATATCAAAAAAAAGTGCTCTTGACGAGATGATTTACCGGTATAGAATCATGCAGGAATCCGTATACCGGGGACTTGATATAAATAATGTCCAGATGCAGCTCCTGCAACCGACTGCTTCTGAAATAATCAGAAAGGAGAATATGGGGGGCCTTGCCATAGGCGGTCTTCATACTCGGGCTGCAGCCAGAGCTATGGCCGTGATGCATATTAATAACAGTATGGGAATTGTTTGTGCGGCCCCAACCGGAGGCTCGGCAGGAACTATCCCCGGAGTGATCACCTCTCTGGCTGATGAAAAAAAAATGAAACCCAAACAAATAGCCCGGGCTTTGTTTGCCGCCTCTGCTATCGGTTTAATTGTTGCCAGGCGAGCCACTTTTGCTGCTGAAATTGCCGGATGTCAGGTGGAAATCGGAACAGCCGGCGCCATGGCTGCAGCTGCTGTTATCGAAAGTGCAGGCGGAAATGCCAAACAAGCCTGTGATTCTGCAGCCATCGCTTTTCAGAATACAATGGGTTCCGTCTGTGATCTTGTCCAGGGGATCTGTGAGATACCCTGCCATACCCGAAATGCAGTAGCTGCCTCTTCGGCATTTGTTTGTGCTGACCTTATTTTAGGCGGATATATAAATCCCATTCCTCTGGATGAAACCATTGATGCCGTATATTCAGTCGGGAAAATGTTGCCATCAGAGCTACGTTGTACGGCTCTTGGGGGTCTGGCTATGACTCCATCAGGACAAAAACTTCCAAAAAGAGTTTAAAATAAATATTTTTATCTGATCTCGACATTTAGTTAATATTGTAATATTGGGATCAGGTCTTATATTTTGCATTCATTAAGAATCCCGGTGCCACCCATGGTTCTCCTGCCAGGCGCGTTTCCCCTACTCTTTTAAATTCTTTCCCTAAATCAAATAAAAAACAAAATGTCACACTGTCAAGCAACGTCCACTCCTTTTTTTATTTTCTTTTTCTAATAAATATATTTTTTTTCAATTTTCACTTGAAATATTTCACATTTAATATCACAATGGTATAAATGACCGACCAGTCGGTCATAATAAATACAATGAGCGCAAAAATTGTTGATAAAAAAGAAAAAAAGGAATTGATTATCAGGGCAGCCATCAAATTATTTGCCCAAAAGGGATTTTCCCGCACAACTATCAGTGATATTGCCGAAGCTGCCGGAACCGGGAAGGGTACTATCTATGATTATTTCGAAACCAAAGATGAAATCATTAATAATTCCTTTTACTTTTTCATAAAAGAACTCGAGTTTGATTTTGAAGAGATCCTGCTATCCTCTCTCCCCTCCATTGAAAAACTCAAGCAGGTTTTCGATGCCTTTACCCGAACCATGCAATTACCCGAAAACAGGCAACTCATGGAATTGATATTTGATTTCTGGGCGGAGAGCATCAAAAACATTCAGGCAAAAAACATCCTGTTCAAGGAAATGAACATCTTTTACCAGGCCTACAGAAAATTGTGTGAGGACCTGATAAAAGATGGAATCAGAGAAGGCAGTTTCAGAAAAGACCTGGATGCCAAGAACATGGCTATAATAATTCTGGGCATGAATGATGGCATCATGGTCCAGTGGCTCTTGGATAAAACCATTGATTTTGACAAAACCATGAAAGAGATGGTTCGTATGGTTCTGGAGGGAATTTCCATAAGATGAAACAAATGTCAAAAAAATATAAATCAGGATTGCCTTTCAATTTATTTTATCTACAAGGAGAAAAATCATGAAAGCATCGATCGCAGTTATATTGTGTTTCATCCTCTTCAGTTTCATATCTTCGGCGTCCCTGGGTGCAGGTCAAACCCAGGATGCGATCGAAATATTGAGAAGAGTAGATGAACTTTATCGCAGTGATTCCAGCATGGCCCTGGTTGAAATGGAAATCGTTACTCCCCACTGGAAACGGACACTAAAGATCAATATCTGGAGTAAGGGAGCGGAAAATACATTTATCCGCATTCTTGAACCCAAAAAGGAACAGGGCATGACCACACTACGTATCGGAAACGAAATGTGGAACTTTCTTCCCAAGACCAATAAAGTCATGAAAATTCCACCCTCGATGATGATGAGCTCCTGGATGGGTTCGGATTTCACCAACGACGACCTGGTTAAAGAATATACCTTTCTCAAGGATTACCATTTTGAAATGACAGCTATAGACGATCCGAAGCCGGGGGAAATATATATCAAATGCATTCCCAAAAAGGACCGTCCAATCGTTTGGGGATATGTTATCATCGCTGTCAGGAAAAATGACTATCTTCCAGTCTGGCAGAAATATTATGATGAAAGAGGAAAGTTAATGCGAGAAATGGTTTATCGGGGCATAAAAACATTTGATGACCGAACCATACCATCGGTCATGGAACTCATATCGACCCATAAAGAGGGAAACAGGACGCTTGTCCGCTACATTGAAGCCCGCTTTGACATCAAGATTCCGGACGACACCTTTAGTCTGAGAAACCTGCGCTCAAGGATTTGATCATGCTGCTTAAAATCGCTTTCCGCAACATTTTTCGGCAGAAGCGCCGGACCATTCTCACCATTTTGAGCATGTTCGGCGGATTTGTGATGGCTGCTGTGTTTATCGGCTGGGCCGATGGGAGCTACAACCATATCATCGATAACTTTACCCGCCACAACTTCGGTCACATCCAGATCCATGAACAACATTACCTGGACCGTCCATCCCTCTACAAAACCATCAATGATTATTCAGGCATTCAAAATCAGCTTCAGACACTGACTGAAATCGATTCGTTTGCACCCCGGGTGTATTCGGCCGGTCTGGTCTCGGTCAAGGAAAAAAGTGCCGGCGTTCGCATCATCGGTATCGACCCAACCCGCGAACAAATGACCACCCAGTTTCATAAAAAGGTCTCCCAGGGACAATACTTCTCCAACCGTGCCGACCATCAGGTTCTGCTGGGAAAAGAGCTGGCCAAATTACTCAATGCCGATGTCCGGGACGACATTGTCATTGTCTCCCAGGGAGCCGATGGTTCAATTGCCAACGATCGCTACACCATAGTAGGTCTGGTCGATTCCGGCGACCTGATGTCAGATCGCATATCATTCTATCTACACATACAAGATGCCCAGGAATTGCTGGTACTGGGAAACCGGATCCATGAAATTGCCATTAACATCGGTCATCTGAATAAGGTAAAACCGATGACCGATACCATTTCAACATTAATAAACAGACCTGAACTGTCGGTCAATCCCTGGCAGGTATTTGCCCGGTCCTTCTACCTGGCCATGAAGGCGGATATGGAAGGTATGTGGATCTCGCTGGTGATCATCGTATTGATCGTGGCAGTCGGCGTATTGAACACGGTTTTAATGTCGGTTCTGGAACGAACCCGTGAGTATGGGGTACTGAAAGCCATCGGCACCCGGCCCAGTCAAATCGTTAAACTGGTCATGACCGAGGTCAACATCATGGCTTTCTTTTCGATCATTATCGGTTTCGGTATGGCCTGGATCATCAACAGCATTCTGACAACCCACGGCATCAATATGGGCATGGAGTTTTCCTATGGCGGCATGACCTTCGACACCTTCAAGGCGGAAATCAATGCCCGCAGCTTCTATATCCCGGCTATTACCATCCTGATATCGTCACTTGTGGTGGGATTCCTTCCGGCTTTAAAAGCAGCCCGGACCGATGCTGCAAAATCGATGCGGATACATTAAAGGAGAAATGACTATGTGGTTTTATATCAAACTTGCCTGGAGAAACGTTCTGCGCAACAAGCGGCGTACCATCATCGCCGGAATTGCCATCGGTATCGGCCTGGCCTGCCTGATCTTCTATGACGGCCTGATTATCGGCATGGAAGATGTGGCCATCCGTTCGGCAACCGATTCATTTATCGGAGAGGCCCAGATTCACCGGGAGGGTTTTCAAACCAGTCGCGATACGACTCTAACCGTCAACCAATCAGAAGAGGTGATCAAAGGCCTGAAAACCGATCCCCTGGTGGAAGGCTACAGTCCTCGCACCCTGGCCATGGCCATGATCACCTCTCCGGCCAATGTGAATTCCGTTCTGCTGGTGGGAATCGATCCCCAGAGAGAAAGAGCCATTTCCAAGATCGATGACGCTATCAAAGAGGGAAATTTTTTCTCCGAAGCCAATCCCCGTGATATTGTCATCGGCAGCAAACTGGCTGAAATACTTGAAATTGGACTGGGTGATCGACTGGTGGCAACCGTATCAACCGCTCACAGCGGAGATCTCTCCCAGGAAATGTTCCGGGTCTCCGGGATATACCATTTTTCCATCAAAGAGATGGACCAGGGTATGGCCTTTATCCGCCTGCCAGTTGCCCAGCAGATGCTGGGAATCGGGGACCAAGTCCACGAAATCGCTATAAAATTCAGCCAATTAAAATATGCCTCCCAAGAAGATCTCCCTTTCTGGAAAACCTTCTCCGATCACGGTAATAAAGCAATCAGCTGGGAGGAGTTATTGCCCCAACTCAAAACCATGTTTGAGATGACCGGGGCATTCAAAGTTATACTGGCATTCCTGCTGATTATCGTGGTCATATTCGGGATTATCAATACCCTGTTTATGTCCCTTTATGAGCGTCTCTTTGAATTCGGTATTCTCAGAGCAGTGGGAACACGTCCCTGGGGAGTGTTTAAACTGATGCTGGCCGAATCCGGTTCTCTGGGAATAATCAGTGCGGTCATCGGCATTATTATAAGCCTGATTATTACCGGAATCATGGCCCAGACCGGAATCGATTACCGGGGAATTGAATTTGCCGGTACCACCTTCAATGATTTACTCTATCCGGTCATGAAAATCTATCAATTCATTATCTATCCCGCAGGGCTGTTTGCTTTTACCCTGCTGGTGGGAATATATCCGGCAATAGTGGCATCCCGCATGTCAATAACCGATGCCATCCGTCGTAGCCTATAACAGGAGGAACAACCATGAATCGCCAAAATGATTTCATCATCATCACAGAAGATCTGAAAAAAACCTATCAGGATAACGGCATGGAAGTTCATGCGGTCAGGGGTGTCAATCTGACCATAGGACCCGGTGAGTTCACGGCCATTGTAGGACCCTCCGGATCTGGAAAAACCACTCTGCTCAATATTATATCCGGATTGGACACCCCGACCTCGGGTAAAATATGGTTGAAAGGAAATGCACTATCTGAAATGAACGGACGTCAGCTGTCGGATTTTCGCCGGGATCAAATCGGATTTATTTTTCAGGCCTACAACCTTATCCCTGTCCTCACGGTACGTGAAAATGTTGAATACATCATGATGCTGCAGGGGATAAAAAAAGAGGAACGGCATGAACGGGTCAGGAATATGCTGGACCAGGTAGGATTACTTGAAATGGAGAGCCGAGTCCCGCCCAAATTATCAGGCGGACAACAACAGCGGGTAGCCATCGCCCGGGCCATGGTCTCACGTCCAGCACTTATTCTGGCTGATGAACCGACTGCCAATCTGGATTCGGAAACCGGATCCAACCTGATCGATATGATGCACACCCTGAATCAAAACACCGGAATGACCTTTCTGTTTTCCACTCATGACCCCATGGTCATGGAAAAAGCCACCCGGGTGATCACCCTGAAAGACGGTCAAATATCTGAGGACATTCGCAAAAAATAGACGGATCAACATGCAACGTCCCTGGAAAATCCTGATTGTCCTGCTTTTAATTGCCCTGCCTGCTTCAGCCGAAAATCCGTTCGAAATTTCGGGTTATGTAAAAAACTTTTCTACCCTGCTTATTCAACCCCGCTATCAGATGGGCGATGAAAGCCTGAAGGATCCGGATATGGGAGCGGTCAATAACCGGCTGCGGATTCAAATCAGGTATAAACCTGCCGAGTGGTTCTCGCTGCATACGGCCTATGATATCTATCCCCGGATTCAGGACTCACGTCTTTTCAATCAGGATATCTATTCCTTCGGAATCGAACCGCTCGACTACCGGTTTGCTGATTTTCCCTCTCAAATCTATCCCAGGTCCGATATCACTCCGGAAAGTTTCGGGCTGTTTCAAAACCTGGACCGTTTTTATGTTACTCTTAAATTCAAATTCGGCGATATTTTTCTGGGGAGGCAGGCCATTGCCTGGGGAAGCGCCCGGATCATCAATCCGACAGATGTTATAGCCCCCTTCAGCTTCAACGAACTGGACACCGAAGAACGCCGCGGAGTGGATGCCCTGAGGGTGAGAATCCCGCTGGGCATGATGGATGAACTGGATATCGGCTTTGTGGCCGGTGACGATTTCAGGGGCGATAAAAGTGCCTTCTTCCTGAGGGGAAAGACCTATCTGCTGAAGACTGACCTGAGTCTGCTGCTGATGTCCTTCAGAGAAAACCTGCTGATCGGTTTCGATCTGTCACGGGCAGTCGGAGGCGCCAGTATCTGGCTGGAGATGGCCTATGTGTCACCGGATTTCTTCAACTCGGAACCGGAAAAGGAAGATCCGTACTTCAGAGCTTCTTTCGGTCTTGATTTCAATTTCAGGGGTGGTGTATACACATTTGTGGAATACCACTACAGTTCGGCCGGAGAAAATCAGGCCGAAAACTATCTAAACATCCTTGATTCACCGGCATTCAGAGACGGAGCGGTTTATTTATTAGGAAAACACTATCTGGGTCTGGGAATCACCAAACAGATCACGGGGCTGATCACCGCCACCGGATTCCTGCTGGCCAATCTCAGTGATTTGTCCCTCTCATTTTCACCTCAGGTTGAATACAACATCGCCGAAAATATTTATATTGCTGCCGGGGCCTATATCGGAGTGGGGAAAAAACCCGAATATGTTCCGAACCCACTTGAAGAGAATTCACCCCTGCTCCACTCTGAATTCGGCGCCTACCCGGATATGGTATACACATCATTCAGGTTTTATTTTTAAGTGCTGATCAATCTCAAAACAATTATAATCATGTAGGGGCAAACAACGGTTTGCCCGGATAACAGCCATTCAATAAAAAAGGGCGAATTGCCATTCGCCCCTACCCTAATGCCTTACAATTCACGACTTACGACTCACGATTTACGTTTTCCCCTCAACCTTAACCTCAACCTTTACCTTTACCTCTACCTTTGATACAATCTCTCCATGCGCCTGTAGCTCAGAGGATAGAGCGCGGGATTCCTAATCCCGGTGCCGCAGGTTCGATCCCTGCCAGGCGCGTATTTTTATCAAAGTGACCTGCCCCCATTTTATGATGCTTAATCGAATGGACAATAAAGTCATAAAGTCAGGCACCGTCCCTCACCATATGACCCCTTTTTCATCGCATCTTCATTAAGCTAAATATTTAAAATTGCTTTCAGAATGTAACGATCCATAATATGTTGTGCCTGATGATAATGGGTGAGGTAATATCCCTGGGTAAATACAACTACTGTATCCAGGACCGGGAGCATGATGATATCCTGCCCGCCCCTACCCCGGGCTGAATAGGAATGGACCTTATAACCGCCATCCAATTCGTAATCATAGATCCACCAGGCATAACCATAGGAGTCAGCAGGAGTTACAGAATTATTGGGCTGAGGTAGTTGAATATATGGGGATACTGATTTGTTTATCCACTGTTCTGAAATAATCCGTGTGTTCTTCCAGATCCCTTTATTGAGAAAAAGGGTGCCGAATTTTGCCATAGTGCGAGGGGTGATAAACAGGTCACCTGAGCAGTGAACAACATTGTTTTGATAATATCCCCACTGGAACTGGGTAACTCCCAGATGATTAAACAGATGTTCCCCGGAAAAGGCAGAAGCATCCAGCCCGCTGGCCCGTTTAATGATCTCCCCGGCCAGGTTGATATTTCCACCGGAATATAAATAAACTGTGCCTGGTTCATCCACCACCGGCCGGTCAAGAATGAATCCAATGGGATCTGACTCCTGCCATATTTGGTTCCTGTCTGATTCAGGGCCTTCACTGTCATCCCATTCCAGGCCTGCAGTCATGGTCACCAGATGTTCAATGGTGATCTTGTTTTTCTGCTTATCCTGTAAGTGGCTGTAATCCGGGAAATAGGAAAAAATGGTTACCTTCTCATTTTTGATAAATTTTTTGTCAATGGCGATCCCTACCAGAGCAGAGGTAAAACTTTTGGTGACCGAACACGTTATATGAACCCTATCCCAGGAAAAAGTGACGTAATCCCCCTCAAAATCATTACTGCTGCTGCCAACAGTATATCCCGGAAAATACTCTTCAAAAACAAGTTTGCCGTTTTTAACAATCAGGATGGAGTGGATCTTGTGTTCTATTGTGTTGTAATAATTCATCATTGAAGTGAGAGGTTGTAGACTGATTCCGACATCCTCCACAGAAGCGGTCTCCCAGCCATCGTTGTGATTTACCGGCACTGAATAGACCCATTCATCATTGGTTTTATCACAGGAAACAGAGGTCATTACAATAAAAATGATCAACATCATTATCTTCTTCATAAATAGATACTTCATTTTGGTTCTTCCCTATTTATTATTACGAAAAAACTTAAAAAAGTTGGAATTTTTATTGTAAATTTACAAAATTCTCATGATAAATCCAAAAAAAAATCTACCTTCAATCCAGGAGAAAAAATCGATGAGGGCAAGACTTGCATTGCTACATTTTGTATAATTGTGCCAGATTTGTGCCAAAATATTTACAAAATTTTTCACAAATTTTCAACTTTGAAATCCTGAAAACGTTGTATAGTATTGATAATTCAGGGTTTTCTTTTTTTGGGACATAGTTTTCCTAATCCCGGTCCACCCATGGTTTCCCTGCCAGGCGCGTTTTCCCCTACCCCTTTAAAACACCTTTTCCTCACTGCTGTAAAAACAAATGTCACACTGTCAAGCAACGTCCCCGATTTTTCTCGATTTTTCTATGTTTCTTTGGCAACAACTCATTTTTCCTGATATAATATCAAAAGATATTATTATTATTGATTTGGTAAAATTATTTTTTTAAGTTGACGGTAAATTCAATGTCCCGATTTTTTTTTACTATTGTAATCTCAGCAGCTTTTATATACATAGTATTAGTTGCCTACCTTTTTTTCTTTCAATCCAGGTTTGTTTATTTTCCAAAAAGAGATATTTTGCAAACCCCAAAAAGCATTAATCTGGAATATCAAGAAATATGTTATAAAACCTCTGATGATGTGTTAATTTCTGCCTGGTTTATTCCCACTAAAAAACCAAAGGCAACTATTTTATTCTGTCATGGAAATGCCGGGAATATTTCCCATCGACTCGAATCTATTAAAATTTTTCATCATCTTCAATTAAACACCTTCATATTCGATTATCGAGGATACGGTCAGAGTGAAGGTCGAACCACTGAAAAGGGCACATATCTGGATGCAGAGGCAGCCTGGAATTATCTGGTAAATGAATTAAAGATTTCAAACAATAAAATAATTGTTTTTGGCCGCTCCCTGGGAGGATCAATAGCAGCCTGGCTAGCTCAAAAATATAATCCCAGAGGATTAATCGTTGAATCTTCTTTTACTTCAATCCCTGAGTTGGGGGCAAAACTATATCCGATTTTTCCAGTTAAACTTTTATCCCATTTTAAATATAACACATCAAAATACTTAAAAAAAATCAACTGCCCGGTGCTGATTATTCATAGCCGGGATGATGAGATCATTTCCTATAGCAACGGTCAAAAACTCTATGATTCTGCACGTTCCCCCAAAGAATTTCTCTCAATTAGAGGGAGTCACAATGAAGGGGTTATCCTTTCAGAACAACTTTATATCGCAGGATTACAAAAATTCATATCCAGTCTAGAGCGTCATATTACAAAAAGACAAAAAGGGACAAAAAGGGACGGTCTTTTGAAGTATTGAAATCCACTTATCGTTTTTTTTAAATAAAAATAAAAAAAAGGTTCGATCCCTGCCAGGTGCAGGTTCCCTCACCCTTTAAATTACTTTTCCTAACTGCTGTAAAAATAAATGTCACACTGTCAAACAATATCACCCCTTACACTCCTAAATTTTACACCCCTTATTACTTTTACTTACTTGCAAAAGAATCTTGAATCATTTACTATTTCAGACAATAAATAGGAGGAGAGATGAAAAATAAAGTTATTTGTAAAGTCTGCGGATTTATTATTGATCAACATAAACTAGGGGAATTTTGTCCTGCCTGTGGAGTTTCAAAAAACGCCTTTGAAGGGTATAATGACAAAGTTTCCGAAAAGAGGAGGAAAATTCTTGATTTAAATCTCCATTCTATGGTGGTTCATTTTCCCCAGGCAATTGCAGTTATTATTTTGGGATTACTGTTCTTTCACCTGATCTTGTTTTTTCCTTGCCCATTCAATCTTTTATCGTGCAGCCAGGTTCTTTCAGTTCTTTTACCCTTATCGGTATTAGGGGCAATAATAACCGGATTATTGGTTGGTAAAACCCAATTTAAAAAATTAAACACCCCTATTTTAAAATTAAAGATCACCGTAGCCATACTCTTTTTTCTCCTCTCCTCAATCCTGGCCTTATTGATCATGTTCCAAGCTCCTTTGGCTTTATGGTTGTATTTGATCCTAAATGGTATATGTGTTCTTTTTTCAATAATCCTGGGAGATAATGGAGGGAAGTTAAGAGGATTAGCTGTTCCCAACTAAAAAAAATAAATGGGGTCAGGTCTTGCATTGCCACATTTTTGATTTGTGTCAAATTTGTGTCAAAAATTTTTGAAAAATTTTAATAAACTCTTTGTAATCAAATGAACATCAAATATCCATTATTGATAGACGGTGGTCTCTCAAACCAGCTGGAAAGTCAGGGATGTGACCTGAATCATTGGTTATGGTCTGCCAGATTGTTGGATTCTAATCCCGAGGCCATCAAGCAAGCCCATTTAGCTTACCTAAAAACGGGTGCACGATGCATCATCACTTCCAGCTACCAGGCCAGCATTCCGGGTTTTTTGGCTCTGGGTCATGATCGGGCTACAGCCGAAACATTAATTCTAAAATCGGTTACCCTTGCCCAGGAGGCAATAAAAGATTTTGAGGCATCACAACCCAATAGTTATTCGCCTCTGGTGGCAGCCAGTATTGGACCATATGGCGCTTTTATGTCTGATGGCTCGGAATATAGCGGTCATTACGGTTTATCCGATGAGGAACTTACAGAATTTCACCAACCGAGAATTGAGTTGTTGGATACGTCGGGAGCAGATTTTTTTGCCTGTGAGACCATGCCAAGCTTTCAGGAAGCCAGGGTATTGGCGGAAATCCTGAAGAATACCAAAAAACAGGCCTGGGTGTCTTTCTCCTGTAAAGATGAATGCCATCTGAATGACGGAACTCCCATAGAGGATTGTGCTGCATTTTTTGCTTCTCACCCAGGAGTATTTGCTATTGGTGTCAATTGTACGGCACCAAATTTAATTTCCCCATTGATCAGGGCAATTAAAGAGAAATCGGGTGATAAAAAAGTGGTGGTTTATCCCAATTCCGGAGAAATATACCATGCAGCCAGTAAAACCTGGTCAGGTTCTTCTGATTTATCATTTTGCCAATTGATGGTTGATGAATGGCTGGATCTTGGGGCTGATATTATTGGCGGGTGTTGCCGGATGGGACCTGAATATATCAAAGCCATTGCTCAAGTTATTAATAGGAGACTGTAACTTTTTATTCCCGGGTCACCCATGGTTCTCCTGCCAGGCGTCTTAATTCATTTCTATTTGTCAATAATAAAGATTTGACCCCTCAGCTTTAAAAAAATCATCGGAAACCTATGTATATATAAAAGAGGGCGGAAAAAAATATCACAAGAAAAATTGCAGCCTGGTAAAAACCGGGAAAACCCGGGTTACTCTGAGTGAGGCCGTTAAGAAAGGCTACACCCCCTGCAAAGTCTGCAAACCCATTGCCCAGGAAGAAACCAAAGTGTTGGTCAATGCCAGCGAAAAAAAATACCATAAGAAAGGTTGCCATATGATCAAAAAAGATGCCAAGGAAATGAATCTTGCCGAGGCCATCAAGCAAGGTTATACCCCCTGCAAAATCTGCAACACGAAAACAAAAGACAAGAAATAGAAAGAATAATCCCTTTTCCCATTAAAAATTTTAAAAAAATAATTTTCTTTATTGGAAAAAAATGTTTTTTCTTTTATTATTATAGTAAGAATTAAGTAAAAATAAACATTTTACTGTTTCCTGTTTATTGAAACATGGGGAGCAGGGAAAGACAATTGTTAAGGATTTTTTTTATTTTTTTAAATACACGGAGGTAAAAATATGAACAAGACAGAACTTGTTAAGAAACTGTCAAAAAAAACCGGCCTTTCCTTAAAAGATTCTGAGGCAGCCGTTGATTCTATTTTTAATGCCAAATCCGGAAAAGGGATCATCGCGGTTGAGCTTGATGCGGGAAAGAAAGTCACCATTCCCGGTTTCGGAACCTTTAAGACTGTTCCCCGGAAAGCCCGCATGGGAGTTAACCCAAAAACCGGACAGAAAATGCAGATTCCGGCCAAAAATTATGTGACCTTCAAAGCCGGAAAAACCCTAAAGGATCGAGTCAGTAAATAATTTTATCTCCTTCTGAATGATCCGGTATTGGATCACTTTATTGTTATCGTCTTCATAGCAGTTTTATTATAATTGCTCGGAAGCCGAAAACTTATGGGGTATTACAGACAAGAAGGGTAGGAATCAAAAGGCAATAAAAGGCTTGTTTTTTAACATTCTATAATATAAAAATATTCTCCATCTGAGAGTTCTCCGTCCAGGGCCAAGGGATTTCCCTCTCTGTCAACAATTTTTCTGTCTTCTTTTTCGATCAGTTTCAATTCTGTTTCGGAATATTTGCGAACCGCATCTTGCAGACGGGCACCTTCAAATATTTCAATCATCTGGTCATTGATCAGGATTTTCATTGGTTTTTCCCCGGCCAGAAACCCAGTTCAGGTTTCAGGGAATTAACTCCATTAAAAGGACTCCGGGGAAATTCGGTTTTTTCCGTTTTTCCCCGGATCGTTTGGTTACGTTACTTGGTTAATAAACAAATCCAAGGCTAAAAACCTTTTAGAAAAGTAGCCAGAAACAGCAAGAGCCAGGCTGCAACCATTACCCAGAAGGTAATTCCGGTGATCACCGGAATGACCACAAAATAAGCAACAATACTGATAATGGCTAAAATTAATGATAGAAACCATACCATTTTTTTGGGTGCATTAAGCTTCATATTTGACCTCCTCAAGTCTCAATACAATTATTATAAAGATCAAGATAATAATTTCAACCTTTTTATAGGTTTTTTTGGAAATCCTTCACCCTCCGGGTGATGTGAAACATCCCTCATAGGGGTCATGGCTTTACATTCAGTTCAACGCTCATTGATCATAATCTTAGGTAAAGATAGAGGAAAAGGTAAAGAAATATATTCAGGGCGTAGCAAACCATCTCCGGAACGGCTTGTGAAAGCATTTTCTCGCATGTCAAAAAATGCTGAAACGCTCCCAAAAATGAGAGCATTTTTGGGTAAAGTGGAGTAGATGTTTGCGAAAGCCCGTAATCATTAATTCAATAATATTATCCGATTAGAGGGCAAACCGCCGTTTGCCCCTACGTGTATGCATTTTACGCTACCTTAACCTTTACCTCAATTAATTATCTGGCAAACATCGAGTATAGTCTGTTTTCAGGGTGACTTTCCTCTCTTTGCCCTTGGGCAGGATCCAGTTTTCCTGATAGATGCTTCCGTCTGGGTTGACCGTGTAATCGATCCCGGATGACCCGTTATCATCCCTTATCTCGAAGCGAATCGTGCGGGAATTGATCCAAAAACCGGTCATCAGAACGGGATCCCTTTCGTTGAAATAATCATGTGATATATAACATTTTTTTTCGGGATCATACCTGATCATGGCAATGGCTTCCCAGTATTTTCGTTCCGGGTGCTGCCCCTCGAAGATGACCAGCACCCAATTTTTTCCCAGTACCCAGCGATATTCCAGTTGACCCGGGACCATCAAGCCCCGCTCCGGATACAGGGAGACCGTTTTCCATTTTCCAATAAAGGGTGCCATTTTTTGCATGGCCTCCGGAGCGGTATCCCCTGCCCATCCGATTCCTGAAAACGCCATCCAGCAGGCCGCACCGATCACCATAACAATTCTGAAAATATATGATTGTCGTTTCATGTTCATCGTTTGATCAGGGCCGGACGCAGTGTGTTATCGTCCCGGTTCTTGTAATTCTGCAATACAAATTGTTGATTCAGGGAGGATACCGACACCAGCAGGTCATTGCCCTGCCTGCTGCTGGTGGATTCCTTGTGTACCGGTTTTCCATCGACATACAGCCAGTAGAGATTGTCTTTTCGTCTCCACAGTGTTCTATTGCCACTGACCAGAGGCAGGGCCGGCCTGAGCTTATTATCCGCCCGGGTTTTGTAATTCTCCAGCTGGTAATAGTGTTGCAATTCCGGAACATAGATCAGAAGATGTTGATCGATCCATACCCAGCGAGTACTCGATCCGTAGGATTTACCATTGACATAAACCCAGAAATTCTGGTTCTGGTTCCGCCACAGGGTCCCGTTGGGTGAATAGATCGGCTCGGCCGGTCTCAGGGTATTATCATTTCGATGACGGTAATCCTCCATCAGGTAATACCACTGGAGAGAGGGCACAAAGGCCAGCACGTCATCACCGGCCCAATCGCTCTTGATATTGCTGCAGGATTTACCATCCACATAGAGCCAGAACAATCCGTTCTCGTTTCTCCACAGGGTCTGGTTGGGCGTAGTAACCGGCTGGGCCGGACGCAGGGTATTGTCATCCCGGTGCTTGTAATCCTTCATGATGTAGTACTGCTTCAGGGCCTCCACATAGACCAGCAGGTTATTGTCAATCCATTCGCTTTTGGTATTGGCACCATAGGATTTTCCATCGACATATATCCAGTAATCACCCTTGTCATTCACCCATTCGGCATTGGTTTTCCGGGTTGGTTTCCGGACTTTATCAGCTCTGGGTACTTGTTGCCGTCGCCGGATCTGTTTGAGTTTCAACCGGGCCGGTACCATAAACTTTCCCTTGGGATAATTTTTCAAATAGTACTGGACATCGGAGATTTCATCAGAGTTTTTTACCAGCATCCAGCAATCCAGTTCCGGGTCATTGACGATTCTGGCCTGGGGCGGATTGGGTGAAGACACCTGCTTGGGAATCTTAAAAACAAAATCACCCTCATCCAGATCCGGATCCTTGATCTTACCGTACTGAGGGGTCTGACCTTTTTGGTAATTCACCACGGTATCGTGCAGGAAAATTCCCAGTTCGGTACCGGTTACATAACCGTCTTTATTCAGATCAGCCTGACCGTTGATTCCCCGGATAAACGAGGGAGTAAACACACTGCGGGCCGGCACTTCTTCACCCGCACTTCCGGCAGAGATGAACTGCCGGATCGGCCGGGAAGTCAGATCGGTAATATGCGGGGGTTGACTGGGCAGAGCCCGGGTTTTAAAAATAGTCCCGGAAAAGCAGGAATCAAACAAAAACAGGGCATGCCTTGATTCAATTTGGCGGGACCAGGTGAGGATCTGGGTCATGCTCAGGGACTTGCGGAGAAAGCCTATTTCATCTTTTCGGGGGTCTGGCGCATCAGCGGGAACCAGGTACCCCTTTTTCCCTGCCTGGCGGGAGTACCCATGGCCGGAGAAGAAAAACAGCAGACGGTTATCCGGATTGTAACCATGCTGGTTGATAAACAGGGTGTAGGCCTGAAATAATTTTTTACTGTCCGGGTCCATGATGATCTGGACCTTAAAACCATGATCACTCAGTGAACGCTTCAGTTTTTTAATTTCATCCGGAATACTTTCGATATCGGGCCAGCCTCCGGTATAATCGCTCACCCCGATGATCAGGGCATGGCTCTTCTGGTAAAATCCAACCTTTTTACCGGATTTGTCCTTGATCAACAATTCTATGCCCCTCTGTTGAGCGGAAAGAACCCCGGTACCCACCAGCACCATCGTCATATAGAACAGGATGGTTTTGGAGAAATAATTGATGCCCATCATAAACCAATGATAAAAAAAAGCCAGTCAAGTGTCAAGTGTTGAAAACGACCTTGCAAGTCCGCCCGGGATTCCGGTACAATAACCTCATGAAAACCATCAATGTTTTATGCTGGAATGTAAACGGATTGCGGGCGGTCATCAATAAGGGTTTTATGGATTTTCTGGAGGCGCAGAAACCGGATATCCTGGGCATCCAGGAAACCAAGCTCCAGGAACACCAGCTTCCCGAAGAGATCCATCAATCTTCGACTTACCGGACCGCCTGGAATTTTGCCGAACGCAAGGGTTACAGCGGCACCGGGGTCTTTTTCCGGAACCCGCCCCTGTCCATTAAGGCCCACGGCTTCCCCCATGAAGTCCTGAACCAGGAAGGCCGGATTATCGAGCTGGAGTATGAGACATTTACTGTATTTAACATCTATTTTCCCAACGGCCAGATGAGTGAGGAGCGGCTGCAGTATAAATTGAAATTCTATGATGAGAGCCTGAATTACTTCAACCGCTTGAAAGACAGCGGCAAAAACCTGATCATCATGGGCGATTACAACACAGCCCATAAACCCATTGACCTTAAAAATCCCAAGAACAATGAAGACCGATCGGGATTCTTACCGATCGAAAGGGCCTGGATCGACAAGCTGATCGCCTCCGGATACCAGGATACCTTCCGGCTCTTCAATCAGGAGCCGGAACAGTATACCTGGTGGACCTACCGGTTCAGGGCCCGGGAAAAGAATATCGGGTGGCGGATCGACTATTTTTTTGTCAATGACAATCTGGTTGACAGGATTGCCGACTCCTATATACTTTCCGGTGTCTACGGTTCGGACCACTGTCCGATCGGATTAAAAATCAATATAGTCTAATGAATTAACTCTATTCTCCTCCGAAATAATAGGTGAAGGTGAGATTGGGAACCAATACCTTCATACCGTGGGTACCGGGCATGGCATCCGGTTCTGTTATCGGAACCTCCCTGTCTGTACCCATGATATATTCGAAACCAAAATCAATGGCAATCTTGTTCTTCTTATAGCCGATACCGGCGGTAATGGCATTGTAATCGATGTTGGGAAGCAGGATATTCTGGGTGGCAATGGGAGAGGGAGCCGGGTCAGAATACCAGCCTGCTCTTAGGGCAATACACTCGGAAACCTGATATTCCAGACCCAATTTGATCTGCCAGGTGTCTTCCCATCTCAGATCATAATCATAATCCACATTGACTGCATCCAGAGTGGGCTGCCAGCCGGGGTCATCATACTCGACCTCAATCATATCCAGCTTGGCCCAGTTTGTCCATACGGCATCAATCACAATAATCAATTTATCGATGGGTTTTATGGCCACACCGATTCCGGCCACCATAGGCCAGGTGGCATCCCGGGAGGCAGTGGCCGTTGTTTCCTGGCCTAAAAGAGCAAAACCTTCCATGACGGCATCACCCTCAAAATTGATTTTGGAGGCTGTTCTTAAAGAGGCCCCGATGCTGATAAAATCAGAGGGAGCAAACAGCACACCCAATGTGGCTCCGAAAGATATTCCGGATAAATCTTCGGAATACTGGCCGACTCCGGGTGATTCGGTGGACAACATGCCATAACTGATATTCAGGGTGGCGCCAACCGAGAAGTTATCGGTTATTTGATAGGCAATTACCGGTGAAAGGGAAATGGCAAAGATCTTACTTGACCAATTGTAAGAAATCCCTCCTGCCAAGGGAGCAAGGTCGTCCCCATTCCAGGAGCCGCCGCTGCCCGAGGGCACATAAACGGCCAAACCCAGTACCAGTTTATCCGATACGGGATTGAAGTAGGCCAGCGCACCGGAGGGATGCATCTCGCTGTCGGTCTGGGTATCAATTCCAGCCGCTTCAAACTGGTAGGTACCGGTGGGAATCAAATTGGTACCGAAAATGGTCAGATTGGCCTTTTTCATCTGGGTCAGGCCGGCGGGATTAAAGAAAACCGCGCTGAAGTCATCAGCCAGCCCGATAAAGGCTGTCCCCATAGCACTGGCTCGTGATCCGATACTGTTCAGGTTGAGACCGTTTGAGAAAAGAGAAATGGAAAAGATAAGGGTTAGGATTGAAACCAATAGAACTGTGGAAAATTTCTTCATACTTCCTCCTCTTCTAAAATTTTTACATGCAGTTTTGAATCGCAATGAAAAAATTGTAATGAAACAAAAAAATATAATCAAGCAAAATAATTTTTTTTTTAACCGAATCTTAACAGGACACTTACTTCAACTCTTTGCCCACCCAGATGGCCACACCCAGGATATACTGCAGGGGCGATGATTTTTCATCCATTTCAATGGTCTCTGCCCGGGACTGTATTTTTTATATGATTACAATATCACTTCATTTCTTTATGACCTGAATTTCGATTATTTCCAAGGTGTTTCGGCCACCAGGCCGATTCGGAAAGTACTCCTTTTATCTTAAATGCATAAAGAAATCCATCAAGCGATCCTGTTATTAATATTGTCTTTGGAGAATAAATTGAAAACCCGCTTCTGATAAAATCATCAATTTTATATGTCCAGAACACTTTTCCCTGAGAACTAAAAGCGTAGAATGTACCAGAACTATCTCCGGTATAGATATTTCCCCCCGAATCAATGACCGGAGATGCATTAAATCCACCTTTTCCCTTTTGCTTCCATTTCAATTTTCCATTGCCAGACAAGCAGTAAAAATAGTTATCATAACTTCCAAAATATACATTACCATTTTGATCTATAACCGGAGATGAAATAATCCATCGCTGGGCCTTAAACGTCCATAACAGCTCTCCCGCGGGAGACAACTTATAAATATGATGATCCATGGAGGTAATATATATTTCATTATTCTTGGAGATAGCTGGAGACGAAAATATGACCCCCCGGGCTTTAAATTTCCAGCAGATAAACCCATTCACATCAAGAACATAAACATAGTGATCTTTTGTGGGGACCACTATACTTTTTTTATCTCTGAGAAAAACAGGCGAGGCAAAAACGGGAAGGCTCAGATTGATCTGCCAAACTATCTTTTGGTTATTTTTGTTCAAGGCATATACCATTCCCGATTCATCAGCAACAATTATTTTCTCTTCTGAAACCAGAGGTGTAGTTCTGATTCCCGAACTTAATTTAACCTCCCACTTTATTTCTCCTGCGAGAGAAAGACAGTATATCTTTGCTCCGGTTGTGCCAACAAATATATCTCCATTTTCATCCATTGATGGAGCAGACATGATCGAATGATTGAATTGCTTCTGCCATATTGTGTGTCCATCCGGTTTAACACAGAAGAGATCTCCGGATTTGGTTGTAAAAACAATGTGATTACTAAAATATACCGGGGAGCCTGAAATTTCACTATTCAGCGGTTTTTTCCATAGTAAATCAACTGAACATAAATCGATTCCCAGCAGCAGTATCAACCATAAAATGGTTTTGATCCTATTTTTCAGGGGATTAAGCATAAAATCTGAATTCATCACATTCTCTGGCATTGAATGTTATTACGACCACACCTTATTATCTTATCAACCAACCGGTTTGATCTCTAAAGTTCAAACCGATAACCAAGTCCGATGGCATATCTCAAGCCGCTGAGATCCACTTCAACATCCAAAGGCATGACTTTCATGGGAACATATTTTAGTTCCACCCGGGCAAACAATCTCTTAGTAATATGATATTTAACTCCTCCGGCCAGTGAAAGTGCGGATTTTCCCTCATCAATTTCATTGACATATTCACTCTCTACCACCTGCTGGTAGGTATAAAATCCATATCCCAGCTTAACAAAGGGAGTAAGCTTTTTTAATTTTATCCGGTAGGCCATAAATACTTCAAATCCAGATATTTTAAAAGTTGATTTTTCATTGTAAATGCCGATACTGCCTTCAGACCTGGAACCACCCTCATAACCAATACCCAGTGTTAACCGGTTGGTAATATTGGCTGAAATATAAGGACAATAAATAAATTCGGTTCCACCATATACATTTTTTATTTCACTTTCAGATACAGTTCTTCCTCCAAAATCGATCCCGAATTCCAAATCGATTGAATAGGCCATATTTCCCAATAATATCAGACTCAGTATCAATACAATTACTTTTTTCATCTTTTTCTCCCGATCAATTTGACACCACAACCGGAGCACTCTCTTTATCTCCATAATTCACTGAGGTAATTTTATAAGTATAAAATCCATCCATACTTAAACCTCTATCATCAAAATTCAACACATCACCTTCCACAGAGGTAAGCACCTGATAAAAATCATCAATCTGCCCTTTCTCCTTCCTGTAAATTCTATAATTCTTTATCTCACCCTTATTGGCTGGATTATGTTGCCAGCCAAGTCGATTTATATATTCCGTATAAAAAATTAGATTATTTTCAATTTTTTCTAAAAATACATTACTGGGTGGATACAGTGGAAAATACCTGGCCTCAATTGTTGTTACGGCCCTACTGCTATCTGCAATGGTATCATTAACAACCAGGGTAACCTTATAGGTTACTTCTGCATAGGGATCCGGTTCCAATGTGGCTGTGGAGCCATTTTCCACAAAACTATAGTTTAAATTATTTGCCTTAACTTTAGATCTTGAATAGGATGTTATGATTTCAGTTTCTAAAGCAAAACGGTATGACAGAGGGAACGTTTCGGGATCATAAGAATCAGATCCATCAAAAACCACTGTTTTATCCTGACTATCCAGAGAAATTTGCTCTTTATCCTTTTTTAAAACCGCAATTGGGGGATCGTTGAGCCCCAATACACTGAATTTTCCATAACCAAACGCACTCTCGCCTCTCTGAGCCGTATAACTATCATTAAGTGCCCACTGAGATATGAGGCCCCGTATACTATTCACATCCTGAACCGGATATTTTTCCAGAATCAAAGCCACACCTCCAGAAACCTGGGCTGTAGACATTGAAGTACCTGAATAAACACCATGACGGGAGTCCACCAGAAATTCATTGGTCCAGCCTGCATCTTTACTAAGGGAAGAAACAATAATATCTCCCGGTGCAGCAATATCAGGCTTAATTCTTCTATCCCGCGAAGGCCCTGGTGAAGAAAAATAGGTGATGTCATTCAACCAGGATTGAGTAAAATTAGTATTTTGATTTCCATCAATATCGGTCCAGGTGTTTCGGGTAGTCCATGAACCCACACATAACAAAAAGGGAGATGCTCCTTCATCAATAATATAATTTGAATGGGTATTCTGACCATTAAATTTAACTCTTGACGGATACCAGGAAATTCCAAAAACCCCCCCTATATATCGTATATCATTAACCCAGATATCAATCATTGGATTTGCAATTGATCCGTTTGGAATCGGATCAACCTGAATCTCCCAGGTACCGGGTGCTGGCTCCGTAGCTGGATCTGTATTATATAACAATTGCAGGGCACCATAGAAAAAACCATTGGCAGCAGCAGTGGTATTTGACAGATTAAAATAGCACCGGCCATCTCCGGTTGTGGGTGCACTCCCGGTATTTCCATGAATCATCGGTCCAATCGTATGTCCGTTGGGAGAAATAATGGTAATCTGTACCGGCTGTTCATACCACATCCCGATAAGAATGTATGGACAGTCGCTGGCAGTCGGAGTACCTAATCCCCATCCATTCCATAATGCTGCATAGTCGGGAACCTCCATATAATGGGTACTTGAGGCCAAGCCGGCCAGAGAAGCCTGGGAATGATATCCTCCGACCATATATGGATAATTACCTCCTGATAAATCGGAATAGGTATTCCAGTGCCCTTCATTCCCGGCTGCCTTAATCGGAATACAACCAGGTCCGTAAGTACTGTTCCATCCATCTATCATCTGAGCTCTCAGGCTGGTTCCATCAGCCGGCCAGGGCTCAGGCCAATAAGATATGTAGAGGAGAGGATAATCAGGCCCATAGGACATATTCACCACACAAGGCTGACCCAGTGATGCTGCAATTTCATATATAAAAAGGATGCCATTATTATCCAATCCTTTTACAATAATAATATCCGCATTGGGTGCCATACCAGTATATCTGCCGGTAGCATAACCATTTCCCGATACACTGCCGGCAACATGGGTACCGTGTCCATAGGAATCTATTGAAGTACACATCCCATCATCAATATCATTTTTTGTCCAGACCGTTCCATAAGTCAGACTTGATAAGCTTCCACCAAATACACTGGATGGTGTCGGACCGGTTGAGTCTTCGGTATCCCAGATATATAAAATACGGGTGGTATTGGTCAAAGGATCAATAAAATCCTCATGACTCCAGTCAATTCCGGTATCAATAATACCTGCAATAACTCCACTGCCTGTATATCCCTTGGTATAGATGTTATTGAACAGACCGTTCCTGATTCGAGCAACTCCGGTTACAACGGTAGCAATATTATTATTTGTTTTATTCTTGAATATCGGTTCAATCCGGATTACTGAATTCTTTTCAGCAACATTTTCGATTTCTATTCCGGCGACTTCAATATTGGCAATTGTCTTATTCCCAATCCTGGACACACTCCTGATTTTTAAGTAACTATTCTCCAGATTATATGGATTCCCCTTAACTTCAATGTTGCATCTAAGAACATCATAGGGAGGATTTTTCCATCTTTTCTGAATTTCTGGATGAATAAGGGCATTAATCAGAAGATCACTTTTTTTCCCCATGTCCTTTTTTCCTTGATTTTTTAATGTCGGATATGTAAATATCAAACTTTCCATTTCCTCCTGAGTCAACAGCTCGGATTTTTTTCCTAAGGCTTCGAACTTGTTGCTTCGATATCTGGCAATATCCAAGCAGGTCAATTTTGGAACTTCCCGGTAGATCTTTACCACCTCTTTTAAAGGACCAATAAGTTTATTGCTCTTTATCTCATCTGTTTTATCTATTTTTGGTTGATATTTGTCACTTTTTCGGTTCTCAACATCTGAATATATAAACAAAAAGGTCATAAGAAGGGCAATCATAAAACATATGAATTTTTTCATTTTACCTCTCTATAAATATAATAAACATGCTGAGAATTATATAAATATCATACAAAAAATAAAAAAATTGTCAATTTTAAAACGATTGATAAAAATGATTGTTATCTGCTATTAACTTTTTAAACTTAATTCTACTTCAACTCTTTGCCCACCCAGATGGCCACACCCAGGATATACTGCAGGGGCGAGGATTTTTCATCCATTTCAATGGTCTCGGTGCGGTATTGGTTATTATCCGGAATTAGCCACAGGTCATTTTCCTTGATGATGGCCCTTTTAATGGTCAAAGCTAAATCTTCGGAAAAAGGACTGGTGTTGATTATATAAATATGATCATCATGGGGATTAATCAATTTATCCGGGTTCCGGTCAAACAGGATCAGGTCCCCATCGGAAAAAGTGGGAAACATGGAATCACCGCTGGCCCGGGTGATAAAGGGCTTGAAGGTATCTTTCAGATACTGGCGGTTGAATACCTTATAATGAATGATATGATCGGCCGCTATATTAGACAGATGACCGCAGGCCACGGCTTCGATTTCCGGTACCATCCTGAATTGGTCGCGGAATTCCTGTGCTTTATTGACCAACTCATCAACCCGGGAACCGGGCAGCAGTGATTCCGGATGAAGCAAATTGTAAACCGGGATCTTCACTCGTTCGGCAATGGAAAACAAATGATTCAGGGTAAAATCTTTTTTTGAGGGTATATCCACTGCCTGATAAATGGTAGCCTTGTTTATGCCCACAAATTGGGCAAACTCTTTTTTATTGGAAAATCGGGACTCAATAATATTTCTGATTTTATCTTTGATAATATCCTGAAGCCCCGAATATATCATTTATACTGTTTGACCCTATTATTATATTGTATTAATTATTTATTTTTTCAATTAAATTATATTTTTTAATATTTTTTGTTGCTTTATATTGCATTTTATATTATTAATTATATATGATGTTTATTTTCGTAACCCATTTCCCAAATTACCGGTATCATGTAAAATCCGGTCAAAAATCAGCAAGGAGCCAACATGCAACCAACACCGATTAAGAAATTTGAAAAAATCATTTCGGAAATCAATCACAACGAATCCATGGTGGTAACCAAAATAACCGATTTTCAGAATAGATCGATTGTATATGAGGTCAGGGATTCCCGTCAAAAATACCAGTTCAAAACCCTTAAGGCTGCCCGGGATCATATCAGCAGCCAGGCTTCATCTATTGCCTGAACCGCTTTACTGTTAAAAACTTTTGTGTTATAAATTCCATGATGAGCATTTCTAAAACGGTGGACCGCTAACATGGTATTTCCCAGGCTGCTCTTTCTGTTTGTAGTTGTTCCCCTCATCGAACTCTCCCTTCTGATCAAGCTGGGAAAGGTCCTGGGAACCCTGAACACCATCCTGATTATCATCCTGACCGGGATTCTGGGAGCTGCATTTGCCCGATCCCAGGGTGCCGGTATTATATCCAGGATTAGAAATTCACTGAACCAGGGTCAAATCCCCGGAGATGAACTGATTCAGGGATTGCTGATTTTGGTTGGCGGGCTGATGCTCATCACCCCGGGATTCATCACCGATCTACTGGGATTCTCTTTGATCCTGCCCCAGTCCCGAAAACTGTTTGTGGGCTGGCTGCTAACCTATATGAAAAATAAAATTCAATCCAGCCACTGGCAGGTTAAAAACAGCCGGTTCCACGGCCCGGATGATACGAACGGAGATGATTCCGACGACCGGCCCGAAATCATGCAGTGATAAATGACCGGAAAAGCGAGTCAATTATATCTTATCCCAGTTAAACCAAAAGATAAAAAGTATAAATCAGGAGGGTTAAATGAAAAAGGGAATTTTAAGATTATTTGTTTTTTGTTTCTTTATTCTTTCGGTCACAGTTTTCACCAGCACCAATTATATTGACCAGAAAACCATTGAAACGGTTCAGAAAACACTGTTAACGAAACATAGTGACCAAAACCGATTCCGAATCGAGAGGGGTGTTAAACAGACATCCCTTTTCTGGACCAAAGAAGATGGCAATAGAGATGAATTTCTTGCATTTTGTCAAAAATACTTCATCAGTTCCCCGGAAGTACTGGAATCCAATTTTAAAAGATTGGAAACCTTTTCCGAAGTTATCAATGGCTATTATACAGAAATGATTTTGGATTTACGCCGGCCGCTGGATTTAGATTGGGGTGAAATTATGCCCATTGATATGGTATTTGGGCAATATAATCCGGCATCACATGTTAGCGAAGATTTTTTTAAAAATAAAATTGCCTTTATTGTTCTTTTGAATTTCCCCCACTACTCGCTTGATGAATTAATCATCAAGGGGGAAATATGGAACCGGAGAGAGTGGGCTTATGCCAGGACCGGGAATCAGTTCTCTTCCCGTACTCCTGCTATAATAAACCAAAAAATATCCAATATCATGACCCAGTCTGACACCTACATCGCTCAATACAATATTTTCATGGGTAAATTGATCGATGAACAAATAAAATCCTATTTCCCTGAAAAGCTGAAACTCATTACCCATTGGGGAATCCGGGATGAATTAAAAGCAAGATATAAAGACCCGCAGGGACTCTTCAAGCAAAAGATGATTTATAAAGTCATGGAACGCATCATCAAACAAGAAATTCCTGAAAAGGTAATAAATAACGCATCATTACAGTGGAATCCTTTTTCCAATAAGGTATATAAAAATGGGAAAGAAGTCGCAGCCGGGCCTGAACCTGATACCCGATACCAGAACTTATTAAATGTATTTAAGGCCATCAGGATGGCTGATCAACATAATCCTTTTTTTCCTAATTTTATCAAAAGAAGATTCGAATCCAACCGGGAAATCCCTGAAGCTGAGGTCGAGACATTATTCAAAGAATTACTTTCATCAAAAGAAGTAAAAAAAGTGACAAGATTAATCAGAAGAAGATTAAAACGCCGATTGCATGCTTTTGACATCTGGTATCCAGGATTTAAAAGTTTAACCAAAATTCCAGAAGAAGAACTGGATAAGATAGTTTCGAAGAAGTATCCGAATACACAGGCTTTTGAAACAGGAATAGAGGAGATACTGGTAAAACTGGGCTGGACAAAAGAGCGGGCAAAATTTATAGCTGGAAAAATTCAAGTTGATGCTTCACGCGGAGCCGGACATGCAGCAGGAGCTGCCATGAAAACCGCCAAATCCCGTCTGAGAACCCGGGCACCCAAAGGGGGAATGAATTACAAAGGATTTAACATTGCCGTGCATGAGCTGGGACACACTGTCGAGCAAACCTTGACACTTCATGATGTGGATTATTATGCACTGAACGGTGTTCCCAATGCAGCTTTTACCGAATGTTTTGCCTATATTTTTCAAGATAGAGATCTGGATATTCTGGGAATTAAGCGGGACAAAACCCATGAGCATCATTTAAAAGCCCTGGATATTTTCTGGAATGCGTATGAAATCATGGGCGTATCTCTGGTTGATATGAAGGCCTGGAACTGGATGTATCAACATCCCGATGCCACACCGGCTCAACTTAAAGCAGCCATAATATCTATTGCCAAAGAAATATGGAACAAATACTATGCTCCGGTTTTCAGGATTAAAGACCAGCCAATACTGGCCATTTATTCCCATATGATTGCCTACCCGTTATATCTGCCGGATTACGCCATCGGCCATATAATCCAGTTCCAGATTGAAGATTGGATGAAAGATAAAAACGTAGCCCAAGAAATGGAAAGATTATGTGCTACAGGAAACATCATTCCTCAACTATGGATGAAAAAAGCTGTGGGTTCCAAGATATCGGTTAAACCCCTGCTCAAAGCAGTTAACCAGGCTCTGAAATATATAAAAAAATAAAGAGATGACCGGCCAGAGTGTTATATTATCACATCTATCCCCAATTTCTAAAGATATCCCTGTCCGGTTTGAATGCCGGCAGGTTGTCAAGTCATACCAAAAGAAATCATTTGCAAGAAAAAAAGAAACGTTTCATGCATTGAAGGGAATCGACCTAAAACTGTATGAAAACAAAATAAATGCCCTGGTCGGGCCTTCGGGCTCCGGTAAATCCACCCTGTCCAGAATTTTATTTAAACTTGAGGATTTTGATTCCGGCCACATTCGCTACAAAAGTACAAGCCTCAACCAGGTCAATACCCGGGAATTCAGAAAAAGGAACCAGATCCTGTTCCAGAATCCCTATCTGGCGGTAAACCCGACCTTCAGTATTTACCGGATATTAGCCGAACCTCTGAAAATAGCACGGTTTAAAAAAAAGCAAATTCAACAAAAAATCAGTGACATGCTGGAGGTAATTCGGGTCCCCCGACCCTACCTGAAACGATATCCATCCGAGTTGTCCGGGGGTGAGCTGCAGCGAATCGTCCTGGCCCGTGCCCTGATCCTGAATCCGGAATTTATCATTCTGGATGAGCCCCTCAGTTCTTTGGATGAGATCATGGCCTCCCGGCTCATGAAGCATATTCAATCCATACTGGCCCGTTACCGAATCGGTATTCTGTTCATTTCCCACCATTTAAAAAGGGTTCGGGCCATCGCTGACTTTGTTTCGGTAATTAAAAACGGTGAAATCGTTTTTCAGGCACCCATCGAACAGATGACCATTACAGACCAAGAGCTGGAAATGCTATAGGTAAAGGTTGAGGTAAAGGCGTAATACGTAAAGTGTAAAGAGTGAAAATTGAAGTGAAACTTGTAATTCGATGGTAATTCATTCGCTTCGCTCGTGTAATTCATGGTAATTTTATTGTAAATTATGCATCATGATAAGTAATTGGAAAAATGTAGGGGCGAATGGCAATTCGCCCATTTGGTCATATCAATTTTTTATATTGGTTGTAATAATCATCTCTTTCAGGGCAAACCGCCGTTTGCCCCTACAAGATCATTCTCATGGGATTCATTATTGTTTTGTTTCGAATTTTGAACATTTGAATTTGTTTCGGATTTCGAATTTGGGATTTCGGATTTTATTTATTCTGACTTCTGTCTTCTATCTCCTATCTCCTGTATTATCAAGTTAAGGAAAGACAAAGGTAAAAGTAGAGGGAAAAATAAACTTATGCTATAATCACAAGCAATCATTTCGAAGAGAGGTAAACCATGGGTAAATCCGATAAACAGAATGGAAATGTAGACAAAAGCTACGAAGGTAAATCCCGGAGAATCGAAGCCTGGGGGCATTTTTTAAGATCATTCAGCAAGATCCTCTGGATCCTGGTGGTTTTAATTGTACTGGCAGTACTGGGTAAAACCTTTTTGTTCAAAAAATCGGGCACACTGGATAAAGTGCCTGAAGTCATCAAAAAACCGGTAACCACTAAGGTCGAATGGGCCAAGGTCAATCAGAAAATCGGAACGGTCATGCAGGAAGCCCGAATCCAGACCCAGGAACTGGCATCACAGAAACTGGACACCTGGATCAAGAAGCAGATGAAACGGGTAGATGATGATTTTTTAAACTGGTATTTCAGTTACTGGACGCAGCAGAAGATCGGCCTGAAAAGCCTGATGTATCAGGTTTTAAACTGGGTGGATAGTGACAACCCTTCCCCGGCCGAGATGATTACCCAGGAAGTTCAGGAGGAATTTGCCATCCGGGTGTTGCGGCCCCAAATTGCCCAGCTGGAAGTAGAGCGAATACTAACTGAAGTCATCACCGAGTATTCGACCCACCTGAACCGTGAATTCAGTAAAATCCCCGAAGAATACAACATCACGCGGGCTGACTGGGATCGATACCTCCGGGATATCGCCATCATGGTCAAGAATGTAGAAGCCAACCGCCAGACCTCTCTCTCCCTGAAGGCCATTGCCGGGGTGACCGCCGGGGGCATGGTCCTGATGTTCAGGTCCATCAAACCCATCATCGTCAAAATCAGCAGCCGGATATCGGCAAAAATGACTGCCAAGGCTGCTACAAAAATGGCCACCAAAACCGGCGGAAAGGTAGCAGCCAAAGTGGGCGGCCGGTTCCTGGGAACCATCATTGCCGTGGGAATCATCATCTGGGATGTCTGGGATCACTACCAGACCAAGAAGAAAGCCCTGCCGGTGTTGAGACAAAATATCCTGGATTACCTGAATGAGGTCCGGGAATCCCTTCTTCACGATCCGGAATACGGGATCATGACCATTATTTATGAGATGGAAATCAGTATTTCAGAACAGTTTCAAACCCGGGAACAATAGAAATTTAGTAATTTGAGATTGGTAATTGGTAGTAATTTGCTCGTTATACTCGCGTAATTCAATGGTAATTCAGTTGTTTAACGTAATGCGTGAAGACGTAAGGTGTGAAACTTCTGAAATTCTCAACTTCAGAACTTCTTATCTTCTCAACTTCTATCTTCTGTCTTCTGACTCCTCAAGCCGGGATTTCTATGATGAACTTGGCCCCCTGGGGGGTGTTGTCCACTACCGTGATCAGCCCGTTGTGTTCTTCAATGATGTTGTGAGCAATGGCAAGGCCCAGCCCGGTTCCCCCGCTTTTATTGGAAAAGTAGGGAATGAACAGCTTTCCCTTGTCTTCATCACTGATGCCCGGACCGATATCGGCAATTTCAATTTTAATGAACTGGCTGCTTTTGATGTATTTACTGGAGATTTCCAGGATACCTTCTTTGTTCATGGCGTCGATACCATTGTCAATCAGGTTAACGAAAATCCGTTTGATCTGTTCGGTGTCCATCTTGACCAGGGCCGGAATATCAACATCCAGGTCCACCTTGAACTCAACATTGTTGTAAATAGAAGAGTACACCGAGACTAACTTTTCCAGAATCTGGTTGATGTCCCCGGTGGTAAAATTCACCTCGGGCAGGCGGGCATACTGAGAAAACTCCTCGGCCAGGTTTTTTATGGAATCCAGTTCCTGGAGGATGATGTTCAGGCTATCCTCCACTATTTTCCTGAATTTATCATCCGGCAACTCCAGGGCCTTCAATATGCGCTGGGAAGAGATTTGAATGGGGGTCAGGGGGTTTTTAATCTCATGAGCGATACGCTTGGCCACCTCTCTCCATACCAAAAGCCTCTGGGCCTTGATCAGGGCGGTCAGATCGGTTAACACCACCAGCAGGCCGGAGAATTTTTTATTGACCGGGTTGCGGATATGGGTGATTTTGGTAGCCAGGTTTAGTATCTTGCCCTTTATTTTGAAATTCAATTCCTTTTCAATGATTTTAAATTTGGTCTTATAGGCCTTTTCAATGATGGAGCTGATATCCTTGTACTGGCGCTCGGCCAATGCCTCTGTAAAATGGGTCTTCAACACCCCGCTGGATCTCAGGGAAAACATTCTTTCGGCTTCCGGGTTGATATCGATTATCTCCCCGGTTGAATTCAGGGCAATGACGCCCGAGGTGATGTTGTTCAGGATGGTTTCGGTCAGGCTGCGCCGCTGTTTTAATTCAATGGTCCTCTTGTTCAGTTTATCCCGGTTTTCCCTCAGGTCGGTAACCATTTTATTGAATTCGGAAATCAGGGAATTGAATTCATCCTTGGCCGTGTAATCGATGCGCACGTCCAGGTTACCCTTGGTGATTTCCGATGCAGCTGCGGCCAGTTTATCAATGGGGGTAGTGATACCCTTGGCCAGGTAAAACCCCAGCCAGGAGGCCGAAAAGATGATCAGGATGGTGATGAACATAAACAGCAGAAAGTAAGTGGTCTTGACCGGTGTTTTGATGGGTTTCAACTGATTGTATTTATTGACCATGGCTGACAGGCTTTTCAGATTCTTAATGTAGCGGTCCGGATAATACTTGCCGGTGATGACCAGGATGCGATCCCCCTCCGGGGTTGTAAACCTAACCCCGCTTCGAATCAGCACTCCCTTCTTCAGTGAATCAATGGGAAAATAATCATCCCCGCCCAGGCTTCTCCAGACAATATCCCGGGGCAAATCCTTGTATTCCTGCAGGGGTATCACCGGGTTGAATTTGGTCAGAGTCTCTTTGTCATTCCGGTAAATATTGACCACATCCAGTTTGTACTCTTTCATCTGTTTCTTGATGGAATTATCCAGAAATATCCGGTTTTCATAGGTATACTTCTTGTATTTCTTGATATCGGTGGCCATGATGTTGGAAAAATGCTTTAACTCCTCCTTGGCCCGCTCATAATAACTGGGCTCCAGTTCTTCGGTTTTGGCCATGATACCGTCGATATCGACGTTAAACCATTTTTCAATCCCCCGCTCGATCAGATCGGTGGCAAAGAAAAAAATCAGGAGAGTGGGAATGATTGAAAAAGCAATGAAGAAAAAAACCAGCCGGTTCTTGAACCGGCCGCCGGTCTCATCCTTGCTCCGGCTGTAATACAGTTTGATGATATTTCTCAACAGGATGAACAGAAAGGTCAGACTGAACAGGATGATGATGGTCCACAGCGAGATGATCAGGGTAGTACTATTAATGAACAGCGGGGGAAAGTTTTTGCTCTCATCAAAAAAAATCCGGACAATCACTATCAGTACAAATAGGATAGCCACCCCGGCAATTATCAATCTGAATCCCTTAATATGATCTTTTTGCATGCTGGTTAACCCCGTCAGTTTTTTAATATTTTAATTAATTATCACTTATTATGTATCATTTTTTGGTAACACTTGTCAATATAGTAAATAGTAAATAGTAAGAAGTAAGTAGTAAGAAGTAAGTAGTAATTAGTAAAAAAACTTCACAACTTACGTTTTACGCCTTCCAGCTTCACGCATTACACTTTACGAGTTGCAATCAAATTACCATAGAATAACGCGAGTGTAACGAGCAAATAACCATCGGATTACCAGTTGTTTTTAAGTATTACTTTTCACACTTTACGAATTACCAATTACTATTTACGACTTACGTCTTCACTCTTCACTACTTACACTTTACAAATTACTAATTACTACTTACTAATTACTATTTACGACTTACGTTGTCTCGTCCTGATTAAAAGTTGACACATTTTTTACTAATTTTTGTTTACACATTACTAATTACTATTTACTATTCACGCCTTACGTCTTCCCCTTTACCTTTACCTTTCCCTTTACCTTTACCTTCCCCTTTACCTTTACCTTTACCTTACCTACAACTCTAACTCTTTATTGATCTCCTGCATGGCGGCCAGGCATATCTCCAGAAATTCATCCAGTTCAATTTCCAGTTTTTCACATTCCCGGATCTGGTCCCGGTGGGCGCCTCTGGCAAAATTTTTCTCCTTGAACCGCTTTTTCATCCGTTTCAGGTCAACCGAACTCAGTTTTTTAGTGGGATGCATCAGGGCGCAGGCAATGATAAAACCGGTGGTGGGGTCCACGGTATACAGGGTAATATCCATTTTGGATTCAAAGGACACCTTGGAATTGTGGGCCTTGATGGCATGAATAATGTCCCCGGGCAGGTCAAATTCCTCCAGCATCTCCGCGGTTTTCAGGGCATGCCGGTCCGGATCATCGGCAGTATATTCGTAATCCAGATCATGGAGAATACCGGCCAGCCCCCACTTGTCTTCATCCTCACCAAACTTCCGGGCAAATGCCCTCATGCAGGCCTCAACAGCCAGGGAATGTTTGATGAGGTTTTTGTTTTTTATTTCCTTCTGAACAAGCTTCAAAGCCTGATCTCGTTCCATTTTTATTCCTCTTTTTATATTCTCAGAATTGCGCCACCCATTAACCAGTTTTCAGGTGAATTAATCTTTCTTACTGTATTCCTCGCGGGTTATCAGTTTGAATTCTTCCAGATTTTTCTTTTTCAAAAAGGCATTAAGAAATGGCAGATCTTTGTCCTTTATCTGTTTGAATTTTGACTCGGCCTGATTGATTCGATCCTTTAAAACCGAAAGGTAATATATCTGAGACTGAGTTGGGCGGCCGCCATATTGAATAACCGAACTGTAAAGAGCCATCACTTTTTCCCTCAGTTTGTCACCGGCCATAATTCCTGCATGCTGAACAATGCTGGAATGAAACTCATCTATTTTTTTTCGGAAAGATGCCAATCGTTTTTTTATCTTCCGGTCTTGGATTTTTTCCAGCCTTTTTTCTATTTTTTTTGACAAATCTGAAACCATATTGGCCACATAACCCAACCCTTCCTGCATCCGGTAAAGCTCCATGACGGTTTTGTGCCTCCACTGTCTGTCAGCCTTGCTGTGTCCGGACACGGCATTGGGAATCAGTTCGATTTTTCCCAGAAAAGTTTTTTTCCCTTTTACCAGCCTGGCCGTATAAATACCCTCCTCGACCATTGGACCCTGAAAGACAAACATGGACAAACCGGGTGCGCCGGCCGCCTTGGGTGGTTTCAGGCGCATTCCCCAGTACAACCGGTTAAGTCCTTTCCTCTTGGTGGTGGGAAGGGTCTGGATCACCTTTCCGGAGGCATCCAGAATCTCCAGTTTTAAGGTGCCAAAGATATGGCGTTTTTTTAGATAATAGGCAATGGCTGCACCACCGGGAGGATTGTCGCCAATAAATTCGGAATCCGGTGGGAATTCCTGGAATATATTCGGGATCTCCAAAATCGCGGTTTTGGAAGGCAAAACCAAGGCCTCGGAATTTAAAACCTCAGCGTTTAAATGGCGCAATGGGGTAATATCATCAATGATTTGAATACCTAAACCATGGGTGGCAATGATCAGATCATGTTCACGGGGATGGATGACCAGATCCCTGATTGATACCCTGGGTAATGCTTCTTTCAGGTGGCCCCAGTTTTGGCCGGCATCAATGGAAACAAAAAGGCCAAACTCGGTTCCCAGAAATAGAAGATCTTTGTTCACCAGATCCTCACGGATAACATGGCAATATCCTTCCAGATTGTCAGTTTTCAAACTTTTCCAGGTTTTTCCATAATCAATGGTTTTATAAACATAAGATTTCATATCTCCGGTTCGATGTCCGTCAAAGGTCACGTATGCGGTTCCGGCATCAAAATGACTGGCTTCAACCGTCGAACACCAGGTACAGGCCGGAAGTCCGGTTATGTTCTTCACCACATTTTTCCAGGATTTACCCCCGTTCCGGGTAACCTGCAAATTGCCATCATCGGTTCCCACCCAGATGACATTGGCATCCTTGGGTGATTCGGCAATGGTAAAGATGGTACAATGATTCTCTGCAGTGGTATCATCTACAGTCAGACCGCCGGATTTGTACTGCTGCTGTTTTTTATGATCATTGGTGGTGAGATCAGGGGATATTTTTTTCCAGGTATCTCCCCGGTCGGTTGATTTAAACAAATACTGGGCACCGATGTAAATCCCGTCCGGATTGGAGGGACTCAGGGCCATGCCTGCATTCCAGTTATAGCGGTAATCAGCTTCTCCCTTTCTGGTTGGCACGGGCTGGATATCTTTGATCTCATTGGTTTTTTGATTGGTTCGGGCAATGCGACCACCCTGCCACTCCCAGTATACAATATGGGGCTGGTTTTGATGGGGATACACATGGAAACCGTCGCCATAACCCACATTATGCCAGTCCTTGTTTTGTATACCGCCAGCATGACTTTTGGAAGGACCGTACCAGGAGCCGTTATCCTGCAGTCCGCCGTATACATTGTAGGGTATCTGCATATCATAATAAACATGGTAGAACTGGGAAACCGGCAGGCTGGAAACCATATCGAATTGCCGCCCTTTATTCTGGGAAATATAAACACCCCCATCGGTTCCGATGATCAGCTGGTTGGAATTGTGGGGATTTACCCAGATGGCATGAACATCTGCATGGTAACGGCCAAAAAATCCGAAATTGAATGATTTTCCCCCGTTTTCACTGGTTCCCAGAAAAAGTCCGGTAACATATAATTGGTTATTATTATTGGGATCAACAATCAGATGGGAAAAATAGAAGGGCCGCATGGAAACGGAGATGGTATCATTAACCCTGGTCCAGGATTCCCCTTTATTGTCGGAACGGTAAAGGGAATTTTTTTTGGCTTCCACCGTGGCGTAAAGCGTATCCGGTTTTGACGGGGACACAGCAATGGCAATTCTACCCAGGTTCCCTCCGGGTAATCCTTGGGTTAACTTCTTCCAGGTTTTCCCGCCGTTTACGGTTTTGAAAAGCCCACTGCCTTTCCCTCCAGAATTGAAAAAGTAGGGCTGGCGCCTGAATTCCCACATAGCCGCATAAAGGATTTCCGGATTTTTGGGATCCATTTCCAGATCCGCACAACCGGTGTTTTCATCCACAAAAAGGATTCGTTTCCAGGTTTTGCCGTTATCAGTTGTCTTGTACAATCCGCGCTCATTATTGGCATTCCACAGATGGCCCATCACCGCCACATAAACGGTTTTTGAATTCCGGGGATCAATCACAACCTGACTGATTCTCTCAGAATCTTTGAAACCCATAAATGCCCAGTTTTTACCGCCATCGGAAGTTCGATAAAGTCCGGTACCAACTGAGACACTGTTACGGACATTACACTCTCCGGTTCCGGCCCAGATTACCTGGGAATTCTTTTGTTCAATGGCAATGGTCTCCACCGACATGGTGTGATCCCTGAAGATCTGTTTGAAGGTAGTACCACCATTGACCGATTTCCAGATGCCGCCGCTGGCCGTGGCCACATAGATGATCCGGGGATCCGATTCAACCGCCTGAATATCGGTTATGCGCCCGCTCATAATGGCCGGCCCGATCATCCGGGCCTTGATACCCCCGAAAGAAGCGCTGTCTAATTTTATTTCCTCGGCGTTTCCGGCTATCAAAAACAGGAAAAAAACCGCAAAAATACAGTAAAAAAACAGGCCGGAGCGATTCATTTATCTTCTTCTCCGGTTTTCTCGGCCTCTTTTTTGGGAGGCATCACAAACAGGGCATCATCCATTTCTTCATTGAATTTGAATTCTTGAAAGGTCATGGTTACACTGGATTGATTGTCGGCTTTCACTTCCATCTGAAAAGCCATCACCACCCCGTCCACTTCCTGGTAGTCGCCGAAAAAGGTTTCCACTAAAATTTCATTCTCGCCCCGCTTGACATAACTGGAAGATTTCAACTCAATCCCACTTTCTGTATCCAGATAAAAAAACTCCACCTTGTCATTTTTTTTAGTCATCTTCAATTTATAGACTTCAGTGCCTTCCATGTCTTCCTTTCCCACCAGTTCCAGTTTGTATCCCTTTTCCTTATAATCCATCAGCGGATCCATGGATTCAGCCATTTCCTTTACTTCCCTGGCCTGTTCTTCCGCCATTTCCTGGGGGTCATCGCTGCCTAAAAATGGCATGATCCACCAGGCAATGTTTCCATCATAACCCTGAACCACTTTCCGGCCCTGGAATTCCGACTCCATCCTGATTTTATTGGGTTTTTTGTACCAGATCTCCATGGGCATTTCCATGTTCATCATGGCCTGGACAATCTTTCCCTTGATTTTTATCGAAGTGATGGACTTTAATTTTTCCAGCCCTCCCTTTGATTCATAATTCTTGGCTAAAATCTCATCCAGGGTTTCAGCCAATAAACTCAAACTGCTTAAAAACAAAATGACTAACATAAAAATAAATACTCTCTTCATGATATTTTCTCCTTATAATGTTTAATTCCTGATTATTTAATTATATCACTAAATGGTGATTTTTTTATAGGAAAGTTAAGATTTTATAAGGCAAAGATAAAGGTAAAGGTAAAGGTAGAGGTAAAGGCAAAGATAAAGGTAAAGGCAAAGGTAAAGGGAAAGGTTGAGGGAAAGGGGAAGACGTAAGGCGTAATACGTAAAGCGTAAAATGTGATTAGTAATTGGAAAAATGTAGGGGCGAATGGCCATTCGTCCATTTTTTTGTTAAAACGGAGAGGGTGGGATTCGAACCCACGGTTCCTTTACAGGAACAACTGCTTAGCAGGCAGCCCGTTTCAGCCGCTCACGCACCTCTCCGATCTGCCGAGAAGGGGACTCGAACCCCTACAGGCTCTCACCCACAAGCACCTCAAGCTTGCGTGTCTACCAATTCCACCACCTCGGCCTATTCAAGCTATTTATTCTATCGGTAAATCAGTGGATTTTTTTTCTTCCTGGTCTTGCTGGGGCGGGGGTTTAATGCTCTCTTGTTTTTCTTCCTGCTTGACTTCTTCTTTATCCAGTACCGATTTTACATTGGTCTTTCTGGAAGCAACAATCATCAACATCAGGGTCAACACCATAAACAAAATGGCTAAGACCGTGGTCAATTTTCCCATTATGGAGGCTACCCCGCGGGGACCGAAAGTCGACTGGCTGCCCGCTCCCCCGAAGGCACCGGCCAGATCAGCGCTTTTTCCGCTCTGCAACAACACCACGATAATTAGCAACAGGGACACAAATATATGAACAGCCAATAAAAAACCTTCCAAGATTTCCTCCTATCGGTCAATCAGTTTATATGAATGGTCTATTATACCAGAAAAAGAGTCCACGTTCAAGGATGCTCCTCCCACCAGAACCCCGTTGATGTCCGGCCTGGCCAGCAAATCAAAGCTATTCTCCGCTTTAACCGACCCGCCGTATAAAATCCGGGTTTGCCCGGGATTGTCAACATAATCGGCCAACACGTCACGAATAAAGGTATGAACCTCCTGGGCCTGTTCCGTAGTGGCATTTTTTCCGGTTCCAATGGCCCAGACCGGCTCATAGGCAATGGCCAACCGGTTCAGGTACTTGCGATCAAGATCCTCCAGGCCTTTGTTTACCTGGCTTCTGATTCTTTCAAAGGTTTGTTCCCGTTCCCGTTCATCCAGGGTTTCGCCCACACATAGAATCACCCTGAAGCCATGTTGTAAAGCCACCCTGACCTTTTTGTTGATCTCCTCATCGGTCTCCTTGAATACATGTCGTCTTTCCGAATGGCCAATCAGCACATAATCCACCAGATTCTCCAGCATCAGGGGGGAGATTTCCCCGGTAAAAGCCCCATGCTCCTCATAAAATATGTTCTGAGAACCGATTTTGATCTTTTTCGACAATCCCCTGAGGGCATACAAAGAGGTGTAGGGAGGAAAAATCAACACTTCCACACCTGAGTGCTCCCGGATCCGCTGGTCCAGCTCGGTGAAGAAATCCTGGCTTTCAACCACTGTTTTTTGCATTTTCCAGTTACCGGCAATGATGTATTCGGTTGTTTCACTCATGATATCCAGGTCTCCTTTTAAAAATTTTATTGATGTCTGTTAATCAATGTTCAGGAAAGCGCCTCGATTCCGGCTAAGATTTTTCCGGAAAGAAACTCCAGGGAGGCCCCGCCCCCGGTTGATATATGGGATATGTTATCAGAGACACCGGCCTTGATCAGGGCTGCTACCGAGTCACCCCCACCCACAATCGAGGTGGCTGAAACATCGGCAATGGCTTTGGCCACGGACATGGTGCCGCCCGAAAAATCATCCACTTCAAAAACCCCCATGGGGCCGTTCCAAACGACCAGAGCTGCGCGGCGGATTTCGGCCATGTACCGCTCCACGGTTTCATACCCGATATCCAGGCCCATCATATCCTCGGGGATTTCCTTGCCTTTTTCCACCATGCGAATGGTCACATTGGCTTCGATCTTCACCGCCGCCACATGATCCACGGGCAGCATCAATTTGCACCCGCTGACCTTGGCTTTTTCCATTATCTCCCGGCACATGGGCAAATACGCATCCTCCACCTTGGACATGCCCACTTTAACGCCCTGGGCCTTTAAAAAAGTATAGGCCATGGCCCCCCCGATCAGAATGGTGGTGGCCCGTTCTAACAGGTTGTTGATTACCGGGATCTTCTCCGATACCTTGTTCCCACCTAAGATGAGGACATAATTTTCACTGGGCTTTTCAACAACCAGGCTCAGATAATCCACTTCCTTTTTCAACAACAGCCCGGCCACTGCTACCGGCACCAGCCGGGTTATCCCGGTAATCGAGGCATGATCCCGGTGAGAAGTGCTGAAGGCATCGTTCACATACACATCAATACCCCGGGCCAGATCTCGGGCAAAGTCCGGGTCATTACCGGTTTCCCCGGGATGAAAGCGCAGGTTTTCTAACAACAGGATTTCCCCGGGTTTCAGGGAGGCTTTGGCGGCATCAACTTTTTCTCCGGTGATCTCAGCCTGAAATTGAACCGGGCGGTCCAGCAGCTCTGATAAGCGGTGGGCAACCGGTCTCAGGCTGAACTCCGGCTTGAATTCCCCCTGGGGCCGCCCCAGATGGGAACACAGAACAATCTTAGCTCCGCTCTCGATAAGATACTCGATGGTGGGCAAAGAGGCCCTTATCCGTGTGTCATCTAAAATTTCCCTCTTTTGGTTCAGGGGCACATTGAAATCATTGCGCACCAAAACACATTTATCCTTGGCTTCAATGTCTTTTAAATATTTCATTTCACTGTCACCTCCCGGCGATTTTATCGATCAAATCCTGGAGTCTGCAGGCATACCCCCATTCATTATCGTACCAGGCTAAAATCTTGACCATATTTCCCTCGATAACGGTGATGAACTCGCTGTCAACAATCGAGGAGTGGCTGTTTCCGATAATATCGGTGGAAACCAGAGGCTCTTCGGAATACTCTAATATGCCCTTGAATTTGTTTTCAGAGGCATTCTTAAAGTCATCCTTCAGGGCTTCCACCGAGGTGGGTTTCTCCAGGTTGACCACCAGGTCAACCAGGGACACATTGGGGGTGGGTACCCGCAGGGCGCTTCCGGTAATCTTTCCCGCCAGTTCGGGAATCACCAGGCCAATGGCCTTGGCAGCCCCGGTGGTGGTGGGAATAATGTTAATGGCAGCAGCCCGGGCCCGCCTCAAATCCTTATGGGGCAAATCGAGAATCCGCTGGTCATTGGTATAGCTATGAATCGTGGTCATGTTGCCCTTTAACACCCGGTAGCGGTCATGCAATACCTTTGCCGGAGGAGCCACACAGTTTGTCGTACACGAGGCATTGGAGATGATATGGTGTTGGTCATGGTTGTATTCCCCATCATTGACACCTAAAACAATGGTAATATCCGGATTGGTGGCCGGTGCTGAAATCACCACTTTCTTAGCTCCGGCCCGAAGGTGTTTTTCCGCCTCCTCCCGCTTTCTAAACAAACCGGTGGATTCAAGAACCAGGTCAACTCCCAGGCTTTCCCAGGGCAGATTTTCGGGATTTTTCTCGGCAAAAACCTTAATCTCCCGGCCATCCACGGTCATGGAGCCATCCTGGCTGGTTACATTTTTTTTCAGTTGGCCGAACACACTGTCGTATTTCAACAAATGGGCCAGGGTATCGGTCGAGGTGATATCATTGATCGCCACGATATCAAAATCACTTTTCTCCAGGCAGGTCCTGAAAAAAAGTCTCCCTATTCTTCCAAATCCATTTATAGCAACTTTATAAGCCATCAAAAACCTCCTTTATTTGAATATAAAAATTAACATAAGCATTGTTTTTTTTCAATAGAATAAAAAAAATTATTTATCTTTCAATTACACTTTATCTTAGGAGAAAGAAGCCAGAAAAAACAAATCCCAAATTCTAAATCCGAAACAAATTCAAAATTCGAAGGTTCAAAACAAAACAATAATGAATCTAATGAGAATGCTCTTGTAGGGGCAAACGGCAGTTTGCCCTGAAAGGGATGATTATTACAACCAATATGAAAAATCGATATAAATAAATGGGCGAATTGCCATTCGCCCCTACATTTTTCCAATTACTTATCACATTTTACGCTTTACGTATTACGCCTTACGTCTTTTCCTTTACCTTAACCTTTACCTTTTCCTTTACCTCAACCTTAACCTTTGCCTTTACCTTTATCTTTACCTTTATGTTTCACGTCTCCAAGCCTTTTCCTGAAAGCAAAACTGTGATATAAATATCGAATGAAATGGGTTCAAAGAAACAACTGCCCGGTCTGCGACTCCGCCCGGACATATAACTATCGAAAAGGCTCCTTTGACCCGGACAGTATCGGCCCCGATCATTTCAGAATCACGGACAGCCATTACGGCCAGATGTGGAATTTTCATAAATGCCGGGATTGCGGTTTTGTATTTTCCAACCCCACCCTCAATGAGCAAGACCTGGCCACATTCTACCGGGATCTGGAAGACCCGGAATACAGCCTGGAATCCGAGGGCCGGTCCCGAAATTTCAGAACCATCCTGAAGCGGCTGAGCCGGATCGACAAGCCCGGCAACCATTTGCTGGATATCGGGGCGGCCAGTGGCATATTTTTAGACCTGGCCCAAAAGCAGGGCTACCGTATAATGGGCATCGAACCTTCCCGGTTCCTGGTAAACCAGGCCCGGGAGCAGTACGGCATAGAACTGTTTCAGGGTGTAGTTGAAACTTTTCCAAACTCCGAAAAATTTTCAGTAATCACCCTGGTTGATATACTCGAACACCTGGCCGAACCCGAACCCTTCATGACCCGGCTGGAAGGGTTGATCCGGAAAGACGGAATCCTGGTGATTGTCACGCCGGACATCAACAGCCTGGCCGTGAAACTGATGGGCAAAAGGTGGTGGCACTTCCGCATCGCCCACCTCAACTTCTTCAACCGGAAGTCGCTGAAGGTCTTGTTAGCCAACCATGGTTTCGACATTATCAAATTTCACCGTTATGCCTGGCATTTCAGCATTTTTTACCTGCTGACTCGATTTTTTCCCGGTTTGAAGCAGAAAAAAACTTTACAAAAATTATTGAAAAAGGTACACTTGAAATTACAATTATTCGATTCCTGGGAAATTTATGCGCGAAAAAATTAAATTGTACCTGCAATCCCTGAGGCTGGAGCGCTGGCCCCGCAGCCTGGCCATCATCCCCGGTTTTATAGCCGTATTTATTTTGTCACCCGAATTACTCAAAACCGTCAACCTGGTTGACCTGCTATTCAGGCTGGGGCTGGGGTTTGGTCTGACCTGGCTGATCTCCACCGCCAACTACATTGTCAATGAAATCACCGATGCCCCCTATGACAAACACCACCCCCAGAAGAAAAACCGGCCCCTGATAAACAACCAGATAAGCCCGGTCAAGCTGCTCTTTTTGTGGTCGCTGATGGTAGCGGTCTCGATCACGATTGCCCTTTTGCTGTACAACATCACCTTTGTATTCAGCCTGCTGGCCCTGCTGGTGGCTGGCGTTCTCTACAATGTACCGCCGGTACGGCTCAAGGATGTGCCCTTTCTGGATTCTACGGTGGAGTCGGCCAACAACCCCATCCGCTTTTTAATCGGCTGGTATATTGTACAGACCTCTTTTCCTCCGCTGAGCCTGCTGGTAGCCTGGTGGTGTTTCGGCAATTTTCTGATGATCGGCAAGCGGGTGGCTGAAAAAAAATTCCTGACCGAAGCGGAATCAGCCGGTTACCGGCTCTCCCTGAAAAAATACAGCCACCGGATGCTGATGTCCTTTATGATCATCAACGGATTGCTTTTTGTTCTGACCTTTTCTCTGTTTGCCTTGAAGATTCAATACTATACCTTTCTCTTTTCCCTTCCCTTTATCATTATCTACCTGATCATTTTTTTGAAAAAATCACTCAGTGACCCGGAAGCTGCCGAAGAACCTGAAAAATTATTGAAAAATCCCCATTTTGCTTTCTATACCCTGTTTTTAGTGGTCATATTTATCCTTGCTTTTATTTTCAAATAAGATGGAACTGGAAATCCTTTTAAAAATATTTTTGGCAGCCACTCTTGGCGGCCTCATCGGCCTGGAGCGGGAAATCGCCCAGAAGGAAGCCGGATTACGAACCAATATCCTGATTGCCATCGGCAGTGTGCTGTTGACCATCCTGTCCATCAAGCTGGCCGAATCCTTCAGCCTGGCCGACCCCAGCCGGATTGCCTCCCAGATCGTGACCGGGATCGGATTCTTAGGGGCCGGGGCCATCATTCAGGCCCGGTTTGCCGTGCACGGCCTGACCACAGCTGCCACCATCTGGAGCGTGGCCGCCATTGGTATGGCAGTGGGTATCGGCTACTATTTCATTGCCTTTATCGTAACCCTGTTTATCCTGATCATCCTGACTGCCTTCCGGCCCATCATCCGGGTGATTGAAAAGCAGAAAAAGTCATATGCCTACATCATCAAGACCGAGGACCGGGCCGCCATCCTGGCCGAGATCAAGGAGATCATGACCGAATCGGGAATCCGCTATATCAATGTCAACCTCAGTAAGATCAAGCGGGCTTATTTAATCGAAATCGTGCTGATCACCTCGGATATCAAGAACCGGGAATTCGTGGAAAAAGTCATTCAGCTAAAAGGGGTCAAAGAAATCAGTAGTGAAAACTTGTAGAGATCGGGACACATCAACCCCTCTCCGAAATGGCTGACCGTGTCAATAATTCAATGGATTTATTAAAACTCCTGATTGCCACCACCAACCCGGGCAAACTCCGGGAGATTCGCAGCCTGCTACAGGAGGACAATCCCCTCTTTGAACTCCTCTCCCTCGCTGACCTGGGTATTGATACCCCCTATCCGGAAACGGGAAAAACCTTTTTAGAGAATGCATCAGGAAAATCAATCTTCTACAGCCGCCTGGCCCCGGATATACTCACGGTTGGAGAAGACTCTGGATTGACCGCAGATGCCCTGGGGGGGAGACCGGGCATTCATTCGGCCCGCTATGCCGGTCCGGATGCCGATAATGAACGGAATATTGAAAAATTGCTGAAGGAAATGAGACCCCATGTAGACCGTGGGGCTGCCTTTGTGACTGTGCTGGCCCTGAGCAAAAACGGCCGCCTGATCAAATCCTTCCGGGGAACCGTTGAGGGTATTTTGCAAAAAGAAAAAAAAGGGTCAAGGGGGTTTGGTTATGATCCGGTGTTTTATTATCCCCGGTTAGAAAAAACCTTTGCTGAAATGACCGCAGAAGAAAAAAACCGGATATCCCACCGCAGTCAGGCATTCCGGCAACTGAAGTTATTCTTATTGGACAAGGAAGTAAATAGTAAGTCGTAGGAAGTAAGTAGTAGGTAGTTCTATTTCTAACATCTATGTTCTACGTTCTTAAACTTCTGAATTTCTTATCTTCTCAACTTCTGTCTTCTCAGGCTTAGGTTAAGGTAAAGGTAAAGTAAAAAGAGTGAGACGTAAAGAGTGAAGCGTAAAAATCTTAAAATCTTTCGTAAAAGTTGAAAGTCTTAAAATCTTTCGTGAAGTGTGAAGGCGTAAAGCGTGAAGATTATTTGGTCAACCGTAGGGGCGAATGGCAATTCGCCCGGTAACTTATCTTTATTTTATTAAGAAATGATAGTCATCTCATTCAGGGAAAACTTAAAACTCAGGTTAAGGTTGAGATTAAGGTTAAGTAAAAACTTCTGTCTTCTATCTCCTGACTTCTAATCTTTATTTATATTTGTTTTGAATCTTTGAATTTTGAATTTGTTTCGGATTTCGGATTTGGGATTTTATTTATTCTGACTTCTGTCTTCTGGCTCCTGAATTCTCAGGTTAAGGTTAAGAAAAAAAATAAATCCTAAACACGAAGCACGAAATCCGAAACAAATTCGAATGACAAAAATTCAAAATTCCAAACAATTACACATTGAGTATTTATCAATATTATTTGGAAAATTGGTGGAACGCTCCCAAAAACGAGAACGTTTTTGGGTAAAGTGAAAGGGAATCCTGTGAGAGCCCTGAAACTACAGGGTATTATATTTTCTCTAACTTATATTGATAGGAATCATTAACCATGTTTTTAGAATCTTCCAGATATTTTCGAATGTACTGGCCGCAGTTGCTTCCGATTTTATTCTCTTCCAGCTCACCGATGCTGATTATCACCTCATAGCCATCCTTCCGCAGCTGCCGGACCCAGTCCAGGCTCAACGCCTGGGATTCATTGACAATCAAACTGTTGATTCGTTTTTCCCTGACCTTCAGAGTGGGATTCACCGGGGTGATTTTGATCACAAAACGGCCGGGATCAAAGGTTGATTCCAGCACGCCGGCCGAGACCGGCAAATGGTCGGCCAGAGCAAAATTCAGTGTGATCTTGCGATCACCATTCTGAAAAAATTGTTCACCGTATTCAGCGATTTCGCTGAAATTCCATTTGTCCGCCGGGATGATCCGGTCTCTCAGCGATTCATCGGTGGTGTGGATGGAAAATTGCAATTGAAAATGCCCGCCCGGATAATATTGATTCTTGATGTCTTTCAATCGGTCAAAAAACCCATCACACCCCCTGGGTGCAATGGTGGACAGGCTGGGCATCAGGCCCGGCGCCCGGTATTTTCGGGGCAATTCGGATAAAACCGCTAACACCTCGTCATTAAAAGCCGGCTCGCCCATGCGGGCAAATTGGATCTTGAATTTTTTCACCGGAATCTCATTATCAGGAAAATACTGCCGGATCAGGTAATCAATCTGTTCCAACATTTCCAGTCGAGACAGTTTGCCCCGGTAGCGGCCGCCGGCATCACACATCTCACAATCCACGGGACATCCGAACAGGGTGGAGATGATCAACACCCATTTTTCCGACCGGGATAAGGGCGGCTGAACCGATTCCACAAACTCAACAAAGCGGGAGGCAGACATTTCAGCCAAGTACACCATGGCCACGGCTTTGGTTCCGGCCCTGGCTAAGATTTTCATTGCCCTTTCCCCCATTGATGATAAATTTCCATGGCCGCCTGGATCCCGTTGCCAATGGCAATAGACACCTGGCGGTATGAGCCGTTACTCACATCCCCGACCAGGTGGAGGTTGCCCCTGAGAATCAACTGCTCCTCTAATTTGTTAAGAGCGGGGGCATAAAAGCGTTTATCCGGTTCCCGCCCTAAGGCGCAAACAATACAATTTGTTTCCCGGATCGTGTTTTTACCATTTTGTTGAATACCCACCGCTAAAGGCCGTTGTTTTCCCCGGTCAATGGATTCAATTGTTGCCCGGTCCAGATAGCCGATATCCGGATTCTCTCTGACCCGGTCCTGCAATACCGGGAGGGCCTTGATTTCGGTTCCCCGGTTGAGGATCAACACCTCATTTTCATCAGACAGGTTGAGGGCATAATCAAAGGCGGCATCCCCGGCCCCGATGATGATGATCTTCTTTCCTTTCTCATCCAGGAGGGAAACCACTTCATGAAAAATGTATTTTTTCATTTCAGGATGTATAAAATTCAATTGATCCCATTCGTTGGCCCGGGTGCCGCTGGCCACCACCACCACCCCGGCCGGGTATTGTGATCCCCCATCAATACTGACCGAGAAGGTTTCTCTTATCTCATTATAATTTAGTTCCATAACCGTTTGGTGGATCACATCTATATTGAATTTTTTCAACTGCCGTTCATATAAATCAACCAGGTCCGGGCCGGAAATTCCCTCGGGAAAACCCAAGACATTTTCCACCAGCCGGGCATTTATCAGCAGTCCGCCCAATCGATCTTTTTCAAATAAAATGGTATCTATTCCATACCGTTTTAATTGCAGGGCCGTGGCCATTCCGGCCGGACCGGCTCCCACGATGATCACTTCGGGTTTGGTTTTCATTTTTTAAAGGCATCCATTATATCACAACTCATCAGGGGAACCGCAAATCCATGGGAAAGGTTCAACAGGGTGGCCCGATGAAAATCCCGGTTAAAGGTGGCGGTGCCATCCACCACAAAAAACACCTCAAATCCCCTGACAAATGCCGAACGGGCCGTTGTCTCGCAGCATAGGTGGGCCATGACCCCGGTAATGACCAGTTGACTGACTTCCCGGTCCCGGAGCAAAGATAAGAGATCGGTGTCGTAAAAGGCATCATACTGGTTTTTTTCCAATTGCACCGCCCTTGGATCTCTCAGGGCAGCAGTGATCTGATTCAGGGGATGATCGGCAGTCATCAACTCTGACCACCACTCCCCCATCCTTCCGGCATTCTCAACCGTATTCAGGTGTCGGGTTTGAAATACGGGACTATTGTTTTCCAGAAAGACATTTTGAAGTTTCAGGATATTGGGAAGGATAGCCCGGGCAGCGGGTATGAACGCATGGGAATCCGGCTCTACAAAAAAACCCTGCATATCCATTACCAGCAGGGCCGCCTGCGCCGGCTTCAACTCCAGAGGATGAACCTCAAGTTCATTTTTAACTTCATTCAGCAAACTTTCAGCCTGGCGATCAATATGGTCCAAATCAAAATATTTCTCTTTCATTATTAAATCAGCGCTCATGAATCATGAACTTGTTTTTCATCTTATCACTTTACCTCAACCTTAACCTCAGCCTTAACCTCAACCTTAACCTAAAGTATTATTGTTGGTGTGAGATCTTCCACATCCTTCACATAAACCCGAATTGATAATCGGGATCCCTTTTTATAACCTCCACACTCTCCGGATATTGTTCGATCAGCCAGCTCATGAAGGCAGTCACATCAATATGATCCCCGAGTAATTTTTCCTGTTGCTTCTGCCAGTGTTGGTGATCATGGTTTTTTATCAATTCAATTCCTTTGTCAATGGAACTCTCCTGATCTTCTTTACTCATGGAATAATTAAACACCAGACCATATTCCTTTTCCAGATCATGGGTATACCCCCGGCCCTTTTCATCTAAAAATACAGCCGGTGTTCCTAATACCGCACTCTCGGCAGACATGGTGGCGCTTTCCCCGTAACAGAGGCTGGCATATGTTAACACATCGTGAATCTTTTCAACCGGAACATTCAATTCATAGTCTGCTAAATCTTCGGGTAATGGTTCTTCCGAGGAAATAAACACCCGGCTAAATGTTAAAAATTCTTTCACCGCTTTTCGTTTCATTTCCAAAGACATGCCTCTGAAACCGGTATCATGGATGGCACGGTGAGATACAAATCGGATCAATATGAATTTTTCATTTTTATCTATTCCTAAAATATCCCGGACAGATGGATCAGGGATGAAATGATTGGGATGAAGGTGACATAATTCAAAATAACCCTTAAACCGGATGAGTTTTTTCTTTGGCAATATCCGGGTATAACACTCGGGGACCACCACCATATCGGTAAACGGTTGAGCTAACTTGATACTGATTCCGGCAATCTCGGTATCATGAAATCCCAATACCGGAATCCGGGCCAGCCAGCCGGCCTGGGCGGCAAAAGGAGAAAAAAAGTTTATGATTAAATCAGGCTTAAATTTATTAATGGCTTTCAAAATTTGAAAATCATTTCGGAAAAGGGAAAACACCTTGCCAATTTTAGAAGGCAGGTTTTTTCCAATATTGACATAATCCAATCCGGATTTTTTCAACAATTCCAGAGTAACATCCTTATCCCGGGCTGTAATCAGCACCTGATGACCCTTTTCCTCCAGATTACGGATCACCAATTTAAAGTAATGGAACTCAGCCGGATGACCGATGTCGAATAGATATCTCATTTACAATTTCCCTTATCAATCTTATCTCAGGTAAAGGCAAAGGTTAAGGTTAAGAAAAAAATTAAAACTTGGAAAATATCCTCAATTTTTATCTTTCTTTGTCTTTACCTTTCTTTCTACTTTACCTTTACCTTAACCTTTACCTAATTTATTTTCCTATTAAAAATCTTCTTTACTAAATTAATCCCCAACCTCACCGGTCGAATCACATAATATAGCGGATATAAAAATCCCGGCAACCTTATTGCTAACACATCCAGGTTGGTGGGATTAAACAGATAATAGATCATATATCTGAACTGATAATATTGGGAATCCAAAGACCGGGGAACGGCCATCACCGGAACCTGGTTTGACTTCCTTTTTTTCAGGGTCTGTAATCTGAAATATCCAGTCAGATTTCTGATTTTTTTATCGTTTTGAATCAAATCCTGGATCAAAGGTGGTATTTCCAAACCGCAAAAATCCTGACCCAGCAACAACCCGATCATTACCATCCTCAATGATCCCATCTTTCTGGCTTTTTCAACCAGAACCTCCCAGTTGATTTCTGACTCACGGGAATGGATGAAATGAGCCAGATCCGCCACAAACTTCAGGATATTCCAGCCATGATGGGTCCCATGAAGGGCTAACATCAAGATGGTATCATGGTTGTTTAAGCAGGGAACCTCCTGTGAATTCAATTCAACGGTAGAAAACGTGTTCCACTTGTCTTTCAGTCTGAAAAATCCAGGACCCTGGGATACCTGCTGGTGAAAATCATAAAAACCGGTTTCATCTTTGAATTCAAAATTTCTCCGGGATTTTTTCCATATGGATTTCAGCTTTCCGATCATGGGTTTAAGGGATGAAAAACCTTCCGATAACAAAAGATCATAAATAACGGGAAAATCACTGCTCTTGATTAAAATATCCAGGTCACAAAATGCTCTTAACCCGATATCACCGTAGGCCTGGACCGCAATGACCGGTCCTTTAAAGGGAACCGCTTCAAATCCATTGGTTGATAATATTTTCAGGATATTGAGTAATTTCTG